>NZ_PVRA01000009.1:0-116485 GCF_002998555.1 Bacillus sp. NMCC4 | reverse complement strand
CCATGCGGTTCAAGGAACTATCCGGTATTAGCTCCGGTTTCCCGGAGTTATCCCAGTCTTACAGGCAGGTTACCCACGTGTTACTCACCCGTCCGCCGCTAACATCCGGGAGCAAGCTCCCTTCTGTTCGCTCGACTTGCATGTATTAGGCACGCCGCCAGCGTTCGTCCTGAGCCAGGATCAAACTCTCCGAAAAAGTACAAAACCAAAGTTTTGTTTTTCGTCAGCGTTTGACTGACTACCTATGATGTTTCATAGGATTTTTTTATAAAAACTCGAATTAACAGGTACGTTTTGTCTTGTTTAGTTTTCAAAGATCACGTTTCAAAATGGAGCGGGTGATGAGAATCGAACTCACGACATCAGCTTGGAAGGCTGAGGTTTTACCACTAAACTACACCCGCGTGATTTGTATTGGCGCGCCCGAGAGGAGTCGAACCCCTAACCTTTTGATCCGTAGTCAAACGCTCTATCCAATTGAGCTACGGGCGCTTAATCAGGCGACTTAATTATCTTAACATATCGTTTTTATCAAGTCAACATCTTTTTAAAATTTGTTTGTCGCATGTGTTTGAATGTCTTTGTTTCAAATACGTCATCAGCGACGAATAAAAATATACCATGGATCACATAAATGGGTCAATACATTTTTCTAAAAAAGTTTCATATTTTTTAAGAAGTGGTTTTTTCTTAGATAAATAGAGATGCAATAGCCCTATTTTCTTCTCTTTCTTCATAATTCTAATGATTCTTAAATAAAATCTTTCTAAATCCAAAGGAGGACAAAACATGGTCACATAGAATTTTTATTTATTGGAAAATTCTTAATATTTTCCAAGCATTTAAAGGAGGTAGGAGATGATGAAAAAGTTCGTCGCTTTTCAAATCATGATCGCTTTGGTGATAGGAGCTCTTATCGGCCATTTCTTTCCTGACTTCGGGATGGCACTGCGGCCAATTGGAGATGGATTCATCAGATTGATTAAAATGATCGTTGTTCCTATCGTTTTCTCTACCATTGTTATTGGTGCAGCTGGCAGTGGCGGTATGAAGAAAATGGGCAGCCTAGGATTAAAGACGATCATTTGGTTTGAGGTCATCACAACCATCGTTCTAGGAATTGGTCTATTGCTGGCTAATGTTCTAAAGCCTGGCGTTGGCCTTGATTTCTCTAAATTAGCTAAGAAAGATATTGGTGAATTAGATGGCTATACGCAGAAAGTCGTCGACTTTAAACAAATGGTACTCGATATCATTCCAACGAATATCGTCGATGTCATGGCTCAGAATGATTTACTTGCTGTCATTTTCTTCGCCATATTATTTGGTGTAGCCGCAAGCGGCATCGGTAAAGCATCCGCTCCTGTTCTCACCTTCTTTGAATCAGTGGCACAAATTATGTTTAAGCTAACGCAGATGGTCATGGTGACAGCACCTATTGGAGTTCTTGCATTAATGGCTGCTTCCGTTGGCCAATATGGCATTGTTTTATTAATCCCAATGATGAAGCTTGTCGGGACTGTATTTTTAGGATTATTCATTATTCTCTTTGCTTTGTTCCCTCTGGTCGCACTGATCTTCCGTTTTAACTACTTCGAAGTTTTAAAAATGATTTGGGATTTGTTCTTGGTTGCCTTCTCTACTACAAGTACAGAAACTGTCCTTCCTCAGCTTATGTCACGAATGGAGAAATACGGGTGTCCAAAAAGAATCGTCTCCTTTGTCATTCCATCTGGTCTCTCTCTCAATTGTGATGGATCAAGTTTATATTTATCGGTTTCCTGTGTGTTTCTTGCACAAGCGTTTGGTGTCGACATGAGTTTGTCACAGCAGCTTTTGATGATGCTTGTTCTTGTGTTAACGAGTAAAGGGATTGCAGCAGTGCCATCCGGTTCACTCGTCGTTCTTTTAGCAACCGCCCATGCAGTAGGTCTTCCAGCAGAAGGCGTCGCCATTATCGCCGGTGTTGATCGAATTATGGATATGGCACGAACAGGTGTGAATGTTCCAGGGCATGCCGTTGCATGTATTGTCGTATCGAAATGGGAAAAAGTATTCCGTGAGTCCGCATGGGAAGTTCCAAAAGCAGGTGAGGAAACAAAAGGGATGTAATGTTATATGAAGGAAAGGGGTTCCCCTTTCCTTTTCTTATAATAAAAATGCTTGCTTTAGGACCGCTTTGCCTTGAGGTTGCAGCTGCACTTCTGCATATGCGCCATTAATCAGCGTCATTTGTGGCGGGACATGCCCACAATCTATATCGTAGAAAATGGGGATTTGTAATTCCTTTTGTAATTCTTCATATACGTCCCGATAATGATACCCTTCTACAGGCACATCAACTGCACTTCGCCCAAACATGATACCTGAACAATGGTAAAACCACCCGGCTAGTTTTAATTGAACAAGTGATCTCTTCATACTTGCAGCATTTAATGCGCAGTTTTCGAAGTACCAGAGAATCGGTTCACCTTTTATGAATGTTTCCTGAAAAGTTTTAACGTCTCCAAAAGGTGTCCCCGCTAAGTGACGTATGATATCAATGCAGCCTCCCATCAGTCTCCCCTTCACCGCCATCTCCTGCGGATGAACCGTGCGCCATCTTGTAGGCTCTGTTAAATGAAAGACATGTTGACTCGGGGTGTCATGCTGCCATTCCTTTTGATACATATATGAAGAAAACTGAGTAATGTCCATCTCCTCTTCTGTGGAAAGCACTTTTTCCCACATAGCAGTCGTTTGATCAGACTCTTCCCCTCGTAAATCCACTAAGTTTGGGCCATGTGCTGTAGCAATGCCTGTTTTTAATGTAAATGCCAGCAAGAGTGCACTCGTATCTGAGTAACCAAGAATCCACTTTTTGTGCATCGTTGAGAAATCAAGGTGCTCTAGCACTTCCATCAAAAGCTGTCCTCCCCATGGCGGGATGATGTGGTCAATCTCATCGCACGTCATCATATACTGAAGCTCGTTTGCTCGTTCTATGGCAGGCGCTGATTTTGCCTTTTCCTGGTGCCATACCGTCTCTCCACATATGACATCATAGCCTCTGTTTTTCATTCGTTCACATGAGAGCTGAAACATGTCATGCAAAGATGGCTGTACACCTGAGGAAGGTGCTGTGACACCAATCGTTTGTCCTTTTTGTAAATGCGGAAATTGTATCATCCTGTTTCCCCCATTCTCTCCAATCTCTCAAACCTACCCATTTTAAAGAAGATGCCCCTTTTACAAGGGACATCTCCTCTTATTCCTTTTGACGCAGCACAGTATAGACCCCTGCAAATATACATAGAATGCCAATGAATGAGCGTAATCCCATTTCTTCTCCCAAAAGCAGCCAGCCAAGAATGGCACCTACGATCGGTTGAAAGAAAAAGAATAGACCTCCGCTTGAGGCATCCATCAATTGAAGCCCTCTATTCCACAAAAAGAATGCTAAAGCTGTTGAAATGATGCCTAGATAAAGAATACCGCCCCAAATCTCTGGCCTTGCCATCTGCTCCACATCTAGGTGAGGTAAACGAAATAATACTGGCGGTGTTAAAACAATGAATGCAATGATGATCGCATATGTGGTTGTCACCACCTGAGGGTATTTTCCTGGAACTCGTTTTAGCAAAACAGACATAAGCGCCCATGTTAAAGCAGCGATGATCAATGAAAGACCGCCAACAAATTCATCTGTTTGCACTGCGACTGGTCCAATCATGAGCAATACACCTGCTGTAGCAAGCAGGATGGATGCGCACTTTCGAACAGTCATGGCTTCTTTTAATAGAAAGAACGCAAACAGCACCATAAACGCAGGTGTTGCAGATGTGATAACGGCCCCCATTTGTGCAGACGTATACATCGTCCCGATTTCTTGGGTCACGATGGAAAGAAAATTTCCGATCAGCCCAATCACCACTATAAGTGGGATATCTTTTTTATCTAATCGAAAGGAATAGCCCAAGCGCCAAATGGTGAACACCAAAACGACTCCTGCTACAGCATATCTCATCCAAACGAGCTCAAGTGGCGGAACAACCGCTACTGTTACTTTGACAACAACGTACATGCCGCCCCAAATACTTGCAGCGATTGCTAGGTAAAGGGCGCCTATATATTTTTCATTCATCTTTTTCCCTCCGTTACTGGATATTTTGATGACCATATCCACAAACGGAGATCACTCTCCGTTATGGACGGAGGGCATTTGGAACATCATGTTCAAACAAAGGTTTCCACAGCATTTGTCGTCACTCCAATTATTTTTATTTTCTGATACTTTATAACAAATTCTGGTTGACTTCAATCCTTTTTGCACCTTTTTTCTTCATATAATAGAAGATAAGCGGCTATTGACATGCTGAATTCGTTTTCATATAGTAAGTAAAACTATAGGTGGTCACGCAGAAAAGGAGTAGAGGTCGTTGGATATTGAAGCTAGAAAACACATTCCCAGCACGGAGCATGAACCATTTCTCGAGGGAATAAAAGATTGTGTGCCAACCCTGCTTGGTTATATGAGTATTGGGTTTGCCTTCGGAATTGTTGGAATTAGCGCACAGTTGAGCTTATGGGACATTGCGCTTCTATCAATCTTTATTTATGCAGGTGCTTCACAGTTTATTATCTGTGCACTGCTTGTCACTGGAAGTCCCCTTTCCGCTATTATTCTCACTACATTTATTGTGAATCTGCGTCATTTATTGCTCAGCCTGACGCTGGCTCCTCATTTTACACGCTACTCTGTGAAACAAAACATTGGATTCGGTCTATTGCTGACTGATGAATCCTTTGGCGTAGCCATGAATAAATTAGCTCAGCATGGCAAGCTGAATAATCGGTGGATGCATGGGCTGAACATAACGGCTTATTTGTGCTGGATTGCTGCCTGTATACTTGGCGGCATTTTTGGACACTGGATTTCAAATCCTGAAGCCCTTGGTCTTGATTTTGCCCTTTCCGCTATGTTTGCTGCGCTGTTGGTTCTTTCTTTGCAAACTGTGCCTAAAAGTAAGTTAACCCATCGCCTGTCACTTGTTTTGTATATGGTCGTTGCAATGTTTGTTCTGCTTCATTTTGTTCCCTCACACGTGGCTGTTCTGTTAGCCACCATGATTGTCGCAACCATTGGGGTGGTGACAGATAAATGATCAGCAGTTTTATGATATGGCTGATCCTCGGCTGTATGATTGTAACCGTCATTCCAAGGGTCGTTCCCTTTTTATTTGTAAGAAGTATCGAGCTGCCTGAAGTGGTGCTTAAGTGGTTATCGTTTATTCCCATTTGTATCTTTACAGCTTTGATTGCAGAGCATCTGTTCATTCATACCACAACAGGCGTCACCATTCACTGGATGTACCTTGCTGTCTTAGTTCCGACCGTACTGATCGCTATTTGGACAAAAAGCTTGTCACTTACTGTTCTTGTAGGCGTCATGCTGATGGGAACTGCTAGATGGTTTTTCTAAAAGAAAAAGCTTAACCGCATGTGGTTAAGCTTTGTTTCATTTTACGATTCCGTATACAAATCCATCGTAACCCTTTTCACCAACAGTTTGAATGGCTGTAGCCTCTATTCTTGACTCTTGTTTGAGTAAATTGAAAAATTCACGAGTTCCTTGCACTCGTTCATCCCCATCAGAGTCATGAAGGACTGCTCCATTTCTGACGACATTGTCTGCAATAATGACTGTTCCCTTTTTCGAGAAATGTAACGCCCACTTTAGATATTTCGGGTTGTTCGGTTTATCTGCATCAATGAAAATCAAATCGAATGGAAGCACATCCCTCTCTTTTAACTGAGATAGCGTATCCAATGCTTCTCCTAGCAAAATGCTCACCCGTTCCGATAAGCCCGCTCTGCTGATGTTTTGCTGCGCAATCTGTACATGGTGGCTGACAGCCTCTAATGTGATGAGTTCTCCATCCTCTTCAAGAGCACGCGCCAACCAAATGGTACTGTATCCACCGAGTGTCCCGATCTCTAAAATGCGCTTTGCATTCTTGGTTTTTGCTAATAAATAAAGCATTTTCCCTTGAGCTGGTGACACATCAATTTCTGGCAGGCCTGCTTGCTTATTAATAGTAAGAGCTTGCTCCAAAACATCATCTTTAGGAATCAACTTGTCTGTGAGATACTCGTCAACTTTCTCCCACACTTGCTTCATCTCAACCATCTCCCTTAATCATGTCTTCTGTTTCAAGTCTACATGATGATAGCGAGCGCGTATAATCAATTCTTTTCACACATCTATTCATTTTATTGATGAAAGACATGTCATGATGGAGACATGAAGCAGTGCCATGTTTTCGGATTTACTGGTTGAGGTGATTTTTCAAATCCCCTTTTTTATCTTGAAGCTTTCCTTTTGCCTGATCCTTTTTCCCTTCTGATTTCAGATTTTGATGATCTGTTGCTTCGCCAAGCTTTTCTTTCACTTGACCTTTGGCTTGATTTGTTTTTCCTTTCGCTTTATCCATATGTCCTTTTTCTTCACTCATTTGTTCCACCTCCACGTTTGATACTATTCATTTAGCCTTTTTGAGAGATACAAAACATCTGAGTGTGCGATCCAAGAAACTACAGCAACATGAAAATCCAGCCAAGGTCGGCTGGATTAAAAATAACGATCTATAAGATAGACTTAAAAGCTTTAACCTGTTTTACTCTGATCGTATTCAACCAGATCACCTAGAATTTCGTCAATCTGATTCATCATCTCAGTTTCAATTTTCACCTCAGATGCTAAAGCATTCTCCCTCACCTGTTCTGGACTAGAAGCACCAATAATTGCTGCAGAAACGTTCTGGTTTTGCAGTACCCATGCTATCGCAAGCTGAGCGAGAGTAAGATCAACCTCTTGTGCGACGGGCTTAAGCTTTTGGATCGCCTCTAAGGTGTTATTATTCATCCAGCGTTGAGCAAGGTTTTTAAAAAAAGGTTTTCCAGCAGATGAGTTAGCACGCGAATTAGTCGGAAGTGATTTTCCTGGGAGATACTTTCCAGTAAGGATCCCCTGCGCCAAAGGCGACCATACTACCTGGCCAAGTCCTTCACGCTGGCAGGTCGGTATTACATCACTTTCAATGATTCTCCATAACATGGAGTATTGAGGTTGGCTGGCGATAAGGGGGACATTTAGCTCTCGTGCAAGCGCTGCCCCTCGAGTAATTTGTTCTGCTGTCCACTCACTTACACCAATATAGTTCACTTTACCCTGTCTTACTAGATCTGCGAAAGCTAACATCGTTTCTTCCAGAGGTGTAGTTGGATCAAACCTGTGTGCATAGTAAATATCAATATAATCCGTTTGTAAACGTCGCAAAGAGGCATTACAGTTTTCCAAAATATGCTTGCGTGATAATCCTCTATCGTTTTTCCCAGTACCAGTTGGATGACATACTTTTGTACAAAGTTCAATACTCTCCCGCCGGATCCCTTTTAAAGACCTGCCTAGTATCTCTTCAGCCTTGGTGTCTGAATAAACATCAGCAGTATCAAACGTCGTAATACCAACATCAAGAGCAGCTTTCACACAATCATGGGCAGTTTCTTCATTTATCTTACCACCATGATTAATCCAGTTTCCGTAAGCAAGTTTACTAATTGTTAATCCACTAGATCCAAGTTTACTATACTCCATAACAATGCCCTCCTTTTGAAAGAATACTTTCATTATAAAAAGAGGTCGTTAATATGTATAATATATATATTCAGATAAATATATATATATTTTATATAATTAAAAATATTTCCATTAAAAAAGCGCAAAACTGTTTAATAACAATCCTTTGTAATCATTTTACACAATAAGCAAGTATGAAATTTATAGGGGGGGCATAAAAAATGGATCTGAGACAAATACGTTATTTTATAATGGTTGCTGAAGAACTAAATTTTAGCCGGGCAGCTGAACGTCTTAAAATGGCACAGCCTCCATTAAGTCAAGAAATTCGTAAATTAGAAGAAGAGTTAGGTGTTACGCTTTTTCATAGAACGAAAAGACAGGTTAAACTTTCAGATTCGGGGAGAGTATTTTTAGAAGAAGCCCGCCGTACGCTTCTTCAAGTAGATAGAACGATTAAAGCAACACAACTTGCAGATGACGGAAGGATAGGTCAGTTAACGATCGGTTTCGTAGATTCTACTGATATTGTGATCGATATTATTAAAAGGTTTCGAGAAAATTTTCCTAACATCCATCTTGTCTTATGTGAAATGGCTACAGAACAGCAGTTAAAAGCACTATATAAGAAAGAAATTCAAATAGGATTTATTCGTTCTAACCAAAATAATAAGATACTTACCTCAGAAATTTGTTGTGAGGAATCATTAAGCTTGGTTTTGCCAGAAAATCATCCTTTAGCTTCATTTCCCAAAGTTCCAATTCATTTATTAGCCAATGAACCATTTATCATGTTTCCACGTCATCTAGGTGCAGCATTTTATGATTTAATTATCAGCTACTTTTGGGAAAATAGCATAAGTTTAAACGTAGTTCAGGAAGCTATTCAAATGCATACGATTGTTAATTTAGTTGCTGCAGGAATGGGAATCTCTGTGGTTCCATCCTCAGTAGAAAGCGTAAAACGCGCAGGGGTTGTTTATAGAAAAATCCAAGAAACTACACCAAAAGTAAATTTATATGTTTCATGGAGACAAGATGATACATCAACCGTCGCTGACCACTTTTTAACAGTTGTGAGAGAAGCTTATTTAAGTTCTCAGTCTAAATCATGAAGATCCAGACAGGGTCAGCTGGATTAAAAAATACTTATCTATAAGACAGGCTTAAAAGCTTTAACCTGCAATGTACACGTTTCAGGTATGATAGACATAATGGAAAGAAAGGTTGGTGCTCTGTTCAATGATCATCTCTGAAAACATATTCACCGTTCGTGGTTTGACCTATCGTATTCGGTCTGCTGCAATTGGCGATGCCAAGCAGTTATCAGCTCTCAGACTGAAAATTGATGGTGAAACAGAATATTTAGACCGTGAACCAGGCGAAGCCTTTCTTCATGAAAAAGATTTTGAGGTTTTGATTCAAGAGGATGCCAAACAAAGCAGGCATTTATTTTTGGTCGCTGATATTGAAGGAGAGATTGTCGGTTTCTCTAGATGTGAGGGACATTCACTCAAGCGCTCTGCTCACAAAGTGACATTTGGCATCGCCATACAAAAGGATGCCTGGGGCTATCACATTGGCAAAGAGCTTTTAGCCGCTTCTATTGACTGGGCTGATCAGCAAGGCATCCAGAAGATGTCACTTCAAGTGCTGGAAACGAACCAAAAAGCCATTCGGTTATATGAGCACCATGGCTTTCTGATTGAAGGGGTATTAAAAAATGATAAACGTCTGGCAGATGGACTTTATTACAATACTGTTGTGATGGGCAGGCAGAGGCCAAGCTTCTGACTACTTACATCACATAGCCCCATACCATTGAAATCGCACTGTATATCAGAAGCAGCCCCATGACAAACTGGAACGGTTTTTCGTAAGCAGTCAAAAAGCGCTTATATAAAGAGCCAAATAGGCTCCAGCTGAATGTACCGAGAAAGCCAATAAGTGCGAGAATCAATGTCCATATCACATACTGCATATTAGATTGTCCATATGGCAAAACAAAGGTTGAAATCACGGTCAACCCATACAAGATCGCTTTTGGGTTGATAAATTGCAGCATCATACCAGGAACAAAATGATTGTAGCGGTCAAGGGTTTCGTCATCCCCGCCTTTACTTTTCATGATTTTGACAGCTAAATAAATCATGTATGCGGCTCCGATGAACGCCATGACCCAGCCTATTTTCGGCATCACTTGATAAAGAATGATATTAAAGAAGCAACTCAAACACAAAATGACGAGAAATCCGATACCCACACCTAAACAAAATCGAAATGTTTGCTTGACCCCATACTTATTCGTAAAGACCATGGCCATGATGTTGTTTGGCCCCGGGGTAAAGCTGCTCACAAAAGCATAGATCAACATAGAAAGAATCAAGTTGCCGCCTCCCTCGTGCGTTATTAAGACTTTAATTACTTTATTACGTATGTTACGTTTTATTGTAACGTTTGGTCTTTATAAAGTAAATAGAGAAAGGAGTTTTTTCATGGAAGATGTACAATCGATTATTTCTAAAAATGTGAGGCTTCTTAGAGATCAAAAAAAATTAAGCCTAGAAAAGATGGCAGAATTAACTGGTGTCAGTAAAACCATGATTGGACAAATTGAAAGAGGAGAATCAACCCCTACCATCACGACTTTGTGGAAAATCGCCAACGGATTAAAGGTGTCTTTTAGTGAGCTCATTTACGCACCACAGCCTGAAATCAAGGTGGTACGCAAGGAAGATGCACAGATTTTAACGGAAGATGACGGGAGATATCGCGTGTATACGACTTTTCCCTTTGATGACCGGGGAAAATTTGAAGTGTACCGAGTAGAAATTGATCCTGGCGGGTCGCTGCATGCGAATGAACATATTGGCGGAACAGAGGAATTGATCACTGTTTTTGAGGGAGCGCTTGATATATCCATTGGTGATGAGCAGTACAGCTTAAAGGCCGGCGACTCCATTCGTTTTAAAGCGGACCGTTCGCATGCATATAAACAAACCGGAGAACAAATGGTACGGCTGCAAATGATTCTTTATTATCCTCATGAAAAAAGCTGACAGGCTTGTCCACCTGTCAGCTTTGCGTTTTATTTAATTAAATCCCGGATCACGTACAACCGTTCCAGTAAATGTGACTCTGTATTTTCCTAATCCTAATTCTTCAATAGAGGTTTGTTTTAAAATACCGACCCAGCCATCCTTTGCATAGACAATACTTTCTGGGATGTTCGAGGTCGTATACGTTCTTGTTTCTGAGACAGTTCGACTCGCCTGAACGGTTATTTCACTTTTTGTTTGCTCCTTTGCTTCCACTGGAGCAGCTGTGACCCCGGCACCTGTTAAGACAATTGCTCCAACCAAAACTGAAGACATGACCTTTTTCATAAAAAAAATCCCTCCCTTTTTTTGTTGAACATATTAACCATACCATAATTTAGTCCTTTTATAAGTTATTTTTTCATTTTTTTGAAAATTATGATATGATTGTCTTATGTTGGATAGAGAGTGTTCTATACTTCTATGCTTTTATCCTCATCTCATTCCGTCAAACAATTGTGAACGGAGGTGATTTCATGAAAAAATGGCTCATCTGTTTTCAACTTGTTTTCCTCTTCACCTTGACGACCACACCACTTGCTTCTGCTGCTTCATGTCCTACAGTGAAACCTTGTGTTATTGATCCTTAAGCATCAAAAAGGTCGATCAAGTGCATAGGCTTGATCGACCTTTTTCGTTATGCTTGCTCTGCTTCCCAGCGGGCAATCTCTTCTCTTACTTTAGGAGCGACTTCTTTTCCAAATAACTCAATGGCTTTTAATACTTGATCATGCGGCATGGAACCAACCGGTACATGAAGCATAAAACGCGTGATTCCTACATTTTTTCTAAGGTGAATCACTTTCTCTGCCACTGCATCTGGATCTCCTACATACAGGGCGCCTTCTAACGTTCTCGCTGCATCAAATGTAGAACGAGTATATGGACCCCAGCCTCGCTCTCTTGCTAATGTGTTCATCACATGCTGTGTGGAAGGGAAGAATTGGTCTGCTGCAAGATCTGTTTCTTCCGCAACAAATCCATGCGAATGTGACGCTACGGTTAATTTCTCTGGGTCATGTCCAGCGTGCACTGCCGCTTGCTTGTACAGCTGTACAAGCGGTGCGAACTGTCTAGGACTCCCGCCAATGATAGCAAGTACTAGCGGCAGCCCCAATAATCCAGCACGTACAACAGATTCACGGTTTCCCCCACTGCCGATCCAAATTGGAAGCGGATCTTGAACGGGTCTTGGATATACCCCAACATCTTGAATAGATGGGCGATGCTTTCCGCTCCATTTGACACGCTCGGACTGCTGTAATTTGAGCAGCAAATCAAGCTTTTCTTCAAATAATTCTTCATAATCATTCAGGTCATAGCCAAAGAGCGGGAATGATTCAATAAATGAACCACGGCCTGCCATGATCTCTGCACGCCCGTTGGATAGTCCATCTAATGTTGCAAAATCCTGAAAGACACGAACAGGATCTGCTGATGAAAGGACTGTCACTGCACTTGTCAGGCGGATATTCTTTGTTTGTGTTGCCGCAGCCGCTAAGACGACAGCTGGATTCGATGCAGCGAAATCTTGTCGATGATGCTCACCCACTCCAAATACATCAAGGCCGACTTGATCTGCTAAAATAATTTCTTCGACTACTTCTCGAATACGCTGTGCGTGACTGACTGTTTTTCCTGTTTGAAAATCAGGTGTTGTTTCTACAAATGTACTAATTCCTAGTTCCATGAGTGGAACCCCCTATCTTATAAATATGTCACAAATTCAGAGACAGGCTTTCGGTAGCCTCTCGCTTGTCTGCTCTCTACTTTTTCTTTTCCGAGTGTGATCATTAACACAGGAACCAAATCCGAATCGATGTTCAACACCTTTTTCATTGCTTCAGGGTCAAAACCGATCATTGGGCACGTGTCCCATCCCTTGTTTTTGGCGGCGAGCATAAACAGCATCGCAGATAATGAAGCATTGCGGATCGCCTCTTCTTTCTGAAAATCCGCTCCTCTCTGTTCATAAAAGCTCATCGTCTCTCTGACCATTTCTTCGTATTGCTGCGTGTTTAAAATGCCAAGCATTTTCAGACCTTCATAGATGTTCCCCGCTTGCTGATAAGCATTTGGGTCTCCAAGTACAATAATTGCTGCTGAGGCGGAATGCACTTTATATTGTCCAAATGCAGCTTCTCTTACTTGTTCTTTGAGACCTTCTGTTTGGACGACGACATATTGTGTGTGCTGTAAGTTAAAAGCAGATGGTGCCATTTTGACCTCTTCAAAAATGCTGTTAAGCTCTTCTCTCGAAATCGAGATATTTGGCAAAAAGTTTGATGCGGATCGTCTTTCACGTACCAATGTATCAAAGCTGAGTGTCATCTTGTTTCCCCTTTTCGTGAAGTTGTTTTGCACCTAAACCGATTTTTTTTAGTAATTCAATGAGCCGTTCTTTTTCTTCTTTTTCAATAAAGGATAGATTTTGCGAAATGACAGCAGTGTGTTTAGGAAAAATGTCGTCAAACAATTGCTTTCCTTTTTCCGTCAGCAATACATGAAATACACGTTTATCAGAGGGTGCACATTGCCTTTTCACCAGCTCTTGTTTTTCTAGTTTGTTCACGACATATGTCATGCTTCCACTTGGGATTGACAGGATGTCGCTGATTTTTTGGACAGGATGCGGCCCCTTACTATAGAGCAATTCAAGGATCTGAAAGTTTTCAAATCCGATATCATAACGTTCAATGTCTGTTTGGATATTTGTAAAAAGAGCTTGATAGGCTTTCATCCACACGCGGAATAGCCTTAAGTCTAATTCATATTCATGCTGCACCATGGCAACTACTCCTTTTTTCAAGAAATCCTAAAACTAGGATAAATTTATCCTAACACTAGGATATTTTATTGTCAACGAGTTTGTTTCATAAAAAAAAGACCACCTCAGGTCAGTGATCCTCTTCTTTTAAGACAAAATGCATTTCAGCTATCTGCTTGTATTGTCGTACTTCTTTTAATGAAAACCTGGATTCCATATCCGCTGGGGAAAACAGAGGAATGCCTCTCCCAATCATGACAGGTGCGATTTGAAGGTAAAGCTCATCAACCAATCCTGCTTTTATGAAAGACTGAAGCAGTTCCCCGCCGCCGACAATCCAGATATGCTGACCTGGTACATCTTTTAATTTTTTCACAAATGATAAGATATCTTCTCGAATGATATGAGTTCCTTTCAGACTGTCTTGTAAAGTACGTGACATGATATAACAAGTCTTTCCTTCATACGGAAACTCATCTGGTGACAGCTGAAGAACCTGTTCATATGTATTGCGCCCCATGATCAGCGTATCAACTGACGCATAAAAGTCATCATAGTTCGTATCTTCTTCACCCTCTGTCCCTATTAGCCAATCGAGCCGGTGATCCTCTCTCGCTAAATAGCCATCGATACTCATCGCCCCATAAAAAAGCAGCTTCCTTTTCTGACTCAATCCCATCACTCCTTACCCTAAATAAGAACATATATTCTATCCCCATTGTATCAGAAAGGAAAGACAAAGGATACAAGGGTTTGCCATCTTCCATTTTCATGTCTTCAACACCGTGATTCAATAAGGTATCCTCTTCAGGTAATGATATAATAAAGTCAGTTCAATCAATGATCATACTTGGAGGAGAGACTGATGATACGACGACTTGATCATATCGTGTTGACTGTACAACATATGGAGGACACCATTCGCTTTTATACAAACGTATTAGGAATGAAGGAAGAAACCTTTGGAGAAGGCCGTAAAGCGCTTCGTTTTGGTTTACAGAAGATCAACCTTCATGAAGCTGGTCATGAATTTGAGCGGGCAGCGGCTCACCCACTTCCTGGCTCTAGTGATTTGTGCTTTATCACCGATTTAGATATGGATAGTCTGCTGCTGCACCTCCGCAAGCAAGTGGTTCCTATTGAAGAAGGGCCAGTCAGGCGCACAGGTACATTAGGTCCGATTGAATCTGTTTATATCCGTGATCCTGATCTGAATTTAATTGAAATTTCTCGATATATAGAGGAGGGTGATCCGTCATGACCCGCTTATTTTTGAGACCGATCGAAGAGCAGGATTATCCTGGTATTCAAAGAGGATGCCAGCATGCAGAAACTCTTTATATGACTGGCACACGCAAAACGTTCACACTAGAAGAGATTCGTTCAGCCTATACCCGATTTTTACAAGATGACAGCAGACGAGATTTCGCCATTTGTCTGCTAGACACGAAAGAAATGATTGGGGATGCGGCGATTGTGGACATTGATCCAATTAATCATACGGCAAGCTTCCGCATTGCGCTTCATGGACCAGAACATTTCCAAAAGGGCTATGGTACAGAAGCTGTCCGGATGGTTCAAGCATTCGCCTTTGATACATTAGAACTCAATCGTCTTGAACTCGAAGTCTTTTCCCATAATCCAAGAGCCTTCAGAAGCTATGAGAAAGCCGGATTTCAATATGAAGGGAAAAGACGCCAAGCACTCTATTTCAATGGTACCTACTCAGATGTGATCATCATGGGCATCCTTCGTGAAGAATACAATCAGATGAACAGTGGAGATGCCCCCGCTTAAGAAGGGTCATCTTTTTTAAAAAATTGAATCGCTGTGACGATGGTCAAACAAATCATGGAAGAGAGAACGATAGAGATGCTTGATATACTAAGCGCCATGCCTTCCCATCTGCCAATGAAGAAACTGGATATCAATAAAACCAATCCAAATAGAATGAAGCATATAGGGAGGATTAGCCCCGCATGACGGTGTCTGCGTCTTTTCCCTGCCCACCATGAGAGACACAATACAACGATTGTAAAAATAGCGCTTTGCAGCCAAAACATGTTATTTCACTCCCATTCTCTTTTTTATCTTATAACAATGGAGGTACTACCAATGATCATTAGACCCATTGAGCAAAAAGACAATCCGTATATCGCAGCGATTATCCGCCAGTCACTAGAATCGGCGAATTTGGCGATTGAAGGAACCGCCTACACTGATCCCCACCTTGACCAGCTTTTCGAATACTATCAATCATTGACTCATGCAGCCTATTGGATTGCTGAAGAGAATGGTGACATTGTAGGCGGCGTAGGCATTGCTCCATTTACAAACGACATCTGTGAATTACAAAAGCTTTATTTAAGTCCAAAAGCACAAGGAAAAGGTGCGGGCAAAAAACTGATGGATACGGCGCTGCAATATGCCTCTACATACTACGAAGCATGTTATTTAGAAACCCGCCAGGAATTAACTGCAGCCACCGGCCTTTATCAGCGATATGGCTTTTCTCTTCTCTCTGAACCGATTGATGGCTCTGAGCATTCTGCGATGGATGCTTGGTATCTCAAAACCTTCTCATCATGAGCCATAAAACACTCGATAGGTTTTTGTCCGCTGAAAGCCTAGCTTCTCTGCCAGTTTGATCGAAGCTAGGTGATGGACATCGCAATCCCAATGCGGTGTCCTCTTATTTTCAAGACAGCTCCTGATCATCTGCTGACCTGCCAGCTGCGCCAAACCTTTCCCCCGGCAGGCTTCTTCTGTCCAAATATCGATCTCCACACGATCTTCACTTGAAAAAATGGAGACACATTCACTCACCACGTTCTCTCCATCTAAGATGGCCACTCCGATTCCTTTTGATAGAAAGCAAGCCGCTCTCCCCCAATAGGCTTCGTAATAGCTAGGAGGAAAAGCCCTGCTTGCATTGATCACCTGTTCATTTGTCCGCTCTACTCTATAGCCCGGATGAGGCACATGGACATAAGAATGTGCCTGCGGAAAAACGTACGCATGTCTTTCCATCTCATTTAGATGTGAACCAAGACATTTTTTCATCATCACATCTGTTGATTGATTCGCTGAAAATACGGTAAACCGGCCGTTTTGTCTTCTCTGTCTTTCGTAAACATCCACAATGAAGGCCAAGCAGCGTGACAGCTCCGCTTCTCTCTTGCCTGCAACATAATAAATGCCGCATGCAGCTTCAAGAAAAAAAACAAGAGGGTGCTCTACATCATCTACATAAAGATGCCCTTGTATGAAACCATCCATGACCGCATCTACAAACACTGGATATGCCGGGTCGATCTGACGAATTCCTTCTTTCATCGATGGTGACCTTTGCTTCTCCAAGAGATGCAAAGTGCTCCCTCCTTTCACGAACATGTTCTTTCCTTCCATTATAAATAAAAAGCTGCGCGCATGCAGTGACTCTTTTTACCCTTAACTGTGGAACTACTTTACCATCCCTGCACCTGTCAACATTCTCATCTCCACCGCCATCAATTTAGCCTTTCAATTAGGGGCGGCCGCGTTATATTCGACTGCTTTACTGCAATTGATTATGCCTTATTTCAACGGCATTGCCTTTCTGACACTGACTGGTCATATCATCGCCTTTCTGTTTTACAAAAAGCATCAAAATCAAAAAATGGCACAGGCATTGAATCGTCTGAAGCCACAGTCATAAAAAAAGAGACCTCAATAAAGGTCTCTTGTCTGTTATTCTGCCGCAGGCTCTTCTGCCTTCCCCTTCCAAATAAGGGTTAAGCCTAATCCGAGAAATAAGACAACACCTGCGAATAGAAATGGGAAATGTATATTTTGATCGAATAAAATGCCGCCAAGTGCTGGGCCGAAAATCGTACCTAGGCTTGTGTAGGTGGAGTTCATCCCTGCGACAAATCCTTGCTGGTTTCCAGCGATTTTGGATAAGAAGGTCGTTAATGCTGGTCGCAATAAATCAAACGCAAGGAAAATGACACATGTGACAATCAGTACAACCAAAAAGCCTGAAACGACTGTCGAAACGAAAGCAAGGACCGCTCCGACAATCAGGCATAGCTGAATGACTCTTTTCTCCCCTAGGGCATTAACCAGTTTACCAAACACAAGTACTTGGATGATGACCGCCACAATCGAGCTGACGGTAATGATGACGGCAATATCTTTTGGTCCAAATCCAAACTTATGATTTGTAAACAAGCTAAAGACTGTTTCATACGCAGATAGTCCAAAAGCGAGGACAAACACAATGATAAAGGCGATGAGATAGCTTGGATGAATCGATTTTTTCAAATCTTTAAAGAAAGTAGATTCCTTCACTTGACCCATTTGTTTCGCTCGCTCTTCTTTTGTTAATGGCTCCTTCAGCATAAACATAGACGAAATGACGGCAATAAACGCAATCCCTGCTGCAAAGAAGAATGGCAGGCGTACGCCATATTCTGCGATAAATCCGCCAATGCCCGGGCCAATAATAAAACCGGTACTAATGGCCGCTGACACATAGCCCATTGCCTTTGATCTTTCTTGAACGGTCGTGATATCTGCGACATAAGCAGTGACAGCCGGCATGATAAATGCCGCACTAATGCCGCCTAGCAGCCTTGCAAAATACAGCACATACACGTGTGTCCCAAGACCGAAGACGAGTTCTGATAACGCAAATAGAAACAGTCCTGACACAATCATAATCTTTCTTCCGTAGCGGTCTACCCATCTCCCTGCAATAGGTGAAGCAATGAGCTGAGCCACGGCAAATGCCGCCACAAGGTATCCCATCGTACTCCCTGTTAGATGCATTACATTCATGAATAGCGGCATGACAGGAATGATGAGACCGATGCCTAAAAACGCAATAAATATATTACTTAATAAAATAACGAGTACAGCTTTTTGCTCACGAATCGGTTTTTGCATGATGTTTGTTTCTCCTTTACTGACTCACTTGTTACTCATGATGGTTGATTCCGTGAATAAACAATGAGATCGCCTCTTTTTGTAACTCTTTCTTCTGTTGGATGGTGTCACTTTTATATAACACGTCTAATCCGTAAAAAACGGAAAGTAATATTTTCACTTTTGACTCCACATGCTGAATTGACCAGCTGCCATCTTCGTTTCCTTCAAGTAAGATGTCTCTCATCACATCATCAAAATCGGCATCAATCTTGTTCAGCCGTTCCATGACCTCGTCTGATGTAAAGGCACTTGCACAGAATTCCTCACTCGCTCTCATTAATGGGTAGTTAATCCCCATTTGACTGAGCAGCTCTGCAAATCCGGCGAGCTTATCAATGGCCCGGTGCATCGTTTGTTTCTCCTGATGCCACGTCTCCATCATCAAACGGTGATCCTCTTCCATGATATGAAGGAACAAGAACTCTTTTCCTTTAAAATGGTGATAGAGATTGCCTTTACTAACCTCAGCAGCCTCTAGAATATCCCGCACGGATGTTTCTGAATATCCTTTTTTCGCAAATAAATCACGAGAAGCGGTGACGATTTTTTGCTTCGTCTTCTCGCTCTTTCCAGCCCCGCTTTGTGTACTTGTCATCTTTCACAATCCCTTCTACCTTGCTTTTCTTTGCAAGGACAAATCAAAACCGACCAGTTGGTTTATTTTTTTATTATAAATGGATCTTTTTCAAAATACAATGAAAAAGTCATCGAATTCATAAGGAGTGAATCATGTGAAAACAAACAATACGGTCATTTATGCCCTCTCATCGTTTAATAATTCTTAATATTTAACTTCACTTAACAATAAGGATTGCCTATAATAGAATAGAGGTGATGTCATTGGATGAGGAAATCATTCATTACGGTAAAAAAATCATTGAATACTCAAATGCACTAGGCTCTATCTATGTAGAAGAGTATCAACGATTTTTAAAACATGAGTATGCAGATTTATCAGCCAAACAAGAGCTGACACTTGAATTATTACGGACAAAAACGAGAACAATCAACGAACTAGCTGATTACTTTTCAATTTCGGCAAGTGCCGCTAGCCAGCTTGTATCAAAGCTTGAGCAGCTTGGCTATGTCAAACGAGAAATTAATCCACATAACCGAAGAGAAATCATTGTTGATTTTGCTCAAAAGGGTCATGACTATCACAAGAATACGGAAGAAATTCAATTGCACCTTATTCAAAAATACTATGCAAGGCTTCCAAAAGAAGATTTAAAAACATTATTATCTCTATACGAAAAAATCTATCAGATTGCAAAAGAAGCGCCTTAATTCGGTGTTTCTCCCATCAACATTTAAGCTAGATAAACTATTAAGGGGATGAAAATATGGGTAGGATTCATTTACAAGATGGACGTCATATTGGTTTGTGTGAATACGGTGATCTTGAAGGGTTTCCAGTATTCTTTTTTCACGGAACACCTGGATCAAGAGTCATGTTTTTAGATGATGACCCAATCTCTAAAGAGCTCGGTGTTCGCCTCATCTGTCTAGACAGACCTGGATTTGGTTTATCTACCCCTCAACCTGACCGTACGATTTTAGACTGGGCAAAAGACGTGCTGGAAGTAGCAGATCATCTAGGCATTCACCATTTTTCAGTGATGGGTGTATCTGGAGGCGGCGCATTCGCTGCTGGCTGTGCCTACCAATTGCCGAATCGAGTCCTTTCAGCCGCTTTGATCTCAAGTACAACTCCTTTTCAGGACGGAAAACCGCCTAAAAGTATGCTGAAAGAGAACAAATTGGCTTTTTTCCTCAGTAAGAAGTTCCCTTGGCTATTGAAAGCAAGCTATCGTTCCCAGAAAAAAATGATTGAGAAAAAACCAGAGAAATTTAAGAAACTGGCCAAAAATGGGAACAAACATTTACATCCATGGGACCGTCAATTCCTTCAAACCGATGAGCAGCTCGAGATGATGATGATGCATTTACACGAAGCCACTCGTCAATCGGTGGATGAATGTATTCATGAACCATATTTGCTCTCGCAGCCATGGGCATTCGATATGAAAGATATACAAATTCCTGTTGATGTATGGCATGGAAAAGAGGATACGATGGCTCCATTTGTAGAAATAGAAAAAGTGGCTCCAACGATTCCAAACGTCAAAACCTATTATATAGATCAAGCGGGACATTTTCTTACAGATGTAGACGATATATGGCGAGATATTTTACTCTCTTTAAAAACACGTGCTGAAAAGTATCATCAGGAACATGCATAAAAAAAGACCCGAAACTTCGGGTCCCTTTCTTCATTAATATTTTTCATAATATGTCTGTACTTTATCTGGATCTTTTGTCTTCGTTAGAGCGAGCATAAGCAGAATGCGTGCTTTTTGTGGATTTAATGAATCCGATGACACAAAGTGATGTTCATCATCCATTTTTTCGTGGGTCACAATTCCATTTCCCGCACGGCTTGATCTCACGAGGACCACATCTTTCTTCACTGCATCTGTTGCCCCTTTGATGGCTTCTGTTGACATCGTTCCATTTCCTGCTGCGGCAACGACAATGCCTTTCGCTCCTGCTTTTACTGCTGCATCATACATGTATTTATGATCATTTTGATAGCCGTATAAAATATCAACTTGCGGTAATTCTTTTATTTTTGATACATCAAATTCACTTTCAGTCGTATGTTTTCTTGTTGATTCGTTATAGAAGGAAACCACTTCACCAGCAATTTCTCCAATGTAGCCATGCTCAAGAGACTTGAAGGAATCGGTTGTGGTCGTGTTTGTCTTTGAAATAAATCGAGCTGATGCAATTCGGTCATTTAACGTGACCATGACACCTTTGCCCTTTGCTTCTTTTATAGAGGCAATTTTGACAGCATGATACAAGTTCAGCGGACCATCCGCACTGATAGCAGACGCTGGTCTCATTGAGCCAACGACCACAACTGGCTTATCACTTTTGACAACCAGATGTAGAAAGTAAGCTGTTTCTTCAAGTGTGTCTGTTCCATGCGTGATGACTATGCCATCCACCTGATCATCATTTAAGAGTTGATTCACTCGTTTGGCTAATTTTAAAAGAAGGGCATTATCAACATTTTCACTGCCAACATTCGCTACCTGCTCACCGGTAACGTTTGCAATATCCTTTAGCTGAGGAACTGAAGCAATGACTTTATCGATGCCAAGTGAACCGGATTTATATCCTGTCGTATCTGTATCACTGTTCGAACTGCCAGCAATCGTCCCGCCTGTCGCTAATACCTTAATATTAGATAAGGACTTATTCCCTGTTTCTACGGCTGTCGTTTTGTCCTTTGATTGATTAGTTGCGCTTTCTTTTTCGCTTTGATTTTTCTCTTGGGTACTTGTATTGGCACAAGCTGCTGTCGACAGTAATAAAACAGAAAGAAGGACAGCACCTAACCATTTTGTTACGTTCATTCGATCATCTCTCTTCTTAAATGTGATGGATTCAAAGCTAGATCTCTTTCTATAGGGTTTACTTTATACCATTCCTTCATTCATCGGCATGAGGCGAAAGATACAGAACCAAATAAAGGAAAAATGGTCATTATCACAATCATTTATTTACATCTAAATACCTAACTTTACTTTTAAAAGAGGAGATATTGAGGTTGTTCAATCAATAAAAGTAAACAATACTAGATCATCAATTTATGATAAAATATAGTAAATTTTACAAAAAAGGAGTATACGTATTGCAAATGCTTCAATCATTTCACAAAATCCTAATAACACTATTCCTTAGTTCGATTTTACTCAGTCTGTTCGTATGCTTCTATCCACCGATTCAGGGAGAGCCTGCGTTCCTGGTATTTTACATTCCCATCTTTTTTGTTTATTATTTCGTTTTTGCGGTTCCTTTGCAGTTGTTGTTTTCTTTGCAACCAAAGGCTTTCCATCCTCTTTATTTAGCCGCTTATTTACTGATTGCAATGGTTGTCATGCTTTTTGTCATTGATGGTATTGGGAGCTCGGCATCTGTGCCTATCGTCATCATGAGCAGTCTCATCTACTGGATCTTTGATTCTTTGTTTTATCAAAGAACGCATGAAAAAAACACCTAATGCAAAGGTGTTTTTAGCTGCTCTAGTATGTTTTCACAGTGATCCAAGTACGCTTGGCTAAGCAGGAAGTCTTTCGGTGCGGCGATCGCTGCTAATGTGACCAGGGTATTTGAATGATGAATGAGCGGATTCAGCATTGAATGCTCTACGCCTCTAATTGTTTGAACATGCAACCATTTAGGTGCTACTTCTTTTTCGTAGATCCTTTTTGTTTCAGCAGAATCTACATTTCGGTCATTCTGCGCCAAAACCAAATAGGTCGGTGATTGGATGCACTTGATATCTGAAGTGGCATCGGCTTTCATGTTCTTTTGAATGAATTCAAATCGATCTTTTGTCATCTCTTGATCGTCCGTTTTCTTTTGATATGTGCGAAATGCTGCGCCTTCTACTAATAATTTGTTTTGCTCATCTTCTTTTTTGAGTGTTTTTTGAATTTGTTCTTTAGATGCATCCGCTTCTTTTAATGTTTGAAGTGTATAGTACCTTCCCTGTCTCATCCAATTGACAGCAGGCCCGACAAGAATGGAGGCTGTGATATCTGTTCGATCAGCCATTACTTTTGGGATCACCCAGCCTGCTTGGCTTGCTCCCCATAAGATGATTTGTTTTGATTGAAGATCAGGCTCTTTTTTCGCCCATTTGATCACATTGTCTACTTCTTTTGCACGATCCTCCATGGATTGATGGAGCCAATTTCCTTCTGATTGACCCACCCCGGGCTTATCCCATGATATAGATGCATAGCCTTGCTTTGCAAAGCGTTCCATTAAGGGTCTGTATCCTCCGTCATATGTGGCATTTTGAGGACCATCCCCGTGTACAAAAAGCACAACTCCTTTGATTGGCGCTTTCTTAGGCGTGGTCACGATACCTGATAATGTCCCATTTTCAGTCTCAATGACGACTTCCTTTTCATTCATAGCAAAGCTGTTTTCATAAACTACAAATGCTGCGATGAAAATGAGTACTGCTGCTGCGATGATCAGCCAAATCCTTTTTTTCATCTTCTATTCCCCGCTCCTTGTTCAACTGTGTACACCATTGAATTTTGGTACGTGACAGAGACTGGTACATTCTCATATAAGATGATAGAAGAAGGTTGTGCACTCTCTTGTGTAAAAGGTACTTCATGTAGAAAAGCCTCAATTTCTTCAATGACCTTCTCTTCATCTCCAGCTAAAAAGCTTTTGACCGCGTAAGAACCTGCATCCAGTCTCACATCATAATCACGTTCATTTGATACATAATAAGAAATTGTTGTGTCATCTTGCAGATTGATCACATAATATCTCTCCTCAAAAAGAGACAAATCCAGCTCCTTTTGATGAACGATTTGTTTAAAGTCCAGCTCTGTTTCACCCTTTAGAAGATGATGCGGGATCTGTTTTAAATACCGAATTGGCCGATCTTGGATGGTTGTTTTATTAAGCTGAAGGCTGTTTTGAATCGACAGCATATGCTCCAGACGCTGTTTCACTTCGCTTAGTTCCTGTATTTGCTTCTCGACCTGATCCAGCATTTCTTGGTAGGACAGAGTGATACTTTGTTCATTCAAAAAGGTCTCGCTTATATCTTTTAAAGAGAAGCCCGCCTTTTTTAAGAAGAGGATTTGATAAAGGGTGTAAATCTCTTTTTCATCAAATAATTGGTATCCATTTTGAGCGACCTTCGCAGGGCGTACGAGATCCTGTTCTATATAATGACGAAGCGTATACTTTGTGATGTTTAATAGCTTACATACTTCTCCACTTGTTACATACGTCACTAGATTCCCTCCTTGTGTACACATTCTAAACCATGTGGTTACCACACAGTCAGTCATGCCATAAAAAAATCACCGAGGAAATCTGCCCTCAGTGATGTGTCATTTCTATTTCATACTTGGACTTGCATGTGAAAAAATCGGGTCTTTCAATTCAAAGTCGAATGTCTTGCCGTCAACAATACCGACTGTTTTTTCATGATCATAAAGCTCGAGCAGACAACCTGCCATTTCTTTTGATGTATGATATTTCTTGATATTGCCTTCATATTCAAATTGGTCTACATCTAATGAACGCTTTGCAAATTCTGATTCTGTCGCGGAAGGCGCTAATACTTTTGCCTGTAAGTTAGCTCCTTTTTCTTTCAACTCTAGTGCCAGTCCTTCTGTAAAGGCACTCACGTAAAACTTCGTGGCTGAATAGGTGACGGCATTGCCGACGACTGTATAGCCCGCTCTTGAAGAAATGTTGATCAGCTGAGCCCCTTCTACTTGCTCATAATCACGAACAAATAAAGTGGATAAAATCGTTAAGGCTTCGATATTCAGATGAAGCATATCCCCAATTTTACTTACATCCTGTTCTCCTATTGAACCGAAATGGCCAAACCCTGCATTATTAATGAAGGTGTCAAGCTCATATTCAGCCAACGATTCATAAAATGAATACACTTGCTCCATGTCGGTTAAATCGACAGACTGTATGTTTACTTTGATCTCGGGATATTGATCAAGAATCTCTTTCTTCAGTTCTTGGAGTTTCTCGAGCCGGCGTGCAGCTAAAATAAGGTTTTTGCCTCGTGCTGCAAAGGCTAGCGCCGCCTCATACCCAATACCTGAACTTGCTCCTGTAATGACTGTATAGCTCAATTATATCCCCCTATTAACGTCTTCTAACTGGTTAAATTATAACGACAGCACTTCGCTCTAGTCAATTTTGAAGAGAATCACAGGGTTTATTAACTTGTCTCACTTCATTCATCATGTTGGAGGATGTCATGTTGAGATTTTTTTGTTAATTTCTGAAAAACCAATTGGTAGGAATGTTCGATTAACTCCTCTACAAATGAAGATGGAATGTCCGCATCAAGGTAAATCGAATTCCAATGAGTCTTATTCATATAATAGCCCGGAATAATCCCCTCATGCGCCTCTCTTAGTTCTTCAGCACGTTGAGGGTCACATTTTAAAGTGATGACAGGTTTTCGATTCGCATCTCCGCCCATCATAGCAAACATCTTTCCACCAATATGATAACGATCTGCCTGCCATTCTGGCTGATAATCATGGGTTACTCCTTTTAAAGAAAGACAAAATGCCTGTAGTTTCTCTTTTTCCATTAGATTCGCTCCTTTTTTAAGTCGTCTTCTATTCTTTCTATTATATCGACAATGAAGGCAGATATCTGATCTTTTTCATTCACTTAACAACAATAAAAGCACAGACCCGCTGGGTTCTGTGCTTTTACATCACTGTTCTTATCTTATTCAAATGCCTTCTTCAATTGATCACTCATCAGATGCCAAGCCTCTTCAGCTATTGCTAAATCTCCGGCATGCGTGAAGGCGTGAGGGACTCCTTTAAACTGTCTGTACTTGACATCTACCCCTGCTTCTTTTAACTTCTCCGCATATTGTTCGGCTTCTTGAGCTAGCGAATCTCTTTCAGCTGTGATAACGAGAGCTGGTGGCATTTGTGCCAAGGATGAACGATCGGCAAAGATCGGAGAAACGAGCGGATTGTGCGGATCTTGGCCTTGCAGATAGAAGGCATTAAAGAGTCTCGCCATTTCAACTGGGATCGCTTCTTCAAACGTTGGTTTTTGTGCTGGATCAGTGGCTAAATCAAGCGGCGGATAATCAAGCACTTGATAGACAATCGGGAGTTTGTTCCCTTTTTGAATATTTAAGAGACAAGCAGCCGTTGCCAAGTTTCCTCCTGCGCTATGTCCGCCAATGGCTATTGCTTTGGGATCTATTTGAAGCTCATCAGGGTGTTCATACAGCCACTTCAGCACATCGTAGCATTCATGAAGAGCGGCCGGGAAAGGGTGCTCTGGGGCAAGCTGATACTCCACATTGACGACGATACATTGCGCTCGGTCTGCAATGACCGGACACCAGTGGTTATCCATTTCAGCACTGCCTAGGATAAATCCTCCGCCATGTAAATTCACAAAAACAGGAAGCGGCTGCTTTGATGTGTTGACCGGCTTAAATACCCATACCTTTGTTTCGCCAGCACTTGTTGGAATGTCATATTCCATTTTGTTTACTTCAGGAGGATGGACTGGTTTTAGTTCCGATTGACTCGGTAATGAACCTTCAGCTGGTTGACGTAATGACGCAGCGATTTTGATTTGTTCTTCTAAGTTCATGATCTCAGTCTCCTATCTTATTCATTTCTTCTAACTCATTCGTTCCTTTTTCCTCTTTTCCTTCTACTGAATCAGCAGCACATTCTCATTGGTTCACTTTTTATCTATCTCCCCATTTTCGCTCTCTTTGAAACAAGCATTGGGCAATTCAAAAAAGCACTGCGGCGCTAGGTCCTCAGTGCTTTTCATCTATTTTATGAAACTTGCTGTTCTACTTTCACTCGTTTAATGAAGAAAGCGATGATCAAACCAATGACGGTCATGATCACAGCAAAGATAAATGCATGCTGGACGCCATTTGTAAAGGCGAGCAGCTGGTTCATCGGATTTGCGGGATCAGCCACATTTTCCATAAAGCTGCGGGTCCCTGATGAAAGGATCGAAATACCGACCGCAGTACCAATAGCTCCTGACACCTGCTGCAATGTATTCATAATCGCTGTACCATGCGGATATAGCTCTGGCGGCAGCTGATTTAATCCATTTGTTTGTGCAGGCATCATGATCATCGCAATTCCGACCATTAACGTAATATGAAGGGTCACAATGTATCCAATCGATGTATTCACACTTAAATTCGTGAAGCCAAACATCGTCGCTGCGACAATGACAAGCCCTGGAATCACAAGCCATTTTGGTCCAAACTTATCAAATAGCCCACCCATGATTGGAGATAGCAGACCGTTGATAATTCCACCAGGCAATAGCATTAAACCTGCTGTAAATGTCGTTAGTGCCAAGGATGTTTGCAGATACAATGGCAAAATCATCATAGCAGACAGCATCACCATCATACACACTAAGATCAGCAGTAACCCAATGACAAACATCGGATATTTAAACGGACTTAAGTTCAACATCGGTTCCTTCATATTCAACTGTCTGAGAGAGAATACAAGAATCCCAATGACACCTACTACAATTGCAACGATAACATGCATACTGCTCCAGCCGCCGCCTTCACCGGCACTGCTAAAGCCATACACAATTCCTCCGAAACCAATGGTTGAAAGCACAATCGATAAAATGTCGATTTTTGGTCTTGTTGGCTCCGTAATATTTTGCATAAAGATAAAACCAAAGACGAGTGCAGCTATTAATAACGGAAGTGAAATCCAGAAAATCCAATGCCAAGTCAGCGATTTCAAAATAAGACCAGAGACTGTTGGACCAACAGCTGGTGCAAACATGATCACAAGACCTATAATCCCCATTGATCTGCCTCGTTTATGAGGCGGGATGATCACCAAAATCGTATTGAACATCAATGGAAGAAGCAATGCTGTACCGACTGCCTGTACGACACGTGCCACCATTAAAATACTAAAGACTGGCGCAACCGCCGCAATAAATGTTCCAATGATCGAAAAGATGAGCGACGTAATGAAAAGCTGTCTTGTTGTAAACCACTGAAGAATGAGTCCTGAAATTGGTACGAGAATACCAAGTGTTAATAAATATCCTGTTGTCAGCCACTGAGCTGTCGTTGCTTCAATACCAAAGTCTAACGTTAAGCTTCTCAGCGCCATATTTAGTGCTGTTTCACTGAACAAGCCAATAAAACCAGCTGTAATAAATGAGATAATAATGGGCAGCGTTCGAATATGAGAAGCTGCTGCTTGCTGTTTGTTCATAGTAGGTTGGCTCCTTTTCTTTTTCAATTTAGATCAATCATAGGAAGTCAGGCTGGTCAGAAATGAGCCACTTCAATGTCTATTGAAAACAGATAAAATCTGTTTCTCTGCAGCGAATTGAGCGATTTTTTCGATTGAATAACCAGATTCACAAATATAAAACATCAGTTCAGGCGTCATCGGAGAGGACATACATAATGTCGTCAGCTCAATATCCTGTATGTTCGCTTCCCCTTTTTCTTCTGCTTCCTCCAGCAAATCACGAATGATTTGTTTAAGCGATTGACTGTAATGACAATCATACACTTTACTTGTCTGTTCTAAATTCCCAGAGATTGTAAGCATCCGAATCCAGTCTAAATGATGACCGACGATGAGATGAATTTCTTCGAGCACATAACGCAAACGTTCACGAACCGGCTGGTCACTGATTTTGCTCAAGTAAAGATGCAACGCAGGGATCAGTTGTTCAAATCTTTCTCCAAGGATAGAAAGGCACAAATCACTTTTATTGGCATAGCGGCGGTAAAGAGTGCCCTGCCCAACACCAGCTGTTTTGGCAATTTTATGCATGCTGACATTTTCCACGCCAAATTCCTGAAACAAAGAAAAAGCGACCTCTTCAATTTCCTTTCCAATATCCTTTTCCATGATGCCTCACCTTCTTTACCTTCATCCATATTGCACTTATCTCTATGTGTTAAATCTCATCTCTTTTGATTCTCATTAGGACAATTGTCCCGATATTATCTTACGGACAACTGTCCGCTTTGTCAATCATTCTTTATTAAATGGCATGAAAAAGATCAAAAACTCAATTTTAACGAATGAGTTTTTGATGATCTTTTGCTGTTTATACCATTTTCTTTAGTAACTTCCTATGAAATAAGAGAAGAATCTAGCAAAAAATCCTCTTTAATATCATATATTAGACCGATTTTCCATTTTGAGAGAATCATGTATGATCAATTAAGAAAACGCTTTCAAAAAAGGAGAGGGGAATGCCTACATGTCTTACCGTTTGAAACGAATGTTGATGCTGCTTGTCACTGGATTAGTCTTGAGTTTGTCCACATTTACTGCGGGTGCCTCGGCACAAACAGGCGAGTCGTTTTACGAGCCTTTTAACAACTATAATACGGGGTTATGGCAAAAAGCCGATGGGTACTCGAATGGAAACATGTTTAACTGTACGTGGCGTGCAAATAATGTCTCCATGACGTCATTAGGTGAAATGCGATTATCGCTCACAAGTCCCTCCTATAATAAGTTTGACTGCGGAGAAAACCGTTCCACTCAAACATATGGCTACGGGCTTTATGAAGTCAGCATGAAACCAGCCAAAAATGTTGGGATCGTGTCTTCGTTCTTTACTTATACAGGACCGACTGATGGTACACCTTGGGATGAAATTGACATCGAATTTCTTGGAAAAGATACGACAAAGGTTCAGTTTAACTACTATACCAATGGTGTAGGAAATCATGAAAAGATCGTCAACCTTGGTTTTGATGCAGCAAACTCTTATCACACGTATGCATTTGACTGGCAGCCTAACTCGATTAAATGGTATGTAGATGGACAATTAAAACATACTGCCACTACTCAAATCCCTCAAACTCCAGGAAAGATTATGATGAACCTCTGGAATGGTGCAGGTGTCGATGAATGGCTCGGCTCCTATAACGGTGTTACACCGCTCCACGCACATTATAACTGGGTGCGTTACACAAAAAGATAACCACATCACAAAACCTGTGAAAAGTCACAGGTTTTTCTTCATTTAAATTGAGCTGGTTTTTAGTTGATGAACTAGCTTTTGTTCATAGCTGTGGATAATATCTTCATAACTTTCTATCTTGTAATCTAACCGCTTAATCGTCTCTTCGATTTCCTTTTGTTTTTCTACAAGTCTTTCTCTCTCATTGACCAAAATACTTTTCCGCGAGGACAGGGTACGATCCTCGCCCTCGATAAATAAAGCCGTATATTCTCGAAGTGCATCAATTGAGAGACCGGCATTTCTCATACATTTGATAAATTCAATCCATTGAATATCCTCTTCAGCATAATCACGAACTCCGTTTTCATCACGCCGGATCGGTCGAATTAAACCAATATTCTCGTAGTATCTGAGCGTAGCAGTAGATAAATCGAGCTGCTTTGCGGCTTGTGCTATTTTCATTGTTTTCACCCTTCTCTTCTTCTCTCACCTTATGAAATTCCTTCTTCTCATCATCTCCAATTTGATAGAGAACGCAAGATGCTTTTGGCTCAATTCTTTATTTAAGGATGTTGAAAAGCTTGAAGAGGGTTCTCTATTGACTTAGAGTTCACTTTAAGACGTACAGTATAGAAGTAAAGAATCTTACTTTTGAAAGGATGATCAAGAATGTGTCAGACGCACCATTCAAACGTTTTAAGTGTTTCACATGCAAAAGCGAGCTTTGAACGGACAACCATTGAACGAAGAGCGCTTCGTCCACATGATATTTTAATCGATATTCAATTTAGCGGGATCTGTCATTCAGATATCCACAGTGCCTTTGATGAATGGGGCGGCGGTATTTTCCCAATGGTTCCGGGTCATGAGATCACTGGAGTCGTTGCCGCTGTTGGTGATGATGTGACGAAATTTCAGATCGGAGACCGTGTAGGTGTTGGCTGCTTTGTTGATTCCTGCGGCACCTGTGAATATTGCCAAAATGGAGACGAGCAATATTGCACGAAAGGGGTCGTCCAAACCTATAATAACCTCGATTATGACGGGGAACCGACTTACGGCGGCTATAGTCAGAAGATTGTCGTGACAGAGCGCTTTGTCGTCAGCATTCCAGATCAACTATCCCTTGATGCCGCAAGTCCTCTTCTCTGCGCTGGAATCACAACTTATTCACCGTTAAAGCACTGGAAAGCAGGGCCAGGTAAAAAAGTTGCCATCGTCGGGATGGGCGGACTCGGTCATGTGGCCATTCAATTCGCACGTGCACTTGGCGCTGAAGTCACGGTATTGAGCCGCTCTTTGAATAAAAAAGAAGAGGCGCTGTCATTTGGTGCAAAGGATTATTTTGCTACAAGTGATCCTCATACCTTTCAGTCACTAGCCGGTCAGTATGACCTCATTCTCAACACAGTCTCTGCCAATATCAATATAGACGCCTATTTGTCCCTACTTCGTGTGGATGGAACCTTGGTGAACGTCGGTGCACCACCTGAGCCAGATCAATTCCACGTCTTTTCATTGATTACTGGCCGTCGCAGCATTGCCGGTTCACTCGTTGGAGGCATACAAGAAACACAAGAAATGCTCGATTTTGCAGCTGCTCACAATATCGCACCACAAATTGAAGTGATCAACGCAAGTCAAGTTGATGAAGCGTATGAACGTGTGCTGAAAAGTGATGTGCGTTATCGGTTTGTCATTGATATTTCGACATTATGATCGGATTCTATTTTGAAAGACTAGCTCAATGGCTGGTCTTTTTTAATGGTGGATATCCTGTTTTTCTTATAGCGAGGATTCTAGAGGATATGTTCAAAAATCATGGATAATAAAAAAACAATCACACCCAAAATTTCTTCAAAAAAATCTCTCTTTTTCAGAACTAAATTTATTGACAAAAAATAAATAAACATGTTATTATTAAAAATTTGATTATTTCGGATCGATTTGTGGTACCCTTATAGTAGGTACTTAATATGGAGGTGGATGATATGTTTCAAATTGGTGATAACATTGTGTATCCAATGCATGGAGCAGGTATAATTGAAGCCATAGAAGAAAAAGAATTTTCTGATGAAAAACAACAGTATTATGTGATTAATATGTCAATCAGTCATATGAAAGTGATGATTCCAACACGGAAAATGTCGGGTTCACGTATTAGACCTGTTACAGATATACTGGCATTAAACAGTGTGATACACATTTTCCAGCATGGCAAATCAGATCAAATACTGACATGGAAAGAACGGCATACAATTAATACAAACAAAATAAAAACGGGTAGCATCCAAGACGGTGCTGAAGTTGTACGTGACCTGATGCGTATGAAGAAAGAGAAAGCACTAAATGCAAGTGAAAAGAAAATGCTAGATGATGCCCATGAATTTTTGCTAAGTGAATTAGAAGTCATCAAAGGGATTACAGAAAAGCAAATAAAAAGTTTCTGTTAAGAACTCTGCCGCTCTTTTGGGCATCCCTCACCATTTTTGAATACATGTTCTCTAAGAACCTATCCACCCTTCAACTTATGAAAGAAAAAAGAATTTATTTAGGCAAATTCCGCATATTGTAAATCCAATATGCTATACTGTTGATAAACCTTTGAAGCATGAATTTTTTTACGATTACCTTGTAACATCCCCCTACTTGTACGCTGAGTAGGGTTTTTTATTGAAGAAATAAATAAAAACACAAAAAAACAGGCTCTCTACAGAGAACCTGTTTTTAAAAATGAAGATTAAGCAGTTTTTTGAACGTTAGCAGCTTGAGCTCCACGAGAACCTTGCTCTACGTCAAATGTTACTTTTTGACCTTCGTCTAAAGATTTGAATCCGTCACCTTGGATAGCTGAGAAATGTACGAATACATCGTCGCCTTCTTCACGTTCGATAAATCCAAAACCTTTTTCTGCGTTAAACCATTTTACTGTACCTTGTTCCATGTTTGTTGCCTCCTAGTGCGTTTACCACACAATGTATTATACTATCCTTGCCCAAAGTATCCTCAAGACGAAAAGTCTTTCTTCATGCTATCCTTTACGCCGAACAAAAATAATTATTCTTATTGTAACATGAATCGGAAATAATTGCAATTTAGGATTTAAAAGAGCACCAAACGTGATATAGTGACACAAATAAGACAGGGGGTTTAATGATGAAACGAATAAACAAATTTCATATCCCTCACCCTTGTTAATTTAGCTATGTTAAAGAATAATGTTGATTTTGGTTAAAAAGAAGAAGCTCCCCTTTGTAGCGAGTCCACTTGTGCATAAAATCAGTTAGTTTGATCACCAAAAGAGAGAATCTTTTCTAAATTCTCTCTAAAATCGACTGAACAAAGTCAGTTTTCCCCTCTGCATATTTGTGTTTTTCATTTTTATTTAAAATTGATAGGTTCAGTTTGAGCTGCTCGTACTCACTTCTTACTAGTTCGTTACTTCTTAAATAATCCCTGAAATTTAACTGTTCGAGTAAATACCTATTGCCTGTTTGATACATATGGATTTGGTGTGTACGTGGTTCTCCTTTGTTGAAATAGTGTCTTTCAGGTAAAACATTGGTTCCTTTATATGAATAACCTAGCCCTTCCAAAGCTGTTACGCACTGTTCTCCGTCAAGAAAATCATCTATTTCAATTGCAATATCAATAATTGGCTTCGCACTTAAACCCTTTACTGCTGTACTTCCAATATGGTGGACATTCACTGTGTACTGACCGATAACCTCTACTATTCGTTTCTTTTCCATTTCAAATTCTTTGACCCATTCAACAGACCAAGGAACTAAAAAAACCTCTCCTCTTGGTAATCCAAGCATTTACTCAACCCGCCTTATGATTGTTTAGTTAGACTTTTTTAACATAGGTCAAATCGGTAGAAAACATATAAATCTTACTAATAGTTGAAGCATTTCGATGGATAGCAAAAAAACCTTTCAAACGGTATGGGGATGATTGGACTGCATTATATAAAAATATTATTCTCAAACAAAAACGTCCACTTACTTAAGATGAGTGGACAGTCATTTAGAGAAAAACTACTTAACATTTTCCGCCTCAAGTCTGTTTAACCAGTTATGGACTAATGAGTTAAATACATCGGGTTGTTCAATTTGCAGGTTGTGGCCAGCCATATCAAGCACTGCAAAAGTTACCCTTGGATAATCTAGTTTTCTTTTTATATTCATTTTATTTTGATTTTGATTTTTCTAATTGGTTTTCGCCCCATAAAAGAAGTTGTTCAAATATAGGGATCAGCTCTAGTCCTGCCCCAGTCAATGAATATTCTACTCTTGATGGAACTTCATTATACTGAACTCGTTGAACAATTCCGTTTTCAATCAGATCCTTTAATGATTGATTGAGCATTGTTCCTGTAATTCCATACACTTTACGCTTTAACTCATTATATCGAATATCATTGTAACTACATAGTACAGCTAAGATTTTTAAATTCCATTTTCCCGCTAATATATTTAAGGCATAACTTGCTGGAGCTATCGCTTTATTTAGCTCACTTTCAGTCATATTTTATCCACTCCTTAGTCAGTTTTTCCTTACTTAGTCAGTTTATATTGAGTACTTGTTAAATCAATTCCATTTATTATAATCAAATATGTAAACCATGTCACCCATGTATTAGAGAGCTAAATTGATTTTAAAACCCTTCAAGTTCATACTTTTTCTAGGAAATGGAGTGAGTAAATGAAAAATGAAAAGATGCGTGCTGCACAATATACTAAATATGGATCACCGAATGTTCTTTTTGAAGATTCTATATCAAAACCTGTTATAGAAACTGGAGAAGTACTCATTCGTGTACATGGGTCGAGTGTAAACTCTATGGATACGCTTTTTCGATCAGGCAAGATGAAACTATTAACGGGTAATCAATTCCCTAAAGGAACAGGGGCAGACTTTTCTGGTGAGGTTGTTGAGGTAGGATCGAACGTAAAAAATTATCAATTAGGTGATAGAGTGTGGGGAGTTCTTCCTATGAAATTAAGGAGCCAAATTGGTAGTGCCGCTGAATATGTAGCTATATCACCTGAGAAAATATCTAAAATTCCTACAAAGGTTGATCTCTTACAAGCTGCGGCATTGCCTGGCGTAGGTGCTACTGCAATTATTGCTTTAAAATATAAAACTAAACTTAGAAAAGGCGAAAAGTTACTTGTACGTGGTGCAAGTGGAGGAGTCGGAAGCATTGCGATTCAAATTGGCAAAATGTTGGGTGCTCATGTAACTGCTCTTGCAAACGAAAAACATCTTACTTTTCTTCAAGAGCTAGGTGCAGACGAAGTATTTGATTATAAAAAAACATCTCCTACTGATCTTAAAAAGTTTGATGTAGTCATGGACACAGTGGGAACTGACCTCAAACATTATAGGCGCTTGCTTGCAAAGAACGGTAGAATGGTTACTATTGGATTTCCTAGTTTTTCGTCCTTAATATATATATTAGCTTCAATTACTTTCGGTTCTCGTAGAGTTCGCACATTCAGCGCAAATCCCAAAAATGAACTTCTAAAAGAATTAGCATCTTATGTAGATTCCAACAAGGTCAGACCAGTTATTGATAGCATTTATTTTTTATCTGATGTTGCCAAAGCTCATCATTCCTTAGAAGCTGGAGGTGGACGAGGAAAACGCATCATAAATTTACTTGATAAAAAATAAGCCATCATTTCAGGATAAAATGGACGCTCGTTTCTTGTAAAAGGCGTTGCTCCATTTGCGGCGTTATTAAGCGGGGCTTTAGATGGATTGAGATCAACTCAATTTGCTGATGCATTCAGGACTTTAGCCGCTAAAATATAGATCGTCTTTTCACCAGTACCAAGACTAGCTATTGGAGGTACATATAAGTTTGTTTCCAAATTAATCAGAGACTATAACTCTTTCAGTAGGATATACTAGATCTAAACCCTATGACATAGCGTTTGATTATGCTAAAAGATATTATGAAAAAAAACCGTTACTACTTTACTAGCAATATTCAATATTTCTGCTGTAAAAGGTGCATGGTTTTGGTAAGCAAGTCTTCTCCCATAGCTGTATTTTCCGCACAAAAAAAATAATACCAAAGGTGGTTAAACCCTTGGTATTATTGGGATGCGGCCGAGAGGACTTGAACCTCCACGGGTTATTCACCCACTAGGCCCTCAACCTAGCGCGTCTGCCATTCCGCCACGACCGCGTGTATGATGTGCTCTTATATTTATAAGTGCACTGTTTGAAAAACAATGCGGGTGAAGGGACTTGAACCCCCACGTCATAAAGACACTAGATCCTAAGTCTAGCGCGTCTGCCAATTCCGCCACACCCGCGTGACAATGGTGAGCCATGAAGGACTCGAACCTTCGACCCTCTGATTAAAAGTCAGATGCTCTACCAACTGAGCTAATGGCTCATCTGCTATGCAGAAAAACATATATAAAAAATGGCTGGGCTAGCTGGATTCGAACCAACGCATGACGGAGTCAAAGTCCGTTGCCTTACCGCTTGGCTATAGCCCAACGAATCAAAAAACAAAACATGACCCGTACGGGATTCGAACCCGTGTTACCGCCGTGAAAGGGCGGTGTCTTAACCGCTTGACCAACGGGCCATACAATAATGGCGGAGAAGGAGGGATTTGAACCCTCGCGCCGCTTACGCGACCTACACCCTTAGCAGGGGCGCCTCTTCAGCCACTTGAGTACTTCTCCATTATGGCTCCGCAGGTAGGACTCGAACCTACGACCGATCGGTTAACAGCCGATAGCTCTACCACTGAGCTACTGCGGAATAATAAGACATGTTTCATTATATATATGCCAGAAAAATGTGTCAAGAATTTTTAAGCGTTTCATTCCTGGCCCATTTGCGACGGCTTTTATAATTTAACATATACTAATATAACAGTCAAGCCTTTTTCCATGCCATTTGTTTAACTTGGCAGAAAGCCCCCGACCTCTTCACGTAGACCAAGGGCCTTGATGCAGCCTTCCTCAGGAGACTAAGACAGCTTAAACTTTCGCATCCACTTATAAAAAGTACTTCTTGGCACCCCTGCTAACTTCGCTGCTTCTGACACATGACCTTTCGTATTATGCAGTGCTTCTATCACTGTTTGCTTTTGAATGCGCTCCCTAAACGTGAGTTCTTTTGGAATCTCGGTACACTCTGCTGGATGCAGCTTCTGCTTTTTCTGATCAATCGTCTCTAATACTGAAGCATATTGCGATTCTCCAATCCATCCGCCTTTAGGAAAGAGGACCCTTAGATGTTCAAACAGATTAAAAAGCTCTCGTATGTTTCCCGGCCAGTGGTATTCCTGCAATGTCTGAAAAAATGATTCAGGAAATACCGCATTCCAGTGGTACTTCTTTTGGTAATAACGATATAAATCATGAATGTCTTCTTTTCTTTCTCTAAGCGGCGGGATGTTGATCGGATAGACATGAAGACGGTAATACAAGTCTTCTCGTATTTTTCCTTCCTTCAGTAGTTCGTTCATATTTCGGTGTGTCGCTGTAATGATTCGAATATCCAAAGGAATTTCGTATGTCCCGCCGAGCGGTACGACTTTCCTTTCTTCTATCACCCGAAGAAGCGCTACTTGCATCGCATATGGGATTTCGCCAATTTCGTCTAAAAAGAGTGTTCCTTTATGAGCTTGTTCAAATTTCCCTTTAGCTCCGTGACGTTTTGCCCCTGTAAAAGCCCCTTCAGCATAGCCGAATAATTCGCTTTCTAACAGGCTTTCAGGAATGGCTCCGCAATTAACAGCAATAAACGGTCCTCTATGCCTTTCACTGGCTGAGTGAATAGCTCTAGCGGCCAGTTCCTTCCCTGTACCTGTTTCGCCCCAAATATATACATTGGCATCTGTTTGTGCCGCTCTCTTCATCTCACTGAGCGTCTGTTGAAACACCTTACTTGTTCCAGATTCCCCGGGAAATTGAGCAAAGGAAACGGTGATGCTACTTTTCGCTGCTTCTTCAAGGGAAAGGGACATGCCCAGCATCTTTCCATCTTGCTCTGATTGAATGATCTGCGTTCCCCGGATAACAAATGGATGACCCTTAAGCCGCTCGACATCCATTCCGTACCAGTCAGAAAATCGTTCTCTAATCGACCGGCTTGCAGAAACAATTTGCTTTTTTTCATTACAGATCACATACGGTTCGTCTGCTTCCACCTGCTGGAGACAATGAGTGATCAGCTCCATCTCTCTCCTTTTTTGCTGGACTTGAATTTCTCTCTCTATGGCATAAGCAACCGTTGAAGCCATTCCAAGCATAAAAGGGTGCTTGTTATCCGCCATACAGGAGATATCAATCACCCCTATGATCGTACCGTCTGCATCACGAATAGGAGCGGCTGAACAACTCCAATGGTGAGAGGCGACAGAAAAATGCTCAGTTCCGTTGATCGTCACAGCTTCCCCGATGACGAGTGCCGTTCCAATAGCGTTCGTGCCTACATCTGTTTCGGTCCAGCGCGACCCCTCCATAAAATTAATTTTTCTTGCTTCCACCATCGTTCTTTGGCTTCCTGTCAGACTTAGCACATAACCGTCTGCATCGATAAGTAAGGCCAGCATGTCAGATTCTTTTAATTGCTGACTGATTTTATTTAAGTAAGGAAGAGCGGCATTTAGGAATAATGAGTATTTCTTTTTTTGGGCACTGAATAATTCCTTTTCTAAGAACGACTGTCCTTTATCTAAATACGGATTAACATTTGCCTGTTTACATCTGTGCCATGATTCCATCACTCTCTTATTCAGACGAGACTTATCAAGCAAACCTTCACGAACAAAACGTTTCCACGTATTTAAATAACAAGGCGTCGGATTCATTCCATCCTCTCCTCTGGGGGCTTTTTATTCATTATAGATAATTGTAAAAGCGCTTTCAATTAACATTGGCTAACCCAAGAAGTCAATCGGATAGAAATAGAGTCTTTTTCAGCAGTGCACCGCTCGTCCAATTGTTTGCAGCAAGGCTTCGTGTATCGCCTCTGAAAGTGTCGGATGTGCCGCAATAAACTGCTCTAATGTATCAGCGGTCAGCTCTGTATGCATCATCACCGCCGCTTGTCCAATCAGTTCTGTTGCATTCGGTCCAATGATTGATACACCTAAAATTTCTTGATATTGCGGTTCTACAATGACCTTTACTTGACCGGCTGGTTGATTTAAGATTAACGCTTTTCCATTTGCAGAGAATGCACATGTCCCTATCCGAATCTCCCCATATTGTTTTCTAGCACTCTCTTCATTTAAACCAACACTGGCGATTTCTGGAGAGGTGTAGATGCATCTTGGAATCACTTGTTCATTGACTTTTACATGTTCACCTGATGCATGGGATGCCGCAACCGTTCCTTCATGAAAAGCAGTATGAGCAAGCTGGACCCCACCTGTCACATCACCGCACGCATAGATATGCGGGAGATTGGTTTGCATATGTTCATTGACGTAGATTCCGTTTCTGTCAAATTCAATGCCGACCTGATCAAGATTCAACTCTCCAAGCTGCGGAGTTCTGCCAATTGCCACTAAGCAACGATCAGACTGGATTTCACACTGCTCTCCTTGATTTTTCTCTACCACTACTTTTCTTGAAGAAGAATCAAGCTGTTTGACTGCGGCGGACGTCAAAATGTCTACACCCGTTTCTTCGAGTTGCTCGTGAAGACATTGTGCTATATCACAATCTTCTTCAGGTAAAATGTGCACTGCCCGCTCAACCATGACAACTCTTGTCCCCATTCTGCTAAATATGCTTGCAAACTCACAGCCGATCACCCCTCCCCCAATAATACAAAGCGAATCTGGTATCGAAGAAAGTGACATGGCATCCTTGCTGTGAATGATCCATTCCCCATCAAAAGGTGCAAAAGGTAAAGCAGCAGGCGCTGCCCCTGATGCAATAATGATTTGTTTTGCTTGAATGATTTCAGACTTCCCTTCACTTTCTATCAATAGCTCATGTGCCGATAGAAATGACGCCTTCCCATTCAACACGCTGATTTTGTTTTTATTCATCAAGTAGCGAACGCCATCAGTCAGCTGTTTGACGACAGACTGTTTCCGTTTTTGAACGGCATCCCATTGGATGATAGGCTCATGTTCTGGGAGCTCAATTCCAAAATGTACAGCCGATTTCACATGCTCATACATATCGGCGCTTTGCAAAAGTGCTTTCGTCGGAATACAGCCTTCATTGAGGCAGGTACCCCCCAGCTGACCTTGATCAATTAACACAACCTTCCTGCCAAAACGGGCGGCTGTTATGGCCGCCACATAACCTGCTGGTCCGCCTCCTATAATGACCAGTGTCATGATACTTTCACCTTCTTCCTATAAAAGAATGGATATTGGTTCTTCTAAATATGCTTTGACCGTTGATAAAAATGCGGATGCCGGCGCTCCGTCCAGCACGCGGTGATCAAACGTAAGACTGAGTGGCAGGATGGTCCCTTTGCACAATTCATCCTCTCGATAAACAGGGGTTGCATACATTGTTCCGACGCCAAGGATACCGGCTTCCGGCGGATTCAAAATCGGAGTAAAATGCTCTACACCATAGGCACCTAGGTTGGTGATCGTAAAGGTAGAGCCTTCGATTTCATCGTGAAGAAGTTTGCCTTCACGTGCTTTTTTGCCATACAATTTGATGGTCTTCGCTAGCTCAATGAGCGCTAGTCTCTCCGCATGTCGAATAACTGGCACAGCTAAGCCGTTTTCTAAAGCAGCAGCTATCCCAAGATGAACATACTCAAAAGTTTCCACTCTTTCATTTTGATATTGACTGTTCATCGCAGGGTGTTTCAGTAATGAAAGGATCGTTGCTTTGGCTACAAAATCGGTCATGGTCAATTTTGTTTCGTGACGGGCTATGGCTGTTTCATTCAGCTGTTGTTGTAAGTTTGTAAGTTTTGTCACGTCCGCTTTCATCGTAATGGTTAATTGTGCACTTGTTTGCAGGCTTTCCATCATTCTTGAGGCAATTGTTTTCCGCATCGTGTTAACAGGTTGATGCTCTGTCTCATTTTGTTTTTTCTCTGCCCGTTCAGAAAGCGCATGAAGCACATCCGCTTTCGTAATTCTTCCCCCCGGTCCTGTCCCCACCAGCGTATCAATGTCTAGGTTTGCGCTATTCGCAATTTTACGAGCAACAGGGGAGATTTTCTTTCTCTCTTTTTTTGGTTTTGACTGGACGTCTCTTTCTTTCTTTTCCTCCACCTGTTCATTTCCTTCACCGATATAGCAAATGACCGTGCCAGGCGGTACACCTTCTCCCTCAGACACTTTTATATCCAATATGGTTCCTTCAGCAGGTGATTCGATCTCCATTTCAATTTTTTCGGAGTTGATGCTTGCAATGCTTTCCCCTTTATTTACGGTCTCACCGACCTCCTTATTCCAGACAGATACCGTTCCTTCTTTCATCGACATGCCCAATTTAGGCATCACAACTTCGACAGCCATCTCCCTCTCTCCTTTCTTTAGTTCAAGATCTTGTCATGACTCTTGCCAATCATCTCTAATACGGTGTTCACAACCTTATCAGGTGTCGGCAGATATATATCTTCAAGAGGTGGTGAAAATGGTACTGGTGTATGAGGAGCCGTCACTTTTTTGATTGGAGCGTCAAGTAAATCGAATCCTTTATCTGCAATCAAAGAAGAGATATCTGCGGCAATTCCGCACCTTGGATTTGCTTCATCCACAATGACAAGCCGATTTGTTTTTTCTACCGAAGTCATAATGGCCTCTTCATCGAGCGGCGACAAGCTTCTTGGATCAATCACCTCAGCTTCAATACCACGTGCAGCTAACTCTTCTGCCGCTTCGAGTGCTGTATACACTTGTTTGCCTACTGCAAAGATGGTCACGTCTGAGCCTTCTCTCTTCACATCTGCTTTACCAAGCGGCAGTGTGTAATACCTCTCCGGCACATCTCCTGTGATATTGTAAAGCGTCTTGTCTTCAAAAAAGATGACAGGGTCCTGATCCTCGATGGCTGCCAGCAGCAGCCCTTTGGCATCATAAGGTGAAGAAGGCACAACTACTTTCAATCCAGGGATGCTTGTAAATAGCGCATACAAACTTTGCGAATGCTGGGCAGCTGCTCTAAAACCCGCCCCATGTGTCGTTCTAATCGTGATCGGCACCTCTGCTTTTCCGCCAAACATGTATCGAAATTTTGCGCCTTGATTCAGCACTTGGTCCAGACAAGTACCGATAAAATCATTAAACATGAGCTCCGCAATTGGTCTTAGCCCTGTTGAAGCAGCTGCCATGGCCGCGCCTACATAGCCAGCTTCACTAATCGGTGTGTCTAGGACACGCTCACGTCCAAACTCCTGTACGATTCCTTTTGTTACTCCAAGAACTCCGCCCCATGCTTCATCATCCTGTAAGTGATCTACATGAGCGCCTCCCGCAACATCTTCCCCCATTAAAATGACATCTTCGTCTCTTCTCATTGCCAGTTTAATCGCTTCATTCAAAGCACTAGACATGCTGATTTCTCTTGTCATTTTCCTCTCCCCTTTCTGATTTATTGATACGAAACATACACATCGGTCAGTAATTCGGTATGATCTGGATATTCACTTTCTTCACTGAATCTAACGGCTTCATCTATCGCTTCTGCTACAGCCGCTTCAATACTTGATATCTCCTGATTCGTCAGCAGCTGCTTCTTTAATAATTCATTTTTAAAAAGAGCGATGGCATCTTTCTCTTCTTGGTGTTCTGCTTTTTCTTGATTTGTTTTGTAGCGCTGGGCATCTCCTTCAAAATGTCCATAATTCCGATATGTCATGCATTCAATCAATGTCGGACCTTCACCATTTTTTGCTCGTTCTATCGCTTGTTCTGCTGCTTGATAAACGGCTGTCACATCTTTTCCATCTACTTGAATACCCGGAATGCCATAACTGGCGGCTCGATCCACGATCGATTTGCAGCTTGAAGCATAGGAAAATGGCGTCGCTTCCCCGTAACCATTGTTTTCTGCGATGAAAATGACAGGCAGTTTCCAGATGGCGGCGAGATTGATTCCTTCGTGAAAAGTCCCTTGATTGTTTGCACCATCCCCAAAAAAGCAAACGCTTACATTATTTGTCTTTTTATATTTAGCCGTGAGGGCTGCCCCGCACGCAAGTGGAAAGCCGCCTCCAACAATTCCGTTAGCACCGAGCATTCCTTTATCAAAATCTGCAATGTGCATGGATCCACCTTTTCCTTTACAAAGACCTGTGGCTTTTCCATAGATTTCTGCCATCATTCCTTTTAGATCACAGCCCTTAGCGATACAATGGCCGTGGCCACGATGGGTACTTGTAATACTGTCTTGTTCATTCAGGTGAGCACAGACTCCTACAGCAACAGCTTCTTCGCCAGCATAAAGATGGACAAAGCCTGGCAAGATCCCTTTTGTAAAAAGCGTGTGTACTTGATCTTCAAATTGGCGGATTTCCTGCATTTTTTGATACATCCAAACGGCTTTTTCTTTTGTAAGTGCCATTTCCATATGGTAAAACCTCCTATCTTTTTTTGCTTGCACTTATATACAAGCAAAAAACGTGCCAACATCATGGCACTTGAAAACTTAGGTTTTGAACGATTCACACCGATCAAAAAAGAGACAAAATGAGACTTGCGTCTCTATTTGTCTCAATATGTCTACTTCATCTCCTATATATCACGATGCTCAGTTCCATTGGACAAAAAAAAGCATCCCATAAAGGAATGCTTTTCACTCTGAATCGATTGTACGCCGCCATTTTAATTTTCCTTTGCAGACGCCGCACACATAACGAGAGGTATCAAATCGTCTTTTTCTGATAAAATACTGACCGCATCCTGTGCAGACATATTCATGACGTTTCTGTACACGCCGTTTATTTTGTACCGTCTTTAGCGGTGTACAAAAACGCGGGGCTCCTACTTGTTCTAATAACTCTTTAAAGGAACGGTCACGATGCTGATAGCCCTTCCCCTCAAGGTGCAGATGATAATGACACAGTTCATGCTTAATGATACCGATCAATTCGTCTCTTCCATGCTCCTCTAAATATCGGCGATTTAACTCAATATTGTGTGTACCAAGCAAATATCTTCCGCCTGTCGTTTTGAGACGTTCATTAAAAACAGCTTGATGGCGGAATGCCTTACCAAAGAACTGCTCAGAAATATGCTCTGTTAACTGCTGTAACTCTCTCTCCTTCAATCAAGATCGTTCCTTTCTATAAAAACCTCGAACGGGACAATTTCCCCTTTGCATACATTGAAGGTACACCCACTGTTTCGATCAAAGGAGGAATGGGCGATGCCCAACTGGCTGAAAAATCAGATGCAGAAGGCATTTTTTGAAAAAAATCATTACCAAATCAAATTGCTGAATCAATGCTGGTACTTCTACAGAAAAAAACATTCAGTCACATCAAGGCACACCCCATCCTAAGGTGCGCCTCGTTTTTTGTTTACTCTGGTTTCAGCATGGAGAGGGCAACGCGGCCTTTTGCCTGGTCAACGGAGTCCACCCATACAGTTACAATGTCACCAACTGATACAACGTCAAGCGGATGCTTCACAAAACGGTTGCTTAGCTTTGAAATATGTACAAGCCCGTCCTGCTTTACACCAATATCAACGAATGCGCCGAAGTCTACGACGTTTCGCACCGTTCCTTGCAGCTCCATTCCTTGCTTCAAGTCCTCCAATTTCAACACATCTGTTTTCAAAAGAGGTTTTGGGACTTCATCGCGCGGATCACGCTCAGGTCTTGTCAGCTGATCGATGATATCCTGAAGTGTAATGATACCAATATCAAGCTGCTCTGCTGCTTCGTCCAGTTTGACCTCTGCAATTTTCTCCTTTAACTGCTCTGTGCCAAGATCGTCTGGCGTCATCTTGATCATGCGTAAGAACTGTTTTGTTTCTTTATAGCTCTCTGGGTGAATGCCTGTCCGATCAAGTGGATCTTGTCCGTCTGCGATGCGCAGGAAGCCGATACACTGCTCATATGTCTTAGCACCAAGTCTTGGAATATCCTTGAGCTCTTTTCTGCTTGTGAATCTCCCAATCTCTTCGCGGCGCTTGACGATATTTCCTGCGACGGCTTTTGAAAGGCCTGACACATATTGCAGCAGCGCCTGTGAGGCCGTATTGACGTTCACACCGACTTGGTTGACGACAGTCTCCACCACGAAGGTTAACGAGCTGTTTAATTGCTTTTGGCTCACGTCATGCTGGTATTGGCCCACCCCGACAGACTTCGGATCAATTTTCACAAGCTCTGCTAAAGGATCTTGTAATCTTCGAGCGATGGAAATGGCGCTTCGTTCTTCGACTTGCAGGTCTGGAAACTCTTCTCGCGCCAGTGCAGACGCAGAGTATACACTTGCTCCTGCTTCATTCACGATTAAATAGGACACCGGCTGATCCAGCTCTTGAATCAGGTCTGCGATGAATTGTTCGGTCTCTCTTGAGGCTGTTCCATTTCCAATCGCAATGACTTCAATGTTTGATGATTGAATGATCTCTTTGACTTTTTGTTTGGCTTCCGCTTTTTTCTGCACAGGCGGGTGCGGGTAAATGACGCCAATATGATAGACTTTGCCCGTATCATCCACGACGGCTAACTTACAGCCTGTACGAAATGCAGGGTCGACTCCTAGTACACGCTTCCCTTTCATCGGCGGCTGAAGAAGCAGTTTTCTTAAGTTTTCAGCAAAAATATGAATCGCTTGCTCTTCTGCCTTTTCTGTCAGCTCTTTGCGTATTTCTCGTTCGATTGAAGGCTGAATGAGGCGCTTATAGGCATCATCAATTGCCGCTTCAATAAACGGTCTCGCCGTCGTCTGCTTGCCTTTTATGACTTGCTTATCGAGATAGAAACGAATATTTTCAGCAGGTGGTTCGATGGCTGCCTTTAAGATGACTTCTTTCTCTCCACGATTGACCGCTAGTACACGGTGGGGCACTATCTTTTTGATGGGCTCTTCATAATCGTAATACATTTCATAGACGTTTTTCTCATCGCTCTCGATGTCTTTTCCTGATGTGACCAGACTGCCCTTTTGGTACGTTTCACTGCGAATCCATTTCCGCATATCAGGATCATCAGCCAGCTGTTCAGCAATGATGTGCTGCGCGCCTTCAAGTGCCTCGTCTACACTTCTTACTTCCTTTTCTTCGTTGATAAAAGAAGCAGCCTTCTTCTCGATCTCATCGCTTGGCAGCGCGAGTACATATTCCGCCAGCGGCTCGAGCCCTTTTGCTTTGGCTACATTCGCCTTTGTTTTACGTTTTTGTTTGAATGGCCTGTATAAATCTTCGACCTCTTGCAGTTTATGAGCTTGTTCAATTTTTTGTTTTAATTCATCCGTCAGTTTGTCTTGTTCAGCGATTAAGCGAATGACTTCTTCTTTTCGGTTCATGACATTTTGGATATATGTATAGCGCTCTGAAATGGTTTGAATTTGCACCTCATCCAGTGAGCCTGTCTGCTCTTTCCGGTAACGGGCAATAAACGGGACGGTGTTGCCATCCTCTAAGAGCTTGATGACACTTTCAATTTGTTTTGTTGAAAGCTTTAATTCTGTTGCAATTTGTTTCAATAAAAAGTCAGATGTCTTCATACTTTGCATCCTCTCACTGTGTCTTCTCTTTTAGTGTATCAAAAAAACCGGCAAAACAGAAAAAAGGTCAGCTATTTTACATGAGCTGACCAAGTACATAGGTGAGATCGTCTTTCTTGTCTTGTGTGTATGTTTCAAGCTGTTTGGCAATGTCTGCAACTGAATGACTATGCTTTAAACACATTCTCATGTTTGGCACATTCAGTCCGTCTGAATACATAATGAATGTCGATCCTTTTTCGTAGGAATAGGTGTAAGTTTTATATTTTCTAGGTTTCCCTGATAAGTATCCTGATGTCGGAAGTGGATAAATATAGTCGCCAGAAGGGGCATTCAAGATAAACCGAATATTACCAACCGAACAATAGGTAAATTGCTGCTGGGAAAAATTCACCTTTAAGATCGCAACTGTGGCCCCGCGTTTATTTTTCATAGCCTGATTGCATCTGTCGATGAGGGTCGTCATATCCTCATGTCCATATTCTTCGACAATTTCGCTGACTAAAGAAGATGATTCATTGGCGAACTGACCGCTGCCTAATCCGTCTGCCACAGCACAAATTAGTTCTTCATCATCTGCTTTAATAAAAAAACTGTCCCCGCAGCATGATTTCCCTTCTTTATTCGATTGATAGATAATGGCATTCACATGCTCATGCTGTTCAATCTGCTTCATTACCCTAGCTCCATAGACGCATCTTCTGATAATGCATCTCGTAGCTTTTTAACTGCCTTCCGTTGCAGTCTCGATACATGCATTTGGGATATCCCGAGTAAATCGCCTGTTTCTTTCTGACTCTTATTTTGTAAATAAGTCAGATTGATAATCTCTTTTTCTCGATCTGTCAGAACATGAAGCACACTCTCAAGCATCATTTTTTGGTTCACGCGTTCGTAGCCTTCTTCCTGTGAGCCGACGACGTCTAAAATGGTAACGGTACTTCCTTCAGAATCAGCCTCAACGCCTTGGTCTACAGACAGCGCTTGATAGCTTTTGCCCATCTCCATTGTTTCAAGTACTTCTTCTTCTGTCACATCTAGATATTCTGCAATTTCTTGTACTTTAGGTGACTTTTGTGTCTCCGTTGTCAGATGGTCAACTGCCATCTTGATTCTTGGGCCAAGCTCTTTTATCCGCCTTGGTACATGGACACTCCATGTCTTATCACGTAAAAAGCGTTTGATTTCCCCGATAATGGTTGGAATCGCAAAGGCTTCAAATGATTTACCGACGAGCGGGTCATAACGCTTAATGGCACCGAGTAAACCAATCATTCCAACTTGTCTGAGATCCTCATGAAAACTTTTCCCTTTGGAATATTTTTTCGCCAGCATATCGACCAGATTTGTATAACATTCGACAAGCGTGAGCTGCGCCTGCTCGTCTTGATTGGTTTGATAGCTTTGGATGAGGCGATCCACTTCATCTTTAGTTAGTTTCATAGTTTTGGATGGTTGTGTCATGGTCAACTCGCTCCCTGTTTAAAAACTTTGTCATCGCAACGGTAACTCCGGAGTTTGCTTGCACCTCGACTTCATCCATCAATGTTTGCATCAAATATAAACCAAGACCTCCTTCTGCCAATTGATCCACCGTATGAGCAGATGTGTAAGGCCCTAGTCCTTCCTGCTTTTGCTTAAAGTCAAAGCTACCGCCTTTGTCAGAGACAATGATTTCTAGACGATCCTCATAGACAAGAAAGCGAACAGCTACCTCTCCATCTTCTCCAACAGCACCTTTGTAGGCATGCTGAACCGCATTTGTACAGGCCTCACTGACAGCTATTTTTAAGTCCTCAATCTCTTCGTAGGCATAGCCCATACGGCTTGCTACGCCTGAAAGAGTCAGACGAATGATGCCTACGTATTCTGGTTTCGCCGGGATTTTCATCTCGATTAAATCTACTGATTCGTTCATTGTACCCCACCCTCTGTATTTGCAGAAATGTCAATGATGTCCTTTAGTCCAGTAATTTCAAACAATCTTACAAGCCGATCCGATAAGTTCTCAAGCTTTAATGTTCCGCCTGCTTTTTGAGCTGCTTTAAACAGCCCAACAAATACACCTAATCCTGTACTATCCATATACGTAACATCCTTCAAACAGATTTCAAGATGCTCTCCCGCCTCGGCTTTAGGCATGAGCGTTTCTCTTAGCTCAGGTGCGGAGTACACATCGATTTCTCCGCTGACACTAATTTTCGTCTTATTATCTATTTGATGCTCTTTCATAGACATATTCATTATGCATTCACCTCGAAATTCTTGTTTCCTAGAATTTTATATACCCGCATATTTACTTTCTAAACCTTTCTTTTCAGAACAAGTAATGTAAAGTCATCATGAAGCTGAAAATCTTGCAGCTTCAGTAAGCTGGCATAGATAGCATCGACCATTTCCTGAGCGGAATAAGATAGGTGCTCTGCTATAAGCGTTTTGATATCCTCCCGCTCTAAAAAACCGTCCTCTGCCTTGGATTCTGTCACGCCATCTGAGAATAAGATGACCATATCCCCGACGTCCAAATACTTCTCATACTGCCGATAGTCAAAGTCTGGTGCGATCCCAAGGACAAGTCCCTTAGCGTCTAAATCGTAAAATTGATTCTCTTTTTTGCAATAGAAAAAGCCCGGCTCATGACCAGCCGATGCATATTTAAATTCATGCGTTGCTTTATTATAGCTGCCATAGAACATGGTAATAAACATGCTCGGGTCTACGTTTTGCTCGACAACACGATTAAGGGTTTTTAACACCTTTGTGGGACCGCTTCCTGACTCCGGCAAGGAATCCATCGCATACTTAATCATCGACATACAGAGCGCAGCCGGGATGCCTTTCCCAATCACATCTGCGATCGCGATATTAATCGTATCGTGATCGGTGACAAAATGGTAATAATCTCCACTCATCTGTTTTGCCGGCACACTAATAGCCCCGATATCAAATGTGTCTCCTTCTGGAATTTTCGTTTCCAGAAGGGTTTGCTGAACATTAGCAGCAATTTCGATTTCTGATTTAATTTCTTGCTGGATGCCTCTAAGTGTTAAATGTTCCTGGTAAGCTAGTCCGTACCCAATCATGACTTCAATTAAGAAGTCTAGTGAATGAAAGACATCTTCCGGCAAATCAGGGTATAGCTCCTGAATCACTTTTCGGTGAACACTCACTATTTCTTCAGGAGGTATTTGATGCTCAATGGTTTTTCGGCTAAATTTTTGAGCTTGATAAAGCGATGTTTCAGTTAAATCACTGATATAACGACTGAGCAGCTGATGATACCGCTGCTCCATTACCTCCTTAAAATCCATGGTTTCCCTCCTAGCGAAGCCACTTAACAGCTTTTATCTCCGTTCCTTGTTCTTGTGTAGAATCTAATTCAAAATCATCCATCAGTCTTCTGACTCCCGGAAGACCTGCTCCGAGTCCGCCTGATGTAGAAAAACCGTCTTCCATCACTTTACGTATATCCATGATGCCAGGCCCTTCATCGGCTGCAATGATTTTGAGTCCACGCTTTCCGCGCTCCATCACTTCTTCTATACAAATCTGACCTTTACCAGCGTATAAATAGATGTTTCGAGCTAGTTCAGAAATGGCCGTCGTAATTCTTGCTTGGTCAACTGTTCCAAATCCTAATTCTTTAGCAACATTTCGTCCCAGTTGTCTTGCCGCAACTATGTCCCATTCCGTCAAAATTTTCACACAGGATTGGTCTTTCATATCTATTCCCCCAATTCCCGCTTCAATGTCTCAAGCCCTTGTTCAAGATCTAATGCTGTCTGAATTTCTTCCAGTGATATACCAAGTTCAATCAGTGTTACAGCGACTGCCGGCTGTATTCCTGTTAATACAACTTTTGCCCCCATGAGCTTTGACATCGTGATGACATCGCCTAATACTTTTGCGATAAATGAATCGATCATATCAACAGATGTTAGGTCAATGACAACGCCGTTCGCTCCTGTTTCATGAATTTTATTCAGCAAGTCTTCTTGAAAGTGAAGGGCTGTTTGGTCATCAAGCTCCCACTGTATCGAAATTAGAAGACAATTATATAATTTTAAGATTGGAATCTTCGGGTGATTTCTCACTGGGTTTCCCCTCCAATGAAACAATTTTTCGATTTGTCATTTCTAAAGCAGTTTGAATTCCTTTTTGAAGGGTATTCTTTGTTGTAACTTGAGATAAATCAATTCCAAGGGTGACGATGGTTTGGGCGATTTCTGGGCGAATACCGACCAATAAGCATTTTGCACCTACTAATCTCACAGCCTCTGACGCTTGAATGATATGGTGTGCCACCATTGTATCGACGACAGGTACACCGGTGATGTCGATTAAGACCACCTGTGACCGATGCTTCACAACGCCATTTAACAGATTCTCCATGATCTTCTTCGCACGGTCTGTATCAATTGTTCCGACAAGAGGCATGACAGTGATGTGCTCAAACACCGGAATCAGCGGAGCAGAAAGTTCTTGTAACGCAATTTTTTGAAGGTTGACGGTTTTCTCCCATGAGATGGAGTAGTGATTCAATATTTCGTTATGAACTGGTGAGATGAACCGATCAATTTCCCATATGAGCTCATTACTTCCTTGTTCAGTATTTTTGTCACTGTTCATTTTGTGATATAAGTGTGAACGGATTTCCGTTAGCCCTTTTGCCAGTAACTTAAGTGATATACCCATTTGTACAATTTTTAAAGCAAAAGATTGCACTTTTTCTTCAAAATCCTCAGCATTCGCCTCTGAAAGGGATGCTAGAATAAGCTGGACATATTCGGAACAAATCGTTTCATACATTTTATCGTTTAGCATCATGTCCGTTTCTTCTTCTCCGAGTCGTTTGAAGATGTCAGTCCATTCTTTTTCTAATTCCTTTTGGTGCGCTCTCGCAAAAGCTAACACGATATGATTCGACATATTTTACCCCCTACATACATAAAAAACAATAACTTTCATTCTCTCTCCATTATAGCCTTAATAAAAAATGAACACAAAAAAAAGTTGCTCACAGGAGAGCAACCAAATATCACCATATTAAAAATCAATAAGAGCCAAACTAACTTGTAAGGCTTCATCAACCTTCTCCATCATCTCATCATCAAGATGTGTGATTTTATCTGTCAATCTTTGTTTATCGATTGTACGAATCTGTTCCAAAAGAATGACAGAATCTCGTTCAAAGCCGTAGCGCTTTGCATTGATTTCGACGTGAGTCGGTAATTTCGCTTTTTGTATTTGGGCTGTTATGGCTGCAACGATAGCAGTCGGGCTGAAGCGATTTCCAATGTCATTTTGAATCACCAATACTGGGCGAACCCCGCCCTGCTCGGAGCCAACAACAGGAGATAAATCAGCAAAGTAAACATCACCGCGTTTAACAATCAAATGTTTAACCCCCGCTGACTAATCGCTCAACTGTATTCTCAGCCTCAAACTCTGCGTATTGTGCCTCTGAAGAGATATTCAGATTAATTTTCGCCATCTCCATGTAGCCGCGTCTCATCGATTCACGATTTTGTCGAATATTACGTTCACGAATATACGTTTTTGTCGCTCGGTAGATCAATTCATTTCTTGTTACCTTATCCTGCTCTGCTACTCGTTCGATCTCAGACATTAAAGTCTCCGGCAGTCGAATCTTCATTTCGTTTGTTGCGCTGGATTCAGACAAAAAACATACACCTCCACAAAACTTACGGATACCGTATCGATCCATTCCAAGACTAATCATACCATTATTCAATGCACAAGCAAAGCTGTTTTTTCATGATTTCTTTTTAGAACATGAAGCGGCTCGCCACCCGTAAATCAAGATGATAATGGAGTTCCTCTTTCCCATTATACGCTTTTTTCCGAAAATCATACGGTATTTCCAAAATCTCTAAAAAAGGGAGAATGTTTACCCTACTTTTGTCGAATAAAAAAGAACGAAGTCAGTTTGACCATCGTTCTTTTGAACACTGTTTATAAAAAGCTTGGCCCGCTTTGAAGCAGCGGATTCCGTACATGCACTCTTTTGCCGTCCTCCATATATACTCTTGGGATGCGGTGGCCAATCGAGCAAGTGACTTCATAGTTAATGGTTTCAAGCCTTTTTGCGATTTCATCGACTGATACCATGTCTTCCCCTTGCTTACCAATTAAAACGACCGGCTCCCCTACTGGAAGATTGTCTTTCAGTTCAATCATGAATTGATCCATGCAAACCCTTCCTGCGATCTTCCGGCGCTTTCCGCCAACGAGCACTTCCGTTCCTGCCAGCTTCCTGATCCACCCATCTGCATAGCCGACTGGAACCGTGCCGATCCACGTATCTTGATTGGCTGTATACGTCGCCCCGTAGCTGACACTCTCACCCTTTTGAATGTGCTTCACATGGGCAAGCTTTGTATGAAGAGACATGGCTTCTTCCAGCTTGAAAGGCAATTCATCCTTGATTTCTTCTGACGGTGACAGCCCGTACATACTGATGCCGAAGCGAACCATATTAAACAAAACGTCTTTAAACCTTAGACCTGCTGCACTGTTGGCGCAATGAACGAGCAGCTTGTCCGTATGAAGCGGCTCGAGCAATGTTTGAAAGGTATCGACCTGCCGATCAAAGTAGGCCTCATCCTTTTCATCAGCTGTCGCAAAGTGAGTAAATACGCCTTCCAGCTGTAAATAAGAGTGTTCACTGACAAGCTTTTTCACTTCGTTCACTTGCTCTATCGTTTTCACACCTAATCGGTTCATTCCGCTGTCTATTTTCAAATGAAAACGTATAGGTTGTCCCATCTGTCCTTTCACCATTGTGGTGACTTCTCTCAGCCAATCGATGGAGTAAGCGGTCATGATGACATTGTATCGAACGGCGGCTTTGACATATTCCGGCGGTACGGCGCCGAGTACAAGAATCGGTGCTTTGATGCCTTTATTTCTTAAAGAGACGGCCTCATCTAAAAAGGCTACGGCTAATAAGTCTGCTCCTGCTTTGAGGGCAGCTCTTGCCACTTCTATATCTCCATGTCCATATGCATTGGCTTTCACCACAGCCATCAGTTGAACACTTTGACCAATATGATCTTTCATATGTGAAACATTATGCTTAATTGCTGTTAAATTAATTTCTGCCCATGTGTCTCTATAAAAGGCATTTGTGTCCATCCGTCACACTTCCCTATTGAATGATTCAATACCTTTATTATGATACTAAAAATCAAGAATAATGTGAAACAAATCAAAGAAAATCAGCCCTTGCATAGGGCTGATGTTTCATTTCCAAGGCTCTCGCCTGAGATATTTATTTAGCTGACTGGCCTTCTACACTCTTTGCAACCATCAAGAGCTCTTCCTTCGATAGATCACTTGAAGAAATCAAGTAGTCCACTCCGTCAGATGTCCATGAAAGGGATTGGTCTGTGAGAACCCCAACTGTCATGCCAAGGTCGACTGGCTCGCCGTTCATCGTCACAGGCGTAGATGCTTCAGCTACTCTCGCTTTTTCCTGAATGAGTGTGAAGGATTTCTTACCGCCATACGTCATCACATAACGTTTCCCAGCATCTGTCATCATTTCTTTCTCTTCCATCTTCTTCACGCCCTCTGGCATATCAACTGGCGTTTTCACCGCAAAGCTGTCAGATGAGTCTGCACTTGTGGCTACATCCATTTGAGAGAGTGTCATGTTTTTCTTCTCATCAAATGCATCTTTGTCAAAGGATTTATTGAATTCAAAGTGAGAGAATTCCACTTTCACCATTGGCTTTTTGTCGCTATCCAGTACTTTCACACTGGCAGGCGCCATTGTTTTTTTATGAAAGGTAATCTCTTGGGTAGGCAGCATTTGGTTGTGCTGATAATTGGTTTTGGTTTCGAACACATACTTTGATTCTTTCGCTTTGAACTGAGCTGCACTGTCATTTTTAATGTCCTTCACGAGTGACTCAAATAAGTAGACCTGACTGCTATTATTTGGCCAATCACTGTGGAAACGGAAGCTCTTGTTCAATGAAGGTGTCAGCACAAACACACCATTGCCATTTCTTAAAATGACTTGACTCTGATCCTTTTTCGGATTTTCTAAATAGACACGGTAAAGTTCCGGCTTCTTGTACCAAATTTCTACTCGATACTCCTGCGGGTCATTTCCTGTCTCAATGGTCATTTTTGCTTTGGCTTTGTATGATGTCATTTCCTCTGCCTTTTTGTTTAAATCTCCAACGATATCCTGCTGAGATTTTTGACCGCATGCGGAGAGAATCAGTACAAAAAGGATTCCCGTTACAAGCAAAACAAAGCTTTTTCTCACCCTTTTCAACCCCTTCGTTAATTGTGTTAAAAGGAAGAAACCGCTTGTTTGACTTTAACAGTACGCCTCAAGAGTTAACTGCGTACCGCGAACCATCAAAGCCTGTTAGCAACTCGCCCTTCCTTATCGCACTACCCAATATATGAAGGGGGGACAAACAATATGCAGACTAGCTTGACAACCTTTCAATTAAAACTTGTGCAGCAGCATATTCTTTCGTGTGAGTGATGGACACATGAACCTGGTCGCCCATCGTTTTCTTGCTTTTGATGAAAGGTTTTCCATGTTCGTCTTTCTGAATTTCCAAGTCATGAAAGCTTAAATGCCGGCCGATTCCCGTTCCGTAAGCTTTAGCGAAAGCTTCCTTTGCTACAAACCGTCCCGCCAAAAATTCCAGCCGCCTCTTTTCACTGAGTTCGTTAAAAATGTCTTGTTCACTTAACGTTAAAATTCGTTCTGGTAAACGAGGCTGTCTGTTAAGCACTCGCGCGAGCCGGTTGATTTCTACAATATCAATGCCTATTCCTTTGATCATGAGGTACCTCCTATGATACTCGTACTAATTTGGATGTTCTCTTCATAAACGTGTTACTATAAACTTACCATTATCTAGTCAAAAGGGGTTTGTTATGTTTATTCGAACGGAAAGCTTTCAACAATTTATTAGATCGTATCCAATCGTAACAACGATTCTTGCTTTGCAAATTGGTCTGTGGCTTCTATTTGCGATTCCTATCCCTCTTATACAGCTTGGTCACGACCATCTCGTCGGTTTCAATTATGGGGTAGCTGCCGGAGAATGGTGGCGGCTCGTCACACCTATTTTCCTTCACGGAAGTCTGACCCATATTTTGTTCAATTCTATGTCCTTGTTCTTATTCGCTCCAGCGCTTGAGTATTTGCTTGGGAAGGTTCGATTTCTGATCATCTATCTTGGTGCAGGGTTCATTGGCAATCTCGGAACCTATTGGGTAGAACCTTTAGAGTATGTACATGTCGGCGCTTCTGGTGCCATCTTCGGTTTGTTTGGCGTTTATTTATACCTTGTTCTATTTAAACCGCACATGATGGACCGCGGCAATTCTCAGGTGATCATAACGATTCTTGCAGTCTCTGTCATCATGACTTTCGTTAACTCAAACATCAATATTATGGCTCACTTATTTGGATTGATCGGCGGCATGCTCCTAGCACCTCTTACGCTATTTTTCCATTCAAAAAAAAGACGCTACTAACCTCATAAAAAATGTCGATCACTCCTATGAACGGGAAGCTGATCGACATTTTTTGTTTAAGAAGATTTATTTTTTTCATACGAATACCAATCCATTACACGTGCAGCATCTTCTTCCTCAAGGTGATGCACACCAAAGGAATCAAGTAGCGCAGAGGATTTCACAAAGGTGTGAATACTCGCCAATCGGCCTTTCTTTTGGAAGAAAGATTGCGTCATCGTATAGTTTTGCATTCGTTTTCTCAAGACAATGCCAGTGGTTTTGCCAATGCCTCTTGATGTCAGTTGAATCAATGGATCTTTGATCGTATAGCCTGATTGTTTATAAGCTAAATAGCCAAAAACCAAAGCAATAGGAAGCGGAATAAGTGCCAAATACCCCCATGGCGGAAAACGTACAGATAGGATCACGCCGACAAGTAATGGCACAAAGCCGTAAGAGATCAGGTAGCGTTTGAGTGAACGCTTTGGCACCTTTTTCAGTTCAGCTTCTGGCGCCAAGTGATAATGATCTGTGAATTGAGACAGCAGTTCGCTGATTTTTTTCTTTCGAATCAGCGGAAATAAGACGGAAGAGGTTTCTTTTTCTGTAATAGAACCTCCTGCACTCACAAGCATCACCGTCGCAAAGCCAAAAGGCTCACGGAGAATATTTTCTTTGATTTTCACTGCTTGAATTCTCGCAAGTGGAATGGTCATTTGATGCCTCTCGATGAGCCCTCTTGTGATGATGATGTCTTTCCCTTTTCGTTTTGCGGTAAAATTCGCATATTGGAGGGCTGTTACCCCAACACTAAGAATCCACGCAATCAATACGGCAAGAAATATGAGAATCGCATAAATCTCAACACTCGCATGACTTAAAAAAGAGAACCGCTTGACGAATCCGTCCAAAGGAAGAATTTCATCAATTTGTGTGTAAATGGCGAGACACCCGGAAATAATGACTCCGATTCCGCTTGAAGTGGTCGCAGCCAAAAGCAGCTCTGGTACACCCATCCGATAGGAAACATTCATTTCTTCTTCTACAGGTTGTTGCGCTGTCAGAGGATCATGCAGAACATCCCCATTTTCACCCAACACCTCTTCTTGCTGCAAGCTTTTCTTCCGGTTGAAAATTGATTGCTTTAATTGTTCCGCTTCTGCTTTTGTAATCGCCGTCAGGCTCACTTCCGGACCGTCCGTTCCGCCTGCTGTTTCGATTTGGACCCGCACCAAGCCGAAAATCCGCTGGAAGATACCTTCACTTGTATTCACGGTTTGAATTCGTTCTAACGAAATATATTTTTTCTTTTTTGTGATGACGCCCGATTCCACGCGAAATTCATCATCTTCCATCCGGTAGGTGAATCGCCTCCATGCTAAAACGGTTGAAACAGCTTTCCATAAAAGAAGCACACCAAGAATGATAAATGCATAAAAACGAATGCTCGAATTCGAGTTCACAAAAATAAGCACGAAAAAAGGGATAATGAAGTTTTTGATCATGGATACGGCATCTGATATAAAATCAATGAACATCGAGATTGGATGTACACGTTTTGGTTCAGACATCATCTTCCGTCACCCTTGCTAAACGAGATATGTAATCACGAAGCTCATCTGCTTCTTCTAATTCTAGCGCCGGTATATCATGAACTGTAGCAGCAGTCGATATTTGAACAGATGCCAAACGGTAGCGCCTTAAAAGCGGCCCTTGCGATGTATCGACATGCTGGACTCGCACCATCGGTACAATCACACGTGTGATGCGAATGAGTCCATGCTGAATTTCAATTTCATTTTCGAATACTTCGTAGCGCCAGATGCGATGACGGATTTTCGGTATAAGCCAAATGCCAAAAATGACCTGTAAGACCCATAAACCGACGAGGATGGCCCCAATCCAATATGGCCATTGAAAATAATAACTAGCAATAAATACCCCAATGATGATGAGTAAGAAAATCAATGAGATAATTCCATTTTGAAGACGCCATACCTTTAATCCATTTAAGCTAATTTGACGTTGCGGCTGTTTTCTCACATTCTTCCCCCATTCTCTTACTTTTCTATCAATATATTACGAAACAGAGCCTAAAAAGTTTCAATAAGCCTGTTAAAAAAAGCGAACCCTGCAAAGGATTCGCTCTTGTATGTTAGTTGTTATAAGATTTCTTTTGACGACGATCGTTAGAAGAACGATTGCGGTCATTTGATGAACGCTTTTTATCACCGTAAGATGAACGGCTTTTCCCGCGATAGCCGCCTCCTCCGCCGCCGTCTCTACGTTTAGAAGAGCTGCGGTTGTTGCGATTGCGTTTTGAAATCATTGGTGCTTCATCTGTCAAACGAACAGGCGTTGCATCTGGCTCTTTTGTCATCATTTTGATGGCAGCCGCAACCACTGTGACAGAATCATTATCTTCTAGCAATTCAGCAGCAGCTGTCATGTAGAAGTTTAAGTTGTTTTCACTGATGATTGTGCGCAGACGATCAATGGTTACTTGCTGTTGACCTTCAATTGCTTCATCTAGAGTTGGTTCTTTCATACGTTCCATTTTACGTTTAGTCGTTTGCTCAATCGCACGAAGCATATCTTTTTCACGCGGTGTGATAAATGTCACCGCCATACCTGTACGTCCAGCACGGCCTGTACGTCCAATACGGTGTACGTAGCTCTCTGGATCTTGTGGCACGTCAAAGTTATACACGTGTGTTACGCCTGAGATATCAAGTCCACGTGCTGCAACGTCTGTTGCTACAAGCACATCGATTGAACCTTCTTTGAATTTACGAAGCGCAACCATACGTTTCGCTTGTGTCAGGTCACCATGAATTCCTTCAGCTGTATAACCTCTAAGGTTAAGTGCTTCTGTCAATTCGTCAACTCGGCGCTTCGTACGGCCGAAGACAATTGAAAGCTCAGGTGATTGAATGTCAAGAAGACGAGTCAATGTATCAAACTTCTTACGCTCGTGGATATCCAAGTAGAACTGTTGGATGTTAGAGACTGTCATTTCTTTCGCTTTTACTTTTACATGTTCTGGGTTGGTCATGAAACGTTCTGCAATGTGCTTAATTGGTGCAGGCATTGTCGCAGAGAATAAAAGTGTTTGGTGTTCACTTGGTACATTTGAAAGGATCGATTCAATGTCTTCGATGAAACCCATGTTTAGCATTTCGTCTGCTTCATCTAGCACAACTGTTTCAACATTTTGAAGACGCATTGTACGACGGTTAATGTGATCGAGTAAACGTCCTGGAGTCCCTACGATGATATGAGGATTTTTCTTGAGCGAACGGATTTGGCGGCCGATATCTTGTCCACCGTAAATCGGAAGTACGCGCGCACGCTTGTCTTGGCCAATTTTGTATAGCTCTTCAGATACTTGAATCGCTAATTCTCTTGTTGGCGCAATGATAATCGCTTGGATATTTGGAGACGCTGGGTCGATTTTTTCTACAAGAGGAATACCAAATGCTGCAGTTTTTCCTGTTCCTGTTTGTGCTTGTCCAATGACATCTTTATTCTGAAGACCGAGAGGAATTGTTTCCGCTTGAATCGGTGTTGCTTCTTCAAATCCCATGCGGTTAATAGCTTTCATGAGACTTTCGCTTAATTGAAAATCTTGAAACGTTATAGTCAAATTATTCAAACTCCTTCTAATTGCTGTTTCAGTAATCTCGTGAATGATCATTAAAAACTGCCCTTTTCCGAAAGGACAGGTCCATTATATACAAAGCCCGAATTACCCTACCTTATATCTTACCATTACACTATTTGTTTTTCAACAAGACAGAAATGGATATATCTACTGTTCCACAATGACAGATTCACCATCACTTTGATCTCCATCCATCCATTTCCACTTTTCGAACAGTTGAATTTTTCCGTTATCCAACTGCTTAGGTGTAGAATTGCAAGACCCGCTTCTCATGCTGCCGTCTTTGCTGACATGGTGGTACCTAAAATGAAGTGTTCCATCCTCATTCACAGTTCCTACAAGTACGCCAGATACAATACTGCCGCCTTGATATGTGCCCGTTAATATATTCCCGTCCTGACGATATTGAAATATGGTTCCTGCCGATACTTCTCCGTTACTCGAATTAGACTGCGGGACAAAGGTTTTTCCGTCATAATGAAACAACCGAATCAACCACCTTTTCTTTCCTATTGTACCATAGGCTTGTCACTCATTCGACAAAAACGATGCAATTTTTAACAAGTGGGATTCAATTTATATTAGTTTAGCCACATTTTCGCTTTTCTATAGATTAAATTGTTTTTTTTAGAAATTGCTCTACTTTTTCAAACAATTGCTGTGCACATGGCTCGTGACAAACATGGTGTTTACAATCAGGTAAATAAAACATTTCTTTCTGACGAGACGGGATTTTATGATCAATAAATTCTGCACTTGAAGCGGGCACAATCCCATCACTTTCACCTTGGACAATTAACACAGGGAGGTGAAGCTTCTCAAGGGAGCTCTTCGTTTGCTTCACCAGCTTCATAAATTCTACAGCAGCTGACAGCGGCGTGCTCGTTAGCTTATGGCGGTATCTATCATACAAAGGATTCGTATCAATCAGCCCAGACAATGATTCCTTCAGCATCTGCCTTGTGTCTTGAATCATTTGTTTTGGATTCACATATTTAGCCGCAGCACTTAAAAGAACGAGACGAGCAACCGGATACTTCGCTGCAAGATAAGAAGCGATCATTCCTCCCATGGAAAAGCCGATCAAAAAAATAGTGTCGCATGTTCGGTAAAGAGATAGCAGTTCTAATTCAGCTGTTGCAATCCATTCTTGATAGAAAATGCCTTTGAGCTGAAGCTCATCCCCATGCCCCGGAAGCGTGACTGACTGAACGTTCCAATCTGTCTTCTGCTTTAAATATTGCGCCAGCGGTTCCACTTCATAGGGGGCGCCAGTGAATCCATGTATACATAGACAGCCAATCATTCTGTCACCTTCTTTGCGCTCACTCTTTATAGTGCAGTAATGACTTCTTCTAATCTCATGCCGCGTGAGGCTTTGACTAGAACAACATCGTCAGGACCTGCTACGTCAGCAAGTTTTTTCTTCAGTTCCTCTTTGTCCATAAATGAGAACACGCGCGCGTCACCGAATGATTGCTTTGCTCCTTCAGCGATGAATGCACCTAGGCGGCCATACGTCATCACATGATCAATAAATTCAGGCTTGATGTAGCGGCCTAGTTCATAATGATACGTTTCTTCTTCGCTGCCCATCTCGAGCATGTCTCCAAGGACAAGAATGCGATTAGCGAAGCCGTCCATATCTCCTACAAGATCAATTGCAGCTTTCATGGAAGTAGGACTTGCATTATACGCATCATTGATAACAGTGATTCCTTTCTCTGTTTTAAACAGCTCAAGACGCATCCCTGTCAACTTTGTTTGCATGAGTCCTTGGGCGATTTGTCTTTCATTCAGTCCAAAGTGCTGGCCTATGGCAATTGCCGCAAGGGCATTTTTCACATTATGTTTCCCTAATACAGGAATGAGAAACCCCTGAGCATACCCTTCGACTTGAAATTCAGTTCCTTCTGCAAGCTGGTTGATATGCGTTACCTTGATATCACAGTCCTCTGCTTCTCCAAAGGTTTTCACACGCTGCGAAAGTGCAGTCGCTCTCTCGCGCAGCAAGGGTTCATCTCCTAAGTAATAAAAGATGCCATCCTCTTTTAATCCTTTTGTGATTTCACATTTTGCATCAGCAATGGCTTCTCTTGATCCCAAATCTTGCATATGAGATTCTCCAATATTGGTGATGACTGCTGCATCAGGCTCAGCGAGTTTTGACAAAAACTCGATCTCACCTTTTGCACTCATCCCCATCTCCAACACAGCAATATCTGTTCCTTCCGGCATTGCAAGAATGGTGAGAGGTAGACCGATATGATTATTAAAGTTACCATCTGTTTTATGAACTTGGTAAGCCGTTTGTAAGACGGAATGAATCATGTCTTTCGTTGTGGTTTTCCCATTACTTCCTGTAATACCGACAACACGAGGTTTTTCTTCTTTCAAGTATGATTTTGCCAGCTGTTGAAGTGCTGCCAGTGTATCCTCTACAAGAATGACAGGTACACCGAACGGTGGATTGGCTTCTTTTTGATTCCAAAGAACAGCTGCGGCTCCAAGCTCCACTGCTTTAGAAGCAAATGTGTGACCGTTAAAATGTTCTCCAATTAGGGGGATAAACAATGCACCTTTTGATACTTTTCGTGTATCTGTTGTCACTCCGAGAATTTGCTCTTCGCCAAAAGCTTGATTAGATAGTGTCCCACCAGCCATTTGGGCGATTTGTTTCACTGTACGTTTGATCATGATTTTTTCGCCTCTCTTTCTCATTTCACGTTTGAAGGAAAAGAGACACTACCTAAGGATAGTGTCTGCTTGTTGCTCACATTAAAAAGTCGTTTTAATGGTTTGTTTTTCTTGATGGCGTTCAATTGCAAGTGACACTAGCTTTTCAATCAGCTCTGGATACTCTACACCAGTGTGTTTCCAAAGCAGCGGGAACATACTAAATGGTGTGAATCCAGGCATTGTATTCACTTCATTGATCAACACTTCGCCTTTTTCTGTGAGGAAGAAGTCTGCACGTACAAGACCAGAACCATCGAGGGCTTTAAATGCCTTAATCGCCATATCATGAATCGTCTTGTATTCATCCTCTGACACACTTGCAGGAATGATCAAATCTGTATCGCCATCTTCATATTTTGCTTTGTAGTCATAAAAATCTGTTTTAGGTGCAATTTCACCAACGACAGAGCATTTCGGCTCGTCATTTCCTAATACACCAATTTCGATTTCTCTTCCAACGACGCCTTCTTCGACGACCACACGACGATCATATTGGAAAGCCAAATCGAATGCGGTTTGCAGCTCTTCTTTGCTGCGGCATTTGCTAATTCCAACACTTGACCCCATGTTGGCAGGTTTCACAAAGCATGGATAGCCAAGTATTTGTTCCACCTGTTCTAAGCTGTCTGGTGTGGCCTTTTCATAGTCTTTTTTATTGAAGGAAAGGTGCTTTGCTTGTGCAAGTCCTGCTTGAGCAAAAACATCTTTCATCATGACTTTATCCATACCCGCTGCAGAAGCAAGAACACCGTTGCCGACATACGGGATATTTAGCAGTTCAAGTAATCCTTGCATCGTTCCATCTTCACCATTTGGCCCGTGCAGCAATGGGAAGACAACATCAATCTTCTCATCAGCAGATGCAGGCTGCGGGAACATGCTTTCATTTAAAGAAGTTGGTAAAAACGTCTTTGCGTTCTGTTCAAATTGAAGCATTTTGACGTTTGAAACTGGTTCAGTGAGTTTTTCTCCTCTTAGCCATTCGCCCTCTTCTGTAATATAAATTGGATGTATATCGAACTTCTCAGTGTTAAGTGCTTTTGTAACTGCAAGGGCTGTTTGCAGTGATACATTATGTTCGGCTGACTTTCCGCCGTAAATCAATCCTAAACTTATTTTCAATGGATACTCCCCCCACTAAAATTCATCTTTACTATCTTATCACTTTCAAGCAAAAATGCTCTAATTAATTTTTGTTGTTACGGAATTGAAATGATTTGTAAAGGTTGTAAGCGCCTCCCGAGCATTTGTATGTCATTCGCCATTATTTTATATTAAAATGACATTGAAAAGGAGTTGTGACAAATTGAAAAAAATCACAAGTACTGAACAATTCAATGAAATCATTCAATCTGACAAAGAAGTCATCGTTAAATTCTTTGCAACATGGTGTCCTGACTGTACAAGAATGGACATGTTCATTCCAGACATCTTAGAGGCTTATGCTCACCATGAATGGTTTGAAATAAACAAAGATGATTTCCCTGAATTAGCAGAAACGTATCAGGTCATGGGTATTCCAAGCCTGTTAATTTTCAAAAATGGCGAAAAAACAGGTCATTTACACAGCGCAAACGCAAAATCACCTGAAGAAGTGACAGAGTTTCTTCAAGGGCACGTTTCTTAATTGGTTAAACGAAGGACATCAGCAAACGCTTGCTGGTGTCTTTTTTTCTTCTCACATCTCTTACATCAAATCTCTCCATAAGACGAGTTGCACATCCAAAACGTTTCAATGAGCGAAAGAATGTTTTATATAGATGTTTCACTTACGACAAGAAATGACAGGAATTATTTCCTGGGAAAGAATGAGCGTCGACTAGGCTTCGAATTTGTCGGTTGTGTGAATTTTCTGAATAGATTCTTTACTTCTGACATTTCGCTTTGTATAATAGAGTTGCCAATTGATAATGATTATCAATTTCATCTATGTGAAATCCTATAGACGTCTATACTTATATAAAGGAGCGATGAGTCACATGTCTAAGAAGAAAATCAAAACATATCAGCAATTGATTGAAGAGAACAAGAAGGCCATCATGCGCGACCCTAAAATGATGGAAAGTATATACGAAACAATCGACAAAAAGCATCAGAAGCAGCTTGCAGCTGCTGGACGTGAATCATAAACATAAGACGAGCAGTCACAGCTGGCTGCTCGTCTCTTTTGTCTTTTTCAACAGAAAGAAAAAAGCCGATAAAATCTATGATGTGATTTTATCGGCTTTTGTTTTAATGTGATTTCGCTACACGGTCCTGCTTCATTCCTAAATAAATGAGCATATATGTGAGATAACCCATTGTCATTGTTAAACCACCGAAGAAGAACTGAGAAAAGACAGGCTCCTCAAATGTTGTGACGGCAGCAAGAATGATCCAGCTCGCATATAAATAAACCATGAACCATTTCATGTTTCTTTTAAGTGTATACAGAAAGAAAAGACCCGCTAACGAAAAGATCCCCAGCGCTAGTCTGAAATAAACAAGATGATCAAACTGGAAGGCAAAAGACACAAACGAAAACGACAGCAGCAACAAAATTGGTAAAGCCGTAATGAAATTTTTCACGATAGTGCCACCTCCAAGACTCCATCTTATTATAAGACAAAATCAGCCGGTTATCGTGAAATACAGACTCGTTTTCACAAATATGTCACGAATTTTTCTTGTTATTTGACACAATTTTTACACATTTACATCACGTTTCCAAAAAAGAACCCAAGCCGTGCCAACAAAGAAAACAAAATGCGCCCCCACTATAAATAGAGAAAACAAAGGGCTCATGCCATGGAAGGGCGGCGGTCCTTGAAAGCTGTACTGAGTAAAGTCCGTATTAGCAAAAAGCAGGATTTTCCCCCATTGATTTTCTAAAAGAGACATTATAGGCACAAGTGATTTCGCTGCATATAAAACAAAAAACGAGGTCACAAGCGCAACGAGGCTGTTCCTAAACAAGCTGGAACACATAAAAGCGAAGCTTGCCATCATGATTACTTCCACCCACTGAGATCCGATAACAGCATACGTATGCTGAAATAATCGTCCCGTACTTTCATCAAATTCAGTACCAAAGAAAATAAGGCCAAATAAAAAAGCTAATACATAATAAAAAACAAACAAATATATGATCGTCAGCACAAGTGTGATGTATTTTGACAGAAAAATTTGCAGCCTTGTTTTGGGCCGGATCAATAAAAACTTGATCGTCCTTTTTTGAAACTCTGTTGAGATCAAGGTTGCGCCAATGACAACAGCGAGCACCTGTAAAATAAACACGACGTTCGTGGAATAAGCAAAATAATTGGCGACAGTGTCTTGTCCACCAAAGCTGGAAATGACTCGTTTCAACGCTAGAGCCATCGCCAATTGAAAAACAACGATCAATCCAAGAGCAATGAATGTGATCTTTTTCCTCATAATTTTCTTATGCTCATTCTTGATGAGTTGAAGCATCTGCCGTCCCGCCTTCCGTCCATTTCATAAATGCCTCTTCAATTGATGGCTTTTGAGGCGTCATTTCAAGTACATCAAACCCAGCCAGAACAAGCTGTTTGTTCAGCTCAGGCACTTGTTCTTTGTTCAATTGAAGTAATACACGCGCTCCATTTCGTTCATATGTATAGGCCTGCGTGTCGAGCCACGAAACCACCTTTTCCACTGGCTGAATATTCATGAGTATCTGTTCTTTCCCCTCCATGTCCCGGAGCTTCGCACTGGCTTTGATTTGTCCTTTTTGAATGATGATCATGCGGTCACATAGCTCTTCTACCTCATGCAATAAATGTGTGGCAAATAAGACGGACGTTCCTTCTTCTCGTACTAGTGTTTGCAAGTGCTCCCTGAATTCCTTCATACCTGCAGGATCAAGTCCATTTGTCGGTTCGTCTAAAATCAGCAGGTTCGGCTGATGTAATATGGCTTGTGCAATCCCAAGCCTTTGTTTCATCCCCAGTGAATACGTCTTCACCTTCTGATGAATGGCGTGCTCCAGACGAACTCTTTTCACCACTTCCTGCATTCGTTCCTCAGTCACTCCATCGTGCATCGCCGCATACAGTTCAAGGTTTTCAAAGCCTGTTAAATAAGAATAAAATTCGGGATTTTCTATAATTGCACCAACAGATGACATCGCGTGTAGAAAATCCTCATCCTGTGAATATCCATTGATTATGATTCGGCCATTGTTTTTTTTCATCAAGCCAACGATCAAACGAATCAAGGTTGTTTTTCCAGACCCATTTGGCCCAAGTAAGCCGACGATTTCTCCCTTCCCTATTTCTATAGATATATCTTGTAAGATCATTTTCCGGCCAATTCGTTTATCGACTTTCTCTACTTTTAGAACAGCAGACTCCAACGTGGTTCCTCCTTCTGATGTAAAGCCTATGGCGGTAAATAAGACCGCTCATTCTGTTAAAAGTATACCACGCAAGACAAGGGGCCCATGAAAAAAAGGACTGATCGAGTCAGCCCTTCTTTTACATTACATGGATAGGTTCGGTGATGCTGCGTCTTTCTCGTGTTTTTTCTCCGTTTCTGTCACAATCACCGCACATGCTGCGTCACCTGTAATATTGACAACGGTTCTTGCCATATCTAATAAGCGGTCTATGCCAAGGATGAGCGCAATGCCTTCAACAGGCAGATTCACAGAGTTCAGTACCATAGCGAGCATGATGAGCCCAACTCCTGGCACACCCGCTGTGCCGATACTTGCTAAGACAGCCGTTAAGACAACCGTCAGCATTTGGACAAGCGTCAGTTCAACTCCATATACTTGCGCGATAAAAATGGTCGCGACCCCTTGCATAATCGCTGTGCCGTCCATATTAATGGTTGCACCAAGCGGCTGTACAAAGCTTGAAATCGGCTCTGGCACCTTCAAACGTTTCTGGGCTGTTTCCATTGAGACTGGCAGGACTGCGTTACTGCTTGATGTACTAAATGCGACAACCATTGCTGGAGAAAATCCTTTGAAAAACGCCATCGGATTTCGCTTCGCTAAAATGGCGACAGTTGACCCATAAGTCAGGAAGAAATGCAGCACGAGCGCAACTAATACGACCGAGAAATAGAGGCCCATCGCTTTCATCGCATCAAATCCCTGGCTGCCAATTGCGGTTGCGATCAAACCGAATGTTCCGTACGGTGCGAACTTCATCACTATGCCGACAAGAAACATCATTAATTCATTTCCTTGTTCAAACAGCTTTAGCAAACCTTCCGTCTTCTTCCCAAGCATGGCAATGCCAAGGCCTAAAAACACACAAAAGACGATGATTTGAAGCATGTTTCCTTCAACTAAAGATTGGACTGGATTGGTTGGAATGATGTTGAGTAGTGTTTCTGCCATTGATGGGGCTTCCTCTGCGGAATAATCAGCCGCTTTCGTATCAAAATTACCGAATGCTCCCGGCTTGATCAATAAGGCTAATGAAATGCCAATGATGATGGCAAAAGTAGTAGTAAGTAGAAAATAAGTAATGGTTTTTGCGCCGATTCTGCCAAGCTTTTTCGGATCACCTAGACCTGCTACACCTAGTGTGATGGAAAAGAATACGATCGGCACTACTAACATTTTAATCAAGTTTAAGAAGATTTGACCTAGAGGTGTGAATAGATAAGGATCTAACACTTTGAATACATTTGGAGCGAAAATGTTAAGCAAAAGTCCCGTGATTGCACCTGCAATAAGGGCAATAATAATTTTTGTAGCCAGCTTCAATAAAATCTCCCCTTCCTCGTCAAAAAGACCCACGAGAGAGTTTTCTCGTGGGTCTGCGTGTCCTTACATATACCACCGTTTACTCTCTTCACGCCGATGAGGTTAGCTGACGGGTTAGGACGAAGAGATGTCCTTTTTTCTCAACAGAGAAAAATTCACCCCAAAATAGTGGGTCCCCCATTCCTTTAGAAGGATTAAGCGTGTGGTTATTATGATATTTTCATACTATTTATACCTTATTTTTAGAAAATTGTAAACAGGTTCAAATGAACTTTTTAACTACTTTCCTCCTTGTTGGTGACCTCCAAAATATCTAGGATAAACACAAAGATTGGTATACCAATAATGAGTCCCCAAATCCCGATGTAGTGTTCAGAGAAGATCAGCACAATAAATGTGAAGAAAATAGGGAGTTCTGTTTTTGCTGACATGAGTTTCGGGTTTAAGAAGTAGGCTTCAATGGCATGGATGATGACGATCACCAGCACAATATAAAGGACATACATGCCGCCTCCAAGGGTATACGCAATGATGCTGAGTGGAATAAGTGAGATGACCACACCCGCTACTGGGATTAAGCCTAGCAAAAAGACCATGACCGCTAATCCAAATAATTGCGGGAATCCCATAATGCCTAGCGCAATGGTTGTTAAGACACAGTTAACGGTTGCAATAATAAACTGTGCTTCGAGTACCTTTCCAAACGTTCTGGAAAATTTACGTCCAAAGAAGGCTATTTCATGATAGAACACAGAGATTTTACTCGTTTTGAACTTGTTCATGAATTGAATGAGGCGTTCCTTTTCGAACAGGAAGAACATGCTTAATATTAAGGACATAATGACCTGGATACTGAACGTGCTGAAATCTGTTAAGTATGTATAGAGGAAATTAAACCCTTTCTCAAAGTAAGCTGATATTTTAAAATCTCCGAATACGTTGGTGATGACATCAAAGAAGGGTAAATCTTGTGGATGATCTGCAATTTTCTTTCCTAAATGAAATAGCTGCTCCACCTGTTTGGCGATAATTGGCACAAACACGAATCCGCCAAACGTCAATCCACCAGCCAAAAGAATATACAAAATGGTGATAACCGATTTCTGTCCTATTTTCAGGAAGTGACTTAAAAAACCTCTAATGACCTCTTCTAACCGATTCATCAAAAAGGTGAATATGAAGGTCAAAAGAATTAAATTCATCATTCCTCTTAATAGATATAAGGCTGTGGCTAATACTACAAATACAGAAAACCGCTTAACACCGGGTTTTTCGAACAATTTAAAAAATGCCGCCATTACGTTACACACCTGCCAGGACTAAAGTCTATTTTTCATCGGATCTGATATACATTATATCGGATCTTTCTGTAAATTATATAATAAAAGGTCAATAAGGTCTTACGATTCGTTTTAATTTTATCAAGCTTTAATGTTTTTTCTTTTTAACACAAGAAAAAACCGAACCCCATGTAGAACATAAGGTTTCGGTTTTTAGGTTGTTTTTATACTATACAGCCTGCTTCATATTGCGCATTTCTTGAAGTGCTGTTTTGCTCTTCGCTTCGTCAAATTCACCTTCACTTTTCGCAACAACGATTGTTGCAATTCCATTTCCAATAAGATTTGTAATGGCTCTTCCTTCGCTCATGAATCGATCTACCCCAAGCAGCAGTGCAAGCCCCTCTAGCGGAATGACCTGTAGTGCAGCGAGTGTAGAAGCCAGCACGATAAATCCGCTTCCTGTCACCCCAGCCGCTCCCTTTGAGGTGAGCATCAGGACAAGGATGATGGTGATCTGCTGACCGATTGACAAATCTACACCAAACACTTGCGCTAAGAAGACCACAGCCATCGATAAGTAGATCGAGGTTCCATCTAAGTTAAAGGAATACCCTGTTGGGATGACAAGACCAACCACAGACTTAGAGCAACCGTAGCGTTCCATTTTATCCATCATTCTTGGCAGCACGGATTCTGATGAGCTTGTGCCAAGAACAATTAAAATTTCATCCTTGATGAACCGCAGGTAACCGAACAGGCTGAAGCCATACATTTTACAAATGATGTTCAGCACAACGAAGATGAACAGGAACATGGTCATATAAACGGAGAGCATCAGACTTGCGAGCGGTTTAATCGATGCCAAACCAAAGTGTCCGATCGTATAAGCCATTGCCCCAAATGCACCGAGCGGCGCAGCACGCATGATATATCCAATGATTTTAAAGAAAACAAGTGACAGCTTATCAAGCCACTCAATGATTCCTTTCCCCTTCTCGCCAAGTGCAGCAAGCGCAACACCGAATAAAATAGAGAAGAATAAGACCTGTAAAATATCACCCTTCGCAAAGGCGTCTACCATGTTAGATGGAACGATGTGTGTGACAAATTCCATCCAGTCGATACCCTGTCCCCCATTTTGGGTATACTGCGAAACGTCCCCTTTTTCAAGCTTACTATAGTCCAGACCTGCACCTGGCTTCATGATATTTACGACAAAAAGTCCGATGACCAAGGCAAGCGTCGTGACGACTTCAAAATAAATAAATGCTTTTCCCCCAACTTTTCCAACCTTTTTCATATCCCCCATTTTGGCAATACCAAGAACAATGGTTAAGAAAATGATTGGTGCAATGACCATTTTAACGGCATTGATAAAGGTGTCACCAAGCGGCTTCATTTCTTTTCCGACGTTTGGCCAAACCATTCCGACAATGATCCCGATAATGACAGCTGCAATCACCTGAAATGTCAGGTTCTTCAAAAGCCTCTTCATAAAAAATCAACTCCCTCACCCTTTGATGTAAACGCTTAACTGTTATCTGTAGCTAAATGATAGCGATTTCATCAAAGGCTGTGAAGCTTATGGACATATCGTACATTTTGGTCTTTTTGGTCTTTTAGTCAGAATGTACGATATATTTATTGAGAGGCCGGCCAACCCCGCCATATTGCATATCTAATTTTAGCTCGCCTTCTTTCACTAAGAAATCTAAATACCTGCGTGCCGTGACACGGGCAATGCCGAGTGCATTGGCAACTTCCTCTGCAGACTGCGGGCCTTCCTGCAAGCCCATATAGGCTTTAATTTCATTCATCGTATGCACATTCAGCCCCTTAGGGAGCCAAGTATCCTCCTGCTTAACAGCAGGCTTTCGTATGATATCATCCAGCATCTCCTGAGAAAATTCTGCTGCTGTGCGAATTTTAGATTTAAACGCTTTATAGTTTTCAAGTGATTCTTTCATACGTTCGAACTTAAACGGCTTGATGATATAATCTCGTGCGCCATTTTGAAGCATGATGCCAATGGTCTCTTTGTCCTTTGCCGCAGAAATAACGATCACATCCACCTGTATCTTTTGCTTTCTAATGTCTTGAAGCGTCTTCACGCCATCTTTTTTTGGCATATATACATCGAGGACAACAAGGTCTGGACGAATTTCTTTGATCAGCTGGATGCCCTGCTCCCCATTACCTGCGACTGCCGCAACTTGAAAGCCAGGAACACTCTTAATGAACTCTTTATTCACTTCTTGCACCATCGGGTCATCTTCAATTAATAGCACCTTAATCTGAGTCATCTGTCTCTCTCCTCTATTGTCATTGGGAATTCGATTGAGAAGGTGGTACCAATGCCGATGCTTGATGTGACTTCTACATTTCCCATTCCTTTGTCGATAATCGTTTTTACAATATACAGGCCATAGCCTGTTCCGCCTTCTTTGCCGTGTGTGAAACCTTTATCGAAAATATAAGGAATCATTTCCTCTTCAATCCCGGAGCCATTGTCTTCAATTAACATCGCGAGGACATCCTCGGTTTGATCAATACTAATAGAAATGCGTTTTGTGTTTCTTTCTACAGTATCATACGAGGCAAAGGCGTTCTCGATCAGATTGCCAAGCAGCTTCGTCATATCATGCTGATCTAGACGCTCAGGGAAATCACGCAGACAGCTATGTTCGTCTACTTCGACCTTTATGCCTAGCTCCTTGCCCCTTCTGATTTTGCTCATCAATAATCCCGCAACGGCATCATGCTGAATGACGCGGTGAAGAAAGTCCATCACAAGTTCCTGTTCTTCCGTCGTTTGAAAGGCTAGATCGAGCGCCTGATCGGGTTTACCAAGCTGAATCAGCCCGGCAATCGTATGAAGCTTGTTCATATGCTCATGGTTTTGCACCCGCAGACCGTCAACAAAGTTCTTGACTCCGGTTAACTCCTCTGCCAATTTTGCCGCTTCTGTCCGGTCCTGAAAAATGGCGACCGCTCCGATAATTTTCTTTTTCATGACAATCGGAATCCGGCTGCTCATAATCCGCTTTCCGCTCATATGAATTTCTTCATTGTAAACGGGTTCAGCGCGATCAATGATCTCAGGGAGTCTTGTGTCAGACAGCACATCCCAAATATTCCGGCCTACGACATCCCCTGTCACACCAAAAATTTGCTTCGCCTTTTCATTAAAAATGGTGATCATGTGCTGATTATCAATGGCGATGACCCCTTCATTAATAGAGTGGAAGGTTGCGGTGCGCTCCTCTAGCATTCTGACAATCTCATGCGGCTCCAGCTTAAACATTTGCTGTTTAATATGACGGGCGAGCAAAAATGAGCCTACAAGCCCAAAGCTGAGCGTCAGCAGAAGGATCATGAGGATATCCCGCTTCATTTCTCCTAATATATCGATCATACTTGGCAGCGTTCTCCCTACAAGGACAACCCCTGTTTGATTAAATTGATCATCCTTCACTGGATAAAAGGCTCTGATGGCTGTCCCAAGCTCTCCCTCTGCTTCTGAGAAATAAATATGCTCTGCAAAAGCAGGCTCTTCATCTGTCCCCTCCGAGCGCTGACCAATCCTTGTTTTTACTGGATGCGTTAATCTCACATGCTCCATATCCATGACGACAATGTAGTCAGCGTCTTGAATAATCCGAATCTCTTCGATGGCATGCTGTAATCGGTTACGTTCCTTTGTTTGATCAGCTAACGCCTGCTTCACCTCATTCATCTCAGCCACTGTTCTCGCCGTGTTCATGAGCCTTTTTCGAAGCTCTCGTTCCTCTGTTTGCTGGATTCCCCCAACAAGGACAATTCCTCCGATTAAAAGGGCGAAAATGACAACGAAATATGTGAGAATGGTGAGCTTCCATCTAATAGATAATTGTTGTAATTTCAATCGATTTCTCATCATTTTTTCACCTGTATCTTTACGAATTCTTCCTCGGTCAAGTATGCTTGACATAAGGGGGATCGGACGCATGAAGAATTTACTCGCCTATACACTATTGCTCATAATCGGTTTTGTAACCGCTTTATACTTTGGTTTTTATCATATGATGCCAAAATCAGCGACGACCTTTGATGATGAACAGACAGGGCTGAAGGATCAGCTTGTGTTCAAATTTAGCCATGTCGTGGCAGATAATACACCAAAAGGACTTGCCGCAAAGAAATTTGCTGAGCTTGTGCACGAAAAATCCGATGGGAAGATCAGCATTCAGATTTTCTCCAACGGGAGTCTTTATTCTGATATAGAAGAAATTAATGCACTTAAAGAGAATCAAGTTCAATTTATCGCCCCGTCTACCTCGAAGCTCGGCATGCTGTCCCCTGAGTGGCTGGCTCTTGACCTTCCCTTTGCTTTTTCTAATTATGATGCGGTTCAAGAAGGCCTACACGGTGCAATTGGCCAAAGATTGTTTGGCACCCTGCAAAAAGACGGGCTAAAGGGAATGGCCTATTGGACAAATGGCTTTAAGCAAATCACCTCTAATAAAGGTCCAATCAAACAGCCTGGTGATTTAAAAAACCAATCTCTCCGCATTATGCAAAGCGACATGATTGAAAAACAATTCAAACTTCTTGGCGCAAAGCCCTATCAGGAATCGTTTAATTCAACGTTCCAGCTATTAGAGACAAAAAAAGTAGACGGTGAAGAAAATACCATTTCAAATATTTATTCAAAAAAATTCTATCATATACAAGACTATATGACGATCAGTAATCACGGGTATTTGGGCTATGTGGTCTTAACAGATCAATCCTTCTTTGAACGCCAGACACCTGAAACGAAACGAATTTTACTTGAAGCCATGGAAGAAACAACAGCTTGGAATGAAAAACATGCAGAACAGATGAACAAAGATCAGCTGGAGGACATTAAACGGGAATCGCCGATTGCCATTCATGAATTGACGCCAGCAGAAAGACAAAAATGGGTGAAAGCCCTCGATCCTTTGTATGAGGAAGCCGAAAAAACCATTGGTTCCACCCTAATCAAGCAGATTCGCGAGCTGCGTGCGCGTTATGAACATTCTCCTATCCATGCTTTTCAAGAAGAGGATGAGACCAAATAAAAAATCCCTTTGAGAAAGGGATTTTTTATGCACCAGATTCACTCTGTTCTTGCTGCGTGAGCTCTTCTAATCTTGTGACAATTCTTCGCTTTCGGTATTGCATCATGCCTGTTTCGGCAATACCTTTTAGTTGTGAGCGGTTGGAAACTGCGCCAAACAAAATGCCTGCTATGGGAACAAGCTGAAACAGCTTCTTCCAGCCAAACGAATCCCGGTAATTATACACCACTTCACGCCACCCTTGGATTTGGGAAATCATGTTTTCGTGCTTTCCTTCTGAAGCTTGATAGCTCCTCAGCTCTTTTAATATAGATTTCTTCCCCACCACATCAGCAGAGTTCAGCTGTAAGCATTTTATGATGAAGACCCGCTCTTCCTTGTTTTTAGGATCATAGCCATAGGTGACGGCAATATCCTGTAATGTTTTAAGGGAGAGCCCCAGTACCGCAGGAATATCTGCTGCCAGCGTAAACATACCGCCGACACCAGTTGTCGCACCTTGTACCGTGGCGAGGTTCGTCCTGTTTTTCCCCATATGTTCACTAATGGCATCCATGATTTCAATAGGAGCTTTTTCAATATCTTCTATGCGCTGAATGGAATCATCAGCACATTTCTTTTGAAATTGATGGATGATGCCTTTTTCTGATGTCAAATAGGCACCGCCTGATTGAATGTAATGCCCCATTTCATCAAGCAGCACACCGATTTTTTTCTGAATAAAGGCAGGCGTCAGCTTGTCCAGCATTTGAAATGGAAGGCGGCTGAGTTTCTCCCAAAACCATACCTTTTGCTGGTCTTTCTCCCACTGTTCAATCTCCTTTAATTGTGCTTTTAGCCACTCTTTTTCCTCCATGCCATTTGCCTCCTTAGATGCCGCTCAAGTATTTGTTTGTTATTATACACAATCCTTGTCCATCATACGTATAGAACATTGAAGCGGTTTCGAAAGGTTTGAAACTTTTTCAAAACGGTTATTGCTTAATACACAAACAAAAAGAGGAGTGATCAACATGTTAGGATTTCTGATTTCATTAGTTGTGGCGATTGTCATCGGCCTTATTGGCAGTGCACTCGCTGGAGGTAGTGTACCAGGAGGATGGATCGGTTCAATGATTGCCGGACTTGCAGGTGCTTGGATTGGTCATGGATTACTTGGAACGTGGGGTCCTAGTCTGGCAGGCTTTGCGATCTTTCCAGCAATCTTAGGTGCAGCGATCTTTGTCATTATCTTAAGCCTGATCTTCCGCAGTGTGGGATCAAGGGTATCTTAAAAAAATGAATAACAGAGGAAGCAGTAGGGACACCGTCTAAGAGGCGGTGTTTTTTATGTGATGGATTGACAAGGTATCTATTTTTTTCACTTACATATGATAAACAAACCTATTAGTTCAGATAGTTGACTTTTCATGAAGATGGGCATATGATGATTAAAAAATTGCATCAAGGAAACTTTTTGTGCCAAAGCAAAACTTTGTAGAATCTAGGTGATGACATATGACAAACAAATACATCGAGGCACAGGCACACATGTCAGCTGCAGCTGAGCGTGCACTTGAAGGAAAGGTCAAAGGATTTAGAAGGCTCCTTCCTTTTCTCGGCCCTGCTTTTATCGCAGCCATTGCATATATTGATCCAGGAAATTTCGCCACCAACATTGCGGCTGGCTCCAAATACGGATATCTCCTTTTATGGGTCATTCTCATATCAAATCTCATGGCTTTGCTCATCCAGTCCTTATCCGCAAAGCTTGGAATCGCGACAGGTAAAAACTTACCTGAAATCGCACGTGAAGAGTTTCCAAAACCCGTTTCAATCGGTTTATGGATTCAGGGAGAGCTCGTCATTATTGCCACGGATTTAGCTGAGTTTATCGGGGCGGCACTTGGTTTATACTTGCTTTTTCGAATCCCTCTGCTTGAAGCATCTATTATCGCCGCTATTGGTTCCTTTGCGATTTTAGAGCTGCAAAGACGAGGCTATCGAGCATTAGAAGCAGGTATTACAGGCATGCTGTTCGTTGTCGTGATCGCTTTCGCTGTGCAAACCTTTGTCGCCAAACCAGATATCGCAAGTGTCGCTGGCGGACTTTTCATTCCAAAATTTGATGGCGCAGACAGCGTGCTGCTTGCAGCTGGAATTTTAGGTGCTACTGTGATGCCTCACGCAATCTACTTACATTCAGCTTTAACCCAAAGAAGAGTCGTCGGCAGAACGGAAAAGGAGAAAAAGCAGATTTTCCGCTTTGAGTTTTTAGATATCCTCATTGCGATGATAGTCGCCGGGGCCATCAATGCCAGCATGTTGATTGTGGCAGCCGCTTTATTTTATAAAAATGGTCTCTTTGTTGAAGATCTGGATGTTGCGTTTCAGCATTTTGGTACACTCGCAGGGCCTGTATCAGCCATCTTATTTGGTGTAGGTCTGCTTGTAGCCGGACTATCCAGCTCTTCTGTTGGTACACTGTCAGGCGATATCATTATGCAGGGCTTTATTCAATACCGAATCCCGCTATATGTCCGCCGGCTGATTACCATCATTCCCCCTATTGCGATCATTGCATCTGGGGTGAACCCGACCTCCGCGCTTGTGATGAGTCAGGTCGTCTTATCCTTTGGTATTGCCTTTGCTTTAATTCCGCTCATTTTATTTACAAGTAAAAAGCGAATTATGGGCGAATTAACGAATGCCCGCTGGGTGACAGGAATATCTTGGGTGATAGCAGCTCTTGTTGTAGCACTTAATCTTTTCTTAATTGTAGATACGTTTATGTAAAAGACAGTGTTGAGCTGTCTTTTTCTTTCCATTTGGTTATGGTAGAATTCCCCTGAGAGGATGTGGGTTCATGTTTGTTTATCAGGATCAAGAGATATCCATGCGGCTGCTTGAGCCAAGAGACGCAAGAAGTCTGTATTTGCTCATTCAGCGGTCGAGAGAGCATTTACGTGAATGGATGCTTTGGGTGGATTCAACGCAGACAGAGGAAGACAGTATGGCGTTTATCCAAGGCGCCATGCAGCAAGCGATGCAGAACAACGGTTTTCAAGCGGGCATCTGGTCACATGGAGAACTCGTCGGCATCATTGGCACCCATCAAATTCATTGGATCAATAGGACCGTTTCAATCGGCTATTGGCTCGGAGAAGGCTATCAAGGAAAAGGCATCATGACAAAAGCCTGCCAAGCGGTCATTCGCTATTTATTTGAAGAGTGCGGACTGCACCGTATTGAGATTAGGGCTGCTGTCGACAATCAGAAAAGCAGACGCATTGCAGAGAGATTATCCTTTTCGCTTGAGGGAATATTAAGGCAATGTGAATGGCTGGGCAATCGCTTTACCGATCATTGTGTGTACGCCCTTTTACAGCCTGAATATATGAAACAAAAAACGTATTCGATGAATCAGCCTACTTAATTGTGTCGATTGCATGAATTATTTTACAAAGTGAAGCTTTGTAGTATCCGTTGTGATCGGCATCTGATAAAATAGAAGGAAAAATCGAGGTATGATGTATGTCTCTTATTATTTTATTTTACTTATGGATTGTCCCTTTGGTATTTGGTATTTTCTTCTCATTCCTAACAAAGAAAGCCACCTACAAACGCCGCTTTGTCCCATCCTATAGCATGGTAGGACTCAGCATCGTTTTTCTCATTCTGGCACTCGTCTTTTCAGCCAGCCATTTTCTATTTATTTGCGGTATGTTCCTATTTGCCACAACCCTTGTCGGCACAGGCATCCCTTTATTCTTAGCCTTTGGAAAAACACCATCCTAAACAAAAACCACCTTTTCGCGATGAAAAGGTGGTTTCTTTTTTATTGAAGCGGCATTCGGTATGTCATCGTGGCATTTGGATGTTCTTCAATCGTCTTCATCATGTCTTGAAGAATCTCGGCTGCGCGATCATTTGAGTCATACTTGCCGAGCATCTTTGCCCAAGAAGTACTTCCCAAGATCATCCCTTCAATTTTTTTGCCGCTTACTGAGACTTCTTGGACATGAATCAGAGTTTGCTGGTTTTGTGTGAGGATCCATAGCATGGTTTTTTCTCCTTTTCAATTTGTAATGATTTCTACTTGATTTCTTCTCATTTTAAGCTTTTTTAACTGATATTTCATGTGACCATTGATCAATCATTGAATTTTTCAGCATATATTAAATCTGATTCACTAGGTTCTGCCTTATGCTCTTTCACATTACCCTCTTTATCATATTTTATGTAAGTCATCTCTCGGCCAGCAATACATTCACATTCATACTTTTTATTTCCATTCTCAAAAAACTCAACTTGATATCCCTCTGTAGCGTTCTTCCTCATATACCCTATTTTTTTCACACTGCCATTTGAGTAAAACTCCACATACTTCCCCTGTTTAATACCTTTCTCTACATAGAAATAACTTTCAATATGTCCGTTTTCGTACATATCATAGGCTAGTCCAGTAAATAGTTTTTCTTTCCCTCCTTGAGTATATTCTACAATCGCTAGTTCGTAGGGTCCCCCATACTCTAGAGACTTTTCAAACTCAATACCACTTTCTATAACTAACTTCTTTGTCAATATATCATTCAATATTAAAAACCCTTTCAGTTTCTAATTTTGAACAAAACGAAAACCAGCTGTAAATAATTATAATATCCGTTTTCACTTGCTCATGAGGTGGCTTCTAGCACTTTCTTTTGAAATTATAAAATTCTTTTAGTTTTGTATGTGGCGTTTATTTCAAAGAGTCTTTTAATAAATCAAAGTTCAATTCTTAATCGATCAATATAATTGATAAATTCTTCGTAAGAACTTTCTTGATAATTAAAAATTCCTTCACCATATTCATCACTATCGAATAATTACCTAAACTCCGATAAACACAAAAAACCTTTAAAGACATTTAGCCATTAAGGTTTTTGTATTTCATAACACTCTAATTCAATGCATCTTCTAATGTTTTCTTTTCATGTTCTAACATACCACTTATGATAATACCACAAACTACTTCTTCTTTATCCAAAGCAAATCCTACTGTATCATTTTGTAAAATAGATACTGCATCATTTTCTGAGAATGAAATTAATACCTTATCCATCCCTATATATACGTCTAATTTACCTTTTTCGTCTATATAGGTATTATCATTAGATTCTTCTATCTGAAAACTCGGTACACCTTTAACCATATTTATATCTTCCATATCTAATTTCAAACTTTCCATTTTGTGTACATTTTCACTTAACGTTAGTGTAATTGAACGAATATTACCTGTATATTTCCCTAAACCTATTTCAATTAAAGATTTCTTGAAATCTCCAGTTCTCCAATATATCGTTGGCTCTTTTGATATATTCCAACTACCAAATTCTATATTAATCGGTGTATAAAGATCATATTCAATGTTTATAGGTTGGCTGTCTTTATAATCTTTTACTTTTAACATCATCATTTCTCCTTTTAAGGCATATACACAGCATGCTTTATTACTGGTAGTAATCCGTCTCCCCGGGGTTTACTAAATATTAATTCCCAATTACCTACCTTCATAATTTCTTCATATTTAATTCCTTGCTTAGCAGCATTGTTAACAGAGCTTTGGAAACTCGACAATAAAGTTTGACTATTTATCGGCATACCATGTGTAGTTGCATCTCTAGTTATATACTCAACCATATGTTTTGTTCCATTAGGGTGCACCCAGAACTGTCCATCAACTGTTGCTAATTCAAAAGATTTTGGGATTTTTGTACCTTCATAAAGTGGTTGAGTAACTTTTATATTCCTCCACACTGTACCATTATCTACATTTTTAGCAGTACTTTTAACCCCCATCTTCCCATGAAACCCTTTCGCCCCAAACGGCAAAAGCATTCCAAGCGCTGCGTTCATGCTCGCTTCCTGCTGTTCTTTCGAGATCTTATTCCCAAACATATCACGCCCCGTAATCGCTTCGCTGAAGCCGTTGGTGGCGGTGAGGCCATATAAGCCTTTTTGGGATGTTTTTAGGGCGTCAAAAGACTTTTGCGATGTTTTGTAAATATCGACTGCTCTGACTGCGGCCGAGGTGGCTTGAGTTGTTTTATAAACGGCTTTCCCGCCTTTGAAAATGCGGCCTGCCCAACCGACGATTGGGATATAACCTGCTGCTGCCATGCCGCCTGCGGCGACGCGCTGTCCTGCGGTAAGTTCTTCGCCTGTGACCGGGTCAACGCCCGTTGCGGCGCGTTTTGCATCGTTTACACCAGTCAGTTCATTCACGATATTTCCACCATAATCAAGTGCTTTTTCATACCAAGGGCGGTTGGCGAGTGCTTCTTGTTCCTTTGCGATTTCTCTAGCTTCTTCTTGTTCTTTTTTAATTTTGAGATATTCAGTAGTTTGCTTCTCAATATCGCTTTTTGCCTTGTAGATTTCGCTATTTTGATACGCTTTCTTGTCAAAATTCATAGGCGAAATCGCTTTTCCGTCATTTGTGGCATTCATCATTTCCGCGTACAATGCCATTGTAGCTTGCTGCTCCGTTTCTGACAAAGCATATTCATCTTTTAAATTTTGATCAAGCTCTCTTAGGTCTTTTACTGTCTTTTTTCGTTCATCTTCTGCATTTGCAATTTTTTCATCAAAGGTTTTGCTGTCAAATACCTCTAGAGGAATGAGGTCATCAATGTCTTGAAAAATCGTTTTAAGTGCCTTTTTTTGATCCTTTACAATGCTTTTGGCATTCTTGATGCCCATATGTACTGCGTTGTCTAAAAAGTGCTCTTCTACAAAGGTATCGCCGCCAAAGTTTGTATCATCGAGTGTCCCAGAAACACCTTCATGAAAGGCTTTCTGCTTATCAATGAAACTGATAAACATGTCTACATTTCCAGCCAGCTCTTTATAAAAGCTTTTAATGTTATCGGCGCCTTTTCCAGTGAAATCATCACCGAGATTCGCCACACCTTGTAGTGCCTTTTTTAAATCTACCATTTGTTCGCGGAGTTCCTGATAGTGTTTTGCCCTTGTGTCCATGGCACTTGTTAGTGCTTTTGCATCAAGTATCTTGCCCAGAAGAAGTCACTCCCTCCATTATTGATCATAAAGTCTATTTTACCTTTATCAACGAATTGGAAAAATAGGCTTTAAGTTACAAAAATAATATCCATTAATTTCAATAGAGATGAAAGCAAGTGACAATTGAAATGATTTCCCCTAATCATCACAAAAAAAAGTCAGCCTTCTTTTCAGAAGACCGACTACCTTGTGTTTAGAAAAAGCGTTTGAGGCTTTTCTTGAGTGGAGGGATATCCAACTCACCTTTTTCAAAGAATTTTTTCAATAAATATTTACTGAAGCCTGCTGCTTGGGTGTAAGTGATTTTCCCAGGTAACGGGGGTTCATTGGCGACAGTGACATCAATAATGACTGGTTTATCAGATTGAAGGGCTGTATCAAAGGCTGGCGCTAATTCTTCATGTGATGACACAGAGATCCCTTTGCCGCCACATGCTTCTGCAAACTTAGCAAAATCAATATCCTCCAGCTCTATACCATAATTCATGTTTCCTTTTACCTGTTGCTCATATTCAATCATTCCTAAATTGTTGTTGTTTAAGATCACGACAACAATCGGCAGCTTATATTTTACAGCTGTCACAAAGTCTTGCATGACCATTGTGAAGCCTCCATCACCACAGACAGCAATGGCTTGTCGGTTCGGTTCATTTAACTTAGCCGAAATCGCACCAGGTAAACCACAGCCCATTGTGGCAAGCCAGCTGGAGATAATGAAATCCTGCTGTTTCATTTCGAAATGACGTGCCATCCAGACCGTCACATTACCAACATCAACTGAAAGAATGGCGTCGTCCTCGACTGCTTCTTCTAGTCTAGCAATGACTTGCTGTGGTTTAATCGGTGAAGTAGCAACGGATTTTTCCTTATCCATTTCTTCTCGCCACTTCATCATATGCTCTGTACAAGCTTCAAGAAAACCACGCTGCTCTTTATATTCAATGTAGGAAGTCAGTTCATGCAAACCACTCTTGCTGTCGCTCACGATTCCCACATCTACCGGATATCTTTTACCGATTTGATCTGGTTTAATATCCAGTTGAATGGCTGGCGTGTCCTCTGGTAAGTAGTCTCTATATGGAAAGGAGGTTCCAAGCATAATTAAGAGATCACATTCTTCCATCGCTTCATATGCCGGCTTCGTTCCAATTTGACCTAGGTTACCTAAAAAGTATGGATGCCTGTCTGGCACAACCCCTTTTGCAGGGAGTGTGATGACGATAGGAGCAGCTGCCTTTTCTGCAAATGAAAGAAGCTCTTCTTTTGCATGTCTTAATCCTTTACCTGCTAAGATGACTGGCTTCTTCGCATTGTTAATCAGCTGAGCTGCCTTTAGCAGTTGATCTTTCTTTGGCCGTACTTCTCCCTCCACATAAAGAGGAGATGTATAAACGGGTTTACGCTTAATTTTTTGAGAAAATAAGTCATCCGATACGGTGAGAACTGCCACACCTTTATGGGTATAAGCTGCTTTGATGGCTTGATTCAATAAGTCAGGCAGCGCTTCTGCCGTCTGTACCTGCTGATTAAAGACAGCGACATCATCAAACATCCGCTCTAATTTGATTTCTTGAAATGCGCCTCTGCCTACTTCGGCCGAAGCAACCTGTCCTGCAATTGCTAAAACTGGTGAACCATCTGCTTTTGCATCATATAGTCCATTTAATAAGTGGACAGCACCCGGCCCAGCGATTGATAAGCAGACACCGAGTTTACCTGTTAGTTTGGCATCAGCCGCCGCTGAAAGTGCTGCCACTTCTTCATGTCTCGTTTGTATAAATTGTATTTGGCTTGATTCATGCCTAAGTTCTTCAATCAATTCGTTTATGCTGTCGCCGGGCATTCCATAAATATGTTTCACGCCCCACTCTTCCAGTAGCGCTGTTACTTCTTTTCCTGCGGTTCTTTGCGGCATGTGAGAAAACTCCTTTTTTCTTACTCCATACCACCGCATCCTTTTAATCAAACGTTTCAACTTGCTTTTGCTACTTTTTAAAATGATATGGGAGGGTCGCCACCACAATATCACGCTTCCATAATAGGCGGAATCTTAATAAAAAGGCAGATTGATTATGCAAAATGGTGTGCCATCTTTTTTTCGGGATAAATTGAGGCACGAGCACCATCACTTTATATTGATGCGCATTTGCTTTTGCCTCAATGGTTTCAAGAAATTTATCAAGCGGGTGAATGAGGCTTCGATAGGAAGAATGCAGCATCACAAGCCGTACACCGCTGTTTAGTTTTTCCCAATCCTCTTCAATTTTCTTATCCTTTTCTTTATCAAAGGATACATGAACCGCTATGACTTGATCTGACAAAGACCTTGCATATTGGACAGATTGTTCGACGACACGTGTTACACCTGCTATCGGTACGATGACCACATTCCCTTTAATCTCAACAGGCTCTGTTTCATTCAATAAACGCAGTTGTTCTCCAACAGACAGGTAATGCTTTTTAATGGAATGAAAGATAAATAGAACAATAGGCATGAAAACAAATACTGGCCATACGAGATGGAACTTGGTCAAAATGAGAATCATGAAAACTGTAAAAGAAATCAGTGCTCCGACGATATTGATTGGCATTTTCGTTTTCCAGCCCCGCGGTTTTTCACGAATCCACTTCACACACATGCCGGTCTGCGACAGGGTAAATGGAATGAACACACCGACAGCATATAGCGGGATGAGGTGTTCTGTTTTCCCATCAAACAACCAGATGAGCAGCATAGAGGCTACGCCTAGAAAGATAATGCCATTAGAGTAACCAAGCCGGTCTCCTCTTACAGTAAACATACGCGGCATATACTTATCCTTTGCTAAATTGACAGCCAATAACGGAAAGGCTGAAAAGCCGGTATTTGCCGCTAATATTAGGATTAGCGCTGTGACTGCCTGTATCACGTAATAGAAAAACGTACGCCCAAAAGTGTCTGATGCAATTTGTGATACAACCGTTTCTTCTGGCTTTGGCGAGATGCCGAAACCAAACGCAAGTAATGTGACTCCCACAAATAAAACAGCTAATAATCCACCCATCATCAATAATGTTCTTGCTGCATTTTGAGCAGCCGGTTTTTTAAAGGATGGAATGGTATTTGAAATGGCTTCTACTCCAGTCAGAGCAGAACAGCCAGATGAAAAAGCTTTTAATAACAGAAATAATGTAATGCCTTGTACGTGCGTGCCTACCGCTGTATGCTCAGGTGCTGGTGGTACGCCTCCTGTTAATAATTTGAAGCCACCTACTCCAATTAAGATAAGGAGTGAAAATACAAACAAGTATACAGGATAAGCCAGGATAGATGCCGATTCTGTCAATCCACGAAGGTTGAGCACCATAATCACGATGACCAATACAATTGAGATCAAAACATGATATGGATATAGTGCTGGAAAAGCCGATGTGATGGCATCAGTGCCCGCTGATATGCTCACTGCTACAGTCAAAATATAGTCTACAAGCAATGACCCACCAGCGATCAATCCTGGTTTTTCACCTAGGTTTCTGCTAGAGACGACATATGCCCCGCCGCCTTCTGGATAAGCATAAATGATCTGGCGGTAAGATAGAATTAACGCCATTAAAAGAATTAATACACAACCTGCAATCGGGAGTGAGTACCAAAATGCTGCTGCACTAACGACAGAAAGAACAATTAAGATTTGTTCTGTACCGTATGCCACTGATGACAATGCGTCCGATGACAATAATGCCAACGCTTTGATTTTTGATAGTTTTTGTTCTCCTGCTGCTTGTGATTTTAATGGTTTACCAATTAAAATACGCTTCATCAAACTGTACATGTGATGCCCGCTCCTTTAGTGTCAAACGATTTAAGTTGCAAAAGATGGATCGCCAAAAAGACACAGAGGCAATAGAATGCCCCTGTGCCTATTCTTTAGATCACAGGTTGGTCTTTGCTCTCTTTAACGCTTACGAGGTTAGCTGACGGATTCGGGCGCATGAGACTTTGCCCTACCTAAAAAGGATTCACCCCACGTGGTGCCTTGCACCACAATTGGTTCCCCCGCTCATCGAAATGATTCAGCGATTGGTCTTTTATAAAAGAGATCATACTCCCGTTTGACACCAAAGTAAAGAGATTTTTTCGAGGTCTTTTGACCGTTTATTCATCAGTCTTTTTGCGGTTTTTTCGTACGAAATAAACAATCATCAAAGCGACAAAAATGATCAGTACAGCGATACAGGCAAAGTAAATCCAAGACTCACCGCCGCCTTGCTGTTCACCTTTTTTAAGATCATTTTTTGCATTGCTGACTGTTTGATTGTTAGAAAACATATCTTTGTTCTTGCTTTCTATTGCAACTGTTGCGGTCTCCGTATTTGTTTGAAGGAAACGTATCACTTCATTTGATACATCAGCGTCAGCTACCGTCATTCCTGCAAAAACGGTCATGGTTTGTTCTTTATTCCATACAGATGGCTGCGTCCATACAATACGAGCTGTTGTTTCGTTGATCATGCCAAATGAGGATACATCATATTGACCCTTTTTCGCCGGAACGATGAGATCGTCTGCTTTTTCTTTTAAAAGAGAGAATGTCTGGATGCCCCCGATAAAAATGAGAGAGTTATTTTTCAATTGTTCATTTGTCACATTCGATGCTTCGATCAAATGATATTGAGCAGCTTCCGGCTGACTAAATGATTCTGTCAGCATCGCCATTTGATTGATCGTTGCTTGATTGATTTGATCTGGCATAATGATCAATGTGTTTCCTTGCTGCGTTTTTGAAGTGTAAGGAAGCGGCCATGCGGCTAAATCCGGCGTATCACTATTTGTTCCTTCTGGTATTTGAAGAGAGCTGTTCTTGTCAATGTAAATCCAGCCTTCTTCATCCGTATGTCTGCACGATTCCATGCTTTTAAAACCCGTTGTGACAAATTGCAAGTCCACATACTCGTTCTTTTGAAGTACTTGCGAGTCTACTGGAATGGACACATGATAGAATCCATTCTCATCTTTGTTTCCTAGTTTTGTTAACGGTATGTCGTGCGGTTCGTTATTGATCATCACTGTTAGACGTTCCGCTTTGTTCGCTGGATCCGATTTTTTAAATGATAGATTTAGTTTTGCACCTGATTTTTGTTGAGCGATTAATGCTTTCGGATAATAGTAGTGATCAGATGCCGTCTTTTTGGTTCCAACTGTGACATCATCTCCGCCAAAATCTATTAAACGAATATGATGCGATGGCTTAGAAGCATTAGCTGTCACCTTTTGCAGCAGCAAGTCGATACCAGTGAGCTGACCCGTCAGTTCTGGTTGAGTCAGGACATTGATTTTTTCAGCAATTGTCCTTGGCTGTTCAGCAGAGACAAATAAAATGGGCTGTTCTTTTTTCTTTGCTGTCAGGGTTCTCACCGCTAACGTAAGTTGATTGCTTTCTGTTTTAATGCCCGCAGCTTGCTCGATCGATTTCATACGTCCTTTCCAGCTTCCTTTTGCTCCCACAGCAATGGTTGGATGCGCAATTTGCTTGAGGTCCTTTTCTTGAACGAGTTTGAGGTCTGCTAGACGGTCTTTGTTTTTCAACGTACGATAGATTTTCATAGCCGCTTCTAATTCAGCCGCTTCCGGTGTATTTGGAATCACAATATCTGTTTGTTCTTTCTGCTCACCTGATGGAATAAAAGGTGAAGGGAAGCTGTCTAACGTCACGTCTTTCGTTTGAGCTCCTTTGAACGCCAGCTCACTTTCAGGATATACTTTCAGCCAATTGGCAGGTGTCTCTTGGTTGATACACACACCTTCTTTTAACACACCATAAAATGCGAGCTGAATTTGATGAGATCCTTTTTTCAATTGCGCTTTGTTCAATTTGATTTGAATCGATTTTTTTTGGTTTTTCCCTGATACGGGGATTGTCTTTTCAATCTCTCCATCGATCATCACTGTGAAAGACGATGGCGAAATGAGTAATGGTGAAGCCTCTATATTTAATGTAAGAGTGCTAGACTCTACTTTTTCTTTCTCCATTTGATAGGAAAATTCAGTGCGGTCTTCTTGTCCATACAAAGTCACCACATCTTCTGATAGATGCTGCGTTTCTGTTTGACTTCCTTTCGATGAGCGAACCCAATCGTCTTTCACTTGTACTCGATTGGATTGCGCCATTGCTTGACTTGCCATGAAAAAAGGCTGAATGGCAAGGGATAGCGCTAATATAAAAATCATCCATTTGACCGATTTCAATTTGTCACCCGCTTTTCTTTTGTTGTTGATCGTAACGCTCCGTTTTGTACCATTTCACTTCTTGTTTCAATAATCGGCTCTTCACCTCTACACATAAGGAGTACACGACAAGCGCAATCCATACTTGAGAATAGGTGAAGTACATGAGAACTACAATGAGAATGTTTTGTTTGGTGAGCTCTGTTTTCTCAATACTTAATGTAATCATCACTTCTGTTAGAAAGAGGAAGAAGGCTAATCCCCACAGGATCAGTGCGACAGCCCCTACAGATAAGTGAAGGTCAACAAATAGGTTCACGATAAAGATGCCATTTGAGAGCAGAACACCGAAGAAAAATAAGAAATACGTAAAGAAGAAATAAAACAAATCGAAAATCATTCGTTTTCGTTTCAGCTTCATAAACTGTCTTAAAAATTTGAGTACAACATATTGATTACCTCTAGCCCAGCGCGTTCTTTGCCGCCACCAGACCTTCCATGTCTCAGGCTCTTGTTCCCATGTGATCGCAGCTGGGAAAAATCGAATCACATACCCAAGGTTATACACACGGATCGTTAATTCGGTGTCCTCGGCCAAAGCTTGGACATCCCAGCCGCCGAGTTCTTCTAAAATGTGCCGGCGGATGGCGAAGTTGGTGCCTGGTATTGTCGCAATCCCAAACCACTTCCATCTCCCGCCCTGCGCCATCCATTGGAAGCAGATGGTCTCAATATTAATAAATTTGGTCAGCAAATTTTGGGCTGCATTGATCACCCTGAATTTCCCGACAACAGCGCCTGCTTTTGGGTCATTTAATAACCCTAGAACCAAATGATAGACAGCCTTTTGTTCCGGCATGTTATCTGCATCGTATACGCAAATCACTTCTCCTGTCGAAGCCTTCAATCCTTCATTCAGTGCAGTAGATTTTCCCTTCCCTGCAAATGGCGGCTTCGTTTCAATCATATGGACATGATCATATTGCTCACTGAATGATTGCACAATCTCTCCTGTGCGATCAGAGGAATTGTCATTAATCACAATGATTTCAAGAAGGTGTTTAGGATAAGATAGCTGGACCATCGCTTTTAACGTCTGCCGAATGACAACTTCTTCATTATGAGCAGGAATCAGGATACTGACGGTTGGCAGCTCTTTCCCTTGTTTTGTCCATTTAGGCAGCACTTTTTCATAGGTGAGGTAATGCTGAAAGCCGCCCTGCATGAGAAACATGTGGTATAGGAGCATAGTCCAAATCAGTAGTAATGAAAGATAAAATAAGACATCAGCCACCTAATTTTCTCTCCTTAAAAATTCGTTTTTTCATTGTCAGTCTTAAATACAATGTGTATAAAGCAAATGCCGCAATAAATAGCATCACCACGACTGTAAGAATTCGCAGCATATTTTCCATGCCGCTTCGTTTGACTGTTTTTGTTTCGACTATGTCGGATTGCTCTACTTGAATATGTCCATTCCCTGATGTTTGGATTTTTACATGTGCAGTTTGGACCGTCTGTTTTGTTTTCTTTAAATCCAGCCATTCACTAGAAGGGATTGCCTCCATCTGTGTCATCAGCTGCTGTAAGCCGGCTATTCCTGATTCTACATCATAGGACAGTCCGATTGCGGCTGATTGAAGATGCTGCATGGATTGAATCGTCTGTTCAGTTAAAACATTTGAATCTTCTTGGTCAGACGCTGTCTCTACTGGTCGCTGAGGAAATAGGGTCATTCCATGTAACATGGCAGGAGACGTCACCAGCGGCGGTGCACCGACTGTTTTCCAAGTGCGTTCTGACAGCTGCACCTGTCCAAATAGACTGGACACATGCCTTGAAATCACTTCATAACCTTGTTGAGATATGGCATCATGCGGCACCTCGAATGCAAGTGGATATAGACCTTGCTGGGCAAGAAACTCGATGCCCTTTGTCAGTTTTTCTTCTGTATAGGCGGTTTCTTGCTGCTGATTCGATCTGGTATAAGCATTAAAGTCTTTTTCATTTGGGAACTGACTTTTACTCCGTTTCTTCTCAGTTTTTTTGGGATCATTTGACGTGATGGACTGATCATACTTTGCATCCCAGAACTCAAAGCTCTGACCAGATTCCTCCGTTCGATACGTACGGCTAAAGCCATGAAGAATGATACTCGCTCCATTGCCTTGCAATTGTTTTAACACATTCACGAGCTTCGGGCGGTCACTCAGTGTGACTTCATCACCTGTTTCTCGATCCATCCAAACAGGAGTCACTGCGATCTGAAAAGGAATATGCCGTGCGGATACGTATTGTCCAAGTTCAAGCAGCTTCTTCTCGTCACTTGCTGGACTGATGTTCCCGAGCATTAAGTATTTTGTCGTCATTTGCACAGAAGTTGGCATGTATTTTTCTAGCACTTCTGCAAGAAGCTTGTTGTGCTGCACGACATCTAAGATTCCGATATAAGCCGCACCTTCTTTTGTTTGAATCACAAATGGCAGATCAGATTGACGTTTCTTCACTAGAAATTCATTTTGCAAGTCTGCCCCTTGAACCGTTAACGCACTGATACTTCTCTCTAGCTGACGGTATGTCTGATCATGTGTATGTTTCATTTGACTGGTATGATCTTGTTTGTGAAAAGTAAGCTTGGAGAATGGGCGAAGCTGTTCCGCATTGTATCCAATGGCGATGACCTGCTGTGATTCGTTCATCGCACGAATGGTTTGTTTTGGCAAGGTTCTCTTTATTTCACCGAGATAAATGACTTGCTGAAATTCATTGATCCTCTTTTCAGCCAAATGTTCATCGGATACAATCGTCGTCTGTTTAGAAAAATGACCGGCGAGTAGATCCAGCATATGAACGGCTGGAGTCACTTCATCCGATTGTGTGGAATAAACGATCAGGGTATTTGGCTGCGTGACAAGAGCATCGGCTGAAGCCATGTGTTTCAACGAAAGAATCGAAAAAAGCGCGATCATCAAACAACATTTCATCAAAGAATTAAAGTTCATTCATCATCATCTCGTTTTCTAGTTCTTCTAAAAATTGCTCTGGCGTTCGATAATCCGAGCTGCTTGTTAAATGACAGACATGAAATGTCAAGGTCACTTCACGACCGTTTAACAGGACATGCGGTTGCAGTTTATTCTTTAGCTTATCAAGGACAACTGACACGTTCTCTTCTGGTGTGTGAGTTAGCAGCAAGCCCATTCGCTCTTCGGATAATCGAAATTTCTTATCGGTTTCTCTTACGCTTTCGCGGATCTTGAGACTTAATTGCTGAAATAGGTGCTGCATTTCTTTTTCTCCATATAACGATTTGAATTCCGCTGCGTAATTCATATGAAGAAGGATAAAGACAAATGGCTGTTTGTACCGTTCTGCCCGTTTCATTTCCTCAGACAATTCGAGCTTCATCCGCTCAGCATTGTCAAATCCTGTTGTCGAGTCAATCGCCACAAATTGTTTGATGGCCTGCTTTTGTTGTTCAATGGTGTGACGCAGCGTATTAATCCGTTCATGCAAGCTTCCCGCTGAAATAGCGAAAAAAAGAAGTGCTACGCCCCAAATCACTACATCTTGCAATGTTTGATTTGAAAAAAGGGAATTTTCATGGCCAAGCTCTGTAAAGAACATGGCGCTTCCTATAAAGAACAAAATCAGTAAGTTGAAAATTAATGCTGGTAGGATACCAAATAAAATACCGCAGCCTAACACGACAAATGTCAGTGCGATGATCATAAAGCTCTCTGCATCTTGTACGTTAAGGTAGCCCATAAACAAAATAAGGCCTGCAAACGTGAGGAGCAGAGAATAGTACAAGCGATACGTGTTACTGAACAACCGATTCATTTAGGAGCTCCCTTTCTGCAATTAGAGGCAATAAGTTATCAAATGAGTGTGTCTCTTTTTCGTTCATGTATCCTCCGTAATAAGGCTTGAGAGGATCTTGGGTTTGTAATTCTTTCATGCGTTGATAGACAGTCTTTGCGAATTTCAGCTCATTTTGTTTAAGGGCATACAAAATGACGAGTGCATATACCGAAGGCGATTCATATGTGACAGATGGCTGCAATGTGCTCAGTTTGTATCTTCCGTACAGTTTTCCTTCTTGTTTAAACGACGTTTTAAGCCATTTCATGATCTCGGACGTATTTACCTTTGCATGGTGTGCATGTAAAGCTGTATAAAGTTGATCGATCATATTAATTTCTTGGTCGAATGAATATGTTTTTTTCTTTATGTCATAGGACTTAGGAAAGAATCCCTTTTTTCTCGGTGCTTGTTTTAGAATGGCTAATTGGTTACTGGTCATTTGTTTCGTGAATATTTGGAGGGATTCCAATTCTTTGATTGCTTTTGGATCTATATAAGAGAGTGTGATTGTGTGTGAAGTTCGATTTGTTGATGCATCATAGTAATCGGACAATATGCCTTTGAACATGTTTTTTTCTTTTAACGCTTGAGCGATTTCTTTTGCTGTCGTTTGATACGCTGACTTCTTCCACAAACGATTTGCCTTTTGAAGTGCCGCCACTACACGTAAATCATCAACTAAAGCATTGGCCTTACTTTTTTGTTCAGATTCAATTTGCCAGCTGAGAAGATGATGGTCAAGTAAAAATTGATCTTGTAAAACACTCAACTGTTGGTCAAATAAATTTTGATCTTTTTTTCGAACAAGATAATCCATCCAAAGTCCAAGTGATTCAGATAAGTAGATATGTTCCTCTGCAAAAGAGGTACGAATCAAGCCTTCATCTGTCATTAAGTGGTGAGTGATAAAATATTCTCCAGGCAAAACAGGCTGTGTTGATACTGGATCAGCTGATTCTTTCTGCTGTTTCCAGGTACATCCGCCTAGTAGAATGACAATGAGTAAAACAATTGCTGTACGATATATGCGTGTATGCATTCGTGTCCCCTTTCAACTCCCCGTTCTCTAAGCATCTAACGATTTATTATAGAGCGTTTTTGTATAAATTTAAATAAATATTTTATACCAAATTACGAGTCTTTTCGCACATTTATTCCCATTTTCAGAAAAACAATATATCGATATGCTCGGTAAAACTAAAAAACCCATGCGTTTCCGCACGGGCTTTTATAAAACTATTGATCTAATTTTAATTTCTTTAATTGTTCAGCTAGTGCATTATTAATTGGTTCTTCCACTTTCTTTTGTTTCTTCAAATATTTAGACACATCGTGCTTACTGGCTTTCTTTTGATTGGATTGAGATTTGCGTTTTTCGAAGACAGACAGTTTTTCTCTATGGCCGCACACACAAGCAAAGATTTTGCCATCGCCTTCTCCGCGCAGCTCGAGCTTTTTATGACAGTTCGGGCAGCGTGCGTTTGTTTTCTTCGCCACATTTTTACGATGGCCGCATTCCCGGTCCTGGCAAACAAGCATCGTTCCATGTTTTCCATTCACTTTCAGCATCAGTTTTCCGCAGTCTGGACAATGGGTGCCAGTGACATTGTCATGCTTAAAGGTCTGGTTCGTCTGTTTGATTTCAGATACGGCTTGTTTCGCATATAATTTCATTTCACTCATGAATTGAGAAGCTTTCAATTGCCCTTTTGCGATTTTAGAAAGCTTTTGTTCCCATTCCGCTGTTAACGCAGGAGACTTTAAGTCTTCAGGCACTAAAGAGAGCAGCTGCTTTCCTTTCGATGTGATGAAGATGTCTTTGCCCTTTTTCTCGATTAGGAAGCTATTGAACAGCTTTTCAATAATATCTGCTCTTGTTGCTACTGTCCCTAGACCACCTGTTTCACCAAGGGTTTTCACTAAGTCTTTTTCCTCTTTCTGCATAAATGCCGCTGGGTTTTCCATGGCAGATAATAGGGTCGCTTCATTAAAACGTGCAGGAGGTTTCGTTTCTCCTCTTGTTTCTTTCAGCTGTCGTACGTCTAGTGACTGTCCTTCTGAAAGCAGCGGCAAATGTTGATCCACCTCGGCTGATTCCTCTTCTTCATAGGAATCATCGTACACGGCTTTCCAGCCAGCTGATTGCACGATTTTCCCTTTTGCTGTGAACGTTTCACTGCCTATTTTGGCGATAACCGTTGTTTCTTCGTACTCAAAAGGATTCATGAGTACCGCAAGGAATCGTTTGGCAATAAGGTCATATAATTTACGCTCTTTATCACTTAATGCACCTGGATACAGCTCTTCCTCGGTTGGAATGATCGCATGGTGATCTGACACTTTTGCATCATTGACGAAGCCTTTGTGCGCTTTTACACCTGATTGTAAAATCCGGTTCACATGCTGCGCATATGGTCTGACGTTCATTCCTTTTAAACGATCTTTTAATGTAGGAACGATATCCGCTGAAATAAACCGTGAATCTGTACGTGGATATGTCACGAGCTTATGCTGCTCATACAATCGCTGAAGCGTAGATAATGTTTCTTTTGCTGAGAAGCCATAGCGTTTATGCGCATCACGCTGTAATTCAGTCAGATCGTACAGGCCCGGTGCAAAAGCTTTTTTCGCTGTTTTTTTCAACGCATCAACCACTGCTGGTTTTCCTTCGCATGCTGCCAAGCGCTCTTTGATCACATTCTCTTGGAATGTCCGGTTTTGCTTTGTTTTGGCATCCTGCCAGGTCAAAGTCAGTCCATCTACTTGTGCAATCAATCCATAGAACGGCTTCGGCTGAAATTGCTGAATGTCTTCTTCTCGTTTGGCGATCATGGCAATCGTTGGTGTTTGTACCCGTCCGCAGGAAAGCTGTGCATTGAACTTGGTTGTCAGCGCTCTTGTTGCGTTGATGCCGACAATCCAGTCTGCTTCTGCACGTGCAACTGCTGAGCGATACAGGTTATCGTATTCTCTGCCGTCTTTTAATCGTTTGAAGCCTTCTTGAATGGCTTTGTCCGTGACAGATGAGATCCATAGTCGTTTCAAGGGCTTTTTCACATGTGCTTTTTCAAGAATCCACCTTGCGACAAGCTCCCCTTCACGTCCAGCATCTGTTGCAATGACAATGTCTTTGACATCTTTTCTCGCAAGCTGCGCTTTCACTGCTTGGAATTGTTTTCCTGTCTTTTTCATCACAACAAGCTTAAGCGGCTCTGGAATGATTGGTAAATCCTCTAAACGCCAGGATTGAAATTCTTTTCCGTAGCCTTCTGGATCAGCCAGTGTGACCAAATGGCCAAGCGCCCATGTCACAATGTATTGATCTCCTTCTAAAAAACCATTTCCTTTTTTATGACACTTCAGCACACGCGCAAGGTCACGTCCTACTGAAGGTTTCTCTGCTAATACAACTGTTTTTGACACTAGATTTCACATCTCTTTCTTCTATCCATCCTTTTATTATAGCAGACGTGGAGATGCGGTTCTAATGACGGATTATTTCTTCAATCGTTTGATGATTTCGTTTGTGACTTCTTGTGTTTGATAGGATCCGCCGATGTCCGCTGTTAAAAAGCCGTCTGCTGTGACTGATTCGATGGTGCTGAGAAGGTGCGTACCCAGCTCTTCCTCTCCGAAATGATCAAGCATCAGCTTAGCAGTCCAAATTTGACCGATTGGGTTGGCGATTCCTTTTCCCGCAATGTCTGGAGCTGATCCGTGTACAGGCTCAAACATGGATGGGTATTTGCCATTTACATTGATGTTGGCGGCAGGCGCTACGCCAATACTTCCCATAATGGCTGCCCCAAGATCTGTCAAAATATCACCAAACAAATTACTGGCCACAATCACATCGAATTTTTCTGGTCTTGTTACAAAGAAGGCTGAGAGCGCATCAATGTGCTGAGAGTCTGCTGCCACCTCTGGATAATCCTTTGCTACGTCTTGAAACACTTCATCCCAAAAAGGCATGGTATGGACGATCCCATTCGATTTGGTTGCACTCGTCACATGCTTTCGTCTTTTTTCTGCTAATTGAAAGGCAAAACGCATCGCACGCTCTATCCCTTTTCTTGAGAACACTGCATTTTGAACAGCAAGCTGATCTTCTCCTTGATAAATACGGCCTCCAATTTCACTATATTCACCTTCACCGTTTTCTCTGACAACTAGAAGATCGAAATCCTTTGGCTGCGTAAGCGGTGAGCGAATGCCGCTCAGCTGTTTTGCAGGTCTGACGTTTATCACCTGTTCAAATTCCCGCCTAATCTTAATAAGCAGTCCCCAAAGCGATACGTGATCCGGCACTAAATTGGCATCTCCGACAGCCCCTAAGAAAATGCTGTCAAAGGCTTTCAGTTGATGTAATCCATCCTTTGGCATCATCTCGCCATGCTCTAAATAATATTCACAGCTCCACGGAAAATCCTGAAAGGTAAAAGACAAACCGCCATGTAATTCTGACACCGCTTTCAATACTCGTATGGCTTCAGGTACAACTTCCTTCCCAACCCCGTCACCTGGTATCGCCGCAATTGAAACATGCTTCATTCATTTCTCCCCCTTTATCGTCGGTCGACCGTCGACCGTTTAAATTTGAGTTTACTAGAGAGTTCATGTTCTTTCAATGGACAAAAGACGCTTTTTTGATCAAAGCGCCTGTTTATCCTGGAAAAGCATCGAGGGTTTCTGTTTCTTCCTCCCCGCATCTTTTTTATCTGAAAGCAGCAGTCCTCCTAAGGTCAGTGCCGTTCCGAGTACAGACATGAGGGTCAATCTCTCATGAAGAACGATCATTGAAATGACCATCGTAATAATAGGAACGCCATAAATATACACACTCGATTTCACCACACCGAGCGTTTTCACCGAAAAGCTCCATGTTAGAAAACAAATGGCAGATGCGAACAGGCCTAAAAACAGCAAGTGAAAGGCAAACGACGGGTTCGTCAATCGCTCCCAGTCTAAACGAATCTTAAAATGCCAGATCAGGGGAAGCATCCAAAGCAAGCCGTAAAAAAAGACACGCCTCGTCACTTGAATGATATGGTATCCATATTGGTTGATCATTTTCGATAAAATAGAATAGAAGGCCCAGACAATGGTCGCCGTTAATGCTAGCACATCACCGAGTGGATTCAATTGGAACGTCGTCATTCCATTAAAGCTAATCAGCACAATGCCTGTCATCGCGATAAAAAAGCCTATGAAAAATCGGCGATGCAGCGGCTCATCTTTCAATAAAAAATAAGCCAATAAAAATGAGAAGAATGGCACAACTGAACTGATGACACCTGCATTCGAAGCGAACGTATAGGTGAGTGCGACATTTTCTAAAAAATAGTATAAGACCACACCGCATAATCCTGCGAGCGCAAACATCGCTTCATGCTTTTTACGCTGCACCTTCATGGTGACCGGATAGATCATCATCAGAGCCAAATACCCAATAAAAAAGCGAAAAAATAATATCTCTGTGGGAGAAAAAGCAGTTAATAATATTTTGGTTGAGATAAAGGTCGAGCCCCATAGAAAAATAGTGAACATGGCCGCTAGATGACCAAGCAGCTGTTTATTTTTCATCTGCTGTTACCTGCTTTGCAAAAATTTGCTGATATTGCCCTGGGGTGAGCCCAATAAATTCTGAAAAGAAATGACTCAAGTGACTTTGATCAGAAAAACCAGCGGAGACTGCCACATCTACAGGCTTCACTCCTTGGGCGAGAAGCTCCTTCGCATAGTTCACTCTCACTGTCTGTAAATAACGATACGGCGTGATCCCTCTGTATTTTGTAAAAGCACGAAGAAGGGAGTATTTGTTCATAGACACAAGCTCTCCTAAGTCGTCTAACGAAATATTTTCCGTGCGGTATGTTTCAATATATTGCTGTACATCTTGGACTTTCTGTTCGGCGGCATGCGCTGCTGACGCTTTTTCCTCTGATGTATCAGCATAGGCTTCAATCAGCTGCTTCATAAAGAAATAAAACGTTTCCTGTTTATTCAAAGCTGGAGCTTCTTCTGTGATCATTTGATGAAGATCATATAATGGCTTTGTCAGTTCACTTTGTGAAAACACAGGGGCTTTAAAATGTGGCTTGTGCTGAAACATTTTCTCTATGACATCTGCTTCTATATTTAAACAACGATAATCTAGTGTCCTGTGATCAATCTGCTCGCAAGCGTGATTGTCATATGGATTGAAAAGAAGGATGTCTCCCTTTTCAATGATGTATTCTTCATTTTGGCAGATCAAACGTCTTTGACCGTCCTCAATAAATCCAATCACATAGTATGTATGAAAATGATTCGGGAACTTTTGCATGATGCCATGAAAGCGATACGCCTCTATTTGCAAGTCCTGATCAAAATGTACCGTTCGTTCTTCTTGTGTTTTCATGTCGATCCCCTCTTTCACTGAACTGATCATTAGTGTAGCACACCCTTTTTCTCTTGAATTGTACGATATTGACTTTTCCGATGCAGGCTTGCCTAGAGGGAAAAACTTGGATAACATGAGACAAAAGATGATGTGTAAATGAGGGAATGACGGGATGAATTCATTCGAGATGAAAAGACCAGCACCATACCATATGCAATTTTATGAACAGCTGAAGCAAATGATATTTGATGGGCAGTTTCAGCCAGGGGAACGCATCAATGAGACACAGCTTGCCAAACAATTTGGTGTAAGCCGATCACCGGTTAGAGAGGCGATGAGGCTTTTAGAAAAAGATGAGCTCTTGATCGCTGATCATCGGTCAGGCTACTCTGTCTATACGTTAACGGAAAAAGATGTCGAGGAGCTTTATCAAGTTCGAATCGCCCTAGAAACGCTAGCTGTTGAGCTTGCATGCAAGGAAGCCGCGCAAAGAGAGCTGGATGATATTGAGCAGGTCCTCAAGCAGGCAGACGGAGCAATCAAGCAGCAGCTGCCATCTAAAGAAATCGTCCAGTTACATGAAGCCTTTCATCAAAAAATTATTCTAGCGAGTCACAATCACCGCTTATGTAAACAATTGAATCATGTGAATGCACTCATTCATTTTTGCCGTATCTTTCATTTTAGCGGCGGAGCGCGTGCTGAGACGATTCAAAAAGAGCATGCTGCCATTTATTCTGAAATGAAAGAGCGCCGCTCCACAGAAGCCGTTCAAGCGATGACGGATCATTTATTACATGATGTGATGCACTTAAAGCAAGTACTCTCTGAAACAAACAAGGATTAAGTGATTTTTCCTTTTTCCCATTTTTTAAGCATTACATGAACATATTTTGAATTTTTCGTAGATTTTAGCATGTCCAGACGATCTTTCGTTTATATTAGAAGATGAGAAACTAGCTTTTATACAGGAGGATTTGTATATGCATACAAGTATTAGCCGTCTTCGACAGGCGGGTTTTATTGAGGGTATGTCTCTTTTAACCCTTCTTTTAATTGCCATGCCTCTGAAATATTTTGCGGATATTCCGATGGCAGTCACCATTGTAGGCTCTCTTCATGGCGCATTGTTTGTCATCTATATGCTTGTTTTGGCATATGTGACTTTTAAAGTTCGCTGGCATTTGAAATGGTCCATCGCTGGTTTTTTTGCGGCGTTCATTCCTTTCGGCAACTTCGCCTATGATAAGGTGCTCCGCCAGTATGATACTAAAGCTTAATCAAAAAGGGCTAAAACGAAATTCGTTTTAGCCCTTTTTCTACACGCTGAATCCTTCCATTTCTCCTGTAAACACGAGCTGTCCATTCCATTGATATGTATTCGTTTTTAAAAATGATGGGATCTCTATTTTTTGTTGAACGAGCTCTTTCTTTTCTCCGCTTGGAGTTAGTTTCTCGATCACCATTTGCCCGTCTTTATTCTTTAAAGCAAGTAAGAGATTGTTTCCTTGAATGGATGACCACATTTCATTAAACGGATCGCTTGCTGTGGTCCATTCACTGATTCTTTTTCCTGAATGAGGATCATACATTGCAAAATGGAGCTGCTGGTCTTTTGATACAGCACTCACCACTCGCTTTTCTTTCATCAAATGTAAAAATTCGTTTGACGTCATACTCTGTTACTTTCCCGGTTGACAAATATCGGTAATGGTTCCACACCAAGACACTAATAATGATAGCTGGAATAAAGAAGACAATATACCTGAGGAAAATATCACTGGTATTCTTTTCACTTGATCGCTTCTTTCATGAGGTTCCTTTATCTTATACGTCAGTGCAGCGAATGTTTCATGCTAGAAGAATACCATTCCATCCTTTCAGTTCCATATTTTACAAACTTTGTTGTTTGCGATAAAATCCAATCAAATTCAAAAAAGGAGTTTTTCTCATTGGATAAGCTATCTTCTATCTTTCTAGCGGCTTGGCTGCGTGTTCCTCGTTGGTTCAAGCAATGGGTGCTCGTATCCATTTCCATTTTCTTTTTTTATATGTGTTTTGTAAAGGGGCTGACTAGCTGGCATACCTTGCCGCCCATCACTTTGCTTACGTGTGTCATTGCTTCCTTCTTCATTTGGATGTTGTGGCTAAAAGGTCAAAAAAATAAGTGAAATGGGGAAAATCATGAAAGAATCCATTAGTTATTTTGCTATCTCTTTTGTTCTGCAATGGGTTTGGTTTGGCATCGTGCACCCAAATAAAGGCGTGACACTCCTAGACATGTTCATCTTTTCTATTTTGTTTGCGGTGATGTTCTTTTTTATCGGGCGGATTTGGCGTTATCAGAAGAAAGGAAGAAGTGAGTGATCATGAAATTGACCCAATGAAAAAGGCTGCCAAATAGATGGCAGCCTTTTCCTTGCTCTTTTCATGCAAATAAATAATCAATGTGTGATCTCCGTTACGGAGTGTATGAATTAAGATTCGATCATATCAGTGTGTCATATGTGTTCCGAGTGAACCTACGTTTGAAAGTAAACGCCATGGAAGTTCTGGATAACAAGACAACGAAAGCCCTACCTCTCATTCGTCCTTACGGCTCCGAAGCCGTGCCAGTGTGAATTGTAAATCAAAACGTCTTTTTTCCACTCTTCCGCTTTTATAGGGGGCGGGTGCAGAAGGAAAAGAATAAGTTTGTTCGCTTTGACAGCGTCTCGTTCTTATCAAGTAGAAGCTCTATTGCTTCTCATTATGTCATAGAAAAAAGAAAGTTTACTTTCTTTATTTATTTGCTTATTTCAACACTTAATATAAAACTATAACACATTCCCCCAGCTTACGCAAGTGTTAAAGTGATAATTCTGCCGGCGTACGGCTTCCTTCATTCATGTAACGAATGGAGGTTGGATCAATCTTCAGAATCACTAGGTTCGGATCATCTTTTCCTTTAAACCATTTCTCCATCTCCTCAGACCAAAGGCGGTCGATCAGTTCTGGATCATCAGTTAATGTTGCGGTACCTGCGATTTCTGCATACGTGTCACCGAATCCTTCACCTGAATAACCAATGAGAATATGGACATTCGGGTTTTTTTCAATTTCGTCTGCTTTATGTGTTTCTTTGCTCGTTGGTGTATATAATGTCAGCCCTTCATGGAAAAAAGTCATGTAGCGGGTATGCGGCTTATCCTGTTCAACGGTCGCCAGTGTTCCGACCTTTTGTTCATCTAATAGGCTGAGTACCTTTTGTTTTAATTCTTCTTGTGACATATCGTTTCACTCCTTCAAATTTCATCCGTACTCTTAGGTTTCCACGACAATCCATTCATTAAACAAAGAAATGTGTTTTTCATAAAAAGAGATCTTCTGGCTGATGCTATAGAAAACAGGCTCAATGAAGGGAGAAGTTGAACATGCATCATGAAACGATGTTCCATTTGAGTTCACTTGTCATTGCGGCAGTTGTGGTGGGCATTATCGTATGGTCTGTCTCATCTGTGCAGAAGAATCGCAAGAAATACTAAACACACCGCCCAATCAAAGCTGGGCGGTGGCGCTATTGATCATGTATTCATAAAGGAACCGCCGTTGACGTGAAGTGTTTGTCCTGTCATATAAGACGATTCGTCAGAAGCAAGCAGCACATAGCAGCCGACATGCTCTACAGGCTGTCCTGGTCTTCCCATTGGGGTTTCTGCCCCGAAGCTTTCCACACTATCCTCATCAAATGTAGATGGAATGAGCGGCGTCCAAATTGGACCTGGCGCTACACCGTTCACCCGAATCCCATCTTTCACAAGCGACTGTGCCATAGAACGCGTAAAGCCGTTGATGGCCCCTTTTGTCGCCGTATAATCAATCAGCACTTTGTTGCCTCGATATGGGTTAATGGATGTTGTATTAATAATTGTACTTCCCGGTTTTAAGTAATCCAGTGCTTTCTTCGTAAAATAAAAATAAGAATAGAAGTTGGTTCTAAAGGTTTGGTGAAGCTGTTCACTAGAAATATCCTGAATCCGTTCTTTCGGATGCTGTTCAGCCGCATTATTCACTAAAATATCTAATTGCCCAAAGGCTTCAACTGTTTTTTCTACCGCTTTCTCGCAAAAGGCTTCGTCACCGACATCTCCTGCAATCGTTAAACATTTAACGCCTTCCTGTTCTATGCGCTTTTGCGTATCCTTTGCATCCTCATGTTCATTTAAGTACACAATGGCGACGTGTGCACCTTCTTTTGCATAGGCAACAGATACAGCACGTCCAATTCCACTATCTCCGCCTGTAATCAGTGCGACTTTCCCTTTGAGCTTGCCAGACCCTTGATATGATTCATCCTCAAAGATCGGCGCAGGATTCATTTCTCTCTCACTGCCTGGCTGCTGATCCTGTGTTTGGCGCGGAATGCCATTTGTTAAGTATTCACGTAAATCCATGTGTAAGCTCCTCCTTGATTTTTTGATGTATCCTTTCATTACCACCTCTTTTTTTTACTCAAACATCCCTAAACTGCACAGATGCGTTTTGTAAATCGGCATGTTTCAAGATGGGAAAAATCGGTTACATGATCATTAAAAAGGAGCGTTCTCAAATGCTGTCAACCATTTCGAAAACCTTTAGCAGACCAAAAGGCTGGCTCGGAAGCATCGCAGGCTTCATTATGGCAAATGAAAATAAAGCATTGAATCAGTGGGCCATCCAGCACTTAGATCTGACAGATAGTGAAAACATTTTGGAAATCGGCTATGGGCCCGGCTACAGCATCAAGCATATGCTTAAGCATTATGAAGATCTTCACATTGATGGTCTAGATGCCTCCGCCACCATGCAGGAGCAAGCACAGTCGCGCGTCAGCAAACGGTCAAAAGACAAACAGGTCCGGCTGTATGTAGGGAAAATCGAGAAAACACGCTTGCCCGGAGAGCAGTATGACAAAGTACTGTCTGTCAACAACTTTACGATTTGGGATGATCCAAAGACTGGCCTACTCAACCTTTATCACACGTTGAAACCAGGCGGAAAACTTGTCATTGTGATGCAGCCAAGAGAAAAAGGTGCTGACGCCAGCCGGACAAAAGAGATGGGTGAAAACATATTGAATGACTTACAGTTTGCGGGGTTTGACCATTTTTCTGTTGAGTATGAGGAAATTCGTCCAACACTTGCTGTCTGTGTCACAGCCAAAAAGCCGAGAAGCGAATAAGCTCTCGGCTTTTTTCTTACCATTTTGCTTCTTTTACAAATTGATAGAACAGCTGATGCAATTTCTGTTCAATCTCTTCCTTTACTCCCTGTCCATAAAGCACCATGCTTTCCTCACTTTCAATGATGGATGAACTGATCAGACTAAACATTTCAGACCCTTCCTTGCCAAGCTTTTGCGGCGCCAGCATCATAAGCATTCGTGACATCATTTGCTGCCCGCCGTCCATGCTTTTCACCTCGTATGCCTGATCAAGATCGTAAATATGAAAGATTGGTTCCTTGATGAATACATGCTTTAAATGAAAAAGAGCAAATTCTGTACCAGGAATCCCTAAACCGCCTTGCTGTTCACGTTCCAGTAAGCCGCTCGCTACATCATCCGCATGTGTGATAGCTCCTTCTTCTTCAAGCTGACGAAGCAGCTGCCTGATTGTTGCCTCATGCTGCGGCAGCGTCTCTCTATTTTCGATGGTAAAATGGGACAAGATGCTGCGAATCACAGACATATAATTCGTCACCTGCTCTGCAACCGCCATCATATCAACCGTTTCTTGCACAGATTCTTTAACAGCTTCTTTTGTTCTTTTTTTCTCGATCATATAAGGGATCTTCCGTTTAATATGAGCTTTCACACGCATGGCGTCATCCTCGTTTAGGAGCGGACTGACCATGATGTAATCGATATGGTCATATGGGATCGGAACAGTCGATACAATCATGTCATAGCTTGATGCATCAATTTCCTTTAGCTCCATTAAGGAGGATAAATCGAATTTGGCGATCTCCGGTAATTCTTTTTTTAGCCGCGAGGCGAGCATTTTGGAGGAACCAATCCCGCTTGAACAAACGACCAATGCATGAATGTTTGTTTCTTCTTTTTTGATTTCAAGCACTGAGCCAAAGTGAAGCACTATAAAGGCAATTTCATCCTCTGGAAATTCAATCTCTGGAAAGAAACGCTCGACTCCTTCTTCAATCGCCATGAACAGCAAAAAGTAGTCTTTTTTTATTTGTTGTGTGAGCGGATTATAGATTCTCATCTTTTCCTTTAAACGGTTCATGGCAGGTTCAAGATGAGACACGAGTCCCTCATACAATGAATCATTCTCATTTAAATGATAGCCGGTTTTATTTGAAATAAAATCAATGAGCTTCTTCGTTCTAATTGCGATATCCAGCTCGATTTCATCAATACGGTATTCTGCCCCAAAGCTGCGATTTGCACTGCGCAGGTGGATGGTCATATAACCGACCTCTGCTTCAGGAATCTCCACATTAAACATGCGTTCAAGTGCTCTTGCGATTCGCTGAGATGATTCAAATTCTTTCGTCCGCTTTAGTTCAAGCAGCTCTTCCTCTTCCATTCGAATGGTTTCACCAAGCTGAATCCGTTCAATGGCATAGGTTAAGTGAACGACAAGCGCAATATAGGCACTATCAGATAAAGAGAGTGACAGTCTATTTTTCAAATGAAAGAGCAGTCTTTCTACCTTAAGCAGCTGCCCTCTGCTGACAACGCCAAACACCTTTTCCGTCGCTTTCGTTCGATGTTTGATATTCATTTCAATTGTTTCTAAAAATAATTGAATATCTAGCCGGTCAACAATAAGGTTCCCGACAATCTTTCGTTTTGCTTCTTCCGGTCCTTTTAATTCAATGCCATACCCGCGTTTTCGGATCAGCTGCAAACCGTAAGGAGCGATCCACTCTGTCAGTTCATCTAAGTCATAGCTGATGGTCGCATTTGTTACCTGCAAATCGGCTGCGAGTGTATATAATTTCACCGGTTCCTTTGCTTCAAGCAGGGCACATAATATTAAGAGCTTCCGTTCGTCAGAGCTATATTCAATTTGATCCTCATTTGACATATGAGCAAGAAGCCGCTGTTTATCCTCCTGTTCACCGACTGCCTTCAAGCCTTTCCCCGGCTGTTTATCTAGTGAAAGATCATAATTCTTTAATATGGGCTTAATCGATTTTAGTTCTCTATGAATCGTTCTTGTACTCACCTGAACAGAATCGGCTATCTCACGAATGGTGACATAACGATTTTGCTGAATGATGTATTTGATGATCTTCTGTTCTCGTGCCGTTATGTACATGAAATGCCTCCTTCTGCAAAAATAGGTCTATTGTCACACCTTAATATAAAACGCTTTCAACAAACGATGCAATCTTAAGTTGATCTGACTTTGGCAAATGGGCTGTGACAAAATTAAATACAACGTCCGATCATACGTTTCTCCAAAATGACGGTCCATGATCCTTTTGATGAAATTGAACCTTTTGTTCATGAAAAGGCAGTGAACCCCCAGCTTTTAAAGAATACGTCGGGTTGTATACTGGAGAGCCAAAGCAATAATCCATCGTTCCTTCCTCCGGGCGGAAGATGACGGTTCGCATTGTTCCGAACAGCTCCTCATAATTGTGCACAGCCAGACCATCAGGATATTCTGTCTTGAACAGCTTAGCAAGAGAATCACTTGGTCGTCGTTGTTCTAAAGCCTTCATTAACATGTCGTATCTGACAATAGAATGATGTTTTGTCATCCCTTTTGCTGTTTGATCAGCAATCGGATGATTTGTGGCTGCAATATAACCTGCCTCCGGTCTTCTGACCATTTTGCGACCATCAATGATTTCAATCACAGCCGCTTCTCCTTTTCGATCGGCAAGCATGAGGTGAACATTTGAGGCAACGGGCATTTCCTGAATAGAGTGAATGGCTTCCTCAACCGTTCTACAGTTTTCCAGAACAGATCGAATCACATGATACACTTGCAAACCGGCAACTGCTGGAACCTTTAAACCGGCTTCATTTCCAACCGGCGGACCACAAGCAGAGAATGTGACAGAAAGACCATGCTCATTCATCCCATCAGATCTGCCAAACAAGAGCAGCGACGAGCCTGTATGACATGCCAAGCCCTTCACATGTGTCGTCACAAGACGCATATCATCAAATATCGGGGAGAAATCATAGTTACGCAGCATGACCGTTTGTTGACCGGCCGCCATATTCCCCTGCCTCACGCAGTGGGAACAGCCTGGCTGAAGATGAGATGAATAGAAAAAGGTCAAATAACGCTCATCTAATTGCAGTTCATCACAAAATCCAGCTATCTCTTCTTCTAACTGAGGAAGATAAGGGCGCATCAGCTGCTTCGTTTCCTTCACAGCCTCTTTTTCTAGCGGTTCTGTTCGAATATATTGTGTCTGTAGCAACGGGTTCTCCTTAAGCCAGACAGCCTGCTGCTTTCCTACTTCATAAGCGGTTCCTGTCATTTCATGAAAATATGCACTGATCTCCTCCATGCCTGCACACCTCTTTCGCCTTCGTTTCTTTTATCATATCGAAACCGTCATTTATTGAAAAGGATGAAAAAAACTGCAACCCCAACGGATTACAGTTGTTTACAGGATTGTTGAAACAATGCTTTTGCCATTGCTTCATATCCTTTATGGTTCGGATGAAATTGATCAATCGATAAGTAATCTCTTTCATGTCCCTCAAACGCCCGGTACACATCCACAACCTCTACATGCGGATTTGCAGCAAGCAAGCGAAGCTGATGATTGTATTGCTGAAGCCACCGCCCGGCTATTGGTATTTGCGGAAAAGGATTATATAAATTCATGAGATACACGCAATAGGGCTGCTTCTGCCCTCTTTTGATCTGAGCGATTTCTTGAATCATTTTGCTGAAATTTGCTTGGCAATGCAGCGTCGCTTGCAGCAATTTCTTTTCATCTTCACCCTCTTCATACTGCTGAACAGCTTGAACAAGGTCATTCCCGCAGCCTGTGATGGTGATGATGTCAGCTGGTGCAATAGCACGCCTCACATCAGATCGTTTGAACAGCTGTAAAATCTGATCCGTCGTTAACCCTGACTTTGCAAATACGGACAGCTCGACTGACGCCTGTGTCTTTTTTTCAAGCATCCATTGATACCGCTCAGCGAAGCCTCCGCCAAATAAACGTGCCCCCACTCCCACTGTTAAGGAATCTCCAGTCGCAACATAGGATCGTCCCACTCTTATCCCTCACTCTCTCCTGCCTTCTCTTATATATACGAAATCGGAGAACAGATGCTTGTAGCAGATGGCTTAGGGGCATTCATCTTTTTTTCGTGAGACGTCTTTACAAACTCTTTACTTGCGAGATCGACTGTTTTTTTGTTCAATAGGAGTAGGTTTTTATGATGAAATCCGTATCTCCAAGCGTTTCAAAAAAATTTACAAACTTTTTATCTTGATTTCGAGACTTTATACCTTGACTTCAAACTACATTGTGATTACAATGAAAATATCAGTTTTTATGTAACTGTGCTTGTTACATCTTTTTCATAGCATTCCAATATGATTAAAGATGCCACATATTCAGTGTATCTTTGGGATACACTAAAAAAAACACTGAAACAGAAAGGATTGAATGAACATGGCAAAAGTTTTATACATCACTGCACATCCGCATGATGAAACAGTTTCTTACAGTATGGCTACTGCTAAAGCATTTATCGAATCTTATAAGGAAGCAAACCCAAGTGACGAGGTTGTACATATCGATTTGTACAAAGAAAACATCCCTCACATTGATGCAGATGTATTTGCTGGCTGGGGCAAGCTGCAATCAGGTGCTGGCTTCGATACACTTTCAGCTGAAGAGCAAGCGAAAGTTGCTCGCCTAAACGAATTAAGCGATCAATTCGTTTCTGCTGACAAATATGTATTTGTTTCACCACTTTGGAACTTCTCATTCCCACCAGTTCTTAAAGCATACATCGACTCTGTTGCTGTAGCTGGTAAAACATTCAAATACACTGAGCAAGGTCCTGTTGGATTATTAACAGACAAAAAAGCTCTACACATCCAAGCACGTGGCGGATACTATTCTGAAGGTCCTGCTGCTGAACTTGAAGCAGGCCACCGTTACCTTGGTACAATTGCGAGCTTCTTCGGAATTCCTTCCTTCGAAGGTCTTATCGTTGAAGGTCACAATGCTGAACCTGCGAAAGCAGAGCAAATTAAAGCAGATGCGATCGAACGTGCAAAAGCTTTAGGAAAAACTTTCTAATAAACTGAACGCGAAAAGCCAATGATCTTAACGGTCATTGGCTTTTTATTTGTTTAGATGAAAGCCTAACTCTCTAGAGATACCACTCGCGGCTTTTTTGACCTGCTCAATTAAATATGGAAGGCGTTCCTTTTGATAGCCTGCTTCAAACCCTGCAATGCTAATACCTGCTGCGACTTCTCCAAGGTGATTGAAAATAGGGGCTCCAACCGCAGCGGTATAGTTTTCAAGCTCCGAATAGCTTAACGTATAGCCCCTTTCATTTGATTCATCCAGTATGTTTCGAAGAACCTCTTTATCTGTAATGGTCCCGATTCCGATTTTCCCTAGCTCAATCGAATCAATATAAGCGAGTCTCTCGTGCTCTGGCAAAAAGGAGAGAATACTTCTTGCACAAGCACCCGCATATAGGGGAGAGCGCCTGCCGACGGCGGTGTAGAGACGAACAGGCTGCGTCCCTTCGATTTTATCCACGTAAATGGCTTCGTCTCCTTCACGAACGATGAGCTGTACAGCTTCTCCCACTTCATCCCGCAAGCCTTCCATAAATGGTCTTGCAATTCTCCGAATATCAAGGCGGTCCGCCACAAGCTGACCGTATTCAAGAAACATCAGGCCTAAACGATAAACACCTGAATCATGTTTTTCTAATAATCCCATATCGGCTAACGAGCTCGCCATGCGGTGCACAGACGTTTTCGGCATGCCGGAGAGCTCGATCATTTCATTTAACGTTAATTGGTCACGAGCGATAAACAGCCGCAAAATCTCCATTGATTTCACCACGGTTTTATTTGTATTTTGCATGTCCATCCCCTTTTCTAAACGAATGCTTCCAGCTTGATTCTGGCAGCCAGCTCCTTCAATTCTGCTTCTTGCTTAAATAGCGCCTGCTCTGCGTCCTGATGATCGATTCGCTTAAAATACAGATTCGCCCCAGGCATCGCTTGTGCAATGAGCGGCAGATCGACCGTCGCTACTTCTCCAATACGCGGGTATCCTCCTGTTGTTTGCCGATCTGCCAGCAGAATAATCGGCTGGCCGTCAGGAGGAATTTGAATAGAACCAAAGGCAACCGCCTCTGAAATCAATTCAAGCTTTTCTTTTAAATGAACCGGCTCCCCCTTCAAGCGGCAGCCCATGCGATCTGATTGAGGCGTGACTTGGTAAGGCTGTTCGAAAAAGGTGTGTTGAGATATTTCTTGAAAAAAAGAAAGATGTCTCCCTGGCAGCACCCGAATCACGGGCGATTTCCGCAGCGGCAAAAAATGCGTATGACTTACAGTCCAATCGGGTGCGCTGTACGCCGCCTGTTTCACTTCGCTTTTGAGCCTATCAGACAATCGATCCGCTACGATTGAAGGCTTTCCAATGGACAGGACGTCTCCTTTTTCAAGCGGACGTCCGTTCAGTCCACCTATTCCTGCTCTCACATAGGTGCTTTTGCTCTGCATGACCGGCTCCACATCGAATCCACCTGCCACAGCAAGGTAAGCGCGGCAGCCTCTCTTACAAGGACCAAAGGTGATCGTGCTTCCTGATCGAACAAAGAGCGGCTTCCATAAAGGGGCTGGCTCTCCATCGATGTCGATTTCCACATCAGCGCCAGTCACTGCAATAAGCTCATCCTTTTGACACGTCAACACAGGACCCGGCCCCATTAAAGTTATTTCCATTACGGCTTCGTTTTCCTCGTTGCCTGTGAGAATGTTGGCAATTCTAAGTGAGAGCGGGTCCATGCCGCCGCTCGTTAAGACGCCATACTTTTGATAGCCTTTCCGACCTTTATCTTGAATGGTTGTGAACATTCCTGACTTGATGACATGAATACTCAACGTTCTGCCTCCTTCATGCTGAAAAATTCCTTTTCAGACATTTGGACAAATCTGACCTCGTCCCCTGCTCTCAATAGACTTGGGACTTTCTCGTCTGGGTAAAAGAGTGGCAGCGGGGTTTGTCCAATGAGCTGCCAGCCGCCGGGTGTGGAAATGGGGTAAACGCCGGTCTGCTTTCCCGCAATGCCGACAGATCCTTTTGGAATGGACATTCTCGGTGTTTCCCTGCGCGGGGCTGCGATCTTTTCAGACAGCCCGCCTAAAAATGGAAACCCCGGGGCAAATCCAATCATATAAACAAGATACGTCCCTGCGGTGTGAATACGCACGACTTCCTCAGGTGTTAAACGATTGATCCGGGCGACTTCTTCTAAATCAGGTCCCAGCTCTCCCCCGTAGCAGACTGGAATATCGACGATGCGGCGCTTCGACTGAACCCCCTCCTGCCATTTCTCTTCAAGAAGTGTTTCAATATAGTTTTTCACCCATTCATACGGAGACAAGTCCTTTTTTTGAAGGTGGGCAGATTGATGAACAGTATAAGGCTCGTAAAAAACAGTCACGTTTGTAAAGGCTTGAACAGCTTCCACATATCCGGCAAAAGGATGCTGCTCAATACACGAAAACAGCTGCACAACACGCTCATGAATCTCTTCACATATGTCTGCTCCTGCTTGGATAACGATCGCTGCATCTCCTAGCGGGTGGAAGGTGATAAAATCTTTTATCGTTGAAAATGCCACTTGAGGATCCCTCTCTTTCTAAAGCACACCGAGCTGTTGATCTCTTTGATCTGTGATGAACATATGCCCAGGTGCATGGGTAATCGCAATGTCTGGTTTTGTATGCATGACAATGGCCTGCGGCGTCACACCACATGCCCAAAACACCGGGACTTCTCCTTCTTTGATCACAGATGGTTCTCCAAAGTCCGGCTGATCCACATTGGCAATTCCAATCATCGCTGGGTCGCCTATATGGATGGGGCCGCCATGAACTGACGGGAATCTAGACGTCACTTGTACACTTCTTGTAATCTGATGCGCCGGAATGGGCCTCATGCTGACAACCATCGGACCATGAAATACCCCTGCTCTTTCACAAGAGATATTCGTTTGATACATCGGAACGTTATGACCGTTTTCAATATGGCGAACAGGGATATCATTCAGCATGAGCGCATGCTCAAACGTAAAACTGCAACCGATGAGAAAGGCAACCATATCATCCTCCCAATAAGCAGAGATATCTGAAACCTCTTCTTGAAGAATCCCTTTTCGGTAAATACGGTATTTAGGAAAGTCCGTACGAATATCTGCTTGGGGTGCCGACCGTCTCGGCACTGGATCACCCGGCTCCAGTACATCAAGCAAGGGGCATGCAGCCGGATTGCGCTGACAAAACAAAAGAAAGTCAAAGGCAAGTTCCTTTTTAACGATCATTAAATTGGCTTGAGCATATCCCTCTGCTAAACCCGCCGTTGGTCCTTTGATTTCTTTTTTACGAATCAACTCTCTGATCTGTGAAGGCTCATATGTTTGATCAATACTCATTCAAATCAACTCCATAGTTTCGGGATTTCAGTCATAATGGTATATCCGCCCATCAAAGCCATGATGATGACAACCAATGCACCTGACGCTGTCAAAAAGAATGGATGACGGTAATCGCCGACAATTTCTTTCTTATAGGCCGCAACCAGCAAGGTGCCAAGTGCGAGAGGTAAAATCAATGCATTGATCGCCCCAACTAAAACTAATATGTTCACAGGTCGTCCGATCGTAATAAAACAAATAGTAGAGAGGGCAATAAAGCCGATGATAATGCCACGTTGATTTTGCTCAATTTTTGGCGAGAAGGTTTTAAAGAAAGAAACAGATGTGTAAGCCGCTCCAATAACCGATGTAATCGCCGCAGCCCACATAATGATCCCGAACATTTTATATCCAACATTTCCAGACGCTAACTGGAATACAGAAGCAGGCGGATTCGCTGGATCAATCTGTAAACCCTTTGAGACCACTCCTAGCACGGCTAAAAATAAAGCGACACGCATCACAGATGTAATCAGGATGCCGAAAACAGAGCTTTTTGTCACTTGAGGAAGTGCATCCTTCCCTTTAATTCCAGCATCCAATAGACGATGTCCGCCAGCAAAAACGATATAGCCGCCAACTGTCCCCCCGACAAGTGTCACAATCGATAGAATATCAATTTCTTCTGGGACAAATGTTCTGAGTGCTGCTTCCCCAACGGGCGGTGCTGTTGAAATCGCCACATACAGCATCAGGCCGATCATGACAAAGCCTGCTACCTGTGTGAAACGGTCCATCGCTTTTCCAGCCTCTTTGATCACAAAGATCAGAATGGCAATGACAGCACTGACCCCTGCTCCGATTCGCGGATCGACTCCGAAGATGACCTGAAAACCGAGACCAGCACCAGCGATATTTCCGATGTTAAAGGCAAGTCCCCCAATGACAATCAAAAAGGCCAGCACATAACCGAGCCCCGGCAGAACCATATTCGCAATATCCTGACCTCGCTTTTCTGACACGGCGATGATGCGCCATACATTCGTTTGTGCAAAAATATCCAACAAAATAGAGATGAGAATGACAAACCCAAAGCTAGCCGCAAGCTGCTGTGTAAAGACAGTCGTTTGTGTTAAAAATCCCGGTCCTATTGCGGACGTCGCCATTAAAAAGGCTGCGCCCATCAGCATAGAACGATTCCCCTTTGGTGCCTTCGTGTGCTTGACTTCCTCTTTTTTCATGCTGTTTCCCCCTTTGATGACGATTTTTATTGAAAGGCTTTGAGATGAATACTCGCTTCTTTTAGTTTCGATGTAATGGTTTTGGCAAATTGAAGCGCATGGCTGCCGTCTCCGTGAATACAGACCGTATCTGCTTTAAGCAAAATATCTTCCCCTTGAACGGTACGAACCTTCCCTTCTCGCACCATACGAACGACCTGCTGAACGGCCCGTTCATCATCTTCAATGAGTGCATGTGGTTCGCGGCGGGATGTCAGCGTCCCGTCTGCTTGATAGGTCCGATCAGAAAATACTTCATGAGCCACTTGAAGGCCAATTCTCTCACCTGCTAACGCAAGTTCACTGCCTGAGAGACCGAATAACACAAGACTTGGATCGACATGATACACAGCCTTTGCAATCGATTCAGATAATTCAGTATTTTTAGCCGCCATGTTGTAAAGGGCGCCGTGCGGCTTGACATGCTGCATCGTGCCGCCTTCTGCCTTGAGAAAGGCTGATAGAGCGCCAATTTGATAGACGACGAGATCATAGACTTCCTCTGCCGAGATCGCCATTGGACGTCTGCCAAAGCCGACCAAATCTTGCAAACCTGGATGCGCACCAATTTGGACCCCTTTATCCAGCGCCATTCTGACCGTTTTTCTCATGACCGTTGGATCTCCTGCATGAAAACCGCAAGCAATGTTGGCTGACGTGACATATTCAAGAATTTGTTCGTCCGCACCGATTGTGTATTGACCAAAGCTTTCTCCCAAATCACAGTTGATATCCACTTGATACATAGGATCCCTCCTTGTTGTTCCGAATAACGGAATATAAAGTCCGAATATTCGAATTTATATTGATTATATCAATTTTGGATAGATTGCACATGACATTGTCAGAAAACATAACAATAGAACTAGGAGAAATTAAAAAAGCGAGAGGATATCGCCTCTCGCTTTTTCATCATGTTCTTTATTTAGATAGCACCCAATGTTGGATGGCTTTTGCTACACCGTGTTCTGTGTTAGGAGCTGTAATCCAATCAGCGGCTTCTTTCACCACTTCTTGCGCATTTCCCATCGCAATTCCTAATCCGGCTTCTTGAATCATGGCCATATCATTTAGGCTGTCGCCAAGTGACATGACATTGTCCATCGTACAGCCAATGCGTTCTGCTACCTTCGCAAGAGCCGCAGCTTTGTTAATTCCTGCTGCATTGACTTCGATATTGGTCGGACTTGAATTTGTGATCTCTAGATGCTCATTTGCTTTCAATGTATTAAGTACTTCCTCACGAACGTCATCATCATGAATATCAAAGCCAAATTTCAACCATTCATAGTCATGAATTCGTTCTGGGAATTCACCTCTCCACACTTTCTCCACAGTGGAAGCCCAGTAATCGGTTTCGAACCTATTTTTTAGATCCCACATCATTTGGACGTGATCAGGATGCAGCAGATCTCGTTCGATCAGCTGGAAGTTTGAATCCCAGATTTCACTTCCATTTGCTGTCACAAGGTAAGAAGACAGCTTAAGCGGCTCAACCAGCTCTCGGCATGTCATCAGCGTCCGCCCTGTGCTAATGACCACATGGACCCCTTTTGCTTCAGCATCTTTAATGGCTTGTTTATTTTCCTCTGGAATGACGTGTTCACTGTTTAACAGCGTGCCATCCATATCAATGGCAATCAATCGGATGTCTTTCTTATCAGCTTGTATGGACAAATTGAGTACCCCACTTTGTATCATTTTTTGTAACTATCTTTATTTTAATATAAAGAGGAAGCTGGCACAAAGGGACGAGTTTGATCCCATAGAAAAAAGACCTTGTTACAGGTCTCTTTGCATTGGCTTAGCGTTCACACGCAATGCCGTCTTTATCACGGTCAAGTCGCATATTTTTTTGGTAAAGTGCTTTTGACACATACGGCTTGTACTTTGTTTTGCCGCCTTTGTTTTTCGTGTTTTTGCTTTTTGCCACGCCGCCTTTATAGACTTTGTTCAGTGCTTTGCAGTTTTTGTAGGACTTGACCGTTTTTGCATCTGCAGTGTGGGTGTCGACTTGTGTAAAGCTTAGTAAAAGACCTAATGACAAGACAGCCACCATGATTTTTTTCAACATGTATGATCCCCCTATTTTTTCTATTTTTACATTTTTATCATATGTCACCACTTTTTGTTTTTCAAGACTATTGCGCTAAAAAAAATGATTTTTTTGGAATAAAATGTGCTTTATCTCCTATGTGGTACAATGAGTGGGAAACCTTTCCGTTTTTGACACGTATATGAAAAGAGGAGTTTTTCACATGAAAATGAAATATACCATTCTATATGTAAACGATGTTGAGGCAAGTATTCATTTCTATCAACATGTACTTGGCTTTCCTATGAAACTCAGGGTTGAATCCTATGTTGAGTTTGACACGGGGGACGTGACATTATCAATTAATTCACGCCAGGATGTCAAAGATGCACTTGGATTACCTGTCCCTGAAGCAAATCAATCCTCTCAAACGTTTGAGATAGGGTTTGTTGTGGATGACGTGGATCAAACCATTGCATCAATGAAGGAAAAAGGGGTTCCGATCATCAAAGAACCTGCAAAGAAACCATGGGGTCAAACCGTCGCTTATGTCGCTGATCCTGATGGGCATTTCATTGAAATATGTGATGCCATCTCCTAATCTTCTTTGAAGGAAGTGAATCAGCATGAGAAAAAAACATGCCTTTATCGCCGGTGTTTGCTCAATGATTGTGATTTGCAGTGCCGCTATTATTTTGCAGCACCATGAGTGGATAGGGTGGATCAGTGGTGGAATCTCTATTATTGGCGTCATGATGTCTGGACTTCTAATGGGGGCTTGGACAAGCGGGGAAGAAACGCGGGCAGCCTATCATTCTGAAACAAAAGAGCACCGCATATGGCGTCTTGATACGGCTTTTCTTTTGATGATCTTTGCAGTTCCGCACATGGCTGCATCGGTCTTATATGTTTTGATGTAATCACTTGTTAAAGGAGTTAGCAATATGGCTGTTTTTGTCTTATTCATTGTGTTCGGCTTTCCCATTATTTCCGTGCTGATTGGCATTTTTGGCACAATGCTTTTGAAGAATGTTTGGATGCCGACTTTGATTGTCCTGTTAGCCAGCGTCATTCTTATGTACACATACATTGGCGGGGATGAATCCTTTCTCATTTGGGTCGTCATCTACACCGTCTTTACGTTGATCGCTGCATGGATGACAAAGCGGTTTCGATTCAAGTAAAAAAGAACAGTTTGCACTGTTCTCAGGCTGTCGAGAAAATCTCGACAGCTTTATTTTTTCCTTAAACTTTCCATCTCCTCATTTTATAATAGAGAAAAACCCACTTAAGGAAGGTGTTTTTCTCATGTTCCACACTAGAAATTCTTCT
>NZ_PVRA01000008.1:0-145251 GCF_002998555.1 Bacillus sp. NMCC4 | reverse complement strand
ACTTCAACCGGATAACTCACTCTTGTCCCCATAGAAAAAACACCTCCATGTTTTATTTCGGATCACAACGATCCATTTTCAAACTTGAAGGTGTTTTTTATTTGTCTCATCTTATGGGGTCAGTCCCGTCCGCCTTCCAAGCTTTTTTACGTTGATTGCTGAATGCGGCCTACTTCTTCAATAAATGCAGCTGTCTGCTGCAATCCATCTTGCAGATGATGGGTAGCGGAAATAAACAGCTTTTCTTGACCTGGGTGCTTTAATAGCTGCTCCACCTGACCGATTCCTTTTTCAAATGAATGAAGACCTGTCTTTAATTGTTGATCCGCCTTTTGATAAGCGGCTGGAACTTCTTGATGAGCAAGCCCCTTTTGAATCACACGATCAAAGGCTTTCGTCGCTTTTTTCAATTTTTTATTTACTTGGATCTTTCCATGTCCATCTGAAATAAATTGGTCGGTCATGTTTTCATAAGCTTCATTTAACTCATCCATATAACGCTGAACCCATTGTTCATACGCAGCTTCTTTTGTGTCTTGTTTTGAAGGCGATTGACCTGCTTGCTGACAGGCTGCTAGTAATGTCACTGTCAATGTGAATAGCAGCATCAATTGCGATTGTTTTTTCATACAGAGCCTCCATTTCTTATTCCCATTCGTTCATATCGGTCAAAATAGGAGTATCCTTTACCACATACGAACACTTTGCAAGAAATGATTTCTTTTATTGTAACAGACGGCTCGTGTCACTTCTGCGATTTATGAGTAAATGGATGAAAATACGTCTAAGGATCCACATTTTCCTGTCATTTGGTTGACAGTCTACCGATACACTTAATAGACGACTGGATATATGGATTTGGTTTCAATAAGTTCATGGTGGATGTTTTCTAATGAAAAGAAATACTTCGTTCGTGTCATCATGATGATGCCAAACGAATTCGCCTTGTATTTTCCAAGTCTTAAATTATACATCCTGTTGATTTATTGAAGTTTACCTTTACAAGCAATCTCAAGCTCTTCGACTACTTCACCATCTTGAATGAGATATGCTTTTTCATGGAGATTGACAGCGGGACAAATATGATTTGGAATGATTTGCACCTTCTCACCGATCTGGACAGTCTGACGGAAGCCTTCGTGATAGATGATGGCATGCTCATCAAATACACTTGAAACAAATACATCATCATAGTCTTTTACTTTGCCTAGTCCTTTTGTTTTCGTCAGCCCTTTTGTACGGGTTTGAGCCGTGAGCCCTTTGGCTCCAACATCTGTAATGACACGGGCCTTTGTTGGCTTACTGATCACCGTCGTCAGCACAGCTGCCGCACAATGTGAAAAAGTGCCGATCACATTGGATTGAGAGGCATCCATGAAGATGTAAGTGCCTGGTCTGATTTCGGTGACTCCCTTTGGAATATCAAATTGAAATAAGAACGGCGGTGTTGATCCTATGCTCACTACCTCTAGCAGCATGCCTGTTTCTTTCGCAATCTGTGCAAACTGAAGCGTGCGATTCACAGCGTCTTCGTATAATGTGTGACAATGCGCTTTACTTTCCGCCTTATATGTATGTCCATCATGAGAAAAAATCCCCTTTAAATGAACGAAGTCACATGTTTGAATCGCCTGCAAGATTTGACGGAAATCACTCTCTTCAATGACACCAGATCTTTCTTCTCCAACTTCTATCTCAATTAGAACCTCCGCTTTTTTCTCTGCTCCACGAAAGACATGTTCAATTTGATGCACATGCTCTACACAATCTATTCCAAATGAAATTTGTATCGACTCTGCCAGCTTTCGAATTCGCTTGAGCTTTGTCTCGCCTACAATTTGATTGGCGATAAAGATATCTGTCAGCCCATGCGCCGCCATTACTTCCGCTTCTCCTACTTTCGCTACAGTTAAGCCAGATGCGCCCATCTCCTCCTGCACCTTCGCAAGACTAGGTGTTTTATGTGTTTTCGTATGAGGACGCAGTTTGACTTGCTGACGGTCCGCATACTGCTGCATAGCAGCTAGATTCTCCATCATTACCCGTTTATCAATTAATAGCGCCGGTGTATCTAGTTCATCATAAGTCATTATCATATCCCCTTTCACTGCTGCTCGTTATATAAATTTTTATACGTTATAGTTGAATTATATAATTTTTTATATAATTATCAATGTTTTTTTCTTCGAGAAAGAAAGACGATATGCTAAACCCTCGCTTCATAAGGAGTCCAGCGGCTGTCCTGCCGCTGGTTTTAGTTAATATCTGTTCCGAAGCTCCCTTAATATAAAATCGTATACAAGGTTGAGCTGTTGTTCCTTTGGATACAGCATAAATTCTTGTTTTTTAGGAAGACCTCCATCAAGGCGATCTTGAAATTTCGTTCGGAGATACGCTGTTCTGTGCACCTGACTCTCAAATGATTTATATGAGACATCGAGTTCGACGGTTTGCTCATTTGTAAAGATGACCACCGTGTCTCCGAGGGATGATTCCTGGAAGGTATGAATGTATTTGTGGGAGATCCAGCCGCACTGAGGACGGTTGGATGAATAGGTTGGGAAGAAATACAAATGATTGGATGAGTCAATCACAATTGGAGGCTTGTGAGATATTCCTGTTACTTCATATGTTCCCGCTTTTCTGCCCGCATAGCTTGAGCCGAAGAATCTGCAACTGCGTTCAATAATTTGCAGGGGCTTTAATTCAACGTAAAAGCTTGTCTCTCTTTCTATGACTTTTGAATATACTCTTTTTCCTTCTTCAACCGGAAGGACCGCCATTGTTGTTTGATTAATGACGTATGAATCTAAAGGTGTTTCACTAATTCCTGACACTTCATTTCCTCCTGTGTTAATTTTTGGTTATTTTAGATACTATTAATCTATCACCAACATATAAGAAACGACAGGATTTTTTCAAAATTTATTAAAAATCATCTTTTTATCGTATTTTTTAGTCCATTCGATCTATCGAAAAGCCTTTTTTAATGATATATCACATCCTGTCGATCGGACAAGAGATGTCGATTTCGCTCAAAAATAAATTGTCTAAAAATTATAAATTCTTGTTGATTTTTTCTCCGGCAATCCATATACTATAAAAAAGGCATCGGGGGGATTCTTTATGAAAGAGAAAAAAACGTATGCTGAGCTCATGAAGTCCCGCAACACCCAAAAAACCGAAGAAAACGGCGTCACTATTTTAGACATCTATATTCAAATGGTTTTAGATGAGGCGCTTTATAAACAGCGCTTAACCTTCCTTAGAGAAGAGATTGATAAGGCACTGGATCAGCGTGATGTAAAGCGATTCAACGACCTGTCAGCTCAATATGCAGAACACTGCTTACATCAATCATGATGATTTTACTTGCGGCAAAGAGACAGCAACTCGTCTCTTTACCGCAAGTTTTTTGTTTATCCATTTAAAATGGTTCCGCCATTTACATGCAGGATTTGTCCATTCATATAAGAGGAGTCTTCGCTCGCTAAAAATAAATAGCTCGGCGCAAGCTCTACTGGCTCACCAGGACGTTCCATTGGAACATCTCCGCCAAATTCTGAGACTTCCTTTTCCGTAAAGGTCGATGGAATGAGCGGTGTCCAAATAGGCCCTGGGGCTACCCCATTCACTCTGATCCCCTGTTTAATGAGCGATAAAGATAATGATCTCGTAAATGTCACGACTGCCCCTTTTGTAGATGAATAGTCGATCAAGGTTTCATGCCCTTTATAGGCTGTAACAGATGTGGTATTAATGATACTGCTTCCTTTCTTTAAATGAGGAAGAACCGCTTTTGTTAAATAAAACATGGCAAAAATATTCGTTTGAAATGTTCGAAGAAGCTGATGCGAGGTAATCTGTTCAATGCTTTTTTGCGGATGCTGTTCCCCGGCGTTGTTCACCAAAATATCGATGGAACCAAAAGCATCCTTCGTTTTTTTGACGACCTCGTTTGAAAACGCCTCATCTCCTAAATCACCTGCAATTAAAATGGCGCGGCCTCCCGCCTTTTCAATATAGTCCTTCGTTTCCTCTGCATCGCGGTGTTCACTCAAGTAAACAATGGCGACATTGGCTCCTTCCTTCGCAAATAAGACCGAGACTGCTCTTCCGATCCCGCTGTCTCCACCTGTCACAATGGCTGTTTTCCCTGCTAACTTTTTATCCGGCACCTCTCGATCAAAAACAGGTCTAGGGTTCATTTTATATTCCAGACCTGGACGTTCATTTTGATGCTGAGGCGGCAATGTTTTCTTCGGCTGCTTTGTTGACACGTCTGTCCACTCCTTCCTTTTATCTTGTTTATTTTTATGTGTTGGCTATTTTTTTATGTATGTCAAACTAGTTTCCTTACGAATGTATGATTTTCATTATTGTGGAAAAATTATACACAACAAGTCACTAACTGGAGGCGACAATATGGAGCAAGAACATAAAGGATCGGAACAGGCAAAATCGTTATGGATAGCAGAAAGTCAGAAGCATTCTTTTCCTGCTGTACATGAGGATCTCACAGCAGATGTCATCATTGTTGGCGGCGGCATTACCGGTATCGCTACTGCGTTTGAAATGACAGAGCGCGGGCTGGATGTCATCATCATTGATGCCGATCAACTGCTGCAAGGTACGACCGGACATACGACAGCTAAGATTACCTCACAGCACGATGTGTACTACCATGAGCTGATTCAGCAAATTGGCATGCCCAAAGCTCGATTGTATGTAGAAGCAAACGAGAAAGCAAAAGAGCTGATTCAAGCTCGTGTCAAAGAGTACGACATCGATTGTCAGCTAGAGATAAAAGATGCTTACCTTTATACTAAGGAAGAAAGCGGTGTAAAAAAGTTAAAGAAGGAATTAGATGCCTACAAACAGCTTGGGATTGACCGAGAATGGAAAACAGCGCTTCCTTTTGATGCTGACATCAAAGCTGCCCTAGCAATGACGCAGCAGGCACAGTTTCATCCCCTTCATTATCTAAATGCACTAATCGACCAGCTCCTAGAGCGAGGTGTACGTATTTATGAACAGACAACTGCTGTTGACGTGAAAGAAGGAAACCGGCCTGCTGTCGTCACACAAGACGGCCATCACCTGACAGGACGCTATATCATTTCCTGTTCGCACTTCCCTTTTTATGACGGGAAAGGACTTTATTTCACACGAATTCACCCAGAACAATCTTATGTGGTAGCAGCCAAAACAACGAAGCCGCTTCCAGACGGGATGTATTTAGGAATCGACCAGCCTGCTCATTCTTTAAGAACCGCAGAATGGCATGGTGAGGAAGTGGTTCTCATCGGAGGAGAAGGCCATAAAACTGGACAAGGCGGGGTTGAATCTGCTCACTATGAAGGATTAGAAAGGTTTGGAGACGCCACCCTTGGAATTGAAGAGGTGCTGTATCGCTGGTCGACACACGATATGGTCACAATGGATCAAATCCCTTACATTGGCCGCCTGACCAAACACCACCAAAATATCTTCGTTGCGACCGGTTTTAGAAAATGGGGCATGACGACAAGCCATGTCGCAGCCACTCTTATCGGTGATTTGATTGAGGGAAAATCGAATCCATACGAATCGATTTTTACGCCATCAAGACCTGTTTCTGACTCTTTCGTCAAAGATTTTATTAAAGAAAACAGCAATGTCGCTGCCAAGCTGATCAGTGGTAAATTAAAACGAACCGATCAAACAATTGATGATTTAAAGCCAGGTGAAGGCGGTATTGTATCTTACGAACATAAAAAATGCGGCGCCTTTAAATCAGAGGACGGGAATATCTTTCTTGTGGATACAACGTGTACTCACCTAGGCTGTGAAGTCGCTTGGAATAATAGCGACCGCACTTGGGATTGCCCGTGTCACGGCTCACGTTTTTCCATTACTGGAGAGGTAGTAGAAGGCCCAGCAAAGAAACCACTAAAAAGGTCTTATAAAGAACAGTAAAATTTTACTGATTCCCTTTAAAAAATCCAATATTATCCGATAAATAATATAAAGTCTGATAATTTGTGATGATTATGGGGGGACCAAAACATTGTTATTTAAAAAAGAGACGAAAAGAAAAAACACTGCTTTTTTCACACAGCAGGATGATGGAATAAAACGAATCAACTTTTTAAACAATACGGATATCGCGAAACAAATCAAAATGATAGACCTGACGCAGCATGACCTCTTTATTCTAAAACAGCTCAATCCAATTGTTCAGGAGAATATTGCACATATCGTTGATAAATTTTATAAAAATTTAGAAGTCGAATCTTCCTTGATGCATATCATTCAAGATAATAGTTCTGTCGAACGTTTGAAAAAAACACTCCGCATTCATATTAGTGAAATGTTTGCAGGTGTGGTTGATGAAGCCTATGTGGCAAAACGAATTAAAATTGCGCAAGTTCATTTACGGATTGGCCTCCAGCCTAAATGGTATATGGCAGCATTCCAGGATCTTCTGCTATCGATTATGGATTTATTTGCTCAGCATATCCAAGATTTCAAAGAATATCAGACAGCAGTCAAAGCGACGACGAAAATCTTAAATTTAGAGCAGCAGCTTGTCCTGGATACATTCCAAAATGAATATTCTAAAATTCGTGATGAAGCAGAACAGCAGCAGCAGGAGCTTCATACAAAAATCACAGAAACATCAAATTCGCTTGCTTCTCTCTTCTCAAACACAACAAATGCAGTGGACAAGCTTGTATCAAAATCTGATGAGATGGCGGACATGTCGCAAGCTGGAACGCAAATTTCAGCACAGGTCGAGGAAAAATCGATCGGCGGTAAAAAAGAATTAGAAATTCAACAAACACAAATGAACCAAATTGATGGCAGCATGACAAAGATTGAAACAGAAATTAAGCGTTTAGAAGAAATCGCCAAACAGATTGAACAAATCTTTGGGATTGTCACAGGCATTGCAGAGCAGACGAATTTGTTATCTTTAAATGCCTCAATCGAATCTGCACGAGCTGGTGAACATGGTAAAGGCTTTGCTGTCGTCGCAAACGAGGTTCGTAAATTGTCAGAGGACACAAAGAAAACGGTTTCAACCGTGTCTGAACTCGTCAACAATACCAATTCACAAATCTCCATTGTGTCTCAGCACATTGGGGACGTGAATTTACTCGTGACAGACAGTAAAGAAAAAATGACTCAAATCAATTCGCTCTTCGATGATATCGTCAGCAGCATGAACTTAAGTAAAAACCAAAATGGAAAAATTGAAATCGACCTTCAAACCTTCCTTAACGAATTGAAGGAAGTCAAACAAACGGTGTCCCAAGTTGCCAGCTCAGTCGAATCCTTAACAAGTCTCACAAATCGCTGATCCAGTCTTTTTTTTTCTGCTTTAGTATAATAGAAGAAAAGATAGAAAAGGCGGGATTTGCTTGACAACAATTTGCCTAGTCAGACACGGGGAAACAGATTGGAATGCAGCGAAACGAATTCAAGGACGAACAGATATCCCTTTAAACGACACTGGTAAATGGCAGGCTGAACAAACGGGACTTTACTTAAAGAATGTCCATTGGGATGTTGTCATTTCCAGTCCACTCACAAGGGCAAAAGAAACGGCTCACTTGATTTTAAAACATGTAGATGCGCCTCTTGTCATCATGGATGATTTCATTGAACGTGATTATGGTGACGCTGAAGGCATGTCGTTTGAGGAGCGCCAAAAGCTGTTTCCAGATAAACAGTATCCAAACATGGAGCCGCTTGAGGCGATTCAAGATCGAATGGTAGAAGGCATTGAGAAAGTCAGAGCAGCCTATCCAAATCAACATGTCCTGATCGTGGCACACGGCGCTGCTATCCATGCTTTACTTACCACCTTAGCGGATGAACATCTGGGTCTAGAGAACACGAGACTTGTCAATGCTTGCTTAAATTATGTGGAATGGAAAGATGGTGAATGGAAGGTCCTTGATTACAACGTGGTCAGCCATTTAACTCAATCCTCCCCTTCTTAAAGAACCTGTTATTGTAACAGGTTCTTTTTAAACGACAAAAACAAAATAAAATAATATTTTTTTATATCGAAATTCGAAATAGATGTTAGACGTTTCTACCTATTTTAAGGCTTTTCGGGTATCGAATATTTGTCCGAAAATGGATCATAAGAAAAAAAGCACACTTCCTTTTTAATAGATAACCGCTGAAACAGTAGAACAAACATATTTTCCCAACGTTTCCAAGTGACTTAATTCCCCAATTTTCGCTAGGACTTTCACAAAAATTCGGGTCTACTCTTATTTGCCTACTTCCCTTAAACTGAATATACAGAATAATCAAACGAATCATTCTTATAGACTACGAATGATTATTCTGAAATAAGAAAAAAGGGATGTGGATTGTGCGTGAAAAAGAAAAATGTAATGACAAGTGTTTTATTGGCTGTCCCTCTTCTGTTTTCAGCAGGGTTTGGAGGCTCCATGGCAAATGCCGAGACGGTCTCAAAGTCAGATAGTGAAAAGAGCTATATTGTTGGCTTTAAAGCCTCTGCCACCACAAACAGCTCTAAGAAACAAGCCGTCACTCAAAATGGCGGAAAACTAGAAAAGCAATATCGTCTTATTAATGCCGCACAAGTAAAGATGTCCGAACAAGCCGCAAAAAAACTTGAACATGACCCTAGCATTGCTTACGTAGAAGAAGACCACAAAGCAGAAGCATATGCACAAACCGTCCCTTATGGAATCCCTCAAATCAAAGCTCCAGCTGTACACGCTCAAGGTTATAAAGGTGCTAATGTCAAAGTAGCTGTCCTTGATACTGGAATCCACGCTGCACATCCTGACTTAAATGTTGCAGGCGGTGCCAGCTTCGTCCCTTCAGAGCCAAATGCCACCCAAGACTTTCAATCACATGGAACTCACGTAGCCGGAACCATTGCTGCCCTTGATAACACAATTGGTGTTCTTGGGGTCGCTCCAAGTGCTTCCCTATATGCTGTTAAAGTATTAGACCGCAATGGCGACGGACAATACAGCTGGATCATTAGCGGTATTGAATGGGCTGTAGCCAATAACATGGATGTCATCAATATGAGCTTAGGTGGACCAAACGGTTCAACAGCGCTTAAAAATGCCGTTGATACAGCAAATAACCGCGGAGTCGTTGTTGTGGCGGCCGCAGGTAATTCAGGTTCCACTGGCTCTACAAGTACAGTTGGCTATCCAGCAAAATATGATTCTACAATTGCCGTTGCCAATGTAAACAGCAGCAATGTCAGAAACTCGTCTTCCAGCGCAGGTCCTGAATTAGATGTTTCTGCACCTGGTACTTCTATTTTAAGTACAGTACCAAGCAGTGGATACACATCTTATACCGGAACTTCTATGGCGTCTCCTCATGTAGCAGGAGCAGCAGCGCTTATTCTTTCTAAAAATCCGAACCTATCAAATTCACAGGTTCGCCAGCGCTTAGAAAACACGGCAACACCGCTTGGTAACTCCTTCTATTATGGCAAAGGGTTAATCAACGCTCAAGCGGCTTCTAACTAAACAAGCGCGAAAAAAATCCGGCTGATCCAGCCGGTTTTTTTATTTATTGCTTCCTCGACGTTTCCTCTTTTTCCGCTGCATTTTCCATCTCCATGATTCTCTCCATCATGGTTGGGTGTCCATAGCGGAAGACCTTCACTAAAAGCGGTGGATTCACCTGAGACAGCCCTGATTTTGCAAGCTTTTGAAAAGACGTCACCCCTGCCTCTCCGTCTTTTGTCAGGTTTACCGCATATTCGTCAGCTGCTCGTTCTTGATGTCTTGAAACTGCATTTGTAAAAGGTGAAGTTGCAAATGACAGCATCGATACGATAATGAGAAGAAGCGGAAGAGCAGCGATGTCGTTTGACACCCTCAGCCGAAATGGAACTGCTCCCTTTTGATAAAAATAAAAATAGAGACGGTCAATCGCAAAAAATCCGGCAAGTGACAGCACTAGATATCCTGCTAATCCTATATAGACATGCTTCATGACGTAATGTCCCATTTCATGTGCCATAATAAATAAAATTTCGCGATCTTTCAGCTTTTGCAGTGTCGTATCCCATAACACAATACGCTTATTTTCACCAATCCCTGTGACATAAGCATTCATTGTATTCGTTTTCTCAGACATATTGACCTCATATACATGATCTGCCGGGATATGTGCTTTGTCTGCAAGCGTTAAGATCTTGTTCTCAAGAGCTTGATCCTTTAGTGGATAAAAATTGTTATATAACGGATCAATGACGACCGGCTGTATAAAGAAGAGAAATAGCGTGAAGGGGACTGTCAAACACCAAGCATACAGCCACCAACGCTTTCTTCTTTTTTGAATGAGCCAAAAGAATACAATAGCACATAGGGCAAGAAGTGGATATTGAATCCAGAAATCCAGTATTTGATCTTTAAACCAGCTTGCCGTACTTTGAGCAGATACTCCGTAGTGCAAAGACAGCTGATAGCCAATCCACTTAATGGGCAATGAAATCAGCATTGTCAAAAGCGACAACACAAACACATATACAAGTTTGCTTAAAAATGTGAAACGAGCTGCTGCCAGGCTCCAGTCTGCTATTTTTCGTGAAAACCCTGAAATGAGCAGAAGAAAAAAAACATACCAATCTAATGGAATTGTCATGAAATACAGCAGATTACGTATGTTCGAGAAATTCTCGCTGATGACAAGTTCATGGCTTGTCATAAAGGTATGCGGATCTGCACTTGTTCCTTTTACACTTTCAGGAACCGATGAATCCCCAAATAGAAACAAATAAGAATAAATAAAAAGACCGTACAATATGTAAGCTACCGTTGCAAGAGCTACCCATTTACGTACTCGCACTGGTCAGCCTCCTTTCCATCCCTCTCTCTATTCTAATCAACCATTTTTTTGTTTAGAACCTGTCTCATGTGGCTCCATCATAGCATGCCCCATCTGAAAAAGCTTTCGCGAAAAAAATGATTATGCTACTCGAAAATCGGAGATGCTACATATAAAACAGAGAGTTGGAGGATTAAAATGAAGAAAATCCTTGCAGGAGTTGTGATCTTTGGACTTTTACTCATTACCTTCTTTTATGTGTTCAGCCGGACGAGCGAAATCTTTGATGAGAATCGAGCAGAAAAATTGCTGCTTTCACCTGCAAACGAGTCCACTTCTTATGAAATAGATGATAAGGACACAGCAGAAGATTTAATAGAAGAATTAAACAAAGGCAAACAAACAAGCAATCATCTTAAGAAAAATTTAAAGGAACCAGATTATATCGCCAAGGTGATGTACGGCCGAACAAACGGCACCACCTTTCAGCTCTGGACGAGCCGATCACAGGTCGTTTTTTTAGTAGATGGGACTTATTATGAACTGAATCAAAAACAGTCTAATTCTTTTCAGAAACAGCTAAAAGAAGCGATTCAAAAGAGTTAAAATTTTATTTTAGCCCTTTGTCTTCTTTTCAGCGTGATAGAAAACCTTTTCAGACCTGAATGCGAGGGTTTGTCTACACGCTGAGGGAGCCTCCTCATAAGAGACTCCCTTTTTTTATTTACTTTCCTCTGCTTGATACTTTTCCTTTAGTACTCTTCTTAAAATTTTACCTGTTGTGTTCTTTGGAATATCATCTATGAAATGGATCGTTTGGGGCTGCTTATATTTCGCTAAAAAGCGTGAACAATGTGTGATGATGTCTTCTTGATTGATGTGAGCAAGTTTCTTAGGGGAAATGTAACAGACGACAGCTTCTCCGGTGTTCGGATCTGGAACACCGATGACGACGGCTTCTGCTACAGCTTCATGTTGATAAAGCACTTCTTCTACTTCTCTTGGATAAACATTATACCCGCCAACGAGAATCATATCCTTTTTCCGGTCGACAATATAAATGTATCCTTCTTCATCTCTTCTCGCTAAATCACCGGTATACAGCCAGCCGCCTCTTAGTGCAGCTTCAGTATCTTCTGGCATTTGATAATAGCCTTTCATAATGTTTGGTCCTTTTGCTATCAGCTCTCCGACTTCATTTGGACCGACTTCTTCTCCCAGTTCATTCACGATCTTATTCTTCACATTCATAATGTCGGTCCCAACTGAACCGGGTTTTCTTTTTCCATCAAGAGGATTGAATGCAGTTACTGGAGAAGCCTCTGATAATCCGTAACCCTCCAGCACCGTGACACCAAATTTTTTCTCAAAACCGTGAAGTAAGGCAACAGGCATTGAGGCACCGCCAGATATACAAATCCTCACTGAGGACATCGCTTCCTCGTGCCCTTCCTGGCGGTACAAATAGTTATACATAGTCGGAACACCAACAAATAACGTTGGCTTCTCTTTTTCCATCATACGCAAAAGCTCCGATGGGCTGAAATGCGGCATGACATAAATGGTCGCGCCATGAATCAATGGTGCATTCATACAAACCGTTAAACAAAATACGTGGAACATCGGCAAAGCGGCGATGACCTTGTCCTTTTCATCAATGGATAGGTACTCAGCGACGTCTCTGGCATTTGAATAAAGGTTGAAATGAGTCAGCATCGCACCCTTTGGTTTTCCTGTCGTGCCAGATGTAAATAGAATAACTGCCGTATCGTCCTGATGAATAGAAGGATGCACGTTCTCTTTCGCATGACCAGACACAAGCTTTCCAAAGAAGACAAGACGATCAGATACTTCCTTAAAACTTGATCTGCATGCAGATTCATTTTCTGCACAAATAATCACTCGTTCAATAGACGGAAGCTGTTCGTACACCTGCTCGTACACTGGCAGTAGCTGTTCAGGGGCAACAATGCCCTTTACATCACCTGTAATCAGCATATAGCCAATTTCACTAGGCGTGTATGTTGGATTGACTGGTACTACGACAAGTCCTGCCTTTAAGGCACCAAAAAAAGAAATGACAAAATGCGGTGAATTTCCTAAAATAAGCGCGATATGGTCCCCAGCTTGAAACCCTTCGTTGACTAATCCATCTGCAAATCGCTCGATACTTGTCATCAGCTCTCGATAGGTCCACTTATTTCCTTCAAAGATCAGTGCGATATTTTCTCCTTTCGTCATCGCCGTCTGCTCTAGATTTTTGATCAAATCCATTCTCCCACCCCTTACATGTCATCAATGAATGAATAGCCATTCATTTTATGGCCAAACATTCCTCCTTTCTATTATAATAGACAATCGAAAAAATCTACAAGATCAAATGTGAATCGCTTTCATTTCTTTCAATCAAAAAAGCACCGCTATCTCTAGCCGTGCTTGTCCCTTTTAATAAATCAAATCAAGAAAATCCTCTTTTGATACGTTGCCGAAGTAGTGGCGCATATCCATATCTTCTAATACGTCGCTGATCGTTTTGCGATCATATTGCTGCCCAATGAGTCTTTTTTCAATATCAGCAATATCCCCTACACCAAAGAAATCACCAAAGATTTTGCAGTCTTGGATGATGCCTTTTTTCACTTCTAATCGAAGATCAATGGAGCCTGCTGGGAATCTTTTAGAATGCTGTAAATTAAATTTCGGTGAACGGCCGTAGTTCCATTCCCATTTTTGATATCGATCCCGAGAAATCTCGTGAATCTTTTCCCAATCCTTCTCAGTCAACTGATATTGAGGGACATCCCCATTCGTATCGAAAATGTAGCTTAAAAGAATTTTTCTAAATTCTTCTGTTGTCATCTTTTGATCCATCAATTCACTAATATTGGCAACCCTGCTTCTAATGGATTTAATGCCTTTTGATTCAATCTTTTCTTTTTTCACATTTAAAGCCGAAACGACATGTTCGATTTCTGAATCAAATAGCAGCGTGCCATGGCTGAAAATACGTCCTCTTGTAGCGAACTGGGCATTTCCAGAAATTTTTCGTCCATCTGCCATAATGTCATTTCTCCCGCTTAATTCCGCTTTGACACCAAGCTTTTCAAGCGCTTTGATGACTGGCTCGGTGAACTTTTTGAAGTTATGGAAGCTGTCCCCATCATCTTTTGTGATAAAGCTGAAGTTTAAGTTTCCTTTGTCATGGTAAACTGCACCACCACCGGACAGGCGGCGGACAACTTTGATGCCGTTGTCTTCCACATACTTCGTATTGATTTCTTCTATTGTATTTTGGTTCTTTCCAATAATAATCGACGGCTGATTGATGTAAAACAGCAAATACGTTTCATCAGGATCTAAATATTTTAAGCAATACTCTTCTATTGCCAAATTAATCATTGGATCATAATGTTGTTCGTTATCGATAAACAGCATCTCTATCTTCCTTCCTTGTTCCATCTAAGCCCTGAATGGGCAAGCTGTATATTGCCAGTATATAACGCCTGTGCTTCATTGACTAGGTCTTTATGACGACCAAAATGGGGCAAATGCGAGATGATGAGTTCCCCAACATTTGCTTCCCTTGCAAGCTTGCCCGCCTCTGTACTGTTCATATGTCCTGCACCCGATCCGTCCTGTCCAGCATAAAAATTGCTTTCAGCAATCAGTAGATCTGCATCCTTGCTAAATGGGATAAATGCGTCCTGATAACTTGAGTCTGCTGTATACACCACCACAGCATCCCCTGCCTGAATTCTCATAGCATAGCATTCTGCCGGATGAACCGTTTTCAAAAAATCAATTTGAAATGGACCAATTTGAATACCCTCTTCTGGCTGATAAGCCTCTGCCTTAGTATGTACATCATCCGCAAGTCGCCCAAATGCTTTTTGATCACCCGTATGTCCATAGATCGGAAGCGGACCGCTGCTTTTTCCTAAATGATATCCCACTAGCTTCGCATATTGGAGTGGTCCGATATCCGCAATATGATCGTGGTGATAATGAGAGAGGAGAACAGCATCTAGTTCTTCTATATCCATGTATTGCTGCAGTATGGAAAGAACACCGCTCCCGCAGTCTACAAGCAGACGAAATCCATCTGATTCAAAAAGGTACCCTGACGTCGCTTCACCAGCGGCCGGAAACCCTCCGTAGCATCCAATGACAGTTAATTTCATCGTCATTTTTCCCTCCTTTTCTAAAAATCCCCTTCTTACAATATACCCATTTTTCATGAAAAAAGCATTCTTCTTGCCTATTGTTGCAAAACAGATTGACAATTATCAATCTGTTATAATACAATAATAGCAACAAAATGTATTGGAGGATGACAAATGCTAGGAAAAATCACTGAGTTTTTTAGAAATTTGCCCTCAAAGAAATGCACAAAATGTGGAAATGATTTAATGGAACAACACGAGTGTTACGGTAATGAATGTGAGGAATGCTCACAAGTAAGTTATCTTAAATAAGGTAAAAAATTGAATTAAAAAGCACTTTTTTCCTCCATCGTCAGTTGGAGTCAAAAGTGCTTTTTATTTTTTCTGAAAAATAGGTAAAAAGGTAAAACCCTTGTCCTAAAAGGGTTTTTTAGTATTTTTATATGATGAGTTTTAGTTCTGAAGACACTTTTTATTGACTTGAATCAATAAAGGAGGTTCTAAATGTTCATTTTTTCAAACAATTTTGTATTTTCTTAATATAATTTAATCGTGGACGAGCCTCTTTAATTTTAGTTATACTTTAATTCATATATTAAAACTTAATATGATGGGAATATTCCTTTAATGAATATGTTAGGGAGGAAATCTATGAAAAAATTAAAATTTGGATTAGCTACACAAATCCTAATCGGTCTTATTCTCGGTGTCGTTGTTGGGGCAATCTTTTTCGGTAACCCAGGCGTTGAGACTTATTTAAAACCAATTGGAGACTTCTTCTTAAGACTCATTAAGATGATTGTTATACCAATTGTTGTATCTAGCTTAATTTTAGGTGTTGCAGGTGCCGGTGATGGTAAAAAAGTAGGGAAACTTGGTTTTAGAACTATTCTTTATTTTGAAATTATCACAACATTTGCGATTATTCTTGGTCTTGCGCTTGCAAACTTTGTTCAACCTGGTGCAGGCGTTGACTTTGGAAATACGGAAAAACAAGATATTAGCCAGTATGTTGAAACGGAAAAAGAGCAAAGCAGCAAATCAGTTGCTGATACGTTCCTTCATATCGTTCCAACGAACTTCTTCCAATCATTGGCGGAAGGTGATTTGCTTGCGATTATTTTCTTCACTGTGTTATTTGCTCTTGGCGTTTCAGCCATTGGTGAACGCGGCAAACCAGTGCTCGCCTTCTTCGAAGGTGTATCACACGCCATGTTCCATGTCGTCAATGTTGTGATGAAAGCTGCACCATTTGGTGTCTTCGCACTCATTGGTGTGACTGTATCAAAATTTGGTCTTGAATCTCTTATTTCATTAGGTAAGCTTGTAGGTCTTGTTTATTTTGCGCTCGCTCTCTTCCTTATCGTTGTATTCGGAATTATTGGAAAGATGATTGGCGTCAATATTTTCAGATTTCTTGCTTACATGAAAGACGAAATGCTTCTTGCCTTTAGTACATCCAGCTCTGAAACAGTTTTACCAAGAGTCATGGATAAAATGGAGCGCATTGGATGTCCGAAGGGAATTGTTTCTTTCGTTATCCCAATCGGTTATACGTTTAACCTAGACGGCTCCGTACTGTATCAAGCTATTGCTGCGCTTTTCCTTGCACAGGTATATGGCATTGACCTCACGATCGTCCAGCAGCTCACACTTGTTCTTGTACTGATGGTGACATCTAAAGGAATGGCTGCCGTTCCTGGCACTTCCTTTGTTGTATTACTCGCAACATTAGGAACGATCGGTGTACCTGCTGAAGGTCTTGCATTTATTGCAGGTGTGGATCGTATCATGGATATGGCGCGAACAGTTGTTAACTTAACAGGAAATGCACTTGCAGCTGTTGTGATGTCTAAATGGGAAGGACAATATGACCCTGAAAAAGGACATCGCGTGATGACTGGACAAGAAGTACCTGAACCGACACAGCTTTCAAGCTAACGAAAAAGAACCCCATCTATCGGGGTTCTTTTTTTATGCCGTGATTAATTCTGATTGAACATAGTGATAAAGGAGATTCGCTGTATGGACGAGAGAATCTTCATGTGTTCGTTCAAATGCATGCGAGGAATCTATGCCAGGACCAATCAGTCCATGAATGATATCATACCCTGCTCTAATGGCTGCTGATGCATCAGAGCCGTAATAAGGGTAAATATCTAGACGGTAATCAATATTGTTCTCCTCTGCTAATGCGGCTAAATGCTTGCGTAATCCATAATGATAAGGACCGCTTGAGTCCTTCACACAAATAGACACACTGTATTCATCTGTTGATTGACCATCGCCGATAGCTCCCATATCGACAGCGAGGTATTCCACCGTTTCTTCTGGAATATTGGAATTTCCACCGTAGCCAATCTCTTCATTATTGGAAATTAAGAAGTGCGTCGTATGCGGCAATGTGATGTTTTCCTTTTGAATGCGGTGGATGAGTCGCAGCAAGAGCGCCACACTTGCCTTGTCATCAAGGTGTCTTGATTTAATAAAACCTGAAGACGTCACTTCCACTCTAGGATCAAATGAGATAAAGTCCCCTACTTGAATGCCAAGTGCTTTGACATCGTCTGCATTTTGCACCTTTTCATCGAGTCGGATCTCCATATTCTCTTGGTTTCGTGTTGCTTTTCCCGCATCCGCATAGACATGAACTGACGTTTGATGCATGAGAATGGTTCCTGTGTATGTATAGCCTGAAGCGGTTTCAATTTCACAGTATTCACCTTCGATTGAGTTATACTGAAAGCCTCCAATGAGTGCAAGACGAAGCCGTCCATTTGATTTAATCTCCTTTACCATCGCACCAAGCGTATCGACATGTGCTGTCAGCATGCGGTGTTCCTTATCATCGGTTCCTTTAATAGTGGCAATTAAGCCGCCCTTTCGATTTCGTTTTGTCTCAATATTTACATCCTGTAAAAAGCGTTCAACAAAGCCAATCACCTTTTCTGTATTCCCTGACGGACTTGGGATCGATACGAGCTTTTGAATCAGCTGAACGGTTTCGTTTACTTCAGTTGTCATTCGGCATTTCCTCCTTTGTCTGAAAGCAATTCCTTCCATGTATGCCTTTTATAGCATCTCTTCTTAAAATATATCGCTTCGGGTTCAAGATGTCTAATTTCAAATCAAAAATCCTTCCTCTATCAAGAGAAAGGATTCATTGATTAAGCTTCGTCTTGTTTCATTTTTCTTACGTTCCAAGCAAAGTATGCGGTTGTTGCCGCCATCATGATGATCGCAACTGTTCCAAGAATCGCTGCTTGGTGCCATAAATAGCTGTCATCACCGCTTGCAATGATCGTTCTAAATCCATTGATTGTATATGTCATTGGAAGCAGACTATGAATGACTTGGAAGAATTTCGGCACAAGCTCAAGCGGGAATGTACCAGCACTTGCTGCGAGCTGAAGAACTAAGATAATGACGGCAATGAAGCGTCCTGGGTTCCCCATTGTTGTGGCTAGCAGCTGAATAATCGCTAAGAATGTCAGACTGACGACGATCGCAAAGAGATAGAAGCGCCAGAGACTTTCCACCTCAAGACCAAGCCCAAAGATGAGCATAGTACTTGCAATGACTGCTTGCAGGATACCGACAAGCAAAAGCACGCTATATTTGCTGACAAACCATTCAAACGCATTTCTAGGGCGTCCAGCAGGATCTTTCATTGGGAATACAACGGTGAGCATTAGAGCCCCAACAAAGAGTCCCATTGATAAAATATAAGGCGTGAGCCCTGTTCCATAATTATCAATCTTTTTCGCTGTATCGTTTTCTGTTTTAACAGGGCTTGCAATCATATTGTAATTGTCTTGATTTGCATCAATTTCACCTGTTTCATCAGCAGCGCTTTTCAATTTATTGGACAGTTTACCTGTACCGCTCTTTAAATCTCCCAATCCTTTATCAAGCGATTTTGAGCCTTCGGCAAGCTTAGATGTATTGCTTTGGATATTTGTTGAACCACTTTCTAGCTTATTTAACGCTGCGCTAAGCTGACTTGATCCACTTGCAAGCTTATCCGCTCCGCTTTTCGCCGTATCAAGCTTTCCATTTGCTGTTTGCAGACCATCTTGTAATTGGTCTTGACCTGTTTGAAGCTTCAGTGCACCTTGATACAATTTATTCGTACCTGATGTCATTTGGTCGATCGCATTTTGTATCGCGACGGTAGACGTGTACAGCTGTTCTGTTTTCTTTGGCAGCTGTTTGACTTGCTGCAGCTGCGCTTTTGCAGATGCAACTGCTGATTGAACCTCACTTGCATCAGGCAGTTCCTGCAAGGCCGCTAAGCTTTGTTCGAGTCCAGACAGATCAGGCAGTTCGATTTTAGGCAGACTGTTCAGCTGATCCATTGCCGCCTTTTTCTCTTCATCTGTCATAGAGCTGTTTTGGATAATGCTTTTTACTTTAGCATCTCGATTTGATAGTGCTTCTTTTAATGAAGCAAGTTTTGTACTGAACGTTTTTGCGTCTTTTTTCACCTGATCGAGTTTAGGCGCCATCTTTTCAAGATTCGCTAATTCTGGTGACGATAAGACTTTTTCTACTGCTGCAATTTTTTCTGAAAAGGATTGTGCTTTATTGTTTAGCTGCTCAATGCCCGCTGTGAATTGCGGCATTTTAGAAGCGAGCTGCTGATGTCCTTCACGGCTTGTGTTTAATCCTTCGGTTAATGTATCAATTCCTGTACCAAGATCTCCAAATTTCTGATCAATGGTTTGATAGCCTGTTAAGAGCTGACCGAGCCCACTGTCTAGAGACTGTATGCCTGTGTTCAGTTCACCCATTTTCCCTGCGAACTGATGAACACCTTCGCTATAGGTTAACGTACCTTCAGCCAATTTGGCTAAGTTGTCTTTTAACTTTGTACTGCCATCTTTTGCGCTTTTTGTTCCGTCATCAATTTTCTTCGCGCCATCGCTTGCTTGATCTAATCCTTTTGCAATCGTTTTGAAGTTATCAAAGATGACCTCGGCGTAATTTTTTGTGACTTCCTTTGAAACCGAATCTTTTAATTTGATAATGGCATTATTCGCAATTTGTGACGCCGCATAGTTTGCGCCTGGATTCGTATAATATTTCAGATTCGATTTTTTCGGATGTTTATCTAACACTGTACTTGCATTTTTCGAGAAGTCTTTTGGTATTTCCACAACGAGATAATAATCCTCGTTATTTAATCCCTTTACGGCCTTTTCTTCACTATCGACAAAATTCCATTTGAAATTATCGTTTTTCTTTAATTCCTTCACTAAATCATCGCCGACATGAAGGGTTTTCCCGTCATAATGACTGCCTTCATCCAAGTTGACAACCGCTACAGGCAGTTGATCAACTGTACCATATGGATCCCAATATGCTTTTAAAAATACACCACTGTAAATCAGCGGAATAAATAAGACAGCTAAAATCGGGATCAGTAGTTTTTTGCTCGTTACAATGTCTTTCCATTGATTCCGAATTAAATTCATTGCTGTTTTCCTCCCATAGATGAATGACTAAATATAAAATTTGGTCATATGAACTCAAAAAAATTTATGTTGTTGCAGATAGTCCTTTTAAGACATAAAGCTCCAGCGATTCGGCTACCTCTTCTTTTGTTAAAGGCTCGTATCGCTTTTCCCAATCAAAAATCAGTGCAATATATAGTTTCACCATCACAAATGCAGTCAATTCAGGATCACAAGGCTTAATGTCGCCTTTATCCATCGCTTCTTGTACTTTCATTTTGATATAGCGAATGATCATCTGCTCCATCTTTTCGATCATTTCCTTGACCGCTGACGTGCCAAGCTCCGCATTTTCCTGAAAAATCTTAATTGTGAGCTGGTGGTTTTTTCGAAATTCTAAAATTGCAAAGAGTGCTAAGTGAAGGTTTTCAGAGAAACTATTCTTCTCATCAATCGCCTCATCCGCAATTTTCCTCATCTCTAGTAAAAGGGATGTGAAAATTTCATCGAACAACTCTTCTTTGTTTTTGAAAAATGTATAAATGGTTCCTTTCCCGACGTTGGCAAGCTTCGCCACGAGGTCCATTGTGGTCGCTTTATACCCGAATTGAGTAAATGCCTTCGTCGCACCATCTAAAATCATTTGTCTCCTATCAACACTCATGATCTCACTCCCGAAATGACTATTTGAACGTTTTGGTCATTAAGTACAGAAAGTAATATACCATATCCTTTTCCCCGAATGCAACAACTTTGTTCACATTTATGATTCCCAACTCTTTTCGAATGATGCGAACATGAAAAACTCCCTTTCCATGACAGAAAAGGGAGTTGTTTTTTATGAAAATAGATACGATACAGCTTCTGAGATGGCGGCTTTTCCTTGATCAATACAATCAGGGATTCCAACACCTTCAAAAGCAGCACCTGTGATATAAACACCAGGATATGATTGCTTAAACGTTTCTCGCATGTTCGAAATAGCTTTTTGATGACCGACGTGATATTGCGGCATACTGGTATTCCAGCGAGTCACTGTCGTCAATTCTGGATCTGCTTTAATATCCATGATTCTCTTTAAATCTTCAAGCACGATGCTGACGATTTGACTGTCTGACTGCTCGACAATCGATTCGTCGCCAGCTTTTCCGACGTACGCACGCAATAGCGTTTTTCCTTTCGGAGCTGTATGCGGCCATTTTTTGTTTGTCCATGTACAGGCCGTAATAGAGAAATCACTGTTTCTTGAGATGACAAAACCAGTGCCGTCATATTCATTATGAACATCCTCTTCTTTAAAACCGAGTGCTACCGTTGCAACAGAAGTAGAGGTCATGTCATGCAAATACTCAAGCCCTGCTTCTTTAGGAAACATGGAATAGATCGATTGATGCGGAGTCGTGACAATGGTTGAATCGGCAAAAAGCGTTTGACCGCTGTCTAATTGCACACCATAGCCTCCCTCTGTTTTTTCAATCTGCTTCACTTTTGTCCCTTTATACACCGTTGTCAGCTTGAGCTTACTTTCTACTGCTTCCACAAGCGACTGCAGTCCTTGATTGATCGTTTGGAACTGTCCTTGTTTTTTCGCAGTCACTTGCTGTGCTTTCGCATGCTGCTGTGATTTTTTCATCCCAAGAATCAAACTGCGATGCTGCTGTTCTGTTTGATAAAATTGCGGGAAGGTGGACATTAAGCTCAGGCGGTCAATATCCCCTGCGTAAATGCCTGATAGAAGCGGCTCGATTAAATTCTCAACGACCTCATCACCCACACGTCTTCTAAAAAATTCACCAAGCGACTGATCTTCGGTCTGCTTGCTTTTTGGCAACACGAAATCCATCGCCGCTCTCGCTTTTCCCGCAACTGAAAAAAGACCAGTTGTAATAAATGGGCTGATTTGAGTTGGAATACCCATCACAGCACCCTTTGGCATCGGATGAAGGGTTTCGTTGACTAGTACATACGCTTGCCCAGTTTCATTATTGACGAGCTGATCGGACAGACCGACATCCTTAGCCAGCTGCGGTCCACTGACTTTTCTTTCTAAAAATGAATCAGGTCCACGTTCGATGATGTAGCCGTCTTTATATAATGTTTGTATTTTTCCACCTAGCCTAGGGCTCGCTTCAATAAGAGATATTTGAATCGGAAGACCTTTTTCTTCGACTTCCTTTTCCAAATAGAAGGCGGCGGCTAAACCAGTGATGCCACCGCCAATGATGACAAGGTGTTTTTGATTGTCATGCATAGGATCGCCTTCTTTTATATGATTACTTGCTTTCGTCAAGCTTCTTTAATACGACTGTTGCCAGAGCATCAATAAATGCTGGTTTCGCATTTGGCATTTCTGGACGATAGTAGGCTGCACCAATTTCATCTGTCACGACTTTACATTCATAATCGTTGTCGTATAACACTTCAAGATGATCAGCGACAAAACCAACAGGCACATACACGAATGTTTGATAGCCTTTTTGTTCAAATAAATCCCGCGTTAAGTCTTGCACGTCTGGTCCAAGCCATGGATCCGGCGTGTTGCCTTCACTTTGCCAGCCAATTTCATAGTGTTCAATTCCCGCACCTTCCGCAATCATTTTGGCCGATTGTGCGAGCTGATCAGGATATGGATCTCCTGCTGCAATAATTTTTTCAGGCAGACTGTGTGCAGACACAATAAGTACCGCGGAATCTCGTTCCTCTTGACTCATTGATGCATACGTATCCTTCACTTGTTTCACCCAATAGTCCACAAACTTCGGCTCATCGTACCAGCTTTCAACAGACGTAATCTGTAAATTGCCCAGCTTGTCTGCCTCATCTTGTGCACGTTTGTTATACGATTTCACACTAAAGGTTGAGAAATGCGGCGCAAGAACGATACTCACAGCTTCTGTAATGCCGTCCTTGTGCATTTCAGCAACTGCATCCTCAATGAAAGGCTCGATATGTTTTAAGCCAATGTAGACATGAAATTCAATGTCGTCTTGAATGTCATTCAAGTGCTCACACAAACCATTTGCCTGCTGCTCTGTAATTTTTGATAAAGGAGAAATACCGCCGATTGCCTTGTAGCGATCCTTTAAATCTTGCAGCATTTCTGGCTCCGGCTTTCTGCCTCTACGAATATGTGTATAATAACGCTCAATGTCTTCTTCTTTATATGGGGTGCCATATGCCATGACAAGAAGCCCCATTTTCTTTTTCTCCACAACCAACACTCCTTCAGATCATTTGAAATAGTTTAGATGGATGTTTTTTTATGTTTAGCTGAATAGTCGTGAATAAAATCGGTCAGCTTCTTTAACGTATCTGGTGAAACATCTGGAAATACCCCATGACCTAAGTTAAAGATGAAGTGATCTGATTTCATCCCTTGATCTAAAATATCTTTTGCTCTCTCTTCAATGACTTCCCAAGGAGAAAGTAAGATCGTTGGATCAAGATTCCCTTGTAACGTTTTTGTGAGCCCTTCTTTTCGAGCCTCGTCTACACTCATACGCCAATCCAGTCCAACGACATCTAGCGGCAGGTCATGCCAATCTTTCACCAGATGGCTTGCCCCAACTCCGTACATGATCATTGGTACATTTTCACTCTTCAACTCTGTGAAAATTCGCTGCATGACAGGTTTAATGAATGTCCGGTAATCTGCTGCATTTAAAGCACCAACCCATGAGTCAAAGATTTGAAACGCACTGATCCCTGCTTTTACCTGCGCACGTATGTACGTGATCGTCATATCAGCTAATTTGTTCATGAGCAGCATCCATGTCTCAGGCTCACTGTACATCAGCGCTTTTGTTTTATGATAGTTTTTAGATGGGCCGCCTTCAATCATATAGCTTGCCATCGTAAATGGTGCACCGGCAAAACCAATGAGCGGTACATTCAGCTGCTCCTTCGTTAAAAGCTGAATGGTATCAAGCACATATGGCAGGTCTTCTTCAGGATGAAGCTCCCCAAGACGTTCAATATCTGCTTTTGTCCGAATCGGTGAATCAATCACAGGTCCAATTCCATTTTTAATTTCAACGTCCACTCCAATAGCCGGAAGCGGGGTCATAATATCTTTATATAAAATAGCGGCATCTACACCATATTGTTCTACAGGAAGTCTTGTTACATAAGCACATAACTCTGGCTGATGCGTAATTTCAAATAGCCCATATTTTTCTTTAAGGGCACGATATTCAGGCTGTGAGCGTCCTGCCTGTCTCATATACCAAACTGGTACATGGTCTGTTTTTTCCCCTTTGCACGCCTTTAAGAACGTGTCATTAAAAGCCTTCGTTTTTCCCATTACCTTTCATTCCACCTTTCGCCTTACACGCTCTTTGTATAAGGCTCAAACACTGCTTTTACTATACCGCTTTTTCAAGGCACGGTATACTAAAGCGGCTCAATGTTCAAAAATTCGCCGAATATTAACGTCCAAAAGCCTCTGGCTTGACATACGGACTGCCTTCTCCTTCTTCTTGCGTTTGGGTATTATATGGAACAACCTTATACTCCGCATCTGAAAACACGTTGGCATACGGCATTGTGTAGCTGCCCACGCCTGTCACTGAATCGATCAGCGTCTCGTTTCCATTTCTCTTCTCATAAATACGGTATTCAACCCGTTTATCCTCCTGCTTGTCCCAAGAAAGCTCTAATGTAAACAATCCTTTGATTTTAAACGCATAGCGGGCTTCAAATCCTGAAAGTCCCTCTAAATGGATTGGCGATTGAAGTTCTTTAATTCCCTCTGGTTTTTCAAACGTTTCATTGGTGATTTGGGCTGTCGTTAAAATATCTTTAAACAGCTGCACTGGGTATTGACTGCCGCCAGTTAAATAGTGACTGTTATCGGTTTTGTCATACCCCATCCAGATCGCACCCGTTGTACTAGGCGTATAGCCGGCAAACCAAGCATCTTTTGTTGCACCTTTCACACCTGAATATGTGGTCGTGCCTGTTTTACCTGCTAAATCTCCAGCATATGAACCGCTCTGGGCTGTTCCGCCTTTGACGACTTGCTGCAGCATTCTTGTCATATTCCAAGCATTCTGCACGCTAAACACTCGTTCTGGCTTACTGCGATTCTTCTCTACCGTTTCTCCTTCATCATTGGTGATTTTTTGAATGAAGAAAGGCTTTTTATATACGCCTTCATTTGCAAATGTGTGGAAAGCTCCAGCGATTTGAAGTGGAGAAACCCCTTTTTCTAAGCCGCCAAGTGCCATGGCAAGTCCTTTATCCGAAATCTCCATTCCCATTTTCTCGAGATATGATTTCGAGGTATCAATACCAAGCTCGCTTAATGTCCACACCGCAGCTGTATTCTTACTTTTCATGAGCGCATCCACCATTGTGACCTTGCCTTCATACTGCCCATCGTAATTCTTTGGTGAATAGCCGTCATAGCTTTTTTCTTTGTCTTCAAGCAGGGAATAAGGTCGGAATTTTTTCTCCTGCATTGCCGGACCATATACCGCGATCGGCTTGAAAACAGATCCAGGCTGTCTAACAGCGGTCACCCTGTTATAGCCCCTCGCTTGATATTCTCGTCCTCCGATTGCTGCTTTTACTCCGCCAGACTCGTTATCAATAAAGACGGCGCTGCTTTCAGGAGAACCGCTTTTTCCCGGGAAATAACGGTTGTTTTTCATCGCATCGTAAGCGACCTTTTGCAGATTCATATCGATCGGAACTGTAATGGTATAACCACCTTGAAGCAATTGCTCATGTGAAATGGCATACTCTGATTCTGCCTCCTTAATGATGAGATCGACATAGCTGTCGACCCAAGGCGTTTCTGATTTCTTTTTCAAATGAATGCCTAGTGTTCTCCCTTTTGCTTCTACTGTTTCTGTTGATGATAAATATCCTTGCTCATTCATTAAATTAAGGATGGTGTCCCGCCTTTGTTTATTTTTATCAGGGTGTAAAACAGGCGAGTAAGTAGACGGCGCTTTTGGCATCGCAGCGAGTGTAGCCCCTTCGCTGACAGTTAAATCTTTCACATCTTTACTAAAGTAATAATTGGCTGCTGCCTGAATACCGTAGACGCCATGACCGAAATAAAGCTGATTCAGATACATCTCGAGCAGTTTATCCTTTGAATAATCTCTTTCTAAATTAATGGCAATAATGACTTCTTTTGTTTTTCGAAGAAAGGTTTTGTCATTTGTGAGAAAAATATTTTTTGCGAGCTGCTGAGTGATTGTACTGCCGCCCTCTACCTTTCCTCCTGCTAATATATCTCGATAAACCGCCCTTGAAATTGACTGTGCATCAATACCATGATGCTCATAAAATCGTTTGTCCTCGACAGCCACAAAAGCTTTCGCTACTTTATCAGGTACCTCCTTTAATGAGACAGGGTCCCGATTTTCTGAATACATACTTGTAAGTTCTTTTCCATTCTGATCAATGATTTGGGATGAAGCGTGAAAAACAAGCTTCTTTTCATCTATGACATAATGTCCTAAAAATAAAATGGTCAGATAGCCAATAAATGAAAGTACGATGGTACTTCCTGCAATGACTAATGGAATGATTATCTTCTTTTTCTTCAAATTAGGTCACCTCATTCCTTTATACGGATAGTATGGGATGTATTGCTTCATAATATGTTTTATGGATTGACTACCAAAGAATTATATATCATTCTTTTGTTATACTATCAAGCAGGAGGCGGTTTAGATGAATGTCTATATCACATATGGAACAGCAGAATTCTTGCATAAAATCGCAAAGAAACACGATCAGGAAAATCTGCTTTATATGGTCGGAAAAGAACAAGCAGCTCTTTTCCATGAGACGGAGGGCGAGACTGTTTTTAAAGCCCCTCATGCCTATGATGTGATTTATGCGAAAGGTGAGCTATTCCAATCTGGCTTCGTCACCTTGAATCATATCCCTGTGAAGCTTGAAAGCAGAGCACTTTTTGAATCTACTTTTCAGAAGAAGACGAACATCTCAGAACATCAGCGGGGCTTCCAGGCTCTTCGAGTGTTAAGACCGAAAAAAGATGAAGAAGTGTATTTGATTATGACACTTTGGGAATCAGAGGACTTATTTGAAGACTTTCAAGAATCAGAAGCGTTCTTTCAGCCAAACGAGGATACTGGCTCCATCTTCTCTCGTCCTGCTTTTCTCACATCCTATCATGCCGTTACAGACAATTAAGGAAGTGCTGAAAGCAGCACTTCTTTTTTTCATGAAAAAAAGCCCAATAGCTGGGCTTTTCATTTTATCGTCGTGATGTCAGCTCGTACCGATGAATGATCGGCTGAAGCACATAGAAATTCAATAGTATCCATCCTAATAAGATCGGCCACTTCAACATAGGTGAAGCACCTTTCAATTGAATGAGCATCACCAATAGCGGAATCAAGCAGATCATGAAAAAACTCATCTTGGAGACAAAGGTTTCTTTGACTTGATGACGACAGCTTGGACACATCATCATTTTCGTATGTGATAATTGAAACTTTTCAACGAAAGAAAATGCTTTTGAACAATTTGGACAGCTTCCCAACACGATTCCTCCCTTTCCCCGCTTCATATCAACTTCGACTTTTATGTAAATTGACCTTTTGATGCAGCATGCGAAATCCTCTTCTGTTGAAAGATTCTAACAATTACCATACAATCAGTAAAAGAGCATGAAGGAGGTTTTCGACTCAATGACAATATCCACTTTACAAAAAAGCATTAATGAACGTCTTGATGAACATTATGAGGAAATGGTTGAAATTAGACGCCATCTCCACATGAATCCTGAACTTTCTTTCCAGGAAGAAGAAACAGCCGCTTTCATCGCCAACTACTATGACACATTACATATACCAACACGTACACAGGTGGGCGGCCATGGTGTACTCGCCTTTATCGAAGGAGCTTCTCCGGGGCCGACGATTGCCCTCAGGGCTGATTTTGATGCACTTCCCATCCATGATGAAAAGGAAGTGCCTTACAAATCAACAAAGCCAGGTGTGATGCATGCATGCGGGCACGATGGGCACACAGCGACACTACTTGTCTTAGCGAAAATCTTGAATGAGCACCGCGATCAATTAAAAGGGAAAATCGTCCTCATTCATCAGCACGCAGAAGAATATGCGCCAGGCGGTGCAAAACCAATGATTGAAGACGGCTGCTTAGACGGTGTCGATGTCATATTCGGTACGCACCTTTGGTCTCCAGAGCCTTGTGGCACCGTTCTTTATAAAAGCGGGAACTTTATGGCAGCCGCCGACCGCTTCTCTATTCGAGTTCAGGGGAAAGGCGGACACGGCGCACAGCCTCACTTAACGAAAGATGCCGTACTCATCGGTTCACAAATCGTCGCAAACCTGCAGCAAGTCGTTGCCCGTAAAGTCAATCCAGTTGATTCTGCTGTTGTATCTGTTGGAGGTTTTGTGGCAGAGAATGCTTTTAACGTCATTGCAGATTCAGCTGTTTTAACTGGTACTGCACGATCCTTTGAAGAAAGTGCACGACACACCATCGAACGAGAAATTGAACAGGTCGTGAAAGGGGTGTGCGACATGCATGATGCCGACTACACATATGAATATGTGAGAGGATATCCTGCTGTTAAAAATCATCCAAAGCCGACTGAATATATTGCTGACATCGCAAAACAGACAGAAGGTGTCACAGAAGTAAAAGAAGCGGAAACCCAAATGGGTGGAGAAGATTTTGCTTACTACCTTCAGCATGTCCCTGGTACCTTCTTTTACACAGGCGCCATGCCTGAAAACAGCCAAGACGTGTATCCCCATCATCACCCAAAATTTGATATCAACGAAAAAGCAATGCCTGTCGCAGCAAAGGTACTCGCCCGTGCCGTCCTTTCCTACGATGAATGAAAAAAAAGCCGCTGTCGCCAGCGGCTTTAGATTATTGACAAAGGGCTAAAATGATTTTTATTTTAGCCCTTTGTCTTCTTTTCAGTGTGATAGAAAACCTTTGAAGTCTAGGAAGGACGAGTACCGGAGCGGAGCGAATTGAACATTCGTGAGCACCGGAACGCAGCCCTGACAACGAATGCGAGGGTTTGTCTACACGCTGATGCCGCTGTCGCCAGCGGCTTTTCTATTTCATTTCTTTCAACACTCGTAAGTGAAACACATGACGAGCGACATCTCCGAGCTGTCCTGTCAGCTGATGATTTGCCACACCGCCAACAGCGGCTCCGACGATCGGCATTAATTGAAATAGCTTCACTAGGTCAATGTAATCTCGATACTCCTGCTGAAAGCTGTACCAATCCATTTCCTCGCAGCTCGTTTCCCAATCATCTATGATGTTCATCATTTTTTGACGATGTGCACTGCCGGAAAAGGCGAGTTGAAATATACAGAGCAAAAAGAGTCTTTCTTCTTTTTGAGACAAATCAAAGCCATAAATACATGCCAGCTCATAAAGACATTTCATCTTAATGCTAAGCAGCAGCGGAAAGTCTGCCATACCGAGCAATATACCACCTGCACCTGTTCCAATTCCTTCGATCGCAGCTGCCTTTTGATAGTACTTCACTTTCTCCTTTGCCAGTTCATTTCGCTCGATGATAGATAATTGCTCATCAATCACCGAAAATGAAGTGAAGTGCGATCCTGATACGGTGGATTCAACCATTGTTTTGACCGCACTTGTGATGACTTGATGAAATCGAGCAGGGATTCGGCGGTTCACCTGCTGCTGAACTCCTTTTGAAAACCGTTCGATCTTCGAAGGTTTTCTTAAAAAACGCGTTTGAAAAAAAATGGCTTCTTCATACAACTCCCGTTCAGCTGCATTCATCCGGACCCCTCCTTGATGTCATCATACGCTTGCTGTCAGAAACATATCTCCGCTTATCTCATCTTTTTTAATCGACTGAGTACGTAAGGCTTGAAGAGGACAAGTACAAATGCCAGCGAAATCAGAAGGGCAAGTCCACTTCCCTGCCATCCTCCTGCCGGGAGTACTGCACAGCTCAGCAATATCGATTGAATAATAAGCACATTACGAACGAGAACAAAAAAGCTCCGATCCTTTTCTTGCTGAGCAACTGGATAAAGTGCCTGTAATGAAAGATGGGAAAAGTGCTTCGTTAACGGCACAAGCTGTACACCTGTGATAAACACGGTGAACAAGACAAGCAGCGCACCCACCCAGCCTGCTGCACCTGTATACAAAATAATCAGCACAAACACGGCGGTTAGCCTAAACACGAGACCAAAATAGTCATTTGAACGTAAAAACGCCCTCACATACATGTAAGAAAAAGTTTTACGCTGGTCATACGGAACAAACTGCAAGAGCCAGTCCATGTATGCTCTTCTTTTCACCTGTTTCTTTAAATGAGGCACATCTGTAAATAAGTTTGCCAGACGATAAAAGCGCTGTTTTCGTTTTAATTCGTCAGAAATATGCAATTCCCATTGAAAAGGCTGTTTTTTTACTGCATTGGTTAAGTAAACGAGATAGACACCATAGATCAGATAAAAAACGATTGCGATTGCATAGGATGCCTGTAAAACGGTATATACCAAAATCATATTCAATAGAAAACGAAGGACTGCATCAAGCCATCTGATCTGTTTTCCTTGAAAATAAGTGATCCTCCATTGAATTGCTGTATTCACACCCTTGATCAAAATCATTTGCGCCAATATCAGCACATACATCTTGAGGCCGCCTGAAGACACCGCAGAATAAAGCGGAAGTGCAACAATGGATACGGCAATAAGAGGAAACAGCTGAGAAATGAAGCTAAAATTAAAAGCTTGTTTTAAATAAGGCTCCATCTTCCCTTCCAAGGGAAGCAAAAACACGAGATCTGCTTCTTTGATCAACGTACGCACGTAAGAGCTTGTCAGCACCAATGAAAAAACAACTGCCATGACCCAGTAGGATGGGAAGTGAGCCGGAATCTGTTTGAGCCAGTTACTATACCAGCTCGCTCCGCCTGCAAGGAAAAAAATGAGCACAATGACAAGATGATCATTGAACATGTATTTTAAATATTTTCTTGTATCTTGCATGTGTTCCTCTAATCGGGATTTCCAAATGGTTTGCGTCATTTTACTCATAGCTTTCTTCCTTTGTTAATTCCAAATAAAGATCATCGAGTGTCGCATCTCTCATATTGAACTGTTCTCTCAGCTCTGTCAGTGTTCCTTTCGCTCTGATTTCCCCTTCGTGCAAAATAATAAAGGAATCACAATAGCGCTCAGCTGTCGCCAAAATATGCGTCGACATCAGGACACTTGCGCCGTTTTTCTTCGCAGCATTCATCCGTTCAAGGAGTGCATTAATCGCAAGAGGATCAAGCCCTAAAAACGGTTCATCGATGATATACAGTTCTGGTTCAACAAGGAATGCACACATAATCATGACCTTCTGTTTCATTCCTTTTGAAAAATGAGCAGGGAACCATTTCAAACGTTTCTCCATTCGAAATTCTTTCAGCAATGACGGCAGACGTTCATCTAATTGTTCCTTTGACAGACCGTAAGCCATCGCTGTCAGCTCTAAATGCTCTTTTAAGGTTAATTCTTCATATAATACAGGTGTTTCTGGAATAAACGTAAATTGCGAACGATACGCCTCTTGATCGTCTTGAAGAGTTCGTCCATTCAATTCAATGACACCTTTATGCGGTTTCATGAGCCCGATGATATGGCGAATGGTTGTGCTTTTCCCCGCCCCGTTTAAGCCGATGAGACCGACGATTTGATTTCTTTCTAATTCAAATGAGATATTTTTTAGAACGGGATTCTTCGTATATCCACCCGTTACATCTTTTACAGTGAGAAGGGACATGAATTCGTTCCTTTCTTTCTTTTTTCCTTTATAGTAACAAAAACGAAAGGTAATTTGAAATGTTTACCTTAATCGCGGCATGAATAAAAAATAGGCGCTTTGGTCATCATAATGTATGTAGAAGAAATGAACTTGATGACCAATAAGTAAATGAGGTGTTTGTTAAAGGCAAAGAACCGCATGACAAGTTGGTTTTTCATCTAAAAACCTTAGCTTCTGTTTTGCTTCACTGATTCTTGATTTTTGTGTCCTATACAATATGTATACGACAAACCAAAACGTCAAATGAGGTGTTTACGGCAGAAATAGCAGGCATACGAATTCTTTATTTCAGTAAATAGAGAATTCAAAAGGCATATCGAATGAAAGCATCAGCATTTCTTCTGCAGGAGCAGGATGAGCGACCAAAGGAGTTCGCTTGTCCTGTTTTCTTTTTTGCTTCTTTTTGTGATACGATGAAGGAAAATGAATGAGGAGTGACATGACGTGAGCGATTGTATTTTTTGCAAGATCATTGATGGAGACATTCCATGTGCAAAAGTATATGAAGACGAGCATGTATTGGCTTTTCTAGATATTAGCCAAGTAACAAAAGGACATACCCTTGTAATCCCGAAAATACATAAAGAAAATATCTACGAGATGACACCAGAAGTGTCTAATCACTACTTCCAAGCGATTCCGAAAATTGCAAGAGCAATCAAACAGGAATTTGAACCAATTGGGTTAAACCTTCTAAACAACAACGGCGAAAAAGCCGGACAATCTGTGTTCCATTACCATATGCATATCATTCCGCGCTACGGAAAAGGCGATGGCTTTGGTGCTGTATGGAAATCACATCAAGAGCAATACACGTCAGAGGATTTAAAAGATATTTCTTCTGCCATCCACACGCGGCTTACCTCATCTTAATAGATGAGGTTTTTCTTATTTCTGCCCCTTTTTATCGCTTTCAACTCTTAATAGTAAGATATTTAAAACGATTCAAATTTTTCGTCCAATTGCTTCAAATTTGTGATAGGATGGTTTTATCTTTTGATCCATTAACGCGAGAAATAGGGAGAGATTGTGATGAAGCGAACGACGAATTTTAATGCTGGTCCGGCGGCACTGCCGCTAGAAGTGCTTCAAAAAGCACAGGATGAACTTGTTGATTTTAAACAAACTGGGATGTCTGTGATGGAGCTGTCTCATCGCAGCGGTGAATATGAAGAAGTCCACAATAAGGCAAAAGCACTGTTGGTGGAACTGATGGACATTCCTGAAGATTACGAAGTCCTCTTTTTACAGGGCGGAGCTAGTCTTCAATTTGCGATGATTCCTATGAACTTCTTACATGAAGGCGAAACGGCTCATTTCATTCAAACAGGCGCTTGGTCAGAAAAAGCATTATCAGAAGCACAAGGGTTTGGTGAAACATCTGTGTTTGCTTCAAGTGAAGACGACAACTACTCGTATATTCCAGAAGTAGATGCCTCCGGTTTAACAGATGGCGCTTATTTACACATCACATCAAACAATACGATCTTCGGCACTCAGTGGAAAACGTTCCCTGGTACATCATTACCGCTTATTGCAGATATGTCCAGTGATATTCTCAGCAAAAAAATCGATGTTTCTCAATTTGATTTCATTTATGCTGGGGCACAAAAAAACTTAGGGCCTTCTGGTATCACGATTGTGATCGCGCGCAAACGTTTATTAGAGAAAGAGAAAAGCAGCACACCGAAAATATTAAAATATTCAACACACGCAAAAGCCAACTCTCTTTATCACACACCACCGACTTTTGCGATTTATATGCTGTCTCTTGTCCTTGAGCATGTCAAACAGGCTGGCGGCGTAGAAGCAGCGGAAAAACGCAATGAACAAAAAGCAGGCATTCTCTACGACACAATTGATCAAAGCGGCGGTTTTTACAAAGGACACGCACGCACTGACAGCCGTTCGCATATGAATGTCACGTTTACCCTTCGTGATGATGCGCTCACTGCTTCCTTTGTAGAGAAAGCAAAGCAGGAACAAATGGTTGGACTTGCCGGTCACCGTTCTGTCGGTGGATGCAGAGCATCTATTTACAATGCGGTATCGATTGAAGACTGCCAAAAGCTTGCGGACTTTATGAAAAAGTTCCAGCAAGAAAATGAGTAAAAAAGCTTTTCTATAGAGAAATAAATTTGTTATAATAACGAGAAATATAAAGTGATGACTCTTGCAATAAATGATGAGCCATATTATTGAAGAGTCCTAAGAGCTTAGCAGAGGAGAGCATAGAAATGAAAACAAAAGAATTAGTGATTATGTCATTGCTTGCAGCAATGGGAGCTGTTTTGCATACGATTTTCCCGCCCATCTTTTTCGGAATGAAACCTGATATGATGCTGGTCATGATGTTTTTAAGCATCATCCTTTTCCCAAAGGTACAGCATGTAGTGGTTATTGCCCTAGTGACTGGCGTCATTTCTGCATTAACAACGGGTTTCCCAGGCGGACAAATTCCAAATATGATTGATAAACCAGTGACAGCCTTTATCTTCCTAGCCCTTTTCTTATCTTGCTTGAAGATAAAGAACAAAGTGGTGCTGACCGCTGTGTTAACTGCGATTGGAACCATCGTATCCGGCGTGATTTTCCTATCTGCCGCTTTACTGATTACTGGACTGCCAGCTGCATTACCGGCACTTCTTGTGGGCGTTGTCCTTCCAGCAGCCGTGATTAATACCATTGCCATGGTATTTGTCTTCCCAATTGCTCAGTCCATTCTAAGGCGTGCAAGAATGATAGAAGTTGCTTAACGAATAATCGAACCTCTTCATAATAGATGAAGAGGTTTTTTCATGCTTTTATAAAAGAAAAAGGGTCAGCAGCAAAATGAGGAGCGAAATCCCTGCACCTGCCGCACACACAAGTGCTTTTTGCTTTAATACATGTTTTGGCGGATAAGACCCTGCATACCCCAGCTGTCTTGCATAATGAATAGAACCACCTGTAAAAACGACACCGATACACGTAAAAACGAACAGAAAGACAGACAACCTTCTCCCCTCCCTTTTCTTCAAAAGTATGCTAAAATAAAGCAAGCTATGTATGGAAGTTCAATGAAGCTGATCGTCAGCTCAGAGAGAACATGCGAATGTGTAAAATTTGACTAGAGGTGATTTGAATGGCTAGTGGACGTTCTTTATTAACAGGATTATTTGTAGGCGGTCTCCTCGGAGGTGCGGCAGTGCTCCTGACGACTCCCTCTTCTGGCAGAGATGTGCGCGGAAAGATGAAAGACGGCTATGACAAATTCGAAGATACGCTGACAAGATTAAAAAGAGATGGACAAGCTTTAAAAGAGCAAATTGTTGAAACAGCAAAAGAAAGCGCAGAGGTCATTAAAGAAGTCGGAACTGAATTACAAGCATCGATTCAGCAATGGCGCGAAGAAATCAAACCTCACCAGCAGGACTTGCAAAAGGAAATTCAGGAAATTGAGGAAAAGCTCAAACAACTGGAGAAAACCTTACAAAACTAATATACTCACGAAAAAATATTCGTTTACAAAAGTGTGCGGGGTGCGTATCCCGCACTTTTTTTGTTGAAAAAAGGTTATTTTGTCAATGTTTTTCATGAGTTTTAAAAATTCTTGAATTTTCAGCTTTATTAATCTTTATTTTATTGGCATAATAGAATTACAAGAAAAAGAGAAGTAGGTGAAATGGATGAATCATTCGGAACAGCCTTTCGATGTAAAAGAAGCACTTTTATTCAGTCAAAGAATGGCCCAATTGAGCAAAGCTCTTTGGAAATCCATTGAAAAGGACTGGCAGCAGTGGATCAAACCGTATAACCTAAATATCAATGAACATCATATTTTGTGGATTGCGTATCAATTAAAAGGAGCTTCAATATCAGAAATTGCAAAGTTTGGCGTCATGCATGTATCAACGGCGTTTAACTTCTCCAAGAAACTGGAGGAACGAGGATTTTTAAAATTTTCTAAAAAGTTAAACGATAAACGCAATACGTATATTGAGCTAACGCCAAAAGGCGAAGAGACATTCCATAAACTACTTGAAGATTATGACCCGGCACGAACTGGTATTGTCAAAGGCGCACAGCCGCTTCATGACATTTACGGAAAGTTCCCTGAGATTTTAGAAATGATGTGTATTATCCGAAACATCTATGGTGAGGATTTCATGGAGATTTTTGAGAAATCGTTTTCAAACATTGAGAAGGACTTTTTGAATGAGCGAGGAAAAGTCACGAAAAAGCCTGAGGAACTTGAAGACTCAGCTGATGCAGCAGAAAAAGCGGCTAAAGCAAATCAAATTGTTTAATGATCTTTATAAATTCATTCATTAACGGCTGAAACAGCCCTTGATCATGCAATGCAAATATCGTCTCATGCACATCCAGCTTTTCAATTAACTGTCCTGCAAAAAGCGCAAGCATATCGTCAAACATGACGTAGCCTTGTGCTTTTTGCTTGTCCATTTCCTCTGAAAGCTCAGCACAAATACGCTCAATTTCCTTCGCCTCTTCTTTCGATACCCGCTGCCTGATCAATAATGCATAATATGGATAACGGCTCATATCGGTCGCCGTCAGCAAAAGTTCCATATAATATTCGAGCTGGCTCATTCGTTCCTCAATACTCATGTACGTTCCCTCTTTCTCTTAGTCTTTCTATTTTAGCCGAAATTACTCATTGACGAAAGAGACGAACCTCCCTCTTCTGTCTTTTTTTCTTGAAAAACCCAAAGTTTCCTCTCTTTATTCCATATGAAGGCAACATTTTATTTTTTTTCAACAAAACCATTGATTTTTATCCTCAGGAAGAGTAAATTATCTTGAGATATTCAATTAGTTTTTTAAGATTGGAAGGATGAAAAATGAATTGTTGGAAGACCATTAATCTTGAAAAGGATTATGGTTATACGAGACTGCTGATTTCAGCCATAAGTCTTGCTATACTTTTTTTCATTATGGCTTTTTTATGTTTTCAACTGACTCATCCTGAAACGAGACTAAGCAGCCACAACGCACCGCTTTTTGCTGTGCTTTTACTTGTGACATTGCTTGTCCACCGTGTGGTTCACTTGATCCCAGTGATGAAAAACAAGAAAAAAATGACGCTATTTAAACGAAATTGCTGGAAGCGTGTGCCAAAGAAAGTAATGCTTTATTCACTTCTCAGTCCATTTTGTTTGATTTCACTGCTTTACTTTGTGTTAGGCGTGGCGTTTCCAATGTATGCACACTATTTTATCATCATCGCAAGTATTCATGCAGGCTATTGTTTGCCTGACTTTTTATTTGCATGGAAACTGCTCAAAGCACCTAAATCCTGCATCATCGATCAAGCCCAAGACGAGTTTGATATTTTAGTTGACCAAACTTCCTCATCATGAGGTTTTTAAAGCCAACTTCTATCTTTTTCATAAAAAATTTGGTAATGTAGTATGGGAATAGCATAGAGAGGGGGGATCTCCGATAGTTTTATTTTACTTCATCGTCTTTGCCGCGTTTATTGTGTATTCAATAAACAGGCTTACTAATACATTATGCCTTGTCAGAGAGATTCCTGAAGAACGGCAAGATAAGGTGTTTCGCTTTATCAATGTATCGATACTGATCTTACTGATCTCATCATTTGTTGAAATTACCATTTCTATTTAAGATCAAAGCAAAAGCTGCCAGTTTGAGGGCAGCTTTTTGTGTATATTGATTGATTAGCAAATCCAAGATGCACCGATAATGATCAATAAGATGAATAACACGACGACTAGTGCAAAACCGCCAGCAAAGACTTCTCCTCCCATGTAAAACACCTCCTGCCAGTTCTTGCTCTGTTCTAAGCTCAGTGTATGCAAAAAAAATGAAAACGTTTAGGCACCTGTCATCGTTTGAAAAAAGAACCGCCCGCACGCATGGCAGGACGGCTCCTTTCTGTCACAGCGATTTAATTAGTAAAGATATGCTGCACCAACGATGATCAGCAAAATGAATAGCACGACCAATAAAGCAAACCCATTAGAATATCCTGCTCCCATATAATTCAGCCTCCTTTTTGTGATCACTATATGTGTATGTCGCGCGCAAATTTTTGACTAGACGAATGCCCTCCCATTTGCATTTCTTTTTACAGCGTGTCACAATATGTTATGATACAAGCAATGATAAATAAATTGGAAAGATTAGGAGTGTTTTTTGAATGAAAAAAATGGCTTTAGCAGCTGTAACAGCAGTTAGTGTTTTAACTCTTGGCGCATGCAGTAGCGGTGATAAAGATGTCATCGCAACAACAAAATCAGGAGATGTCACAAAAGAAGAGCTTTATACAACTCTTAAGAAACAAGCAGGTGGAGATGCTTTAAATCTACTTGTTCAACAAAAGGTTCTTGCTGACAAATACAAAGTATCTGATAAAGAAATTGATAAGAAAATGGAAGAATATAAAAAGACACTTGGTGAAGATCGTTTAAAACAACTTCAAGATGAATTCGGAAAAGATTACATCAAAGATCAAGTGAAATATGAGCTGCTGACTCAAAAGGCTGCCAAAGCTAACATCAAAATCACTGATAAAGAAGTAAAAGCGTATTACGATGACCTAAAAGGGAAAATCCGCGCAAGCCACATTTTAGTAGCTGATAAGAAAACAGCTGACGAAGTGGAAAAGAAATTAGATAAAGGTGAAAAATGGGATGCCGTTGTGTCTGAATATTCAACTGATACCGCTTCAGCAGCACAAGGCGGCGATGTAGGCTGGTTCGCAAAAGAAGGCCAAATGGACGAGAACTTCAGTAAAGCAGCTTTCAAACTAAAAGTGAATGAAATCAGCAAACCAGTGAAATCACAATTCGGCTACCATATCATTAAAAAGACCGAAGAACGCGGTAAATACGATGACATGAAAGCAGACTTGAAAAAAGAACTGCTTAATCAAAAACAAGCAGACACAAATGAAATCCAAACGATCTTAAACAAATTGGTGAAAGATGCCGATGTGAAAGTAAAAGATAAAGAACTTGAAAACACATTCAAAGAAAAGTCTCAACAACCCGCACAAAATCAACAACCTCAACAAAACCAGTAATCACAAAAAACCCCTCTGCCGTGCTCGTGCAGAGGGGTTTTTATATGACCTGATTAAGCAATCGAGTCTTCATGTGCCGCCGTATCATGTGATCTTTTCACTTGCTGATCCTGACGTCGTCGCTCTCTTTCTTGTTCCATTCGCTCGATAAAAATTTCTCCTTCCTTTTCAATAAAGGATTGATCAATCTCTTGCTCCTCTTTGGCCGTTGTCATTAATTTATACGCACAGAAAATAATGCCAATGATACATGCATACACCCACCATGGAAAAAACAACATTTTTTCATCGCCTCCTTTTTTCAGAACAGCTCTCTCTTCCTTTGTGTTACATGCTTATGCGAAAAGAAGACAAGTTATGAAAAAAACGCCCGCAATAAACGGACGTTTTGACATGGTTATTCGTGATGAAAGGTTGGTTTATAAAATGAACGATTCTCTAGCGCAAAAATACGTTCTGTATATTCTCCTGGCTTCACATGCTCAAGCGCACGATCCATCATATTCATCTTCGCATCTAAATTATCAATATAGTGGAGTATTTCGGCTTCCTTCACCATTGGTGGTTTCGGGCTGCCCCACTCTCCTTTTCCGTGATGACTCAGTACTAAGTGCTGTAAAATCAGAATTTCTTCTGAATCAATGCCAAGCTCTTCTGCAGCTTTCGCAATTTCTGTCACCATAATCGAAATATGACCAATTAAATTCCCTTCCACCGTATAGGTGGTTGAGACTGGGCCCGAAAGCTCTTTGACTTTCCCTAAATCATGAAGAATGATGCCTGAATATAAAAGATCTCGATCTAATGATGGATATAGGTCAACAATTGATTTAGCCAAATGCAGCATGGACACCACGTGATAAGCAAGACCAGAGACAAATTCGTGATGGTTTTTTGTCGCTGCTGGATAGTCAGCGAATTCCTGTCCATATTTTTTCAGCAAATGCCTTGTAACACGCTGTATATTAGGGTTTTTCATATCAAAGATATATTGCATAATCGTATCCATCATATCATGTTTTGGAATAGGAGCTGTTTCGAGAAAATCATCAATTCGAATTTGCTCATTTTCAGCAACAGGGCGTATATTCCTAAGTTTCAGCTGATTCCTCCCGCGATAATGATGAATATCGCCTACTACCTTCACAATGGTTTGCGCGGCATAGGTTTGTTCATCATTCTGCTTTGCATCCCATAGTTTCGCCTCAATATCTCCACTTTGATCTTGAAGAATTAACGTTAAAAATGGTTTGCCATTACTCGCAATCCCTTTAGTAGATGATTTAATTAATAAATGCAGGTCAACTTGTTCGCCGACATCATAGGTCATGATCCCTTTAGCCATTCAATAAAAGCTCCTTCCATGTTTCTGCTCATATAAGTATAACATAAGTCATTATTTGTCAATCATTCAACTGCTAAACTCGTAATCTGTCCATCTTCTGCTGCTTGCTTCATATGCTCATGACAGGTGAAATAAAACAGCTGTGTTTCAAAACGTGTGAGCTCGTTCATCATCTCCAGCACTCTTCCTAGACGAACGTGATCGAAATGAACGAAGCTGTCATCCATCATAAACGGAAGCTGACAATCTTGCTGATGAGACAAAGCGAGCGCAAAACGAATCGCCAGATAGATCTGTTCACACGTTGCCTGTGAAAGCTCCTCTGGACGGAATATTCGTCCATCCATTCTTTTCACCATCAGCAAGTCATCTTCAGGTGAAAATAAAATCGCTTCATAACGATCATTTGTTAACGGCTGAATAAAACTTGAGGCTGTTTGAAGCAATGCAGGCAGCCTTGTTTCTTTATGCTCATTCAATTTTTCTCGTATGACGGAGCGGACAAGCTGAATTGCCGCCCATTTTTTTGCGAGGTGCTTCGCATGCTCCTGCTCTGCGGCAAGCTGATGAGTCAAATCAGACACCGTTCCAGAAGCTTCTATTTGCCGGATTTCCACCGCTAGTTCTGCTAAACGTTTTTCCATATTCTCCGCATTCAATTGAACGTCATGAAGGTGCTGCTTTGCTTCTGCACACTCCTCTTCAAGGAGAGGTAATCCTTTGCGAACAATCCATTCCTCCTCATCAAAACAACCGCTTCTATGAAGCTCTTGATTCAGCTGCTGCAAATGGGAAAGCCGTTCCCGGTATTCTTTAGATAGATGAGAAAGCACTTGGTAATCTTCTTTGGACTCTGCTTCTACTTGACGAAAAAGCTCGTCAGTTTGTTTTTCGTAATATTGAATTTCCCCTTCTAGTGTCGTGAGCTGCTGGATCGCATGTTGAATGGATACGTACAATGTCTGGCGTTCTTTTTCTCTTCTCGCCTCATCTTTCAATATCTCTTGAAAAGCTGAGATATTCTCCTGAATGGTTCCTTCCTTTTTTTGAAGGATACTCCTTAACGCTGAAACCCTGCGCTCATAAATCGATTGCTGATCGGAAAGCACGCCTATTTCACGATGAAGCTCCTCATATGCCGCTGTATTCATTTTTAATTGTTTTAGGATATGGAAGGCCTCTACTAGGAAAGTAAGCTCAGACGACAAGCCAAGCTGTCTCTTCTTTTCCTCTACTTGCTGCTGGACAGGTTCCAGCTCTAGCTCCCAGTCTTCATATTGCCGGATGATTCTTTCGTACAGAAGCTCCTTCTGCCTCATAAGTGTTTCAGCTGAAGCTGCCTGCACTTGAAATGAATCAAAGGCCCCTTCGCCGCTTCTTTGTTTCATCGGGCTCATTTGACTGAATGGGTAAATGAGAAAGAAGAGAAAAACAGAAAATCCCGCAAACAAGAGCGTGATCCACCACTCTGTTAAAAAGAATAGAACAAGCAGAAGCACCACATCAAATGCGATCAAGCCTCGGAATAACAACGCCCGGGAATGAATCGGTTTCTTTTTCGATCTTGTCCCCTTCGCATCGTCTTCTGCTCCGTGCTGTCTGACTTGCTGTTCCTTTAATCCTTTTAGAGCGGCTTCTGCTTCGTCCAGCTCATGTCTTGCGTGATCAAATCGTTCATCTAACTGCGCTTTTCTATCCATGAGACGAACGTATTGAGTGACAGTCTCCTTTAATTCCCACTCAAATTCAAGCGAATCGTCGATTTGTTCGAACTTTATCGGGTACTCCCACTTTAGCTTTGCTACCGCTTCGTCTATTTTTTGTTTCAATGAATCACGGTTTGCTCGACACTCTGCTATGCGCTTTTTCACAAGCTCAGCATCAGATGCTTCATCTACGACTCGTTTCATCTCCATTATGGTATCCTTGTCATAGAGCGGTTGAACTTGTACAAGTGAGGTTTGCAAATGGTCTAACTTCTGCTTCAGTGCAGTCAATTGAGCCTTTTTCGGGTGAAGGTGTGATTCTAGTTTATCCAGCTCATGCTCTGTTTCTGCTCTAAAACGTTTGACTCGGTCTGGATAGCGGGCTAATCCCTTTTTTAATTCCACTTTTCTCTCGATCATGGGATAAACTTGAATGGATTCAGCCAGTTTCTGAATGTGTTCCTCAGCTTGCTTCATTTCATTTTGAAGCATTTCGATCGTCTCCGTTAATTCAGATTGCTCCCGTTTCTTTTCGGTATAACGGCCTTCTACCAATTTGGCTTGTTTCAGCTGACCTGTCAGCTCTTTTAAACGATCAAGCTGCTGATTTAATTCCGGCTTGCGTCCATTTGGTTTAAACAGCTGCTCCTGCTGCTTTAGCAGCCTGCTATCCATCTTGGTGGCTGCATCCGAGCCAAATAAACTTGAGAAAAGTAGAAATTCGCCTATTTGGTCCTGGTTTAAGGCTTGGACATTTTGCAGTCCAAACACATCAAATGAATAGATTGATTGATATAACCTGCGATCCGTTCCCTTTAAAAGTGTCTGTAGAAAAACTTCGTCTTTCACTTCACCCTTCGGTAAAAACACCTGCGCTTGACCACCTCGATCGGACGTTCTTTCAATATGAATAACGCCTAACTCGTCATCTTGGCAAGTGAGGGAACCACCATAAAAAGAACCCTGTTTCGTCTTGTACATCTTGTTTTTCGGAAAACCAAATAACATCGATTCAATAAACGTTTTCAATGTCGTTTTCCCCGATTCATTCAAGCCGTAAACTAGCTGAAAACCGTCATCAGAAAAGTGAAAGGTCCGATTTGAAAATTTCCCGAAATGGGCGATATGGAGTGAACGTATTTTCATTGTGCCTCTCCTTTTCTCATAATTGCTTTAGCTGTTCTGTCAGCAGCCTTTGTGCTTCTTCTTTTATATCCACTTCATCCTCTTTTGTGAGAGCTTTTCCTGATTTTCTATAGGTTGGGTGACGCTTGATCGGTGATAACAGCTCTTCATATGCCTCAAACTGTGAAATTTCAGCAGTGAGTTCCTTCAAAAAAGAATCTTCTAAATAGATCACATCCTCGTTTGTTCGGCAGTCAATCGATATCACCCAAACGAATACCTCTTCATCTTCTTCCTGTTCATGAAGAACGGTCAACAGCTCCTCAAGAACCTCAAGCTGAGTACGCTCAAAGTAAGGAGGAGCATCACCCGTCAATTCAATTTTCACAAAATGAGGGACGCCCTCCTCTTTCAGCTCACTGATTTTGCTATCCACAAGTGTCACAAGATCCGTCATATGAACCGTTTCTGTCATGTCTATTGCAAGTGTCTCAAACATCACATCCGCACAGCTAATAAATTCCGCTGTCTCAGAATCCTCGGAGAGTTGAATAACGTAACAGCCTTTCTCTCCTGTTTCTTTTATATGTCTGCCCTGCATGTTACCAGGGTAAATAATCAACGGGTCTTCATGCAGAAGGGCTCTCTTATGTATATGTCCAAGCGCCCAATAATCGAAATCCCGTGAAAGAAGCTGCTCAAGCTGAAATGGTGCATACGCATCATGCCCTTCTTGTCCGGCTAATGTACCGTGAAGCATCGCAATGTGATAGGCAGCATCTGTCGTTTTGACATAATGAGATGTCATATTTTCATAGACAGCCCGCTCTTTGTAGCTAAACCCATAAATACTTGCAACAAGCTGCCCCCCTCTATAGTAGGATTGCTCACTTGGTGTACTGCTTGAAAAAACGTGCACATTCTCAGGCCACTCAATCGGTGTCCATTCACCGCCTAAATGATCATGATTACCATAAATAATAAAGACGTCAATCCCTTGAGTTTGCAGTCTTAGAAACTGATTTCTTAAAAACAGCTGTGCTTTCAGACTGCGATTTGATTCGTCAAATAAATCTCCGCTCAGCAGCACAAAGTCTACTGATCGAGCAATGGCGAGATCAAACATATTCTTCGCACTTTGAAATGTACTTTCTTTGAGCCGCTTAAATGGTAAGCTAGGGATATTCGACATTCCTGCAAATGGACTGTCTAAATGTAAATCTGCGGCATGAATAAAGGTAAGCTTAGTCAAACGTCTATCTCCTTGTCCGATACTGTCATTGTCCATATTTTATCATGCCATTTTTACGAATGCACGTTCTATCGCTTTCATTCTAAAAAACACATTTTTAACAGTTAAAAAAGAGGTTTTGTCTTATTCATTGTTTAATTACATAGAAAAGCAGAGGAAAGGGAGATGAGGAATGGAGAAGACATACTTTTTAACTGTATTTGACCGGTCGGGTGAGACCTTATTAAATGAAAAAATCACAACGGATAGTGATGAAAAGGCAAAGGAATTAGGGCGCCATCGCTTAATCGAACAGCAATACACGAAGCATTCCCACCGGCTCGTTGATGATGCAGGCAAGCTTCTTTTATTTGAACGTTAAAAAAACCGGCATTCGCCGGTCTCACATTCGTTTATACGTTCTGAAACACAGGTCGTCTTTTTTCTAAAAAGGCCTGAATGCCTTCCTTATGATCATGACTTTGCCTCAGTCTTGCCTGTGCTGCCCTCTCCTTTTGAAGAACGGCTAGCAGCTCAGGTTCTGACTGCTGAAAATAGATCAGCTTTGTTTCGACAAATGCTTGAAGCGGCATGTTCATAAACGGCTTCACACATACTTTTTGATACGCATCGACTTCATCCTGAAACACCCCGTCTGCAAGGCGCAGTTTTAACGCTTCTTCAGCCGGCAGCTTTTGTCCGCTCCAAATCAATTGTTTCGCGGTTTGTTCACTGACTCTTTTTGTGAGAAAAAAATGCCCTCCGCCATCTGGAATTAATCCTACTCCATTAAAATTCATGGCGAGCTGTGCATCCTGATGCATAAACAAGTAGTCACAGCTTAAAGCAAAGCTAAAAGCAAGGCCTGCCGCTGACCCGTGGACAAGGGCAATCGTCACTTTTTTCATACCGGCTAGAGAAAGTGTAATTCCCTCGATCAAATCCATCACACGATGGAAATCTTCTTCACTTTCCTGCTTAAGCATCATGCCAATATCTCCGCCTGCAGAAAACCCTTTCCCCGCTCCCTTGATCACAACGACTTTTGCACTGCTTTCTTCCGCTGCATCACATGCCTCTTTGAATTCAGCAAACATGTCCACATGAAATGAATTATAAGCATCAGGCCTGTTGAAAACGATTTCAAAAATATCCCCGTTTAACTGACAATTGATATATGTCATCATCCATCCCCCTTTTCTTTTAAACTCATGACTTAATTCCATTTCAACCCGAATAATTCCTTTTCCTCTGCATGAAAAATTTCAAGATCAATTGATACTAAAATAAGCATAATTGTTGAAACAAGAAATATATTTTTATATAGTAAATGAAGAAAGAAATGATTTTGAAAGGGGGAGGATGATTGATAAGGTGTTCCATATTCATATTGGTTAGTTTCATCGTCATGTTTTCTCCTTTTTCAAATGTCGTTTTTGCTCCACAGGCAGAAGCGAGTGCACCTAGTCTTATTTCTCCATCCATCTACGATGAAGAAATTCAAGCTGTGAAGACACCTCCATTTTCAAAAAAACATGCCTTCTCTATTCTGTTAAAGAACAGATTATCACTGGCTGATTCAAAGGTTTTTCTACTCAAGCCTGCTCCATCAGCTGCGTTATCCATTGATCTATGTTTTTTGGAAATGAAGTGTGCGATCCCCATTATGTGTCAATCAAATTACCTCTACTGATTCATTTTATTTCATCCGTATTACTATATGAAAAACACAACCTATCATATTCGGAGGGATAAAATGAATATTAAAGAAAATGATCTTCCTGGGATCGGAAAGAAATTTGAAATTGAAACGAGAAATAGAGAAAAAATGACGATAGTGATTCATGATGATGGCAGACGGGAGATTTATCGTTTTGACGATGATGATCCAGATGAAGTGCTGTCCACCATTTCTCTCGATGATACTGAATCAAGGCAAATCGCTGCGATTATCGGCGGCATGGTGTATAAACCGCAGGCACTTGAAACCATTGAAATGGCCTTCAATGACTTGATGATTGAATGGTTTAAGGTGGAAAAAGGCGCAAAAGCGGTTGGACATACACTCGGTGATTTAGATGTGCGACAAAACTATGAAGTCACCGTCATTGCGATCATTAAACATACAAATGAAAAATTACTGAACCCTGGTGCCGATTCGATTATTGAAGCAAATGATACGATGGTCATTTCAGGCGAAAGAAAACACTTAAAGCGATTGATACGTGATTTTCTTTCTAGAGGGGGAGAGTGATGAATGGATCATTTAGTCTTTGAAGTTGGGACGGCGCTGATTCTCATCGCCATCGCCAGCTTAATCGCCAATAAAATGAAATTCTCTATCATCCCTTTTCTCATTGTCCTCGGTATGATCGTTGGGCCGCATGCTCCAACCATCGGGATCATTGATCTAAAATTTATCGAAAGCACCGAAATTATTTCGTTTTTTGGCAGAATGGGCGTCTTGTTCCTTCTTTTCTATCTTGGACTTGAGTTCTCTGTCGGAAAGCTTATTAAATCGGGCAAATCCATTGCTGTCGGCGGATCTATTTATATTTTGATTAACTTCAGCTTAGGACTGCTTTACGGTTTTATCACAGGGTTTGGGTTCCTTGAGGTTCTCATTATGGCAGGAGTTATCACGATTTCATCCAGTGCCATTGTGGCCAAAGTCCTTGTTGATTTGAAACGGACTGCGAACCCTGAAACTGAGTTAATTCTTGGGATCATTATGTTTGAGGATATTTTCCTCGCTGTTTATTTATCCGTCGTATCTGGTCTTGTCCTTGGAGATGCCACAACGGTTAGCGGTGCCTTATTATCCATTTTCATTGCTTTTGGTTATATGATGCTTTTCTTTATCATCGCACGTAAGCTGCCAAAACGATTAAACAAGTTGTTCGATATCCGTTCGAACGAAGTGTTCATCATTGTGATTTTTGCGGCTTTATTCTTTGTCGCTGGTTTCTCAGAGACAATCCATGTAGCAGAGGCCATTGGGGCACTCTTACTTGGTCTTGTTTTCTCAGAAACAGAGCACTCTGACCGCATCGAACATCTTGTGGTTCCATTTAGAGATTTCTTCGGGGCCATGTTCTTCTTCAGCTTCGGTCTCAGCATTGATCCATTTACATTAGGTGATGCCTTCTGGCTTGCGATCGGCGCTGTGATTCTCACCTTCATTGGGAACTTCACTGCTGGAATGTTCGCTGGAAGAAGAGCTGGATTTTCTCATAAAGCCTCTTCTAATATTGGATTAACCATCGTATCACGAGGAGAGTTTTCAATCATTGTAGCCGAGCTCGGTATTGCGGGCGGACTTGCCGCTACCTTGAAGCCATTTGCTGCATTGTACGTCTTAATCCTTGCGATTTTAGGACCGCTTGTGACGAAGGAATCTAAGCGAATTTATCAAATTCTGAACAAAATGTTCAAATGGCAAACAGAAAAACCAAAAGTGAAAAAAGAAACGACAATCTAATGAAAAAGGGCCCTATACTTGGGCCCTTTTTATCTCTTATTCAAATTGCTGAAAGGCTGTTTCTTGCTTGACTGGCGCTTCTTTGACCCCGCGAATGGTTTGAATCACTTTCTGATTGCGGTAGATGGATAGTTTTAAATTGGTCGCCGCTGTTCCATGAGAGTGATCTAAGTTCGTAAATGTAAAGAAATGATGCGGACGCTTGTCTTTGAACACAAGCCTGAAGTCTTCTGTCACTTTAAAATGCTCTTCACTTTCCCATTCAATTAAAGGTTCATACGCACTAAACCACGCCGGGATATTCGGAGTGTACCCTGTAGCCAATAGGGCACGATCAGCTGTTATGCTCTTTTCTTTCTTTAGCTGCCACTGCTTTAGGTGCAGCTTCAGGGACTGATTCTCCTCCACCTGAATCGCTTCAAGCTCGGTCATTGGCTGAATCACCACAGATGGCTCTTCACCTGTAACAGACCGATGATACAATTCCTGATAAATACGCGAGAGCGTCGATGCATCTATACCATTTCTTAATCCAGTCAGCCTAGGCAATGTGTTCATTCGTTCTTCATAAGGAAGCGAATGGAAATATTCGACGTACTTCGGTGTAAATAGCTCCTGGCCAAGCTCTGCCGTCTCCAGCTCTCTAAATTCACTAGATCGCGTAAACCACGAAAGCTGCTGTCCTTTCTTTTGATGCTGAAGCAGGTCTAAGAAGATTTCGGCTGCACTCTGCCCAGAGCCAATCACCGTCACCGACTCAGCTTCATGAAGTTCTTCCTGCTGGTCTAAATAACGGCTGCTATGTGTCACATATGGCAGTGCAGCATCAGGCACATCGACAGGAATCATCGGTTTGCTCCCTGTTCCAAGCACGACATGCTTTGCCCGATACTCAGAGAGCGATCCATCCTTCAATCGCCGGACTTTCACAAGATAACCACCTTGGCAGTCCGTCACTTCCTCTACCTTCATCCCAAATTGACAGCTATCTAATTCACCTGCGACCCATGATAAATACTCATTGAATTCTCTTCGCGGAATGTCAAACTGTTCAAATGTATAGAACCGGTGAAGTCTATTTGATTCATGTAAATAATTTAAAAATGTATACCTGCTCCTTGGATTCGCCATCGTCACAAGATCAGCTAAAAAGGAGACTTGTAAATCCGTTCCTTTGATCAGCATACCAGGATGCCACGCAAACTCGGACTCCTGTTCAAAAAAACAGCATGAAACATCTTCATACTCCTCTAACAAAGCCGCCAAACCTAAATTGGCGGGCCCAATCCCAATTCCGATCACATCAATCATATGTACACCTGCTTTAACTTTTTATCACTTATATACCCTTTTACAAATGAAAAAAACACTGCGTCACCGCAGTGTTTAAACGTGAGGAACAAATAATGACTCAAGAAATTCAATTTTCTCTTCGGTATAGTGTTCATAGCGGTCATTATACGATTTTGGATCTTTTGGATTGGCGTACTGCGTAATTTTTCCTGAACGCGGATCAATGAATTTACTAGCAGCACCGCATCCAATCCCTATAATTGTCTGCACTTCTTCCATAATAATGATATTATACAAACTTTCCTGCCCATCCAATGAATACCCGACATTTTCAAGGTTCCCTAAGATGTTTTTTTGTCTATATAAATAATAGGGATGATAGTCATGTGCTTTCGTCCAAGCGACCGCTTCATCCATCATACGTGTGATTTCTTCTCGGTCTGCTACTTGATATTTGTCCTTATTGCGCGTCATCTCAGAAGCTCTTTTAAAGGAGAGCGTATGCACGGTTAAAGATTCAGGCTTAAGTTCTTCAGTCTGCTGCAAGGAATGCTGGAATTCCTTTAGCCCTTCTCCCGGCAAACCAATAATTAAGTCCATATTAATATTATTCATGCCATACTGTCTTGATAAGTGATACTTTTCAATCGTTTCTTCTACACTATGGTGCCGGCCAATGGCTTTCAGTGTTTCATTCTCATACGATTGTGGATTGATGCTAATCCGGTCAATATGATATTGGTTTAGCACTTCTAGCTTATCAGGCGAAATCGTATCAGGACGCCCTGCTTCGACAGTCACTTCCCGTATATGTTTCACATCAGGGAACGAGCGATACATTTCTTCATACAGCAAATCCATTTCCTCCGCAGTGATACTCGTCGGCGTACCCCCGCCAAAATAAACAGTCGTCACTTTGATACCATGTTCTTTTAGCCAAGTACCGATTTTTTGCATCTCATAATGCAGACCAAACAAAAATGTTCCCACTCTTCCAGCTTGTCCTTTAATCGCATAAGCAGGGAACGTGCAATAAGCGCATTTTGTTGGGCAGAAAGGAATACCAATATAAATACTTACTTCCTGCTGAAGGTCATACAGGTCAGGAATCGCTTGAAGCTGACGGTCGACAATCTCCTGCATCAAATCGATTTTTTCATCATGAATCAAATAATCACGCTTTAGTGCGGCATGCGCACCTTCCTTTGTCATTCCTTCTCTCAGCATCTTATGGAGTAATTTTGTAGGACGTATCCCTGTGAGAATCCCCCACTTTTGCGTCATTCCTGTGTGCTCCTGAAGCAGATGTAAATAAACAGACAGCACTGTGTTTTTGATTTGTTTCCAGCGCTCCTTGTCATTCAAGCCCTCTGGGACGTCTCGCGAAAAACGACTAGTGATGTCTGATCCAGCGATATGGCCAGATGCTTCCACCGTTCCATTTTCTTCTTTCCAGCTAAACACCATGGTTAAGCCATCTTCCAATTCACCTGTATCAAACAGCACTTCACTATCTTCTTCAAATAAATTGGCTATATTGACAAGCGGGCGATGAAATCGTTCATCTGACAGCCCTTTAATTAAAATTCGCATCGTATCACCTTTATCTTCAAACTTGTTTCATTTTACAAAATCTATGTAGGAAAAGCAATGACTGGAACAGTTGAAGGCCCTGCCATTTCTTGATTGACAGGGCCTTCGTCTATATTATCGTTTAATATCGAATTGATGTAAAAATCCTTCTCTTTGCTGCATTCTAAAGTATTCTTTGATCATATAAGCGACTCCCTGTTCATCTTGCGAACGTGTCACCCAATCGGCTTTACGCTTAACAGAATGAGGGGCATTTCCCATTGCAACGCCTAAGCCAGCCAATTCGAGCATTGGGATGTCATCTGTCCCCTGTCCAATGACCACAGTATCTTCTAAAGTCAAACCTAATGCTGAGGTCAAAAGAGAAAGCCCCGCTTCTTTCGATACGCCTTTGCATACAATATTCATTTTCTCATCACTGATCCGAATGAGATCGACAGATGGAAAAGCTTGTTGAATGGTTCGGTGAATTTCAGGCTGAAGCTCTGCGGTTGAATATACTTCAATCACCGGTGTACTGACCGGTTCATCCATCAGCATATCACTTAGCGATTCAACAAATTGCACAGGATAGAAAATTGGATCAGACGGATGAATCAACGTCTTTCCCATCAGCTGTGACTGCGTTTTTTTCCGGTTGCCAATTGAGAATTTTTCATGCAGTAAGCGAACATTACAATCAAAGCTTTCAAGAATTTGCACAAGATTAAATGTTTTTTCTTCCGTTAATTTCTTCACATGAAGCGGCTCATCGAGTTTATTCGCGATAAATGCACCACTATGCGTCACAAGGGTTGAAGTTGGAATCTTCAACGCCTTGGCAATTTTTTGTGCGGAACGAAAATGCCGGTTGGTGACAAGCGTCACGTAAACCCCTTTTTTCTTCACGTATTCCACAGCTTCTTTTGTAGCGGAATGGATTTTTCCATTGGAACGAAGTAACGTTCCATCTATATTGAGTGCAAGTAGTTTTTTTGACACTGAGGCATCCCCCTTCTTGATGACTGTACTTACGATGAGGATATGCCCTAGCTTGGTGCTTTAGAACATGCAGTTGAAAGAGCCCTGTGTTATGAATCTTTTGTAAATAAAAAAAGCCTACCCCTAGGCTTTTTTTTTATGTATGGTTTGGATGCGTCACAATGAGGTGATGAAGCTCCCCATGATCCCCTTATCTTTCACACACCAAAGCATTGCTTATATCAGATCCCCTTATGCTTTGCGTTTCTCCCAGAAGCGCTTCTCTCTCGTTTGGCTAATCGCCGTAAATCCCAAGTGAAACGCACCCAATTGTCCCATGAGAGCGCTCATTTGAAAGCACTTTCAATATAAGTATTATCGCAGAATTTATGAGCTTCGACAACCTTTTTTTGAAAAGTTGGACAGGGAACATGTGAAATAAAAAAAGGGCGAATATCATCGCCCTTTTCATTCATTTTCTTCTGGATTCCCATAAAGCTCTTCAAGAGGCTTCATGATCACTTTATTTAATTCTCCGATGAGAACACTCACACGTTGTTCTGCTTCCATCAACTGAGAGATTTTATCGTGCTGTTGAACAAGTGCCACTGTTTTTTGAGCTTGCTCCACTTCTTCTTGTGTGATCTCTTGACCAGTCATTTGTTTTTGTTGAAGGTTTACTTGAATGTCTCGGAAGTTCTCGAACATTCTTTTAGAGGACTCATCCGCGTTTACCTCATCATAAAGATTTTTTAAAGTTGAATATTCTTCGCTATGACGCAGAGCTTTTTCAAGGTCATATGCAACATCATAAACATTTACAGACATGTTATGTCTCCTTTCTATCCGTTATCACCGATATGATCGGCGGACACCACTCCACTATAACAAACTATGGCTTTCGTTTCACATATATACAATGAATTCATCAAAATTTCTCTAGCTTGTCTTAAAATAGCGTGACAAAGATTGCTTGAATTGCGCCGATTAATCCGCCTAAAAAACCGCCTAAAAACGTGATCATTTTAAGTTCATTGTTGGAAATGCTAACCACAAGCTCCTCCATTTTTTTAAGCGGAAAATGTTCAATCTGCTCACGAATGATATCTTCAAATTTGAGCTTTGCGAGCAGTCCCTCTAAAGCATTCGATGCTGCTTTAATCCCCTTGTCGACAAGCACTGGTGCAAAGTGTGTTTTGAGATCAAGCGCTACTGCACTGACATAATATCCAACTGGCTTGTCTAATATCAGCTTTGTAGAGAAGTGTGAAAGCAATTGCTTTTTCACACTATAAGCAAGCTCCTTCACATTCCATTTTTCATCTAGCTCCTGAAGAGAAAACTGCTTCACCTTGTCCCATTCTTGAACAAGCAAATCTGATAAAAATCTTTTTGTTTCTGCGTTTCTTAAAAATTTGATGATTTCAGGATGTACCCGATCAATTAAGCTTGAATTCCCTAGAAACATTTGAACCATACTGCCAAGCATGCCTCGTTCCTTTAAGAAATCATCAATCATATTACCAAGCCTTGCTTTACCTTCCTCGCTTTCAAAATAATGAATGCCCCTCTTTAAAATATAATCAGCTGCATCTGGAATTTTTGAAGATATTTTGTTTTCCACATCTAGCGGAAGCAATTCAGATAAAGTTTGCTCATTATATTTTTCAAGCAGTGAATTGAGCTTCTGATCAGACCACTGATGGATCCATTCATCTGCTTTGACGTCAGCCTGTGATACGCCGACTCTTTCAAGCAAAGATAGCACTGTTATCTCCATTTCAGCGCCTTTGTCAATATATCGATGGACTGTATGCAAGATCTCTTGCTTTGCCTCCGATGATTCAAATCGCTTTTGAATTCCTTCTGGCGTGAGCAAATGCTCCATAACCATGACACCAACCTGCTTGGCTACTTCGTCTCTTCTTTTAGGAATGAGCCCTGGTGTAAAAGGAAGCTGTTTCCCGAATAAGTAATACGGCTTATAAGGGCGAAAAAGCATTTTAATTGCAAGATGGTTTGTCGCTGCTCCTATGACTGCGCCTATAACAATCATAAAGATAAACGTTGTGAATATATTCAAAGTCGTCATCTACCTTTCAAACAACACCCGATGTTTATTGGTTTAATCTATACGTATTATAGTTGTTGTCAAGTCCCCAAGCAAATGAAGCATGTTGCTAGACATATGATCAATCGATCTGTCGTAATGATAAAGGAGCGCAATCTTTATGTAAAATCATGAAAAAGTGTTTTTGTGCTGGTAAAAAAAGAAGTTGAAAAGAAGGTGTTTTTTAATGACATCAACATTAGGTATTGTGACCCTTTCTTCAAAGTATGAAGAGGCATTCACTCGTGGGTTAGCCAAAGCTGCCCCTTCTTATGGTTTAAAGGTTGTTCGTTTTACACCATTTGATTTAAAGCCGGCTTCAAATTTGATACAAGGTCAAACTTATACGAATGGTCAAGGATTTGCCGCAGCAGAATTTGAGATTCCTGACTTGATTTACGATCGATGCCTTTACAAGCATGACGCACAATCTAAAAAAGCAAAACCAATCATGGAATGGCTGAAAAAGTATCCGAAAACAGATTTTTTGAATACAGGTATTTCAAATAAAATGATGCTATTTGAGCAGCTCCGTCTCCTCCCTTCTTTACAGCCATATTTACCTGTCTGCTCATTATTAAAAGAGCCATCAGAACTTCTCAACATGGTAAGGAAAGACGGTTATTGTAAAATGCAGCCGCTCTCTCAACAGCATGCAGCATCTACTTACTTCATTTTCTTAAAAGACAACACTTTCACTGTTCAGCTAAGTCCCGAGCAAGTCATCACATTTTCGCGTCCATCAGATATAGAGCGCTGGTGCAAAAAGTACGTAGGCCGATATTTCCTTCAATTTTTTCAGACGAGTGATCAAAAAGACTTTTTATTCAATGAAATAAGGATTTTCCTTATGAAAGATTCACAAAATCAATGGAGTCGCATAGGGATTCACACAAAATCACCTACAGAAAATAGTCATTTAAACATTACACAAAAATCAGCTCCCATGATAGGCTTTGATCACTATCTAAACACATTGCAGCCGCACATCAAAGAGCTTCTTTTAGATGATATTGCATCCATTCAAGCATCTCTCCCAGCATATATAGATAAAACCTTCTCCCCTTGCTTTGAATTCGCTGTAGACTTACTCCATACAAGTGAAGGCAGGCTTTTCATATCAAATATAAGATCAAAGCCAGGGCGATCCGCTTTTTTAAAAGCTTATCCTGACAAGGAAGATCAATTGATTCGTACCATTCTTGCACATGCTCAATCGATGACGTCTCAACCGAAGGAGGTTTCTTATGAACAAAAATCGCTTCTTCATCGCCCCTCATCTCACAAGTGAAAAAACAGTTCATCTTCCCGCCCATTTTAAACAGCAGGATGCGATCTATTCTCTTGCTTTAGGATCCCGTTTAGTAGATGACTTCACCGTTTCCTATCATCAACATCCAAATAAAATTTTATTATCAGAAAATCTATATAGAAATTTACTAATTCCTTATCAATCAAAAGCTGATGTAATCGCCGTTGATCATACACTGTTTATAGGGCCGCTGCTTGGCATTTTCACAGCAGGTTTTGGGCAAAGCACGCAGCCACTAGGAACGAGATCAGACTTTTTTATCAAACTGCTGCACTCTTTCAGGCAGCATGCTGGATTTGCCTACCTTTTTGGTACACATTCTATTGATTGGGATAAAGGAATAGTAGAAGGATTGTTGTACCAACAGCAAACATGGGTTAAAAAACAGATGCCCCTGCCGTCAGTCATTTACGACCGTCTTCCAAATAGAAAGGCTGCTCAGTCGGCATTCATTCAAGAAACAAAGCGTAAACTCACACAAGACTATGATATTCCTTGGTTCAACCCTTATTTTTTCAATAAATGGGATATTCATGAACAACTGTTAACAGATGAAAAAACATGTCCTTTTCTTCCACATTCCATACAATTGGATCCGGTGGACGCTCTAAATAAAATAGAAACACTCCTCCATCTACATCAGGTCATATACGTAAAACCATCGAACGGAAGTCACGGCGACGGTATTTATCAATTAAAGAAGACGGCTCATGGAATCACTGTATGCTCAAATCACGGAAGCGCTGTTCCATATGACTCAATAGAGCATTTCGTGACCAAGCTCCGGAAAGATCACGCAATTCAAGACTTTATGGCTCAACAAGGCATTGCACTTCTTCAAATAGACAATCAACCAATGGATTTCAGAGTTCATACGAATAAAAATAAGTACGGCCATTGGACAGTCACGGCAGCAGCAGCAAAAGTCTCTGGCAATCACACAGTAACGACTCACCATTTACATGGTGGCTTAGTAAAAACACTTTATGATGTTTTTCCAGAAAAGAAGAAGCGTTTGAAAACTTTAGAGCAGCTTTCTTATACTGCCATCACGCTTAGTCAGGTGATAGATGAAAAAATGTCCGGCCATATTGGTGAAATCGGTTTTGATTTAGGCATTGATCAGACAGGAGCTATCTGGATGTTTGAAGCCAATTCTCGCCCTGGCCGCGAGATTTTCCAGCATGTTTCATTGCGAAACTCAGAAAGGCTGATTGGGAAAAGAATCATGGATTATGCATCTTATCTTTCACGAACGACCTCAACAACTACAGACCACACGAACGTCTACTAACTGTTTTTCGTTTTAAATTGATGGTGTTATGAAATCTATGCTTTTCCTATGCTCTTTTCATCAGATGAGATACAATAAAATCAAGTTCAAGGTTGTTTCCGTATTGTCGTGTTTATTTATTGTTTCATCAATAAAAGCAAGGAGGCAATGATGATATGATTTCTCATTTTCAATGGAAACCTCTCTTTAAGAAAGCACAGTTGCCAGGCTGGAAAATATCCTTTTTTCACAATGGTGCGCACTACGAAGGCATCTACCACAAAACAGGTGATATTGAATGGGGCTCTCAGCTTCCACCTCATGAAGTCGAACCAACCTTAAAAGAAGAAATCCACGAATTAATGCTATTCCATGTCTATGATTAAACTGTTTAAGGAGCTTCGCCATGTTAGAAAAATTAAAGCTTGTTTACGGAGAGCATATCATCAGCTCACCTACAAATGATCATCAAATTCTTTGGTATCAAACAGACGAAGGCGAATTATTTGGAGTAGACAAATCAGAGCTTACAGCGAGAGAAACACTTCTTCTCAATACTTTCCTTACACCAATTGATCTTTCTCATACAAAGCAGACTGAGGATGAACAAAAATGGTACAGCTATCTTTTTGATAACAAACCACTAACCGTTCAGCACCCCGTCCGTGTATATTATTTTAAAATGTCCCATCAAGCAGAACAAAGGCAGCAAATAAAAGAGGCTGTGGTTCACAGCCTCGAACATACTCATTTCATTTGGACAGGCGCTGATACAGCGATGCTGATTCAAACAAACGCTACATCAGAAAATGGTCAATTAGATCTGCTAAACGATTTGTCTCTAGCCATTACAAGTGACTTTTTAACAGACTCAGTCTTTTTACAAGGACAGCTCCATTTGCCAAATGAACATTTACAGAAGAAATTGTTAAATGAACAGCAGCTTTTCTTGGACCATGTGCAGCGAGGCAAGCTTAGATCAGGGATTTCCACATTTTATGAATGTCTGCCATCACTCATACGTTATGATGAATCCGCGCTCTCTCATGCTATTTCAGATGCTTTTAAAGAGGCGGTCTTTGATCGGGACGTTTACCGCACCCTCATGACCTATATGCAATGTAACTTAAATGCATCCAAGGCAGCAAAAGCTTTATATGTTCACAGAAACAGCCTTCAATATCGAATCGATAAATTTATTGAGCGCACAGGAATCGATATACGGCATTTTCCAGAAGCATCTGCTGTTTATTTTATGATGAATCTTCTCGACCTTTCATAACAATCAATGACATGAGCATCCTGCCCAAAAGTGAAAATGAGATGTTGTGCACGTTGTCCATTTACAGACGCTTCCCCATTTTATACACTTTATTTACAAGTAAAGCGCTTTCAATAAGAGGATGGGGAGGTTATCATCTATGGCTGAAATGATGCTCAATCAAATTTATAAAGTGTATGATAACAAGGTAACAGCAGTAGACAACTTTAATCTACATATAGAAGATAAAGAATTTATTGTGTTTGTTGGTCCATCTGGGTGCGGAAAATCAACAACCCTTCGCATGATTGCAGGACTTGAAGAGATTTCACAAGGGGATTTTCTGTTAGACGGAAAACGGATGAATGATGTAGCACCAAAAGACCGGGATATCGCAATGGTTTTCCAAAACTATGCTTTGTACCCTCACATGAATGTATACGATAATATGGCTTTTGGATTAAAGCTGCGGAAGTTCCCGAAATCAGAAATTGATGAGCGGGTTCGAAATGCTGCGAAAATATTGGGGCTTGAGCAATATTTAGACAGAAAACCAAAAGCTCTGTCTGGCGGTCAAAGACAACGCGTTGCACTTGGGAGAGCAATTGTGCGTGATGCAAAGGTCTTTCTTTTGGATGAGCCGCTTTCTAATTTAGATGCAAAACTTCGCGTTCAGATGCGTGCTGAAATATCTAAGCTTCATCAGCGTCTGCAAACGACATTTATCTATGTCACACATGATCAGACTGAAGCTATGACAATGGCTACTCGCCTTGTTGTGATGAAAGATGGCTTTATTCAGCAGGTTGGAGCGCCGAAGGATGTATATGAAAATCCAGAGAATGTATTTGTAGGCGGATTCATTGGCTCTCCTGCGATGAATTTTTTCACAGGAAAACTCTCTGACGGTGCTATTGCAGTTGGAAAAACGCATATTCGTGTACCAGAAGGAAAGATGAAGGTATTACGCAGCCAAGGTTATATCGGAAAAGATATCATCCTTGGTATCAGACCAGAAGATTTTCATGATGAACCCGTGTTTATAGAGGCATCTGAGGGCACAAAGATCGATGCCAGTGTAGAAGTTGCTGAATTAATGGGAGCAGAAACGATGCTTTACTCTTCTCTCGATGGTCAGTCTTTTATTGCACGTGTTGATTCTCGTACTGATGTTCAGGCTGGACAGTCTATCCCTCTTGCTATTGATATGAACAAGGCCCACTTCTTTGATTCGGATACAGAACTTCGCATTCGCTCTGCTGATTAAAGAGATCTAAGCAGCACCATCACTCATGATTGAGTGATGGTTTTTTTGCATGTTGAACAACATTTACCATGTTCTTTTCTCGTATGTTTTTTTCAGAAATCACCATAATACTTAGTACAAAGCAGTTACTGCATTGGGTTTCGCCAAGTGGCAAATGACTTGCTCATTTCGCTGGTGCGATTCCAGCAAACCCAACCAAAAACCAAATCATATACAAAAAGGAGATTCACATCATGGCAAATTCTAATAGTTCAAATCAATTACTAGTTCCTGGAGCAGAGCAAGCAATCGACCAAATGAAGTACGAAATCGCTTCTGAATTCGGTGTAAACCTTGGTGCAGAAACAACATCTCGCGCTAACGGATCAGTTGGTGGAGAAATCACTAAGCGTCTTGTATCTTACGCTCAACAACACATGGGTGGAACACAAGCTTAATTTCATATTTGGATCATAGAAGGCACCTCTTAAGGTGTCTTCTTTTTTTATTTTTATCCCTCACCAATCTCCTTTCCAGCTCATATCATGTAGTAGAAAGGAGCGGATCTTCATGGACATTATTTCCGGTATGAACTTTGAACTTCTACAATTTGTAGGGATCTCTCTATTATGTGAATATGCTCATAGTATTCGGTCCTTTCACCTTTATAAAAAATGCATCACATAAAAGTTGTACCATTTTGGGTTCTTTTCACTTATAGTATGTAGTGGAGGGATCGAACAGATGAAAATAGCTCTTTTCGGTGCTCATGGACGTGTAGGACAAGCATTTCTTCGTTTCGTTCAAGTAGATGATCGTTACATAGTTCGTTCATTGATTCGGACAAACCGAGAAGAAATGCTTGCGGGTATGTTTCAAGTCACCGGCAATTCAAGAAATCGAGAAGATGTGCTTGAGACGATCAAAGGAGCAGATATTGTTGTGAGCTGTCTATCAACAGATGGTGATGATACATTATCTGTTTCAATGGAGCATATCGTACAAGCCATGAAGCAATCAAATACTTCAAGAATTATTACAATTGGTACGGCAGGTATTTTAAAGGCAAGGCAGCAGCCGGAGCTTTACCGTTTTGAAACAAATGAATCAAGGCGGACTACTTCCCGAGCAGCTAAAGAGCATGCCAAAGCGTTTGAAATCCTTCAATCGACTGATCTAGATTGGACCATTATTTGTCCAACCTATTTACCAGATGGAGAAGTGACACGGTCATATCGCTATGAGAAAGATTTTCTCCCTATAGATGGAAAGAAAATTTCAGTTGAAGATACCGCACACTTTTTATATCAGCAGTTAAATTCGAAGGAATTTGTACATCAACGCGTCGGCATTGCCTACTGATGATGCAGCTCGTGTAAACGATATAACTAGTAAAGGTCGAGGTCAAAAACGAATCCTCGACTTTTTATGCAAATAAAAAGAGCCTCATTCAAAGTGAATAGGCTCTTTTTTGTTATTCATCAGCTGTTTGCAACAGCACCCTTTTGCAGTTCGTACATTTGCGCATACAGCCCTTCTTGCTGCATGAGTTGATCATGACTGCCTCGCTCGACAATTTCACCTTTTTCTAATACCAAAATCATATCGGCTTTCTTAATGGTGGATAATCGGTGAGCAATGACAAAAGTCGTTCGTCCTTCTTTGACGACATCAAGCGCCCGCTGAATGATCGCTTCTGTTTCTGTATCAATGTTTGCGGTGGCTTCATCTAAAATTAAGATCGCTGGATCGTACGCTAATGCACGGGCAAATGAGATTAACTGACGTTCTCCTGAGGAAAGAGTACTTCCCTTTTCAACGACTGGTTCATCAAATCCTTTTGGCAGGTGCTTCAATAACTCTACTGTTCCTACTTGCTTTAATGATGATTCAATCGTTTCTCTTTTAATGTCTTCATTTCCTAAGCTGACATTGGATGCAATCGTTCCGGAAAATAAATACGGGTCTTGAAGCACAATGCCCATTTGTTTACGCAACGTTTGGCGTGACTGGTGATAAATGCTTTCCCCATCTATGAGAATGTCTCCTTGCTGAATGTCATAAAAACGCAGCAGCAAGTTCATGATCGAGCTTTTCCCAGAACCGGTATGCCCCACAAGTGCAACTGTTTGGCCTTTTTTGGCCTCGAACGTAATGTTCTTTAATACATTATTTCCTTCATTATAAGCAAAGGTGACATCTTGGAACTGAACGTGTCCCTCCATTTTCTTTTGAACAGGTTCTTCCACTGTTGTTCCTGGCTCATCCAATAATCGGAAAACCCTTTCCGATGAAACCCTTGCTAATTCCAATCTCGAGAACTGGTTCACAATGCCTGTAATCGGCTGAAATAATCGATTTAAATAATCGACAAACGCATAGAGCACACCAATTGACACAATGCCCGTCGCACTTAAGGACGCACCGCCAAAATACCAAATGAGTGCCACATATGCTAAATTCCGAAGCAGGTTAACCAAGTTATGCGACAGAAGTGAATTTAAATGCAGCATCTTTCGCTGATATCGAAAGTGATTGTTGTTCAGTTCATCAAATTCCTCTTTCGTCACTTTTTCATGACGAAACGCTTGAATAATGGTCATCCCTTGAATGGCTTCATTTAGCTTGGCATTGATGTCACTAATGATCGAACGAATGCGGTGGTTGTACACTGATGCAAACTTTCTGTAGGTCATTGACCATAGGAAAATAATCGGTACCGCCACCAAACAAATGAGTGCCAGCTTCACATTTAATAAAAACATGGCAATATAAATTCCAATCATGTAAATAGCACTCGTCACGAAATTAGCGAGGACTGTCACATATAAATCACGAATGGTTTCTGTGTCATTGGTAATCCTCGCTACGACCTTTCCAGCCGGTAAATTATCAAAATACCGGATAGGCAACGTTTGAATATGCTCAAATACATCAACCCTCATTTTTTGAATAATTCGATTGGCTATCCGCTGTAGCAGATAATGCTGCGCATACTGAAAGAAAATCGCAATGACGAGAAGCCCTAGATAAAATAGAACAAGCTGCACCAAACCACTGATTTCCGGCTCATAAAAAGAGAAAATTTCCTCTTTTGATAAACGCTGTACTTGATATGTCTCGCGCTCGTTCCCATTTTCAATGGTAAGCTGATCTCCGGATATCTTTCGGTTTCCATCAAAACGAATCGGCTCATTTACAAAATAGTAACCGAATCCGACTTGCACCACATTGATTTGTTTTCCGGATTTCATATCACTGTCTAATCGATCGCTTCGTATATAGTTATTTCCCTGGTAATAAACGGTTTTGTCTGTTTTTTCATTGACCTCGACATATGGTTTTTCTACACCTAAAATATGATCATCAATCATTTTCTTCCCAATAAATGGTCCTGTCAGTTCAGCACCTACTGCAATGATGAGAAAGATCAAGGCAACAGACAGTACTTTCTTATAAAGGAGTGCGTAGGCAAGGAGTCTTCTTCCTGTTGTCATGCCTCATCCCCTCCTTCCAGCTGGTTTGTCAGCTGCTGACGCAGAAATTGTTCTTTGTACCACCCATCTTGCTGAATGAGCTCTTCGTGGGTGCCCTTTTGGACAATGCGTCCTTCTTCCATGACAAGTATGAGATCCGCATGCTCAACAGCTGATAGACGATGAGTCGTAATAAACGTCGTTTTCCCATGACGATTTTGCCTTAAATTTTCTAAAATAGCGGTTTCTGTTTTTGCATCTACCGCAGAAAGCGAGTCATCCAGTATCAAAATGGCGGGGTCTATTAATAAAGCGCGTGCAATGGAAATTCGCTGCTTTTGTCCACCTGACAGTGCCACACCTTTTTCCCCCACCATGGTTTCGAGACCCTCTGGCAAAAGACGTAAATCTTTTTCAAAGTAAGCATCTTTGATCGCTTGTGCTAATTCATTTTGTTTTGCGTCCCGATGACCAAAGCGCATATTCTCTTCTACACTTTTTGAAAAAAGGATATGATCCTGCGGTACGTATCCGATCCATTGAAATAGCTGATCCAATTCGATCTCTTGGATTGGGACTCCTGATAGCAGGATTTGACCATCACCTGTTGGATACTGGCGCAGAAGCTGTTTTACGATAGTCGTTTTACCGCTTCCTGTTTTGCCTGTAATTCCGATTGTCTGCCCTTTTCGAACCGTAAAGGACACATCAATTAAATTATCTTTAGGGGAAGTTGGATACCTGAATGTCACGCGGTCAAACTGAATATCGCCAGGCTCTTGTAACGTTTTTGGCTGAGAAGCGTCTGTGACATCCGGCTTGTAGCTGAGTGTATGATTCAACCGGTCTAACGACGCATTTCCCCTTTGCATAATATTAATCAATTCGCCTATCGCAAACATTGGCCAGATCATCATTCCAAGATAGACGTTAAATGCGACAAGCTCACCAATGGTTAAATCACTTTGGAACACAAGATAGGCTCCGTAGCCGATTCCAATTAAGTAGCTGACACCGACAAGTAATTTCACTGTCGGCTCAAACAATGAATCAATGATCGCCACTCTCATATTTTTTTGAAATACATCATCTGTCATTTGGCGAAAGCGTTCGACATCTTGTTTCTCCTGTACAAAAGACCGAATAACCCGGACACCTGCGACTGATTCAAGGACGCGATCGTTCATATCACCAAATGCATCTTGAGCAACTGTAAAGCGATCATGAATCTTGCTGCCATAATACGCAATCAAGAGCGCCATCAGCGGCATAGGGATGATCGCCATTAAGGTTAATTTCCAGCTAATCGTCAGCCCCATCGTAAAGAAGATCATCAGCATATAAGCAGTGGAATCAACCAATGTCAGAACGCCAAAACCTGTCGTTAAAGCCACAGCATTTAAATCGTTTGTACCTAATGCCATTAAATTACCGGTTTTTTTCTTTTCATAAAAGGTGGGTGTCATCTTAAGTAAGTGACGCATGAGCTTCCCGCGCATCACACGCTCCATGACATTTGCGCCGCCAAATAACTGATACATCCAAAAATATGTCAGCGTATAGACGACGACACCTAGCAAGCAAAAAATGGTTACATAAAACACAATACTGGATGTTGTAAATTGACCAGAACGAATGTCATCAACTGCCTGCCCAAGATATCTTGGCGGCAGCATTTCAAGCACATTCACAATGAGCAGAAGCGTAATGGCGATCGTATAACGCCTCCACTCTTGTTTGAAGAACCAGCCTAATTTCGCAAATACTGAAAACATGTTTGTCTCTCCTTTTAAAGCTAGCCGCTTTCTAGATTTTCCTGGCTGTCACCTTGTTTCGTTTTTTTGGTTTTTGTCATTTGTCTTGCTTTTGGCATGTTCACATGCTTTCACTCCTCTTCATTTACTTGTTGATCTCCATCCCTTTACTTCGAAATGCGAAATGAATACAACAAAAAAAGAGGCAACCAGCTGTCTGGTACGCCTCTTTTAGTCATGTAAAAAGGCGCATGTTGACAAATACGCAACATACGCCTTGATTCATCCGATCAATTGGAACATACGAGTCCCTTTTCAATGACCAATGAAGGTGTAATTGTCACGTGAATCAACCCATTCATGCAGTTTGATTTCATTCTTCCAATGTTGCACATGACATTTCCTCCTTTTGGCTCTTGAATCTTTTTTTATCTTATAGTGGCTGTCACCATTTTGTCAATAAATATTTTTCAATAAATGAAATTTTCTAACAAAAAGTTCACCGCCTTCATGTGTATCTTTTTCAGATAACGGGTATACCATGAGTGTAAAGACTCCTTTTGAAAGGAATGAGGACATTGTTTCAAGCTGATCGGATGGTCGTTGCGTTTGATGGACATGAAGACAGTAAGAAAGCATTAAAAAAGGCAATCGCTCTAGCCAAAACCTTGAATGCCAAGCTGACTGTTGCCTATGCACATGATGGCAAATCAAGCAGACAGGTGTTTGATGCACCACGCCCAATGACTGGCGGAGCTTATATCGGCGGCGGCATGGCAGACCTTCAAACACCCCCTGTGTATGTACCTCATGATGAACAGCAAAGTCCCTTGATTTTTGAAGATCATACAGAAGAAGTCGTTGCAGAAGCAAGAATGCTTTTAAATGAGGAGCAGTTTGAAGCTGCCATTGAAATTGTTGAGGGGGAACCAGCGGAAGCGATTATCGAATATGCTGAAGACATATCAGCAGACCTCATCGTCATGGGAGCACGTGACCAAAGCAGATTGAAAAAAATGCTCTTTGGCAGTGTAAGTGAAAAGTTATCATCAAAATCAGATATACCTGTGCTTATTGTAAAATAAAAGAATCACAAAAGGCTGTAAACATTGGTTTACAGCCTCTCTTTATTTATGAAGAAATAGATGCTTCACTTTCATGTTTAATTTTTTGCTGGAAGCCTTCCTGTACACGCTTTGTCAACTCTCCTGGAACGCCTTCCCCTACTGGCTGGCCATCAATTTCAACAATCGGAATGACTTCAGCCGTCGTCGAGCTGATGAAGATTTCCTGCGCGCGCAGCAGCTCTTCTTTACTTATACAAGTTTCTTCAACACTGCATCCCTCTTCTTTACATACCTCAAGAAGCTTTCTACGGGTAATACCGTTTAGAATAAGATTGTTTGCTGGATGTGTGCGAATCACGCCATCAATGACGGCATATACATTCGAGGAGGTTCCCTCAGTCACAAAACCATCTCTAATGAGAATGGCTTCAAATGCACCAGCTTCAGATGCCTTCTGCTTTTCCATGACGTTATATAAGAGATTTAAGCTTTTAATATCACATCTTAACCAGCGAAGGTCCTCAGATAATATGGCCTTTGCACCAGCTGTCTGCTCATGAACAGGCTTTTTCACCTGGAACGTATATGCTGTGATTTGAGGAGTGAGAGAATCGCCATATTGATGTTTACGAGGTGCGACGCCCCGCGTGACTTGAATATACACACCTCCATCTGTTAATTGGTTGTGGGCGACGAGCTGTTTTAACTTTTCTTCCATATCTGATACTGCACCTTGAAGATGAATGCCGATTTCTTTTGCACTCTTGAACAGACGCTCTGTATGCTCTTTTAATGTAAACAAAGTCCCATTGTATACACGGATGACCTCATAGACGCCGTCACCAAATTGATAGCCTCTGTCTTCAATATCAACATGTGCATCCTTTTTTTCAATGAAATCGCCATTATACAATACTTTCATACGGAATCTCCCCTTCGCTTCGCATTAATGGTTGAGTCTGATGCTATCTTAGCGGATAAATGAGTACGTTTCAATGATTATTCAGAATTATTTCACATCATGATAAATGGTCAACTTTCTATTGTAACAAACATAGACTCATAACCAAAAAGATTCCAATTTTTTAGCATCTTCTATATTCATAGGCTCTTTTTTCCTGTATACTTAATCGATATGAGCACGACAAAAAACAGCGGAAAAAGACAGAATCTACTACATGATTCGACACAAATTTTTGATTTATTGGAGCGATTGTAATGCAACGGGTTACGAAAAAACAGACACCTTCAAACACGATGCTGCTCTCAAAGGCGATTGGTTTAGTTATTCTGTCACTGATCCTCTTTTTTATTTGGGATATATCTAAAACCAATATGCAGGCAGCAGATCAGCCGGCTAAAATGTCTGCGAGCAGTCAATTCCGAGACACAAGCGCAAGTCTGAAAGCAAAAGATGATTCTACGAAAACATTAGATGCACATTTTAAGATCAACCCAAACAAACATGTAACGGATCAAACGATCTTTTTAACCTTTGATGATGGTCCGTCAGCGACATCAAATCAGCTTTTAGATGTGCTCAAAGCGCATCAAGTAAAGGCCACATTCTTTATGCTTGGGCCGCAGATTAAGGAACACCCGGCAGCTGTGAAAAGACTTCATCAAGAAGGTCATCAGTTAGGGCTTCATGGTATCACACATGATGTGAAACGCTTTTATCAAAAAAGTGATTCTCCCGTCAATGAGATGAAGGAAGATCAGCGCATTTTGGCTTCTGTCACAGGTGAGTATACACATCTTGTGAGAACACCTTATGGCAGCGCCCCAAATTTAACGGATCAGCAAAAGGCACGTTTAAAACAAAAAGGCTTTGTATACTGGGATTGGACAATTGACAGTCTTGACTGGAAATATAAAAGCTCAAAATATGTACCAGAGGTATTAAATCAGCTGCAAGTGCTTGAGACAAAACATCCAAAAGAACCAAAAATCATCTTAATGCACGATCAGCCAGCGACAGCAAAATACTTAAACAGTTTAATCACACAGCTAAAAGCGAAGGGCTATACATTTGAAGTCCTTGATGAATCGATGAAGCCGCTGCAACAATAAAGAAAGACCCCGCACCTTTTTTGGATGCGGGGTCTTTGATGATTTATAAAGCTTTCACGAGATCGCCAATTCGCTCATGAAAGACAAGATCAAACAGTGGATCGTATTCTGTTTCACTCAAATTCATCATCACCTTGAAGATGGAAGGATTTTGAGCGGCATCTTCTGGAATATATCTTGCTGGCGCCACTTCTAGGGAAGTCCCCATGACGAGCAGAAGGTCCGCTCGCTGAAGTGATTTCTCTACTTGATCAAAATGTTTGATCCTGTCTCCAAAAAGGACAACATCTGTTTTCAGCACACGCCCACATGTCCGTCCGTCTGAGGAAACCTTTAGACATACAGGCACTTCTTCTTGTAATAAATAAGGCAGTTCATATGTCGCATGACACGATGGGCAAGTAGCTGTTTGAATGGAGCCGTGGAGTTCATATACATGCTGGCTTCCTGCTTTTTTATGCAAGCCATCAATATTTTGGGTGAAAATATCCACATGTTTTCCTTGTTTCTCAAGGCTGGCTAAAAAGGTATGTCCACTATTGGGCTCGTACTCTCCGCTCATTTTCATCTGAAACAATTCCTTGAATTTCGGCCAGAATTGCTGAGGGTGTGATAAAAAGTAGGACCGGCTCATCGCCTCCATGCGGGCGGTGTCTTCAGTCCATAAGCCGCCCGTTGATCTAAAATCGGGGATACCTGATTCCGTGCTCATACCCGCACCTGAAAGTACCATAATATGTGAAGCCTGCGTTAATTTCTCGCTTAGCGCTGCCACCTTTGTTTGATCCACTCACCATTCCTCCTTTATTCACCCAGCTGTTTTTCGCCTTTTTGTTTCATATAAATGGTCTGTCCAGGGAAGGCAAATTCTACACCTTCTTGATGGAAGATATCCATGATACGGTAGTTAATGTCCTGTTTAATATCAAGGTTTTCAGCCCAGGCCGTCGTGTTTGTGTAAAAGTTGAAAAATAAATTCAAATAACTGTCTGCCAGTACATCGAGATTTACCATGATCGTCTCCTTGTGCACCCCATCATGTTCATAAAGCATTTGTTTGAGACGTTTGATGCATCGGTCAAGATTTTCCTTTGGTGTATTATAGGATACACGTACGGAAAACGTAATTTGGCGTTTATTCATTCTCGTCCAGTTCGTGATAGGTTCCTTTGAAAGCGTAGAATTCGGAACTGTCACAACAGCTTCAGCAGGTGTTCTAAACTTTGTGCTTCGAAATGTAATGTCCTCGACAGTTCCAAGAACACTTGGCGTCTCCACAAAGTCACCCATTGTAAAAGGCTTCTCTGTAATGATGACGATCCCTCCAAAAAAGTTCGCCACCGTATCCTGGGCAGCAAGCGCAAAGGCTAGACCACCTAGACCAAGACCTGCCACAAGTCCATTTACATCATAATTAAATTCTTGTGCAATGACACTAATACTTAGTGCAATGATAATGAAGCGAAGTACCTTTGATAAAAACGGTGCTAAAATATCATCCATTTCCAATTCAAATTTCGAATTTACTTTTTGAAATAAGAAAGAAGAAGCTGCGGTTAAATTACAAAGCCCCCATGTCAGCATCAATATAATGGAGGATCTATATAATTTGACGATGACATCCATATGATGCTCAAAGTATGGTGCCTGTCTTAACGCAAAATATAACCCAAGTGCGACAAAAAACAGTCTGGCTGGCTTTTCGAAAGCCACAACAATTTGGTTAATGACCTCCGTTTTAGACCGATTGGTCAGCCTAAAGAGAAGATGAAATAAGTACTTCGTAAATACTTTCCGAAGCAATAAAAAAAGCAATAAAATACAAAGGCTAATACCGATTTGGATCGCAACATCTACTGTAAAATATGTATCCATCCATTTTTGTGTAATCATGTTTGTCTCTCTCCTTTAAAACAATCCTCTCTAGTTTATAATATAACCTTCGTTTATGTCCTCTCATAAATGTCTGACCTCTATATAAAAAGCCTCGGGACCAGTCCCGAGGCATGATGTTCAATTATGAAATTTTGGCTAGAGACATATCGACGGGCAGCAAACTACTTTTTCTTCTGAGCCTGATCAAGGAGAGTCGCTTTAAACATTTCAGCATCCGTTTCGGCCTTAATACGTTCTTCCACTCTAATTCTCCCTTTACCCAATCATCTCGCCTCCTTTTCATCATTATAAAACATCAGAATTTTCAGTCAACATGACGAAAGCACTAATATTTTGGCGAACGCTGACGATTTGGACAAAATTGATCGAAGAAAAATTGATGTACTTCAGATTTACTCAATCATGGCTTGGGATATTCCTGCAACTTTTCACATTTGAATCATCATACTTTCTTAGCAATGCGATTCACCATTACATACAGCTCTTCTTCCCTCCATATAGTAAAGAAGGAAAAACGGTAAAGCATTTGATATGATAAGACCAGAACTTATGTCAGGGAGCTGGAGCATGTGTATATTATCGCGCATAGAGGGTCATCAAGTGCTGCCCCAGAAAATACAATTGCCGCGTTTGATTTAGCTGTTCAGCAGGGTGCAGATTATATTGAATTAGATGTACAGCTCACATTGGATCAGCACGTAGTCGTGATCCATGATGATACAGTTGACCGAACGACGAACGGAAACGGTTTAGTCAAAAGCTATACACTTGATCAGCTGAAAAAACTGGACGCAGGAAGCTGGTTTGACCAGCAGTACACGAATGAACGAATTCCAACATTACAAGAAGTTCTTGAGAGATACAGTCAGCGGATCGGGATATTGATCGAGATCAAACACCCAAGACGGCAGATAGGAATTGAAAAGGCAGTTGTCGACATCATCAATCGGTTTGCCTATTCTCGTCATATCATGATTCAATCTTTTGATGATCATGCACTTCAAAGAATCAAAGCTTTCGCCCCTTCTCTTCGAACAGCTTTGATTATAAAGCCTACTGCATATAAACTGGCGAAAAGAAAGTTAACTGCATACAGCTCGTTTGCTGATTGTCTTAATATGAAGAAAACGCTGATCAACAGATGGTGGATAGACCGCATCCACTCATTCGGGATGGATGTGTTTATATGGACTGTGAAAGACCAAAAAACAGCCGATCGGATCAAAAAATATCCCGTTGATGGAGTGGTGACGGATCACCCGCCATTTTTTCTAAAGGAGAAATGATGTAAATGAAAGCGTATCTTGCTGTATTTATAGGCGGACTGCTTGGGACACTTTGCAGATATGAACTAAGCCAATCGATTGTCAGCCAAACATTCCCTTATGCAACGCTAATCGAAAACGTAACAGGCAGTCTGCTTCTTGGTTTTTCAACAGGATATTTTATGTTCCAGAAGGGAAAAAAATATCTTGCCGCTTTGATCGGAACAGGATTTTGCGGAGGTTTTACGACAATGTCCACTTTTTCTAAAGAAACGGTTCTTTTATTACAGACTGGGCAATTCACCTCAAGTGTGATCTACATCCTGCTCTCAGTCATTGCCGGAGTAGCCGCTGCCTTATGTGGACTGATGCTTGCTCAGCGGCTCTTTCATCAAAATAAGCAGCAGAGAGGAGGCAGATAAATGATCGTTTTATATACAGCTGTTGCCGGCGGGATTGGCAGCGCCCTTCGTTTTTTCATTAGCCAATTAATACAGAAAACCAAGTCTCATGCTCGTTTCCCGTATAGTATTATTCTCATCAACTTATTAGGTGCTGCCGGTTTAGGTATACTGACAGGTGCCGTGACTGCCAATCATCCGCTGCTTATGATCATTGGAACAGGTTTTTTCGGTGGCTTTACAACATTCTCTACGTTTAGTGTAGAGTCTGCGACCATGCTAGAGCAGCGGCAAATCGGAAAACTTGCTGTCTACTTATTGATGACGATCATCGGGTCTTTCTGTCTCTTTGCTGCGTTCTATCAAATAGGACATCACCTTTTTTAAATATTGGTAATGGCGGCTAAGCTGATGAGCAGTTGATCCATGAGCTGGCGCTTCATTAAAAAGAGTGTTTTTTCACTGTAGCCGATTTCCATCGCACATTTGGCCATCCGCCAATCTCGAAAATATTTGTAATCGATGAGCTGCTGCTCTATTTCATCCAACTCTTTTAATGCTGTTTTAATACATGCAACGATGAGTTCATACTGATTTTTTTGCTCTTCTAACTTCTTCCGTGTCATGTGATCCAGATGATGCGGGCTTCTTTTTTCAAGCTGTCTTTCGATATTTAAAATCGCTGCCTGGTAATTTTTGAAATTCTTCAAATGAAACTCAATACGTTTCATTGAGGTTTTTTTCTCTGTGATACTTGCTGTTTCATACCAAAGCATGTCCATCCCCCTCTATCGAACATTTGTTCTTATTATAACTCGAACAAACATTCGTAAAAAGAGACTAAATACCTAAAAAAACCTTGAGCTTATTTTTCGCTCAAGGTCATTTCATTTACTAACAGCGGCTCTTTTATATCAAGCCCAGTGCGTGCATTTCCTTTTTCTGATGATATGACGCCTTTCTTCAGGTCGATCTTTTTAACATAGCGTCCATCCATCTCCAAGACCTTCATCCGAATATCATCAAGATAAATGGATTGTCCTTCTCGGATATCAATATTCTCTTTTAAGATTAACCCGCCTATTGTATCAATTTCTTCATCATGATATGACATTTCGATCAAATCTTGAACTTCATCTAATCTTACTTTGCCATCTAAAACATAATGATGATCGGCTCTTTTTTGAATAACCGGCTGCTCATCTTCATCGAATTCATCTCGAATATCTCCAACAATCTCTTCTAAAATATCTTCTGTTGTGACAAGTCCAGACGTTCCGCCATATTCGTCGGTTAAAATCGCCAAATGCATTCTATCGCGCTGCATCTTGACGAGAAGCTCCTGAATAGGAATCGTGTCAATGACCTCAATCACTGGATATATATAATCTTGAATCTTCAGTTGATCTTTTTCTCCTTGATACACAAGATCTGCAAAGAGCTGCTTTTTGTTCAGCATGCCGATGACATGGTCTTTATCCCCTGAAAACACGGGAAAGCGTGTATACTTTTCCTGCGTCATGATGGAGAGGATATCATCTAGCGGCATATCTTCTGGAATGGCACAAATTTCTCTCCGCGGTACCATGATCTCTCTGGCAATTCGATTATCAAAGTCGAAAATCTTGTTCATATAATTATATTCTGATGGGTTGATTTCCCCATTTTTTAAGCTCTCAGATAATAAAATCTTCAATTCCTCTTCAGAATGGGAATGTTCTTTTTCAGACCCCATATCGATGCCCATCATTTTGGTTAGAACACGGGCTGACCCGTTTAACACATAAATGAAAGGGAACATCAGGATATAAAATGCATGCAGCGGGCCTGACAGCCAGAGCGTCATTTTTTCCGCCTTTTGAATCGCAAGCGTTTTTGGTGCAAGCTCACCGACGACTACATGCAAAAAGGTAATAATAGAGAACGCAAGTGTTGCTGAGATCAGGCTGATTGCTGAATCAGGAATGTTTGTCAAACCAAAACCTCGAACCAAAAGTTCTTTTACAGCCGGCTTACCAATCCACCCTAAACCAAGGGATGTCACTGTAATACCGAGCTGACAGGCTGACAAATATTCATCTAGCCTTGATGTCACCTTTTTCGCCACGATGGCCTTTTTGGACCCTTCGGCAACAAGCTGATTAATTCTTGAACTTCTCACCTTTACTATGGCAAATTCAGATGCAACAAAGAAAGCTGTTAAAGCAATCAAAACACCGACTATACTCAGATTAACAATATCGTCCATTTAACCTTGCTCTTTCTTAGAAGAACAAGGAGTCACCTCCTGATTGATGATGTTATATTTTGCAAAACGGTTAACTGATTAAATAAGACTACATTGAGGGCCCCACTTAACCACCTCCGGTTCACGTATAAATCCGCCTCTCTACATATATATGAAACGGTATTCATTTTATCTTACCATAAATAATCTGAAAATTCCTGTATCACCATGTTAAATTTGACAGGACAATCTAGACTGAGAAATCCCTCTCTAATGTTCATATCGGCAGGAAATATGAACAATTAACTTGTATTTCAGACTCGAATTATATTAAACTATTTTCATAAACTATAACGTGACGGTTAGGAGGAGATGTTCAGATGGGGCTGAGAAAAAGTATCGTATTGGTGAACTAGCACAGATTGCACAGGTGACGAAACGAACTGTAGATTATTATACAAATCTAGGTTTGCTTGCGCCTGTTAGATCTTGCTCAAATTATCGTTATTACGATGAACATGCTTTAAAACGATTACAATTAATCGTTCTTTGCAAACAGCAGAGATTGGCTCTTTCTGACATCAAATCCAGATTAGATGAACAATTCCCTTCTCAAAAGGAAGATCCTGATGAACTTGTCCATTTAACCTCTGATATCGATCGGATGAACGAGCATATGGACCGCATTTTGGTACGTTGTAAGCAGCTTCAGCCAGAACAACGTGAAAAATTAAAAGAGCAGCTTACACCTGAAAAGATGACGGCTGTCCAATCATTTTTACTGCTGTTAAGTTAAAATTTTTACTAAACAGGAGGTGTTACCTTCGTTCTCAAAGTCAGAACGAAGGCCTTAATTGGACATAGTTAATTTACTTATAGTTGCTTTGCTTATAGCTTTAACCGCATTTTTCGTAGCATCAGAGTTTGCGATCATTCGCTTAAGAAGCTCAAGAATTGATCAGTTAATCGCAGAAGGTAATAAAACAGCAGTTGCTGTCAAGCATGTCACGACTCACCTTGATGAGTATCTGTCGGCCTGTCAGCTCGGTATTACCATTACCGCCCTTGGTATTGGTTGGTTAGGGGAAGAAACAATTGCGCACATGCTTGCTCCACTATTTGTAGAGCTGTCCATTCCTCAATCAGCTAGTTCTATTGTCACTTTTATTATTGCGTTTAGTATTATGACGTTTTTACACGTTGTGGTTGGAGAACTTGCACCAAAAACACTCGCCATTCAAAAGGCGGAGCAAGTATCTCTTCTTTTTGCTAGACCGCTCATGATTTTTTACAAAGTGATGTTCCCGTTTATCTGGGTATTAAATGGATCTGCTCGTTTGTTAACAAAAGCGTTCGGTCTTCAGCAAGTTTCTGAGCATGACATGGCGCACTCTGAAGAAGAATTGCGGATTATTTTATCAGAGAGCTATAAAAGCGGCGAAATTAACCAGTCTGAATTCAAATATGTAAATAAAATTTTTGAATTTGATGACCGTCTGGCGAAAGAAATTATGATTCCTCGTACCGAAGTTGTCAGCTTCCCTCATGATATTACCATTGAGGAAATGCTGAAGGTGACCAAGGTAGAAAAATATACACGTTATCCAATTGAAGATGGCGATAAAGATAACATGATTGGTGTTCTGAACATTAAAGAGGTTCTCACTGCCTGCATTAGCGGTGAGTGTTCTACAAGTGATACAATCGAAAAGTTTGTCAACCCGATTATTCATGTGATTGAAACAGTTCCTGTACATGATTTATTGCTCAAAATGCAGCGTGAACGTGTACACATGGCGATTTTATCAGATGAATACGGCGGTACAGCAGGTCTTGTGACTGTAGAAGACATTCTTGAAGAAATCGTCGGTGAAATTCGTGATGAATTCGATATTGATGAAATCAACGAAGTGCGTAAACTTGGAGAAGACCATTACATCTTTGATGGAAAGGTTCTAGTTGACCAAGTCAACCTGCTCTTAGGTACGCAGCTTGATAACGAAGAGGTCGATACGATCGGCGGATGGTTCCTTACTCAGAAATATGAAGTTGAGAAAAATGACGCTATTCGTGAACAAGGCTATGAATTTATCATTAATGAAGTCGATGGACACCACGTGGCATACATCGAAGTCAAAAAGTTAAATGAACAATTAGCAGAAGCCGCTGAAGAAGGCGCTTCTTAAGAAAAAAAACGACCCTTGCCAAAGCAAGCGGTCGTTTTTCTTATGCCTTTTCCATTAATTGAGCTTCAAGTTCTTTAATTCTCGTGTTTAATACTTCCGTCATGGCACCTAACCGTTCTTTTGGCGGCAGATGCTCAAATTCTGACTGCTCAATCGGTTCACCGATAATTAAGCGCATTTTCCCCTTTTTGAAAAGACTTTTCGCATTGGACGGTCCTTTGTACGCTGCTGGAACGATTGGCGCTTTACCGAGCTGGGCAATGGTGACCGCACCTCTTTTTAAAGGTACATCCTCTGTTGTACGTGTTCCGCTTGGAAAAATCCCGACGATCTTTCCCTCTTTTAATAATTTAATGGGCGTTTTAATACTGCTTGGCCCAGGATTCTCTCGATCAACTGGAAAGGCATGAATCTTCTTTAAAAATCCACCGATCCATTTATTTGCAAACAATTCTTTTTTCGACATGTAGTGGATCTCAAACGGAAGAATCCCTGCGCCTAATGCAAGAACATCCACAAAACCCTCATGTGTACATGCAATGACAAACCCCCGATCCGTTGGCAGATTCTCTTTTTGATATACTTTGATTCCGCCTCGGAGAGAAAATAATACTTTGATGGTATAGCCTGAAAATTTATACATAGTGCACTTCCTTTGTTTGAAGAATGAAGGATTTGTTTCTATTATAACAAATTTTTTATTACCTGGTACTAAAAATTTCATGAAACAGCCAAACCATCACATCATTTTTCGTTAAGAATCACCGTTCTTTCTGTATCCAGGTCCATGGTTTTAGGAGAGAATAGAAGAGGAATTGTGTCCAATTTTGTCGTTTTTTAAGGTTTTTTCCTGATTTGTTCTATTGAAAATGCTTTATAAATGGCGTAAATTTCGCTATGATAAGGAGAAATGATTTTGATTCGGCGAAAGAGATGAGTAATGTACGGTATTGAGAAGTTTCGTGCAACTTTATGCCTTTCTTATGCGTGTATAACATAGAGGGGAGAAAAATCAGTGACGATCGATGAAATTTATCAAATGTATATGAACGATGTTTACAGGTTTCTGCTCTCCATGACAAAAGACAAACATTTGGCAGAAGACTTATTGCAGGAAACCTTTATGCGTGCTTATATACATATTCATTCCTACGACCATAGCAAAGTGAAACCTTGGTTATTTCAGGTGGCACGAAATGCTTTTATTGATTATGTCAGGAAACATAAAAAAGAAGTGACCATATCGGATGATCTAATTGGCGGCCTTTTACAAACGTCTGTACAAAGCCCTGCTGAACAGGTTGAAATAAAAGAAGTCCTCAACATGTATTTAGAGCAGCTTCCAGATAACTACAAGGAAGCGTTGACATTGTATTATTTAAAAGAACTGAACTACAAGGAAGCATCCAAGGTCATGAATATTACTGAAGCAAATTTTAAAAGTGTTTTATTTCGTGCAAGGCAGCGCCTAAAAGCACTTTACAACAGAGGTGTTAATGATGAATGAAGAGTTTAACAAGCGATGGGAACAATATAATAATGGTGAGATGAACGAGGAAGAAATGATGGCGTTTGAAGAAGAACTTGAAGAAAACGAAAAACGCTTAAGTCAGGAACTGAACGACTCGGATTGGACAGATTTTTCCATCAGTCCTGAAAAGCAAAAAGCCATCTTACAATACGGAAAAAGAAAGTCTTATTTACGTATTTCCGTGCTTGCTGTCATATCGACACTCATTATTTTACCGCTTTGTACATTAGGAAGTTATCTATACTACGGTGTTGGCGGAGCAGAGAGCAAAGGGAATCACTTCATGGAAACAGCCGCTGTAACAGTCGCTTTGACGAAACCAAACGTGGCGATTGATATGAAGGATTTAAAAGGCCAGGTCAAGCTTTTTGGGATGAACACCGAATTGAAGCTGCAAAAACAAATTGGCAATAAAACAGAAGCCATTGGCAGTGAACAAATCGAGATGTTTTTCGATAAATTAAAGCAGCCTACCATCTCTTATTATGGTGACAGCGCACGCGATACGGAGGATTTCTTTACCCATCCTTCGGCGCAGCCAGATGCATCAAAAAAACAAACACTCACTACTTTAGACAAGCTTCCTGAAGGAACAGTCAGTGAAGTGTATGTATCCTATGACAAAGCTTATACACCAAAGGACGTTTATTCCTTTGCTAAAAAATATGATATGAAAGTGCTCTGGAATGCGATTAAAACAGAGGATTCATTAAGCGGGAATCAGCGGCCAATCGGCTTCCCTGGGAAAGACTCTGAATTCTTAAAAGAGCTTCAGCACACATCAAAAACAGAGGTAGATCAATTTAAAGATGCCCTTGCTTATGTCGATCAGCACCCAACCTGGGCAAAAACGATCTCTGGCAGACCTGAACTGGATCTGTCAAACCGAATACGCTATATCAACCAAAATGGTGTCACGATTTATGGCTCTGTGATCACAGGTCCTTCGAAAGAAATCGAGAAATTTGTGAAGACAAAACGCATTAAAACGGCAAAAGTGAGCGAGGTGGAATTATGGAATTGGTAAGAATTTTTAAAGAGCATAATGTATTTGGCTGGATTTCCGTCGGTACAGCGATATTATCCCTGCTCATGCTGAACCTCGCCATTATCAGCAACGTGACATTTTATTCTTTTCAGATGCTTCCTTTTGCAATGGCCGCAGTTCCATTTGGCATTATTGAACTGTTCATTAAAAAAGGCCGTACAGGCCCAGGGTTCCTCGGTGTCGTACTGAATATCTTTGTTATTGTTTGTGTCTACACCATCGTATCGATCGATGTCGATCTTCAATTAGGTTTTTAAATCTCATTAGATGAATAGCCAGTGTTACTTGACTAACGCCAAGCAGCACTGGCTTTTTGGTATTTTCTTAAATATACCCAACGGTAAGTCTACAGCGCAAATAAAAAGAGACTGCTTCATAAGCAGTCTCTTAGAATAAATTAGTTCACAAATGTTTTCGCTCCAAGGTAAATCGGCTTCCAGTAGCTTGAATTCATATTACTGATCGTCACACCATCAGAAGCAGCATGAATAAACTTGTTGTTCCCAATGTAGACACCCATGTGAGATGGACCCGATTTATATGTTGTAAAGAACACAAAATCGCCAACCTTTGGTGTTGATACGCTTTTCATTGATCCCCAGAAACCTTCAGTTGTTTGTCTTGAAATCTTTTTTTGTTTGTTAATGATATACCACATAAACCCGCTGCAATCAAAGCCTTTTGGTGTCGTTCCACCCCATCTATATGGTGTGCCATTGTGCGCTTTAGCATCTGCTACAAGCTTAGACGTGTTTAAAGAAGAAGCAGAAACTGTTTTTTCTTTAACAGGTGTTGTCTTCACTTTTTTAGATGTCTTTTTGACCTTTAGCTTTTGCCCAATTTTGATCAGGTTTGTTTTGAGTTTATTTAACGATTTCAGCTCTTTTACAGTCATGCCGTACTTTTTGCCGATTTTAGATAATGTATCACCTTTAACAACTTTATGAGTAGCTGTCGCTGACGCCGCTTTTACTTTTGTTGTTGTTTTTGATGTTTTCGTAGTTTTTTTTGAGGTAGTACCATTTACTTTTAAAGTTTGTCCAACATAAATCGTGTTAGATTTCAGCTTATTATCTGATTTAATCTTGCTCACACTTGTTTTGTATTTTTTCGCTAGAACAGAAAGAGAGTCACCTTTTTGAACTTTTACTGATTGTGCTGAGGCAGCTCCGGCAAATAATGTCGTCCCAAGTAGAACTGCACTTGCAGCTGTGATCAATTGTTTTTTCATTTGTTCCTCCTGTATGTATCTATCGTGATCCGAATTTTATCTACTTACTATTATAAGGATCAAATACCAGAAGAAATAGTCTTGACTTCCTACGACATTATGCTTATTAATTCGGCAAAATTTATTTTTTTTTAGGGTTCTTTATATTTCATTTTCATTACACAATCATGACAAAATAAACGCATCTTGTCATGGATAAATGATACATTCATTTCTCTTTTTGGTCCATTCTATGTAAAGTGGACCTTTACAATTTTAAAGTGAACTTTACGATCCTGTAAATGGGAATCCACAATTCTGCTCTACCATTGTAAACGTAAGAGCGATACATAAACAATGAGGAGGCAAAATGAATGAGTGTGTTGAAAAGCTCGAAAACGAAAATCGCTGCAGTAGCGGCAGCATCTGTGCTATCGATTGGCATTTTTTCAGGGATTGAATTTGGACAGGCTGACAAAGCAGAGGCTAAAAAGAAGCCAAAAAATGACGTGCAAAATGTGATCGTGCTGATCGGGGATGGCATGGGAACTCCTTATCTTTCAACTTACCGTTCATTTAAACACAACGGAGACCTTTCAAAACAAACAGCGTTTGACCCTTACCTCACTGGCATGCACAAAACATACCCTAACGACTCTAAAAGCAATATCACCGATTCTGCCGCAGCTGGTACAGCTATGGCAACTGGTAAAAAGACTTACAACAATGCGATCGGTGTAAATAAAAACGGCAAAAAATTAAAAACAGTTCTAGAAGAAGCAAAACGGAAGGGAAAATCTACAGGTCTTGTCGTGACCTCTGAATTAACAAATGCCACTCCTGCTGCGTATGCGGCTCACGATGTATCGAGAAAAAACACAGCAGCCATCGCTGATGATTTCTTCGATGAAAAAATCGGAAAACAGCATACAGTCGATGTCATGCTTGGCGGAGGTCTTGTCGATTTTGTCCGGAAGGATCGTGATTTGACGAAAGAATTCAAGCAAGCCGGATATGATTATGTCACCAATAAAGATGCCTTACAAAAAAACAAAAATCAAAAGGTGCTAGGCATTTTTGCTGACGGTGGTCTTGATAAAGCGATTGATCGTGATAAAAAGACCCCTTCCCTGCAAGACATGACGTCCTCAGCCATTAAACAGCTGACTAAAAACAAAAAAGGATTTTTCCTTATGGTTGAAGGCAGCCAAATTGACTGGGCTGGACATGATCATGATATTGTCAGTGCAATGAGTGAAATGAAGGATTTTGAAAAAGCATTTGAAGAAGCCATTCGTTTTGCAAAAAAGGATAAAAATACGTTAGTCATCACCACTGCCGATCATTCAACTGGCGGACTTTCCTTCGGAGCAGACGGCTCGGGCAGCTGGGATTACAAACCGGTAAAAGCAGCGAAAAAGACACCTGATTTTATCGCAAACAAAATCGTCAGCGGCATGACTGTTGAATCAGCGCTGAAACAATATATCGATCTTGAATTTACAAAAGAAGAAATGGCCTCCATTCAAAAGGCCGCTGAAACAAAGGATGCTGTTAAGATTGATGATGCGATTGAAGAAGTGATCAACATGAGATCACATACAGGCTGGACAACATCAGGTCATACGGGTGATGAAGTTCCATTCTTTGCATATGGCCCAACAAGCCAAAAGCTAAAAGGGCTGATGGAAAACACCGATCAAGCAAAACACATTTTCAAACTGCTGAAAAACCAATAAAACGGGCAAAAAAGATGTCTGCTAAGAGACATCTTTTTTTGGTCTTTTTTAAGCGAGATATTTCCTATGAACCCCTTTTCCATCATACGAAAACATGACTTCTTTTCCTTCAAGAACTGATTCGATATGCACACTTCTTCCCCATAGCTGATGCAAATAAGGGAGTACTTTTTCTAAGTATTTCAGATCTAGTTCAATGCCTTCATACCAATGTTTAATATAGAGTTCATTGTTTTTTAAATAGTCGCCATCCATCACGGTCAAATAAGGAAAGCCGCCATTGACCCTCATGCTGACTAGCTGATCACGAACAGCCTTCCATTCTTTATCGATGACTTTATAGTCTCTCCCTTGTTTTTGAAACAAGTACAAATCTTCTCTCATCACAAGGTCTTTTGTTAAGTAATTTCGAATAAAGGAAATATCTGATTCAATTTCCCTGACTTCAAACATTTTGCTGCGGCCCGATCCTTCTGTCACCCCTGCTTTTTTTAATTCTTCACATGGGTTGTCATAGCGCTCTTCGATATCTTCAAAAATCTTCAGACCTAAATAGTAAGGATTGATGCCTGTTTTAGATGGCTGCACCACGCCTGCATTTAATTTGGCAAACTCAATCGATTCACTTGAATCTAAATCAAGCTCACGCATAATCCGCTGATGCCAATACGATGCCCAGCCTTCATTCATAATCTTTGTTTCCAGCTGCGGCCAAAAATAGAGCATTTCCTCCCTCAGCATGGTGAGGACGTCCCGCTGCCACGGCTCTAGCTCCCGGGAGTGCGCCTCAATAAAGAGCAAAATATCTTTTTCCGGCTTTGGTGGAAATTGCTTGACGATTTTCTTTTTCTCATGCGTCTTCGGCTCATCCATTCCCCACAAATCATCATACGGCGTCTGACGTTTTGGTTTATCATCTTCACATTCTTCTTCATCGTCCATATTCCAGCTTAGTTTTGAACGAACAAGAGACGGATCAATATGCTCCTGTAGAGCCAATACGGCGTCTAAAAAGGATTCCACTTCTTTTGTTCCATGAAGATGCTCATATTCTTTGATCCGCTCTGCCGCTGCTGACATGCTTTCTACCATGTCTCGTTTTGTGTTTTGGAAACGGCAATTATTTTTGAAGAAATCACAGTGTGCCAGTACATGAGCCACAATTAATTTATTTTGAACAAGCGTGTTGTTATCAAGTAGAAAGGCGTAGCAAGGATTTGAATTGATGACCAGCTCATAAATTTTGCTTAACCCTAAATCATAATGAAGCTTCATTTTATGAAATTGCTTCCCAAAGCTCCAGTGGCTGAATCGTGTTGGCATTCCGTATGCACCGAACGTATAAATAATTTCCGCGGGACAGATTTCATACCTCATCGGATAAAAATCTAGACCAAATCCATCTGCAATTTCTGTAATTTCATCAATGGCTCTTTGTAAAAGACGTTTTTCAGATACGCTCAAGGAAACCATCCCTCCTCATCGGACTTATCCCTACTATATGAGCGCACCTAAAAAAACATGATGTTCCGCCATTCGTTTAGACGACTTCCATTTCTTTCGTGGATTGCCCGCCGAATGACTCGAAATGAATATTCTGTTCTGGAATTCCCAGCTTTTTTAGTATATGAATCATCTCCTGTGTAAACACCGGGGAACCGCATAGATAAAATTGGCCTTTTCCTTCTCCAATCACTGATTGAAGGAATGGACGGTCAATGCGGGAAACTGCCTTCTCAACAAGCTCACCCTTACCAGGCTGTACAAATTGTTCATTACATAAGATGATGCGACCATGAGAAGCTGCAGCTAGAACGCTTTCAAATTCATTTTCAAAAGCAGTTACATCCTCTAATCGATCTGCATGAATCATTGTAAACGGCTGGCTGTTTTGCGCTGCTGTTTTCATTAAACCGATCATTGGTGTGACACCAGAACCAGCACTAATAAAATAAACAGGCTCTTTAGTGTCTTCTTGCAAACAGAACATTCCCTGCGGCATACTCACTTGAAGAACGTCCCCTTCTTCCATTTCATCATGCAAAAATGTAGACACATGACCATCACGCTTTACTGTAATGCGGTAATAAGAAGGATGATGCTGATCTGATAAGCTATATTGTCTGCTGCACATATAAGCTTCACCCGGCATATCGGCCTGTACCGTAACATATTGGCCTGCTTCATACATTGGCAGCTCTGATTCATCTTCTGGTACTAAGTAAAAGGAGATCAGCGATGGAGATTCCTGTACCTTTTTCTTAATCACAAACGGCTTCACATCTGCCCATCCGCCAGTTTGCTTTACATTCTCCTCCATCATTTCTGCTTCAATCGTGATAAAAATATTTGCAATAATGTCATATGCGGCCTTCCAAGCTAAAAGCGTGTCATCTTTTTCCGTTAAACCAAACACTTCTTTCATCGCTTCAATGAGGTGATATCCGACGATTGGATATTGCTCTTTTTTGACCATCACACTGACATGCTTATGGGCAATCTGTTTGACCGCAGGAAGTAATTCTTCTAATCGATCGATGTGCAATGCTGCTTGATATAGTGTCGCAGCAAGCGCCTCTGGCTGACTTCCGTTCATGAGGTTTGTTTTATTAAATTGATTGAGTAGTTCTGGGTGCTGCCGAATCATATTTTGATAAAAAACAGTCACAAGTTTGGTTCCCTCAGCTTTTAATAGAGGGGCTGATTGTTTAATGGCATTCATTTGATCTTTAGATAACATCGTCATTCCTTCTTTCAAAAAGGTGTATTTTAAATACATCTTTATCGTAATAGATGACAGCTTATAAAAGCAATATTTATAATACATGTTTTAAATGTTGTCACATTTAACACTTTCTCGAACAGTTTTTGTCTAAAATGTGTTACGATGATACAAAACTCTATCAGGTTTAGAGGTCGTCAAAATGAAACTAACGAATTATACAGATTTCTCATTAAGAGTACTCATTTATTTAGCATCAAGAGAAAACAATGAACTGTCAAATATTCAGCAGATCGCCGATGTTTATGGCATTTCTAAAAATCATCTGACTAAGGTGATTTATCATCTTGGAAAACGCGGGTATGTGGAAACGATCCGTGGAAGAAATGGCGGGATTAGGCTTGGGAAAAGCCCAGAAAGCATTAATATTGGAGAAGTTGTCCGTTATACTGAGGATGATTTAGTCATGGTTGAATGCTTTGATTCAAAGAAAAACAGCTGTATCATCTCTCCGATTTGTTCATTAAAGCATGTACTTCATGAAGCACTTACTGCTTACTTACGCGTTCTTGATCAATACACATTAAAAGATTTAACTCAAAACAAAGATGCTCTTAGAGAGCTCCTCCTTTAGGCGAAAGAATTCTTTTCTTTCGTCTTTTTCTTTACCTTCTTGTAATAATAATTAATTTAAAATTATTATAAATAAATATTGACTATCAGGTTTGATTTAATATAATTAGGGTATATAGATTACTAGAAATCATTTTTTTGTTTACAGGAGGAGAAAAGAATGACAAATTCAAATCATAAAAATTTGACAACGAATCAAGGCGTGCCTGTTGGCGATAACCAAAACTCAAGAACAGCTGGTCACCGCGGACCTACATTTCTTGATGATTACCATTTGATTGAAAAACTTGCACACTTCGATCGTGAACGTATTCCAGAGCGTGTCGTTCATGCAAGAGGCGCCGGCGCTTATGGTGTGTTTGAAGTTGAAAATAGCATGGAGAAACATACAAAAGCTGACTTCTTAAGTGAAGAAGGAAAACAGACAGACGTTTTTGTTCGCTTCTCAACAGTTATTCATCCTAAAGGTTCACCTGAAACATTGCGTGACCCGCGCGGCTTTGCTGTCAAATTTTACACAGAAGAAGGTAACTATGATCTAGTTGGTAACAACTTGCCGATCTTCTTTATACGTGATGCATTGAAATTCCCTGATATGGTTCACTCTCTCAAGCCAGATCCTGTAACCAATATCCAAGATCCTGACCGTTATTGGGATTTTATGACCTTAACACCTGAATCCACTCATATGCTCACATGGCTCTTCTCTGATGAAGGAATCCCTGCGAGTTACGCTGAAATGCGCGGTTCTGGTGTGCATACATTTAGATGGGTCAACAAATATGGAGAAACAAAATATGTGAAATATCACTGGAGACCTTCAGAAGGTATTCGCAATTTATCTATGGAAGAAGCAGCAGAAATCCAAGCGAATGATTTCCAGCATGCGACAAGAGACTTATATGACCGCATTGAAAATGGCCATTACCCAGCATGGGACTTATATGTCCAGCTGATGCCTCTTAGCGATTATGATGACCTTGACTATGATCCATGTGATCCAACAAAGACATGGAGCGAGGAAGATTATCCGCTTCAAAAAGTAGGACGCATGACACTCAACCGCAATCCTGAGAACTTCTTTGCTGAAACAGAGCAATCTGCTTTCACGCCAAGTGCACTTGTTCCAGGAATCGAAGCATCTGAAGATAAACTGCTTCAAGGCCGTCTGTTCTCATATCCTGATACGCAGCGTCATCGTCTTGGTGCAAACTACATGCGCATTCCGGTGAACTGTCCTTATGCACCAGTACACAATAATCAGCAGGATGGCTTTATGACAACGACTCGTCCAAGCGGTCATATTAACTATGAACCAAACCGTTACGATGATCAGCCAAAAGAAAATCCTCACTACAAAGAAAGTGAGCAAGTTCTTCATGGTGACCGTATGGTGAGACAAAAAATTGAAAAACCGAACGATTTCAAACAAGCTGGGGAAAAATATCGAAGCTACTCTGAAGAAGAGAAGCAAGCATTGATCAAAAACCTAACAGCTGACCTGAAAGATGTAAATGACAAAACAAAATTACTTGCGATCTGCAACTTCTATCGTGCAGACGAAGACTACGGACAACGATTAGCCGATTCACTTGGTGTGGATATTCGCTCATACCTTCAAGGAAGCATGAAATAATTGATCCGTAATGAGCACCTCTTTATTAGAGGTGCTTCAGATTGACAAAGGGCTAAAATGAGCTTTATTTTGGCCCTTTGTCTTCTTTTCAGCGTGATAGAAAACCTTTGCAGTCTAGGAAGGACGAGTACTGGTGCGGAGCGAATTTGACATTCGTGAGCACCGGCACGCAAGGACTGACACCGAATGCGAGGGTTTGTCTACACGCTGGAGCACCTCTTTATTAGAGGTGCTTTTTTTATAGCCGGAATACGTTAATACTAATCAAATGACCGGTCACCGGGTGAAAATAGATTTCTGCATGTGCGGCAAAAAGCGTTGAGCCTTCCTTCACGGTGACGCGAAACACATCTTTTGTCTGATCTTCATTTACTTGTGTACGCCCGATATATTGATAATCGTTTAAAGCGGCGCCTTCAAATTCCTCTTGCAACGCTGTGTACGCAAGTCTTTCCCAATTTTCAACAGGCTGCATCGCTGCATTTGCTGCAGGATGGATCATGAAAATGCCATACAAAACCATTCCTGCTGCAAAAGGCATCCACCATTTCGGCTGCATAATATCATTGATCTCACTTTCATGTATATTTTGTTTATGTTTTGCTGGTCGATCCTTTTTCATACATGAAGCATTTATTCAGCCTAAAATTCCCGGTACATGATTAATGCGGACACCAACTTTTCCCCTGAAAATGTCGATATGTTCCGAGCAAACTAATGAGGACTTCTCAAGGGAAAGGAGAAGGTTTGATGAATGTGGCGGATTATGATAAAGCACTTTATTATACGCATCGCTCGCAATGGGATAATTTACTTATTCTTATGGTACGTACGCAAGATGACTTGCTCTCGAAACGTATTGAGCATTTCTTACACGCGTATCAATTTAACCGGAACGATGCTGATGTTGAAAAATGTTTATATGGGCTCCTGCAGTACATTGACCATGCTTCAGAGGCTGCTGCTTCTGAAGTTTATTCACAACCGATGTACACATAAAGAAAAAGGCTGATTATCAGCCTTTTTACATACACTTAGCAGTGCGCAGTGATTGGAAGCATAAAGTGGTCTTTTACCCATTCTTTTTTTGTATAAATAAACAGCGCATCCTCGTCATTTGGCGCCATAACCACATGTAAGCCGTCAATTGACGTATCAGGTGTAAAATAGAATATCACTTTTTCCGTCGTTTCATTCACAATATGTGCAACAACTTCTTCTATATTTTGCGGCTGGAGAGAAATGATATCAAAGACATGTATGGTTTCATTTTCTTCATTCATCAGGACAATGGTATCCAACGCTTCAATATAGAAAATGGCATCCGGCCAAACGAATGTAAAATAAAACATCAATAAGCTGCCATGGTCCTCAGCATCTAATTTCATTGATCCCGTTTGACGTTTTTCTGCGAACTGTTCAAGTAATGGCAAGTCATGTTCCAACGTCAGCTGCTTTTTGCGCATGTCCTTTTTCATTTGAATGGCGCTTTTGCCGATATTTAGACTAAATTCGCTTTCGTGGTAACGGGTAAAGCCGAATCTTGGATAAAAATCCAGTACAGTTTCATTGGCAAAAAGAAAAATCATATCATAGTCATTTTCGTACGTATCCATAATATGCTGCATTAACTTTGTCGCTAATCCTTTATGGCGGTAGGCTTGATCCGTCATCACCGTTCCAATTTGAACAGCTCGATACGTTTGGCCATCAATGATCAGGGACATGAGGTAGACGGAAGCGTTTGAGATCACTTTCCCGTGATGGACAAAGGAATAAGGAATATATTTTTCATCCCAGTACCCTCTTTTATACCAGTCACTAAAATCCAAATCAAATGTATTGATCGCTAACGCATTAAAGCTTTCTTTCAATTTGTCATCATGGCGATAACCATTCACTAATTCATATGTCTCCACTTTGTTCCCTCCTTTTTTAAATTCACCTTTAGTCAGCCGGTTCATCACCTCCCTCAAAATAAAAAAAGACTTGATGAGCATATACTCATCAAGCCTTTTATCGTTTCATTATTAGAAATTAGACTGGACATGCTTCTCTTTTTACGCAAAAGGGCACGTCAAATAAACCAACATCTGTGCTCTTTTTTATTCAATTCATTGAATTGAATGTGCGCTTAAAAGTTTTAGCATAACGACTAAATTCCCTTCTGTCATAGCAGCTCTTTCGGCTGATTTTTTTGATAATCCACTGCATACAGAGCCGCTTGTGTACGATCTGCCAGCTCTAGTTTTGATAATACATGAGATACGTGTGTTTTGACAGTCTTTTCAGAAATAAACAGTGATGAGGCAATTTCTTTATTGCTTTTCCCCTTTGCAATTTCGAATAAGACATCTCGCTCTCTATTGGTCAGCTCTTTCATTAACTTCCATTTTTGCTCTTTTGGCTCAGTCAAATGCTGCACAAGAAAGTTGGTGATATGAGCATCTAATTGATAGGTGCCCTTTTGTACGTCAATCATTGTCGTAAGGAGCTTTTCTGGCGCTACATCCTTGAGCTGATAGGCTTTTGCCCCTGCTTGAATAGCGGGAATAACATAATCTTTATCCGCATAGCTTGTCAGAATCACAATGCGGGTATCGGGCATTTCCAGCATCATTTGTTTCGTGGCTTCAATACCATTCATCACAGGCATCGATAGATCCATTAGAACGATGTCAGGCCGCGTTTGTCTGACAACTTCTAATGCTTCTTCTCCATTAGAAGCCTCACCAACGATTTCGACGTCAGGCTGTGTCTGCAAGAAAAACACAAGCCCTTTTCTTACAATATGATGATCATCTGCAATCACGACTCTCATGACGACCCCTTCCTTTCTTGAGAAAATGGCACCTTCACTTGAATGGTGGTTCCTTTACCGAGCTCAGACTCTATACAAAATGTTCCACCAGCTCTTTTGATACGGTCAGACATGCCTTTCAGACCAAGTGAAGGGAGGCTCATTTGCTCGTCATACTGAAACCCTTTTCCGCGGTCAATGATTTTCATCTCAAACGTGTCTTTTGATTGTTCAAGCTGGACCTTGACTTCCTCTACTCCCGCATGTTTTTGACAATTATTCAGCGCTTCTTGGCATACCCGAAACAACGTTTCATGCTGCGAATGATCCATCTCCATACAGCCTGATAACGATAATGTACAGCGTAATCCTAAAAGCTTTGCATACTCTTGAATTCCTGTAGTGAATCCTTTTTCAAGTCCTCTTGGCCTTAGCTGCCAAATGAGTGACCGCATTTCAACCAGTGCATCTTGTGACAAATGCTGAATAAAATCAATCATTTCCCCTAGATTTTGATCATTAGTCATTTGACGAGCAGCTTTAGCAGTCAGACTGACTGAAAATAGCATCTGGTTGACGGAATCATGTAAATCCTGTGCAAGCCGGTTTCTTTCTTCCAAAAGAGCATGTTGATGTTCGTTTTGCACAAGCTTCATCCGTTGAATGGCGGTACCAATTTGAAGCGCAATGCTTTCAAGCAAGTTCAATTCTTCTTGCGTAAATGTGACTTTTCCTTTTGCCGCCACATTCAATAATCCGAACGTACGCTTACATGCTTTGAGGGGAACCGTCGCATGATGCGTAATTCCTTCAGTATCCCCAAGCTGCTTTTTCATCGCCGTTTCGATGCGTTTACAATTCATAATGTTTGTGGCAGATTGAAGTGAACCTTTTGTGTATCGATTGATGCAATAGCAATCGTTTTGGCACATGAGCTGTTTTTGATGCTTTGCCAGCGCTTCGGGTAAGGAGACCTCTGCCATCAATTCGTACGAACCGTCTTTTTCTATAAAATAAATCCATGCTGAATGAAAGCCTGTGACATCCATCAGCATATGGAGCACTTCATGAAGCGTATCTTTCATTTCCGTGCCTTCATTTAGCTTTTCAGCAATTTCTTTTAACGTTTTTAATGTTTCAACCTTCTCTTGATATTCTCCCATACTGTTTACCCCCGGCATTTGCTGCCTTCTCTTTTCATTACGCTCATTATATCATGAGCATTCTGCCGGTTCTTTCGCTAAAAGGATGATTTTTTCTCATCCTTTTGACTGAGAAAAAGCCATCATGCATTCACACGATGGCCTTGTTTGTTTATTTAGCTGTTTCTTCCACAATCTCATAAACGACTTTCATCACTTCTTCTGACAGATGCTTCAGCTTTTCTTCGCTATCTGTTAAAGATGTACCTTTGACTGCAATATAAAATTTCACTTTAGGCTCAGTGCCGGAAGGTCTTAAGCAGAACCACGAGCCATCCTCAAGGAAATATTTCAGCACGTTTGAAGCTGGCAGGTGAATGGTTTCTTCTTTCTTTTCGGCAACGAGGTGTCTTTGACTTGATTGGTAATCCTCGATGACAGTGATGCGCTGACCCGCGATAGCAGCTGGTGGATTTGTTCTAAAGGTATGAAGGATCGCTGAAATTTGCTCTGCTCCTTCTTTTCCTTTTAAGGTTAACGACTTTAACCCTTCCCGGTAAAATCCAAACTCCTTGAACATATCGACAAGCGCGTCGTACAAGGACTTGCCTTGTTTTTTATAGAAAGCAGCGACTTCGACAGCTAACAGCGCCGCTTGCACCGCATCTTTATCTCGGGCAAAGTCACCGATCAAATAGCCATAGCTTTCTTCGTACCCGAATTGAAACGTGTATTCTCCGCTCTCTTCGAATTGCTTGATTTTTTCTCCAATAAATTTAAAACCAGTAAGCGTGTCAATTGTATGGGCACCAAATGCTGAAGCAACAGCACGCCCAAGCTCACTTGTGACAATCGTTTTCATCACAACGGGACGAGGCGGCAGCTGACCAAGCTTTTGTTTTTCAGACAATAAATAATGGAGCAGCAGGGCTCCTGTTTGGTTGCCTGTTAAGACGGTAAACTCTCCATCATGATCTCTGACCGCAATGCCTAACCTATCCGCATCTGGGTCTGTTGCAATGAGGATATCAGCATTCTGCTTTTCGCCAAGCTTGATGGCATACTCAAATGCTGCATGCTCCTCTGGATTTGGCGATGTCACTGTTGAAAATTGCGGATCTGGTTTTTCCTGTTCAGGCACAACGGTCACATGCTGATAGCCTAAAGCCTGAAGCCCTTTTCGGACAGGCTGGTTGGCCGTACCATGAAGCGGGGTAAAAACGACTTTGACATCGACCTCACCTGCCAGCTCAGGGTGGACAATGATGGTTTTTAATTTTTCAATATACGCATGATCGATTTCTTCTCCGATCATCTTGATCAGCCCTTGTTGTTTTAACGTTTCTTCTGAATCAACTGAAATCGACAGTTCATTTTCTATTGCATCTACTTCTTGAATGACTTGATCTGCTTGAAGTGGAGGCAGCTGTCCGCCGTCTTCTCCATATACTTTATAGCCATTATATTCTGGTGGATTATGACTTGCTGTCACGACAATCCCAGCAAATGCATTCAGCTCTCGAACAGCAAAGGAGAGCTCTGGTGTTGGACGCAGTTCGTCAAATACGTATGTTTGAATGCCCTGTGAAGCAAGAGTTTTGGCTGCTTCCATCGCAAATTCAGGCGATTTATGGCGTGAATCATATGCAATGGCGACGCCTCTTCTTTTTGCATCCTCTCCATGTTTCGCAATATACGCAGCAAGGCCTGCAGATGCTTTACGAACCGTGTACACATTCATTCGGTTCGTGCCGGCACCAATCTCTCCGCGCATTCCTCCAGTGCCGAACTCAAGGTTTTTGTAGAAACAGTCTTCAAGTGCTAATTGATCATCTTGATGTGCCTCCAGCCATTCCCTTAGCTCAGTATCCAGGTGCTTCTCATTGATCCATCGCTCATAATTCGTCTTCCAACTCATGGTCGTCCTCCCAGCTCTTATCATCAATAAAATACATCTACTGTTATTTTATATGGAATCATCCTTTATGTCATGCTATATCATTGGCAGATGAAGAAAATGCTGAACAAATAAAAAAGCCGATACATGATCGGCTTTTCTTTTATTCAGCATCAAGTGGTACAACTGCTTCATGGAATAGTTGATCTAATTCTGTTTGATGTTTCTGTTTTGCTGCTTCATCCCAGCCAAAACGCTCTGCCATATAGTCAACGACAGGCTGTGCATATTTTTTCGCCCAGTTGATATTAAATAATAGGCTTCCTGTTCTTCTTAAGAAGAAATCAACAGGGGTAACAGCTAATTCTTCTTCGATTGCATAGACAAGCTCTGCCAGTACATACGCTGGAATGTTTCGTTTGTCTGCTTCACCTTGAAGCTGCTCTACACGCTTGAAGAGACTGCTGACGTTTGAGCCATATTTTTCAGCGAGTTTTTGAGCAATCGGTTCTGTTAAACCAACAGATACTCCTTCTGCTGTTTTCGCTTGGACAAAGGATGCCATATTTTTAGACCCGCCTACATGACCGCCTGAAATTGGCATATGCTTTGTTTTACATGGCCCGAAGTCTTTGCCCGTTTCTTCTTTCAGTCCATCACGTACGAGATTCACAATGTGCTCAGCCATTTTGCGGTAGCCTGTTAATTTACCGCCAGCAATGGTAATTAAGCCTGAAGATGATGTCCATACTTCATCCTTACGAGAAATTTCTGAAGGGTCTTTGCCCTCTTCATGAATGAGTGGACGAAGACCAGCCCAGTTAGATTCAACATCTTTTTCTGTAATATTGAGATCAGGGAACATGTATTGAATCGCTTTGATGACATAATCACGATCTGCTTTTGTCATACGCGGATGTTCCAGCTGCTTTTTGTACACTGTATCTGTTGTTCCAACGTACGTTTTGCCTTCTCTTGGAATCGCAAAGACCATACGTTTATCAGGTGTGTCAAAGTAGATCGCTTGTTTTAATGGGAAGACTGATTGGTCGAATACTAAGTGAATACCTTTTGTATGCTGTAAGTGCTTCCCTTCTTTTGAGTGATCCTTGTCTCTTAGCTGATCGACCCATGGACCTGTCGCATTGACGATTTTCTTCGCATACACATCGTAGGTTTTCTGCGTCATGACATCTTCAATGACAACACCGACAACTTTGCCTTTATCATAAATAAATTCTTTTACTTTCGCATAGTTGACCGCTTCTGCCCCGAATTTCACAGCTTCTTTCATGACTTCGATTGTCAGGCGTGCATCATCTGTACGGTATTCAACATAGTAGCCGCCGCCTTTTAAGCCGTCCTTTTTAACAAGCGGTTCTTTTGCAAGTGTTTCCTTCGCACTTAGCATGCTTCTGCGTTCGCTATGCTTTACACCAGCTAAAAAGTCATACACTCTAAGCCCAATGGATGTTGAAAACTTACCGAATGTCCCGCCTTTATGCATCGGAAGAAGCATCCATTCTGGTGTTGTCACATGAGGACCGTTTTCGTATACAATGGCACGCTCTTTACCGACCTCTGCGACCATCTTCACTTCGAATTGTTTTAAATAACGAAGTCCACCGTGCACTAGTTTCGTTGAGCGGCTAGACGTACCTGCTGCGAAATCCTGCATTTCTGCAAGACCAACGCGCATCCCGCGTGAAGCCGCATCAAGTGCTGTACCAGCGCCTGTAATACCCCCGCCAATGATAAACACATCATATGGTTTTTTTGTCATTTCCTGCAGCATTTGTTCCCTTTCTAAGCTAGAAAAAGTCATCTCTTGTTCCTCCCATGTTGTACGGTAAAGAAAAAGAGACCGCAAACACCCAAAGCGTATTTCTACACTTCGGTGCCTGCGGTCTCTCCAGTTCTCCAACCGTTCTATTAACTTACTTGAAGTATACCATACTTTTGGTTTATTTGAAAGCTTGAGCTGCTTTTACAGCCTTTTTCCACCCGCTGTATAACGAGTCACGGCTGTCCTCTTCCATCTTAGGGTCAAAGCGCTTGTCAAGGTTCCATTGTTTTGCAATGTCTGAACGGTCGTTCCAGAAGCCAACTGCTATTCCCGCAAGATAGGCCGCACCGAGTGCCGTCGTTTCATTAATTTCTGGACGCTCTACAGGCACATCCAACAGATCACTTTGGAAGCCCATTAAGAAATCATTCTTCACAGCTCCGCCATCAACACGCAATGTTTTTAATGAAATGTTTGAATCCTTTTCCATCGCATCTAACACATCTTTCGTTTGATAAGCAAGTGATTCTAACGTTGCTCGGACAAAGTGCTCTTTAGAAGTACCGCGTGTTAACCCGAAAACAGCGCCTCTGACATCACTATCCCAGTATGGTGTGCCTAGACCAACGAATGCCGGAACGACATATACGCCCTCTGTTGACTCAACGCGCTCTGCATATGCTTCGCTGTCTTTCGAGTCTTTAAACATTCTCAGTCCGTCACGCAGCCACTGAATCGCTGAGCCAGCAACGAAAATACTTCCTTCTAAAGCATATTCAACTTTGCCGTCAATGCCCCATGCAATCGTCGTTAATAAACCATGATCCGACTTAATGGCTTTTTCCCCTGTATTCATCAACATGAAACATCCTGTACCATATGTGTTCTTCGCCATTCCTTCTTCAAAGCAAGCCTGACCGAATAAAGCAGCCTGCTGATCTCCCGCCGCTCCTGCTATCGGAATATTTCTGCCGAAGAAGTGATAGTCTGTTGTTTCACCATAAATGTGTGAAGATGGTTTCACCTCCGGAAGCATAGATGCAGGTACGCCAAGGATATCAAGTAATTCTTCATCCCATTTCAGATCGTAAATGTTGAACATTAACGTTCTTGACGCATTGGAATAATCTGTGACGTGTGATTTACCGCCTGTCATCTTCCAAATAAGCCAAGTATCGATTGTGCCAAACAGTAAGTCGCCATTTTCTGCTTTCTCACGGGCACCTTCTACATTGTCTAAAATCCATTTGACCTTTGTACCTGAGAAATAAGCATCGATGAGAAGACCTGTTTTATTTCTAAATGTTTCATTGTGTCCTTGCGCTTTTAAATCTTCACAAATGCCAGACGTTTGTCTTGACTGCCAAACAATTGCATTGTAAATAGGTGCGCCTGTATGTTTATCCCAAACAACAGCTGTCTCACGCTGGTTCGTAATTCCGATACCAGCGATTTGGTCTGCTTCAATTCCTGATTCAATTAAAGCTGTTGAAATGACCGATAGAACAGAGCTCCAAATTTCATTTGCATTGTGTTCTACCCAGCCTGGGTTCGGAAAATATTGATTAAATTCCTTCTGAGCTGTATGTACAATTTTGCCTTCTTGATCAAATAAGATCGCTCTTGAGCTTGTGGTCCCTTGATCTAATGCAAGAATATATTTTTCTTTTGTCATGATGTTTTCCTCCCCTTACATACTTTCATTTACAGCATTTGTTTGGTTTTTCGTAGAGACATAGAGTCCTAACAATACCACAACTAAAATAACGCTTACAATCCAAAAGGCTGGAGTGACGTTCGCTTTAAAAGCTGCATTGTAGAAAACACCGCCAAATGCGCCGCCTAAAATTGGACCAATAACTGGCACCCAAGCATACTTCCAATTCGATGGGCCTTTCCCTGGAATCGGCAGGATCGCATGTGCAATTCTCGGACCTAAATCACGTGCAGGGTTAATTGCATAACCAGTTGTTCCACCTAAAGAAAGACCAATTGCAACAATTAAGAAACCAACAATCAGCGGATTGACTCCGTCTGCAAATTTATTTGCACCAATCGCTAAGATTCCTAGAACCAATACAAATGTACCGATGACTTCACTAAGTACGTTTGCAAAAGTATGCGGAATCGCAGGACCAGTTGAGAATACACCTAGCTTTGCACCTGGATCATCTGTTGCTTTCCAGTGCGGTAAGTAATGTAAAAAGACGATAATAGCCCCTATTAATGCGCCAAGCATTTGACCAATAATATACATTGGAACATCAGCCCAAGGAAAACTTCCTTCTAGCGCAAGCCCAATTGTTAGTGCGGGATTTAAATGCGCTCCACTGATTCCACCCGTTGCATATGCTGCAATGGCCACTGCAAATCCCCATCCGAAAGCGATTACAATCCATCCGGATTGATATGCGAGCGATTTCTTTAAATTAACTGCCGCACACACACCGCCTCCAAAAATGATGAGCAGCATTGTACCTACGACTTCTCCCCAAAATGGTGTCATGAAAAATTCCTCCTCTGGTTCAGTTGCCATCCCCTATGAATGTGTAGAAAAGATAAAGAAAAAGATCCACAACAAACATACTTTACATCAGGGTCATTTGTCACCTAGTAAAGCGCTGTTGTGGATCTCCGTTTCTCCATCACATGATATTAACTTAGTGCAATAGTATCAGAGGATGAAAACGTTGTCAATAAATATTCACATTTTCTCTTCTTCACTTTTGGAACGCTTTCCAAAGGGTGGTATTCGAGGTCGTCACAGCTGTAGCCCCTGCTTCAAGCGCTCTTTCTACATCTTCTTTTGTACGGATAAATCCGCCTGCAAATATTGGGATCCCAGCTCGCTCGCGCACTTCTGTAATTAAATCTGGTACGACTCCCGGCAACACTTCAATAAAATCTGGACGATGTTTCCCGACGAACTCCATGCTTTTTTCCATGGCACTCGTATCAAGTAAAAACATTCGCTGAATGGCATATACCTTTTTTTGCTTAGCTTTTACTATGACAGAAGACCTAGTAGAAATAATTCCTGCAGGCTTCATTTCCTGACAAATAAATTCCGTTCCATACTCATCATGTTTAATCCCGTGAATGAGATCGACATGTACAAACATTTTTTTGTGATGAGCATTTGCCTCATTCATGATGCCCTTTAGCCGGCCTAAGTGAACATCAAGTAAGACACCATATGTAAATGGACTTTTTAAAAATTCCTCAAATTGCTTCATATTGCGAACAGCAGGTAGAATAGGTTGATCATGAAAACTCATATGCCGTCTCCTTCAAAAGTGTATTGGATCAGTCTTCTCCTAACAGTAATAGAAACTCTTCTATTTTTCAATACACCTAGTATGTCCAATACCGATTTCACCTCACATCATCAATGCTGGAAAGCATGCTTTTATTCCATAGAAAAAAGCAGAGAAGTCTCTCTGCTATAGCTGTGCCATGCTTTCTTTTAAGGTATTGATGATAAATGAGGCGTCATCATCTGTGATATTAAGCGGCGGTGCAAGCTGGGCAACGTTATTATAGCCGGCAACTGTATCACCATTTTTCCCGATGATCAGCCCGCGTTTTTTACATTCTGCGATCAATTGACCGACAACATGTAGCTCAGCTGGTTTTTTGGACTGCTGATCCTGAACAAGCTCAATGCCAAACAGCAAGCCTTTTCCTCTGACATCTCCGACAAATGGGTGCTCTTTTAACTCTTGCAAACGTTCAAGCATATCTCGCCCCAGCGCATCTGACCGTTCCACTAATTGCTCGTTTTCCATAATCTCTAGGTTGGCAAGTGCCACCGCACAGGAAGCAGGGTGACCGCCAAATGTATTCACATGGCGCAGCCGGTCATACGTATCTTCCCCTGCATAAGCTTCATAGATTTCTCGTTTCACGCACGTTGCAGAAAGCGGTAAATAGCCGCTTGTAATCCCTTTTGCCATGGTGATAATATCCGGTTTTACTTCCTCATGCATAAAACCAAACCGCTTCCCTGTCCGGCCAAAGCCGCAGATGACTTCATCTACGATAAGAAGCGCCCCATGAGCTTCACAGATGTCTTTGACCTTCTTCAAATACCCTTTTGGCGGCATTAAGATACCTCCGCCCGTAATGATCGGCTCCATAATGACCCCAGCAATGGTCTCGCTTAGTTCCCACGTCATAGCCTGATCAATCGCCGCAGCACTCGCCAAATTCTCTTGGTCCTCAGGATGACGATACACATCAGGAGGTGCAACGTGGATAAAGCCCTGACCTAATGGTTCATATTTATATTTACGCTGCGCTTGACCGGTTGCGGCAAGAGCAGCTGCTGTATTGCCGTGATACGACCGGTACCGGGAGATGAACTTTGTCCTTGTACTCTCTCCTTTTTGCGCATGATATTGTTTGACAATTTTAAATGCGGCTTCATTGGCTTCAGAACCGCTGTTAGAAAAGAAGATGACATAGTCCCCGCCAAGCCACTCATTTAGCTTTTCAGCCAGCTGAATCGCCGGCACGTGGCTTTGTGTAAGCGGATAGTAAGGCATTGTCTTTAATTGCTTATACGCCGCTTCTGCAAGCTCTTTGCGGCCATATCCGGCATTTACACACCAAAGGCCTGACATCCCGTCTAAATAGCGATTTCCATGAATATCTGTCACCCATGCGCCTTCTGCCTCGTGAATAACCATACTTTCATTTTCCTTGTTTGTCCCTTTCATATGATGCCAGATCAACTGATCATCTTTCGCCTGAAGATTTTGCGCCTGCTCATGTATTTTCATCTTCCCGCCCCCATGTATCCGTTTTCATCATTAAAAAAGCTTAGACCAGTTCAAGCAGCACATTGCCTCTCCATTCATTATATGGATGAAACGTGAGGCATATGAAACTGGAACTTGACAGTTTCTTTCATTATAAAAAAGGGGGCAGGCCGATTACATTAGACAGATCGTCAACTGATTGAACACCATCATAAGACACTTTTCTTGATGCCTTGGCAAATTGAACACACTCCGCTAACGTCGATTTCCTTGCAGGAATTCATAAGCAAGAATCGCAAATTCAAGTGCCTGGCGTTTCGGCGCTTGCATCATATCCTCACCAAGTAAGGCATGCAGTTTATCCAGTCTATGATAAAGGGTTTGCCTAACAATATAGAGCTGGCTTGCGGTTTCTTTTTTAGAACCGTTTGTCTGTAAAAAGATATTCAGCGTTTGATAGAGTCTCCCGCTATTTTGATTATCGTATACAATCACGGGCTCTAAATACTCTTTCACCATGCATTCAAGCAGACCGCTTTCCTTCATCATAGGCATGAGACGAAGCATATGTAGATCTTGGTAAAATGGACTTTCCACCCGCTGAGGCATCACTTTTTTTAAATGCAGCACTTCTTTGGCTGCTTGAAAGCTTTTTCTCATGTGCTGAAACTGTTCACAATATTGACCGATACCAAAATTGATCTCGGCCCCTCGGGGCTGCTCCCGGTCATACAATTGTTTGATGTCGTTTGCAGCCTTTTCTGCACGCTCTTTCCAGTCCTCTTTCTTTCTCGTGTTTAATAAAATAAACAAGGTTTGTCCTTGATGCTCATATGCAATCAGATGGAAACCCGCACGCTGAAAAATGGAGCGGCAAGATACAAGAAAGTAAAGATTTCCTGCGATTTCTTCGATTTGATGATGTTTTTGAAAGAGCAAGACTACGCAGCCAGTTGGCTTTTTCAACCCTTCTGTTTCTTCAAGGCGCTCTATGATCTCTCGTTCTGTATGCTCTTCTTGGAACCATTTTTGCAGCCATTCATTCTCTTTTGTTTTCTTCAGCTCTTCTGTATAAAGCTCTCTTAATGTTTGCTGGGCAAGAGCATTCGCTCCTTTATCCATCACGAGCAGTTCAAATTCAGAGAGCGTGTCCGCTTGATGAATGAGCACAAGATCTGCAAATGTTTGTTTGAGTGCAAGCACTTGTTTTTGCGTCACTTCGTATCCTTTTGGCACGGAAGCAAACTGCAAATAATTCATGACCAGTTCTTCGGTTGGTTTGGAAGAATCACATAAAATAATCGGCTCGCCCTGAACAGGGAGGAGTAAAAGAATCCCCCTTACGTGCTGATACACTTGATCCAAAATATCCATCTGCGGATGCGGGGTCAGTAAAAGCTCATTCAGCTTTGATGATAGTGCTTCTAAATCTGCCATCATTTGATACTGACGCTCGATCATCATTGTATGAAGATGCTGCGTGATGTTGACGAACTTCACTTCTTTTGTAAACAGAATAAGCGGAAAATCTCTTTCTTCTGCATAGGTCAGCAATTCTTCCGGCACATCGAATCTTAGCGGAACAAATTCAATACACAAGCCGGCTGCCCCTGAATCAATCAGCTGCCGTAAAAACGCTTGAAACACATCCAGTTGATCATGGAAGCCTGCGGCTGTCGTTAATATAAGCTCGCCTCCATTTAACAAATCCTCTACATCAGGCACTTCTAACACATGGATCCATTTGACCTGCCGAAACAATCCTTTTTCCCCTGCTAACACTTTTGCATGCGCAAAATGCTTCGTTTTCAACACGTCACTCACTTGGAAATGAACATCTACATTCATTCATATGTCCCCCTTTGTTTGCCGCCTATCCCCTATCCCAGAGGGTGCATGGATAAAATCCATAATAAAACTGGTAATGTCACGATACTTAAGATTGTACTGAGAAATGTCGTGCTTGAGACAAACTCAGGCTTCGTTCGAAATTGTACAGCCATCAGCGTGGTATTTGCTGCTGTCGGCATGGCTGCCACTAAGATCATAATTTGTTTCACCATATCATCTACCGGTAAAATAACCGTAAAGCCAAATGCGATGAGTGGGGAGATAAACAGCTTCAGCAATACAGCATAAGAAATATTTCGATAATCCACTTGCTTAAAAGAGATCACGGCAAGCTGCATACCTAAAATAAGCATAATCGTCGGTATGGCAGCATTCCCTACAAGCTGAATACCCGTCATCAGCTCTTTAGGTAATGAAAGGTCAATCAGCTGAAATAATAGACCGATGAGCGCCCCGTAAGCAACCGGCATACGAAGCACTTTTTTCAGCACGACCTTTCCATCTCCCGCATCCTCTCCGCCCTTTGCTGCATAATACATACCGATTGTACTCATGACAAGCTGCTGCAGCACCATCAATACGATCGCAATATCCAAACCTGCTGCTCCGAAGACAAGCAGCACAACGGGCGTGCCGTAGTTTCCATTGTTCATAAAGGCTGACGACAGAATCATGGCACAATACGTTTCATTCGAATACCCATAGATACGAGATAAATTAAAGACACATAAAATAAGTGCAAGACAAAGCCCGACAACAAAAATGGATAAATACACATAGTCCATCGACACTTTGTTTTGATAAAAGGTTTCAAACGCAAGAAATGGTGACATTAAATATAAAGACATTGATGAGAGCGTATGTATGTCAAAACCAATCGCCTTCTGCCCGATATACCCAATCAGAAATATGCCGAACACTGGCAGTAAGACAAGTAAAAACTCCATGCTGCACCTACTTTTCTCTAGTTGAATTCCAGATTCCTTCTGCTTCCTCATTATCATACCACTGATAAACAATAAAAAAGAAGCACCCTTATGAAAGGCCGCTTCTTTCCTCATCCATATAAAACACTTCCCACAAATGACCATCAAGATCCTGAAAGCTCCATCCATACATGAACTCATGATCCTGCTTCTCCTTAAACGGTGAACCGCCTGCTGCCATTGCCTGCTCGACAAGCTCATCGACCTCTTCTCGTGAATTGACACGAATAGAGATAATCACCTCTGATGCCTCTTTTGCGTCCACTAATTGTTTCTCTGAGATGGATTGAAAATGCCTAAGAGATAACAGCATGACGGTGATCGTGTCATCAATGACCAAACAGGCCGCCTGATCATTCGTGAACTGCTGCTCAAAGTCAAAACCCAGCTGCTCAAAAAAAGCGATAGATTCCTTCACGTGCTTTACCGGCAAATTGATATACAGATGTTTAGATTGTCGCCCCATATTCCTCTCCTTTTTGAACACATGATCTCCTTTCAGTATATTCTGCTTTTGCTCCAGCATCCCTTTGTCAATCGAAAAAATCTTATCCAATCAGATGTCCCTTTTTTAGCAGTGAAAGCGATCGCTCATGGCGCCACATTGTCTCTTTAAAAAATGTCATCAAAAAGAAGCGCCTCAACAATAGGCGCTTCCTTTCATTATTTCTTATATTCAATATGGTACACGTCTCTTCTTCGGTCTTTCAGCTGACGTACGGTCCCGTCTTGCCTTTGTCTTCTTAAAATTTCTAAATCGACATCACCAACGACAACCATCTCAATGTTTGGATTACACTCTCCTACAATCCCATCTCTTGCAAATTCAAAGTCTGATGGGGCAAATATAGCCGATTGTGCATATTGAACATCCATATTTTCGGTTTGCGGAAGGTTGCCAACTGTTCCCGAGATGACGGTATAAATCTGATTTTCAACCGCTCTCGCCTGTGCACAGTAACGTACTCTTAAATAGCCTTGGCGGTCTTCTGTACAGAACGGAGTGAAAATAATTTTCGCTCCTTTGTCAGCCGCGATCCGTGCAAGCTCAGGAAATTCAATATCGTAGCAAATTTGGATCGCAATTTTGCCGCAGTCTGTATCAAATACCCGGACCTGGTCACCAGCTGAAATCCCCCACCATTTTCTTTCATTCGGCGTGATGTGAAGTTTATATTGCTTTTCAATCGTTCCATCACGTCTAAATAAATAGGCGATATTGTAGATTTTCCCTTCCTCTTCTACAAAGTGGGACCCGCCGATGATATTAATGTTATATTTCACAGAAAGGTCTGTGAACAAATTAATGTAGTCCTCGGTATATTCCGTAATCCGCTGTACGGCAAGACTTGGTGAACGCTCTTCTAAATAAGACATGAGCTGCGTCGTAAAAATTTCTGGGAATACGGCAAAGTCAGCTGATGCATCTGATGCGACATCCACATAATACTCCACCTGATTCATAAATTCCTCAAAGGAATGAATTTGTTTCATCGCATATTGAATCACACAAATTCGAACGGGGAACGCCGATTTATAATATCTTTTCGATTGCGGGCGATAGTCGACATTGTTCCATTCCATTAACGTCGCATATGTGCTGGATGCTTTATCATCCGGCAGGTAATTCGGATTGATCCGCATGAGACTAAATTCATTTAACAGCTGAAAAGATAAAACGGGATCATAGATTTGGTGAAGCATCACCTGCTCCACATACTGGCGAGGCGTCATTTCCTCTTGGTATTTATGATAATTCGGAATGCGTCCGCCAATGATGATGCTTTTTAAATTTAATCTTCTCGCTAAGTCTTTTCTTGCTTCATACAAACGATGCCCAATTTTCATGCGGCGGTACTCAGGACCCACCATGACTTCGATTCCGTACATATTCATCCCATCAGGATTATGGTTTGTGATGTACCCATCATCTGTAATGTCCTGCCACGTGTGGCGATCATCGTATTCATCAAAGTTAATTAATAAACTTGAACAAGAGCCAATGATTTCTCCCTCGAATTCAGCACAAAACTGTCCTTCTGGGAAATGCTCAAGGTGGCTTTCAAGATGCTCTCGTTTCCAAGGGTCCATGCCTGGAAAGCATACCTCTTGCAAGGCAATGATTCGGTCAATATCCTCTTCACGGATATTACGGATCACCATTCTTTTTTCAAACCGCGTTAAGTCTAGTTTTTCTGCCATGATGTTTTTGCCCCCTTACTGATCCTCTTTTTCAAGCTGATGGAATAGCTGGAGCAATTCGATTTCAGCCATGGATTCTAATCTGACATCATATTCTTCAAATTGCAGCGTGCTCGTCACTTTGTTTGGGACGATGACACATTTCATACCTGCCCGTTTGGCAGCTACTGATCCATTCACAGAATCCTCAAATGCCACGCAATCTTTTGGCTCTACCCCTAAGCAGCGTGCGGTTTGCAAATAGAGCTCTGGATTTGGTTTGACTTCTTCCACATCATCTGACGTGCGGATACATTCAAAGTAGTCGAAAAGACCAATCTGCTTTAGGTGATCTGACACCCATTTATAGTCTGAGCTGGAAGCAAGTCCAATCTTGATCCCGAGCTCCTTTGCTGCTTCTAAATAAGCTTCTACGCCAGGTCTTGCTGATTCGTCCTTCATTCTTTTTTGAAAACGAGAACGCCGATCTGCTGTGAGTGTCTCATGATCCAGCGTCTTCCCTAGCTGTTTTTCCAAATATTCAAATGGCTTAAAGCCTGCCTGCGTGCCAATGACCTTGCCCCATACGGAAAGAGGCAGATCTGACTCATGCTCCGCAAACATTTCTTGTAAAACCTCATATTCATGTGTTTCTGTATCTAAAATTAATCCGTCAAAATCAAATATAATCGCCTTTACCAACGAGGCCACTCCTTTTTTTACAAAAGTCTTAAACATATACTCCATGCTATCATATCGTGAATAAAATTGACTTTCAAAGATGAATGTCTGCTAAAATGATTATGTATAAAAGGAGCCTGCACCATTTTGTCAGGCTCCTACCCGTGTTCGGTTTATTCTGCAAGAGATCCAAGCGCTCCGATTCGTGGAGAAATAGGCAATGTTGAAAAAGAGCGGGTTTGGTATTACAGACCTTAAAGGTTTCTCCGTTCCCTTAAAAATAGTATGTGCGAGGGCCTTGTAAGTTAAAAAGGAAGTTCACACCATCTTTTACGCATTTTGAAGGTGACGGCTGACAAAATCATCTAGATCAAACGGAAAAGAAAAGCCGCAGGCATTGACCTGCTCACGGTTTCGCTCGAATAGCTCACGATCCCGTTTGGTGATATGACGTTTCGGTTTTACAATTATGGTATGTAATAGCTGAAGACCCGATAAAATACGAAAAGCATCATCCATCGTCCCGTTATATACTCCATCAATAAAGGTAAGGGATCGGTCTTTTTGACGCATATCCAGCTGCTTTCCATTGACAGCATGAGTAAGAAGATCTTCAACTTCCTTTGATATTTCTTCAATTGCCTGCTCTTGCAGGTCTGTAGCAGCTTTCATTAATCTCACGTGACATCTACCTCTCTGTCGTTATTTCTCCATTCAGAATAGCACAGAAAAAAAGGCGTTCGCCAAGGTAAGTGTTTCCTATATATACCCAAAGAGAGGAACGGATATCATGATCATAAAAGGACACACGCTCTCACTTAAAGTAGACGAGCATCACCATAACACTTCACTCAGTCATTTTTTAAAAACAGCCGTATCTGCATCAAAACCGATTATCCATTTTTGGATGGAGCATCAAAAAGTTCGTTTAAATCAAAAGCTTGCCCATCACGCGGCTAAAGTCAGTAAAGGCGACCAGATCATCATTGATTTATTTGAAACAGAAGAAAGTGATGTGACACCGGAATACGGTGAATTAGAGGTGCTCTTTGAGGACGAGCATTTATTAATTGTGCAAAAACCTGCCGGACGGCCAACTCATCCGAATGAAAAAGGGCAAACAGGCACACTGGCTAACCTTGTGGCCTTCCATTTTCAAGCAAATGGAGAAGAAAAACGGGTGAGACATATCCACAGGCTTGATCAAGACACAAGCGGCACCGTCATTTTTGCAAAGCATAGATTAGCCCATGCGGCTCTTGATCAAATGCTTTCTAAAAAAACAATCAGACGCACATACATCGCCATCGCAGAGGGGCTTTTCAAAAAAAAGAAAGGCACCATTGATGCAGCAATCGGGCGTGACAAACACCATGCAGTCAGACGAAGAATCTCCCCTACTGGACAAAAAGCTGTGACTCATTTTCAGGTCATAGACATGAATAAACGTCTGCAAATGACAGCCGTTAAACTGCAATTAGAGACGGGTAGAACACATCAAATTCGTGTCCACCTTAGCAGTCTCGGGCATCCACTAGCTGGGGATACTTTATATGACGGAGTTCATGATTACATCAACAGGTGTGCTCTTCACGCCAAGCAAGTAGACATGAAACACCCTTTTACAGGCGAGCATCTGATCATAGAAGCACCTCTACCACCTGATATGGACCAGCTCATGAATAAAATCATCCATTAAAATAAAGAGCCTGCATTTGATTAGCAGGATCTCAGATTGTTGACAAAGGGCTAAAATAATCTTATTTTAGCCCTTTCTTCTTTTCAGCGTGATAGAAAACCTTTGCAGTTCTAGGAAGGACGAGCACCGGAACGCAGATCTGACAACGAATGCAAGGGTTTGTCTACACGCTGGGAGCCTGCATATGATCAGCAGGCTCTTTTTCTTTAGACAGACGCTCTTTTTGCATAAATAATGTACCGCTCTGGTGCATTGCCGACAAAATGAAAAGGATAGCATGTGGTTAACACCAGCTCTTCCTTTTCATTCTGCAACGTAATAATGGATGTATCATGCTGATCGACAATTTTCGTATGCGTGATTTCATACACAAACTCACCATATGGCACAGTGATTCTCAGTTGATCTCCAATATCCAGTTCACCTGTCCGGCGAAACACCGTGTCACGGTGGCCAGATAGGACGATTTGTCCATTCTGATCAGGATAATAACTGCCTTTGTAGTGTCCTACTCCCTTTGCAAGGTCATCCGCATCCGTCCCTTCGACAATGGGAAGGTCTGCTTTTAATTTTGGAATCGTCAGGATGCCAGAAGCTTTCCCCACTACTGGAGCAAACTGCTTCTTGGACATCCCTTGATCGTCCGCTACGGCCTTCTTCGCTTCGTCTAATGATTGGGCTGTTTGAAGATGAGTAGAGGCGATTTGCCAAATTCCCCAGCCGAGCAGAACAATCCCGGCTGTCATCACAGTCAATGCAAGCCACTTTTTCATGCTTAAACTCCTTTGCCTGTTACATTTCTCTTAGATGATTCGCTCTTTAGCTTGCTGCTTTTTCTTCTTGTTTTGCTTTTTGAATTCGCCCCTCTTTTTGATACACAATGGAAGCTCCCTCAAAGCTTTTGACAAAATCGACAGTGGCTTCTAAGTCTTCTGGACCTGTTTCAGGGTTTTTACCAAGCCTGCCTATTGGTGCATATTTACTGCCAGTTGCAGTTGCCATGAAGTTATTCACAGTGAGTGTATACGTTTGATCGAAAGCTACGGCTGAACCATCCGTCAGCTTCAAGTCGACTACTTTATATGTTACCGGATCATAGGAATATGAAAAGCCTGAAATGCTATAATCTGGTCCAAATTGTGGAGAAATTTGAGCTTCTATGATTTCAACCAAGTCTTTCCCCTTGATCTCCAGTTTGACTAAAACGTTGCCGAATGGCTGAATATTAAACAGATCTCCCCACGTTATCGGCCCTTTCTCAAGGTTTTGCCTAATGCCCCCTCCATTCATCATGGCAAAGTCACTTTTCATTGAATATCTCATACCATCCGCAATCAAATTACCGAGCGGCGTGTCCCCATCATTTGAATAGCCGCCTTCCATTTTAACCCCAGCTTCTCCAACAACCTCACTAATAATCGGCTCCACTTCTTTCCCGTAATGAGCCAAGATGTCTGCTGCTTCCTTGTCCTTTTCTATACCAGCTTGATCTACATACTGGATATTTGCACTCTTTTTGACGATATCCTTCGTTTTGCGGTCAAGTGTCACATTGACTTCGCCAATCGCCTTCCCATATTCAAAGGCTTGCACAATTAATTTCCCATTGACCTCTCCATTGACCACTTCGTGATTATGCCCTGCAAAGATGACGTCAATTTCATCATCACCTTCTTTGGCAAGCTTTGCACTCTCTCCAGTGATCGTATCGCCATTTTGAGAGGCTGTCATATGAGCTAAAACCGCAATGGCTTTAACCCCTTTTTGTTTTAGTTCCTTCGCGGCTTCATTCACGGCTTTGACTTCATCTGTAAACTGAATGTCTTTAATCCCTTCTGGCATGACCATTCCTGCGGCTGACTTGGTCACAACACCGATAAATGCGACTGGGATTCCTTGGACATCGATGATTTCATAAGCCGGTAAAAGTGGCTTACCTGTATCCTTGTATTCACAGTTCGCACAAACGAGCGGGAAGTTCTGTCCGTCATACCCCTTTGTGCCTTTAGGATGTTCTCCGCCATTTAAGATACGCAATAGCTCGTCTACCCCTTCATCAAATTCATGGTTGCCGACCGTGCCCACATCAAAGCCAATGTTCTCCATGAGTTCAACGGTTGGTTCATCTTGCAGTAGAGAAGATATTGGAGAGCTCCCGCCAATCATATCTCCAGCATGGACCGTGATCGTATTTTTGTGCGCTGCTTGTTTTTGTTTCATATAGGCGGCGACATAATCCATCCGGCCGTACATGCCTTTATTGCCATCACCTTTGAGATCCAGCTCGTATTCTTGATCAATTTTACCGTGTAAATCATTCATACTTAAAATCGTTAATGGTACTTCGCTTGCATCCTTTGCCGGCTGATAGCCAGCCTGCTCTGCTTCTTCTTTGGAAGCAAAAAAGATCCGTTTTTCCACATCGATTTCTTTCCAGTTGTCAGGGGAGACGTAGGTTTTTACAGCTGAGTCGCCAACATAACGTGCCAGTCCTTTTTTCTGCTCACGTGCTCTAAATTCAAACGGCTGTTCCAGCAGAGGGTCCGCTTCGTTCCATATGCCCTGTCCTTTTTCTTTTGCTTCTTTTACTGCTTTTTGAAACGTATGATAGTCCTTATCATCTCCAACTGGCCAGATGAAGTAAGTAGGGGCATATCCTTTTTTCACAAGCTCTAGATTTGTATTTAGCCCTTTTTTGGTTTTCACTTGAGCTAAAAGACGTCCATAGCTGTCCTTCGCTTCAGGACCAATCTTTAATGTGACTTGGTCACCGCTCGAAAGAAGTGTTTTTAAATAGTCAGTCGCCTGCTGTCCAAAACGCAATTGGTTTTGGTCTAATTCATTTTTTGGCTTATGATACGTTTCCGGTGTGTCCATATTCACAAAACGCACCTTTGTTGTACCTAGAACAGGCTTCTTTAGATGAATCGTATCTCCATCCACCACACGGTCAACCGTTGCTTTGTATTCCTTCTTCATCTTTGGCGGCTTTGGCTGGCGTTTCAGCAGTTTGATATCATCCTTATGTCTTGGAAGCACCTGCAGCGTATCATACCTGCTTAACACCCCTGTAAACTCGTACCATTTCCCTGTCTTTACTTTATCAATAGCATTTGTATCGACCATCACTCTCAGGATGGTGCTGTGGTATTTTTTATCAATGATCTCCACATTGTATCCACCGCCAGCCGGCTGCGCTGGTTTTGCCTCAACATAGCCTTTAATCTTCACTAGTCTTCCTTCATGTTTACCGGCTTGATCCGTTTCTAGTTGTTTAACGGACACTCGCTTCGCCTTTGGCAAGGTTTGATTCACAGCATCTATCTTCAGGCGGCCTTGATCTGGCACAATTTCAATCATTCCTTTATAAGACGTGATCTTACCAGTCACTGTCACCTTCATGCCTGCTTTTAGTTCCGGGAAGTGATTGGGCTGCGCTGAATAAATATTGATTCCAGCTGATTTGTCTTGAATGTATGTGGACAATTTCCCATTGCCTACAGCGGATTGATCTGCTGTCACAATTCCGCTCACCGTCACGGTCTCTCCTATTAGCTGAAGGGCTTTTTTGATCTGCACGATCTTTTTTTGCTTCCACACCATTTCCTTCTTTTCAGATGCACTGACCTCGCCTCCTGTGATCATGCCAGGCAGTAAGGATTGCAGACTAAAGATCATCAAAACCAAACAACAAATCATTCGAATAGATAGCATTCGTTTCATTAGACCTCTCCCCTTTGCGCTTCATCTCTCATAGTGTACAAAGTAAATATTGATGTTGAATGGATTTCATGTAAAACTTGTCTTTTTTAACTCATCGGAAAGGTAATAATCACACGTGTTCCCTCAAAGCTTTTACTTTCAAAACGAATGGTGCCGCCATGGCTTTCAATGATTTTAATGGTCATCATTAAACCAAGGCCTGTCCCCTTTTCTTTTGTAGTATAAAAAGGTTCACCGAGCTTCCCTATTTCGTCCTCTGGTATTCCCTTTCCTTGGTCTTCAAATATCAACATCATTTGATGATCTTTCATGAGAGAGGTCACCTTGATGACACCTGTCACACCATCCATCGCTTCAATTCCGTTTTTAAGGATGTTCAGGAAGACTTGTTTTAATTCATTCGGAATGCCTTGAATGTTAGGGAGAGATGGAGACAGATTTTTCTGAATGGACACGCCTTTTAAGACCGCCTGGGATTCAACAACCATGATCACTTCTTCGAGCAGAAGATTGACATGTACCGGTTCAAATTTCACCGATTTGCTTCTAGAAAGAACAAGGAATTCATTAATAATTGACTCGAGCCGATTAAACTCTGACATCATCACATCTGCATAATCTTTCTGATACTTCTTACTTTGAATCATCAGCTGTAAAAATCCTTTTAACGATGTCAGCGGGTTCCGTATCTCATGAGCGATACCTGCTGCAAGCTGCCCTACTGCCGACAGCATCTCTGATTTCATCAGCATCTTCTCTGACTGCTTTTGATTGGTGATATCCTCTGAAATCCGCATCACGGTTGACTGCATTTTGTCAGGATCATCGATTCGATGTAAAGAGACTCTCTCCCATCGTTCGCACCCAGATAAATCTTGAAAGTACAGCTCACCTGTCCAGCTGCCCTCTTTTAAACAAACCTTCCATTGCTTCTCTAAATCATCACATTGACATAGCGAATGGTAGACAGAAAAAATATCTTTGCCGATCAGGTCATATTCATGCTGCTGGACGAACTGACAGAAACGCTGATTCACGCATTGGATGACCCCTTCCTCAGTTGCAACAACAATATGAATGTGGCTGTTATCAAGCGCCGTCACCGCTAGATGAAGCGACTGTTTGATTTTCGTTACTTCGGTCATTTTAATCCAAGTCATCACCGCTCCTTCATGCTCTTGATCAAAGATAGGTGTGATGTGAACGGTGAATTGCTCTCCTTCGTTCGTTTCAATTTCACGTTCGATCGCGCGCCTATCCGAAATGACGGATTGGATATCATGATAGAGCGTTTCCTGCGTAAGCTTTTTAGCCATCGACTGAAAGGATTGCTGATGCCTGGTTTTCGCTGAAGTAAATAAAGAGGCAGCTGTAGGAGTGTAATAGCGAATATTCATGTCCCTGTCCACAAACAACGTCGCAAGCTCCGGCTTGACAGAGGGTCTGTACAGTTTTTCTCTTGTCACCCTTAAGTTGTTTATGATATTAATAAAATGCTCGTGTTTTTTCTCAAACTCCTCTAATTGCGTGTGTTTCGCTTTTAATTGAGCCCTTGCCTCCTGCTCCTTTTGTTTGACTTCATTGAGTTCATTTTCTAAATCGACAATACGCTGTTGATAGACTGAATTCTGATCTGACATTCCTTTGCCCCTGCCGTTATTTTGATTTTTTCCTCTCTCATTCATTCGAATGAGAATGACGTAAACTCCCTTAAAACGGCGGTCAAAACTTTTCACGGTAAAATCTGCATACTGCTTGCTACCTTTTTCCGAAATGAGAACATGTTGAAACACAACCTCTGTCTCGTCTGTCCACACCTTTTGAAAGGTTTGACTCAACATCTCTTTCATATAATCAGGTGTTACATATTCACATGCTTGATCTGACACTTCTGTATGGTCTAAAAAAGAATACGCACCATTTGATAATGCCAGGATTTCGTCACTATCGTTGATAATCATACATGCATCATAATCCTCGCTTACTTCTTGCATATATTGTGCGGCTCGCGCTTTCAACTCGATATCACGAGCGTCTGGTGCCCAAGGGACATGTGGTTTAGAAACGTTTGAATGGGTGTAAATGTTCCATTTTTCATTGAACAAATGAAACAAACGAGGGATATTGGGTACAGTTTCATTTGGCCCTAATATCAACATCCCTTGATCTTTTAAAGCATATTGGAATCGGGACAATATTCGTTTTTGCACTTCAGGCTGGAAGTACATCAGAACATTTCGGCAGCTGATAAAATCGAGGTGGATAAAAGGTGAATCGATCAATAAATTGTGAGGTGCAAAGACAATATGTTTTCTAAGCGACTGCTTCACAATAAAAGCGTCACCTTTCCTTTCGAAATATCGCGCCCGCCATTTTTCCGGCATCCTTGCCATAGACTCTACTGAGTAAAGACCTTTACTAGCTGTTTGAATGGCTTTCCGGTTGATATCTGTTGCAAATACTTGAAGTTCAATGGTCACTTGTCTTCGCTTCATTTCTTCTAAAAATAAGATCGTAAAAGAATAGGCCTCCTCTCCTGTCGAACATCCCGCAATCCAAATACGGCATCGAGATTTCCCGTTTTTCACCGCATTTTCAATGATCGACGGAATGATCTGATGTTCACATACACGAAAAGCCTCCATATCCCTAAAAAAAGACGTCATGCCGCTTAAAAGCTGCGCGTGCAGGCGATCAAGCTCATCTGGTTCTCTTTCTAATAAGCAGTCGTACTCTGATAATAATGAAATCCGTTTTTTTGCAATCCTCATTCGTTTTTGAATGACAGATAGCAGCCTTTTCTTTTGATAGGTTGAAAAGGCAATGCCTTTATACATTTCAAGACGTTCAATAATTCTCAGTAAAACAGGATCTGCCTCATCGACATGCGGGACGTTGATGATATTGGCGATATATGCCGCAAGGGTTGAAGGGTCTTTGAATGTTTGTTGATACAAGGTGTCAAAACCGCTTTCTACCTCACTGCACGATAAAGCTGTACCGCCTTGCTCAACCAACTGAAGCAAGCCACTTCCCACACAATGACCTTTTTGAAAGAAAATCGCAAAAGCCTCTTCCTTTTGAACGCTGGCAAGAGACTGAAAAAGCAAGTCCACAGAGCAAGCCATGCACGCCGGCAGCTGCTCTGATAGGTGCAGCCGCTGATCTTCTGTTAACGTCACAACCGCATGCTGTGGACAAAAATAAATCGTCTTCTTCATGACTTTCTCACCATGTTTAATCGTTTTTGCCCGGTAGCCAATCGGTAAAACAAGTGCTTCCAAATCAGTTATACAATCGTCCGTCACATGATTTTGCACAACAATAAAAGAGGCATTTAATTCATGTGGAAATGATTGAAAAAAAGCCTCAAGATGATGCTGTTCAAACGGCGAAACACCGATGCCAATCACTGGTGCCTGCACATGTTCGTCTTCTATCAAACGATTAATGATTTTGTCCTGCATCTGGTACCCCCATGTTCATTCGTCTGATACTTTTTTTCGACAAAAAGGAAGAAAACCCTCTAATTGTAAATAATGTTTTTGCATGAAAGAAGGAAAACATCCTCACATTAAAACAGATTGTATAAACAGAAGGAGGAATCTCAATGCAAAACGATCAGCAACCAATGTTTCAAGGAAGCGCTCCCCAGCCCGAGCTCAATCATGGCGGACATGAGTTATTCGATTTACATGAAATTTTAGCCGGCACGATTAATATTTTGGATCAGTATATGATCCTGCGGCAGTTTATTCAAGATCCTGCATTATCCGACATCTTGGATCGACAATACCAATTCGTTTTATCTCAGTACAATGTCACTGTAGATTGTTTTTCTACTGGACAAAAGCCTAGTGAAGAAACCGCTACTTATATGATGAAAGAGCACACACAAGTGACGTATGGGATCAAGCCTTCTCAGCCGAAGAAGCCGAATCAGTCATTACAGGATGTAAAAGACTTGGGCATCACAGGGCATATGCTCAGCCTGGTCAAATCACATGCTGGATTACTTTCCATGTCTGCATTAGAAGTAACAAATCCAGTTGTCAGACGTGTGCTTGCTGCGCAAATCCCGAACTTTATTGAAATGGCGTATGAAATTTTCTTGTATCAAAACAAGCATGGCTACTATCAAGTTCCCCAGCTTTCCAGACAAGACATGACAGCCATGACGTCAGCTTTCGCGCCGCTTCAGGGGCAGGTTCAAATGCCGCCAAGCAAAGCCAATCAGCAAAAGCCCCTTCATTAAAAAAACGGCTGACCCCTTTTCTCTGGTCAGCCGTTTTTTCTTTGATACATCTTGTTAAACTGATCTTCAAAATCTGCGAGCCGCTCCCCTGTCGCCTGTTCAAAGCCTTTAGCAAATTGACCTGTTTTCGCCGTTTCCTGCATGATCTCATGTATGATGTCTCGTCCGTAAAGCTGCACCAGCTCATAGACCATATAGTAGCTTTGCAAATAGACATCTGTCTCATACGTCATCCGGGCGTCCTGCCAATCTTGATCGGAATGAAGAGATTGAAAGGGAATGACGTCGAACCGTTCAGACGTGGCATTTAACACGTCATAGGCCGTCCATTCTGCTGTTCCTTCATGGAACCAAAGCGGAAAGATCACTGGAGACACTTCATAAGAATGAGCTTTTTCATAGAAAACAAAGTGAGCATATTCATGAATAAATAACGTGTTGAAAAAGTATAAAGGCAGTGTCTCTTTCTTCAATAATGCTTCCCGTTTATCTGGATATAATCCAATCATTTGATCATGATCGGAGTAAAAACCCGTAATATGCTTGATTCCGGCAAATTGCTCGATCGTCTCTTTATCATCAAAATAAATAATGTCTAAAGGTTTGTCAGTTTCAAACTGAAACACTGACGCTGTCCTCTTCTTTGCCTGATCCATGGCCTCGATTGTCAGGTCAACAAAAGCGTCCTCTTCCTCTGCATAGTATATTCTAATATGTTCATAAACTTGCTTATTGAGTCCCTCCGTTAATATGGTTTTAGGAGAAGACTGCTGCTCTAAATATTGTCCTGTCAGCTGAAACGCAACATAAATCAAGTACGCGGTGAAAGCATAAAAAATGAGACCTGCTGCAATCATTCCGCCTACAAGCTTTTTATGAATCAATGACGGCTTGGCTTTCATTTGCTCCCCACCTGAATTCATCCTGCAGCCTCTTTCTCTTTCTATGAAGAAACAAAGATCAACAAGAGGTGATATATTTTTTACTTTATGCAGTCAGGTGTGCAAGGTGCGGTTCCAAACAAAAAAGCCGCATATGACATACGGCTTTTGTCGTAGCTATTTTGATTCAGGGAAGACACGCCGAACCGTTTCAGTAAATTCATCGAAAAATCCTGAAATTGGCTCTCCGCTTCTAATACGTTTTCCGTATCCTTCCATACGATCGATAAAGTCTGGATTCGCAGATACATACACGTTGTCGATTTGTTGATCCGTTGATTTGACTTTGTCTGAAATTTTCTTTTTCAGATCGTCCGTCACATTACCGCTTTTATCGCCTTCAAGCATAACGGCAACAAATGCATTTTTTCCTGTGACAAGCACGTTCGCTGTTTTCACTTCAGACATGTTGGCTACAAGCTCTGACGCTTTATCTGCCACTTTGACCTTCTGAGGTGTTTGAACATTTGGTTCGTCCTGTCTCATATTGTCATTCTTATATGTGACATTTTCATACTGTCGTTTCATTGTTCCTCTTCGCTCATCGCCCTGGTTGTTCATGCCACATCCAGTGGTGATCAATGTTGGAACGAGTAGTAAAGATAGCATCCATTTCTTATTCATCAATTATTCCCTCCTTTTGCTCATAGGTTTTTCATCCAGCCGGCTTTTTATGCACACATTTCTATTTCATAAAATGAATTCATAATTCAGCCTGCTTTGGTCATCCTAAACATGATGAAGAAGTATCATCATGATCAAATGGAGGGATTCGTTTGTTTAAGAAAAGAAAAGGCATGAGCACTGGCGCAATGATTGCAGTATCAACAGCCATCATTGCATTATTTTCTCCGGTTTTACGAAGAAGGCTGAAAAGCATGACGCAAATGAATATGTCTTCAATGATGAAAGGAAAAAGCCATCAGCACCATGACTCATCTCGTCACGAGTCACACGCACAGAATGAATCAAAGGGAACTGCGGAAATCGGACAAATGATGAAGCAGGCATTCACTGCTGTACAGCCAAATCATACGAATCAGCACCAATCGACATCAAGAAACCATCAGCCAAGAGAGTCTTATGCACAGTCTCTCCATATTGATGAAAGTGTCATGAATGTGATGGATGATGAATCAATCCAGCAAGTAATCAATGACATCGAGCACAAATAAGAAAACAGGAGCCTTCATACATAGAGGCTCCTGTTTATTCTCCTGAAAAATGTTCTTTCACCATCACAGAGAAGAAAGGTAAAAAGGTGATTTCAACTGTTGTGATAAAATCGTCATAAGCTTCTACTATGATTAAGAGCTCTTTAGGTTTTGATATTCAATAGGCATACCTCTCTCGAACCTTTCATCAGGCTCCGTTTCAAAAAAAGAAAGCCAGTCCGTTTCATCTGGGAAGCGTTTTCCTCGCATGTGTTTCGATCCCCTCATAAGTGAAATTTTTATTAATTATCCTTTTTCCCCTTTTCTTTTGCAACAAATTTTAGTAATTTTAAAAAGGTGATTTTATTTTGCTAAGAGACCTCTTTATTAATTTAACAATTCTTGTCACTTTCCATTATTTATTTATGCTTGTGTTTAAAGAGAATTTTCTGAAGAAAGAAGATACCCTGCTCAGACAGCTATGCAAAGGCATTCTTTCTGGATTACTCGGTGTCCTTTTAATGTTCTTCTCTATCAAAGCAGGTCCAGCCATCATCGATTTAAGACATATCCCCCTTATTTTAACGGCCTTTTATGGAGGCATCGTCCAAACCATCATTGCAGCCTGTGTTGTGATCATTGGCCGATTATTAATTGATGCCAACGTCGGTTCTTTCATCAATATTTTTTCCATGATGATCATTGCAACAGCCTCTTTTTTAATTGCTGAGCGCCATATGAATCAAGTTGCGAAAATGCTTTTGTCCATTACGATCAGCAATGTGATTGCAACTTTTTTGTTTATTACGATTGCACATGAGACCTCTATTGAAGTCCATTCTGCCTATTGGATGTTCTCATATGTTGCAGGACTGTTTAACTTTTACGTCATTGAGCATCAAACAAAAGCATATCAGCTGTTAAATTTGTATAAATTCCAAGCTCATTATGACTTTTTAACAGGTGTTTTAAATAAACGGAAGTTCGATGAGGTCTTAAGTGATGCTTTTTCTATGAAATTTAAGCAGCCTATCCATCAAATGTCCCTTATTTACTTAGACATCGATTACTTCAAATCCATCAATGACCAATATGGACATCATGAGGGAGATATGGTTTTAAAAGAAATCGGAAAAAGGCTGATGAAAAACACAAGAAGCTCTGATTATATTGGCCGGATCGGCGGTGAGGAATTTGCTGTCCTTCTACCAAATTGTACAGTTGAAAAAACATGGCAGATTGCAGAACGCTTACGGAGAAAAATAGCAGATCAGCCGATTTATTTACAAAATGGCATGTCCATTCATATCACAGTATCACTTGGGTGTGCTTATTACCCCGGAACAAGTGCAGACATCAAACAATTACCGATTATGGCTGATCAGGAGCTCTATAAAGCGAAGCAGTCTGGCCGAAATCAAGTGAGCTTCTCAGAGAGAAAAAGAGGCCAATTAATATAGGCTTTTTCCTCAATTTGTTAGCGCTAATTATTTTTAAAAAAGTTTTCGGATAACAGTTGTTTTTTCCCGCAAACACTGGTAAAGTAAAGGTAATTATTTTTGTTCGTATCATCTTTAAGAAGAAAGTTTTGAAAGAGTTTTCGTCTTTGAAGTTTGTGTAAGAGCAAGAATAGTGAATTTAAGCGTTAAGATCGCTTTAGGAGGAAATTTCATGTTAGAAGGTAAAGTAAAATGGTTCAACTCTGAAAAAGGTTTCGGATTCATCGAAGTAGAAGGTCAAGACGATGTATTCGTTCACTTCTCTGCTATCCAAGGCGAAGGCTTCAAAACTTTAGAAGAAGGTCAAGCAGTTTCTTTCGAAATCGTTGAAGGTAACCGTGGACCACAAGCTGCTAACGTTAACAAAGCGTAATTTAAGAGCATCTGCTCTTTAGCACTTTATAGAGTGAAGGAAAACCGTCCGGCTTCTGCCGGCGGTTTTTTTGTGCCATAAAAAAAAGAGAACCTGACGAGAGGTTCTCTTTTTTATTTGTCCTTCTGCTTTAGCTTCTGTAAAGCAGAACGATACATATCATCATTCATTTTTGTCTCTGGTTCTTCTTCTTTGACAGGTGGTTCTGGCTGCTTAAACTTTTGAAGCGCCTGTCTATAAAAATCATCGCCAGACACTCGTTCATCCGTTTGAGAAGGCTTTGACGCTTCCTCTTCTTCTTCAGGCTCTACAGGTCTCGCCGCAACTTCTGACTCGCTGTGTGGCACGTCAGGCTGATTGGGCACATCTTCTTTGATCTCTTTCTTCTCGACCGAAGCGTGTCTGACATTGAACGCTACTAATCCGATAATGACTAGAACAGCAGCTACTAACGCTACAATAATCGTCGCCAAAAGAACCCTCTCCTTATCGCTTAAATGACGCAGTGACTGATGCTACACGTCTTCCTAATGCTTTGCCGAGTTCAATGCCTTCTGTAGAAATCACTTCATCAGAATCAATCGGACATGTCACACCTGCTCCATAGTAAGAGCCGTATAAAGCATTCTCTGGCACATTTCCAGGAAGGCCAACGACAAGCATCCCTTGATGGAACATTGGTGTAATCAAATTATGCATCGTCATTTCTAAACCGCCGTGCGTTGTAGCAGTTGTACAGAAAACGGCACCGACTTTATCGATCAGTTTTCCCTCTGCCCATAGGTAGCCAAGACGGTCAATCCATGTCTTTAACCCAGAACTAATGGTACCAAAGTGACCAGGGCAGCCCCAAATGATCGCATCCATTTGATCCAGCTTGCGAATATCCGCATCTTTCACGTGATCGACGAATACTTCAGCTTGCTCTGTTTCACCTGCGCCTGCTGCAATTGCTTCTGCCAGTGCTTTTGTATGGTCACCTTCACTATCGTATACGACATAAATTTTCATGTACGGTCCCTCCACACTTATCTTGCATCTTGGTTTGCTTCCTTAGGTGCTGGAAGCAGTGTCATTTCTTGTTTTTTATGCTGCTGATCTTTTCGCTTTTTATCCTTACGTACATCACGCAGGAACAAGCTGAGAATGACACCAGCGGCACAGAATAACGTTACCCACATGTAAGCATCATTGATGCCCATTACGTTTGAATCGACCTGTGCTTTCGTAAAGAGCTGGGTGGATACATATTTTTGAGCAGCTTCAGCTGTCATGCCCATATGATGCATCACATTCGACACAGCCGCCTGGAATGAATTCATAAAGAACGGGTCCGCTGTATTTGTTTGATCCGCCATATTGGAATAATGGAATGTTGTCCGATTCGTATAAATCGTTGTGATCAAACTCGTACCGATCGAACCGCTAATTTGTCTTAATGTATTAGACATCGCTGTACCATGGCTGTTTAAGTGCTGTGGTAATTGGTTCATCCCAGCTGTCATCACCGGCATCATAAGGAGTGACATACCGAATGCACGAACTGCATACATGAGCACAATGTGACTATACGATGTATCAATGGTCAGCCTTGTAAACTCGAATGTGGTGACAACGGTAATGAGCATCCCCACAATCGCAAGCGGACGAGGTCCAAATTTATCAAACAAAATCCCTGAAATCGGGGACATAATCAGCATCGCAAGTGCCCCTGGAAGCATTAATAGCCCGGATTGCAATGCCGTAAACCCAACGAGGTTCTGCAGATAAATCGGAAGTAAGAACATCCCAGTGTATAAGGCAACTGTAATAATAATATTAATGACACTTGATAATGAGAAGATGCTGTATTTAAACACGCGGAAATCAAGCATCGGATTATCAGCTTTCAGCTGTTGGAAAATAAAGAGAATGATCGCAATCGCACCAACAATAATCGTCGATAAGACGATCGGATCTGTCCAGCCATCACTTCCCGCTTCACTCACTCCGTATAGAAGCGAAGCAAAACCAACGATGGAAAGAATCGCACCAAGGCTGTCCAGCTTGATTTTTTTAGGCTCTACAATATTTCTAAACATAAAGAAAGCCGCGATAATGACAATCGCTCCGATTGGTACAAGTCCATAAAACATAATACGCCAAGAATAATGTTCAATAATATAACCAGATAATGTTGGTCCTACCGCAGGAGCAAACATCATCGCAAGACCGAAAATCCCCATTCCTTTCCCTCTGTTTTCCGGAGGGAAAATAAAAAGGATTGTTGTCATCACGAGCGGCTGCAGGATACCGCCGCCGATTGCCTGAATCAAACGACCGATGAGCATCGTTGAAAAGTTCGGCGCAATCCCGCAAATAAAGGTCCCTAGTGTAAACGAGATCATGGCGACTAGAAATAAGCTGCGCTGTCCAAAGCGTGTGATTAAAAACGCAGATAACGGAATCAGCACACCGTTGACAAGCATATAACCTGTTGTAAGCCACTGAATCGTCGTTGCACTCACATTAAATTCAGTCATTAAATGGGGCATGGCTACGTTCAGAAGCGTTTGGTTCAAAATCGCTACGAACAAGCCGGCCATTAAAATGATCAGTAAAGACAAGGAGCCTGCTCCCTGTTTTGTTGCTGCAGGTTGATTTGCCATCTCAGACAACCTCCTTTCATTTTTTGATATCAAACATCATTAAGATGAAATTTTGACAGAAGCATTCATACCAGGAAGTACTTTGTCTGATGGATTTTTAATTGAAATTTTCACTGCTACTTTTTGTGTGACTTTTGTATAGTTACCACTTGAATTTGTTGCTGGCAGCATATTGAATGTTGAGTTTGTCGCATAACCAATTTGTTCAACTGTTCCTTCAAATGTTGTATCAGGATCACCATCTACCACGATGTCGACTTTGTCGCCTTTTTCAATACTTTTAATATCTGTTTCTTTGATATTCGCTGTGATGTAAAGCTTGCTTAAATCAATGGTTTCACCAAGAACTGTACCAGGCTGCACTTGTTGATTGTTTTGTACTTCTTTTTTGACTAATGTGCCATCAGCCACTGATTTAATGTTTGTTTTTGTTTCTCCTTCAACTTTTGCAACTGTGCTGTCTTTTTGCACTTCGTCACCTTCATTGATATCCCAGCCTTTGATTTGTCCAGCTGCTGGTGCTGTGATTTGATACATGTCACCTGTCACTTTCGCCTCGTCAGTTTTGACAAAATTTGTGCTTTCGTAGTAGTAATAAGCACCTCCGGCAATAATGGCAAGAATCACAATAAGGCCAATAATGTTCGTTAGCAATAAACGCCCTCTGTTCATGTTTTGTTTCTCCTTTCATGTATAAAAATATAGTGTCATCTGCTTTAGCAAACTTAGAATGCCCATCATCTGACAGAATATGAAACAAGCTCATAAAGCTGTTATTTCTCCTTCATCTACTCCGCCTGAAAAATGGTGTGCAGCCCATTTATACTTATTGTTCACTCATGAGCAAAGAGTAGAAAAAGAAGAAAAGACGATCGGCATCTTTTTTGAAAAACTTATATTTAACAAGATTAAATATTAATAAATGAAAATTGAAATGTCAAAGAGAAAGTTTTACTTTTTTTCTGGTGATCCCTTCCTTCTCCATACAAAAAACCCTTCAGCCCTTATGCTGAAAGGTTTTTTCAAATGTGCTATTTACGAAAGAACTTCTTCCTGCTGAAAAAATTTTTTTAGTGCGAGAAAAACATCTGATTTTTGCTTCAAAATATAATGCTTAAATTTCTCATCCTGTATATGCTTATATGCTGACATTAATGTAGAATGCCGGTTGTATTGATTCACTTCACCATAACAGAATAAATTGGCTTTTTTCATAATTTCAGAAACAAGCTTCACGCACCGTGCATTGTCTGAGGTCAAATTGTCTCCATCAGAAAAATGAAAAGGATAAATATTATATTGCGACGGCGGGTATCGTTCGTCTATGAGCTCTAGTGCCTTTCGATAGACAGAAGAGCAAATGGTCCCTCCGCTCTCGCCCCGCGAGAAGAAATGCTCTTCATCTACAACCTTCGCCTCCGTATGGTGGGCAATAAATTCAATATCGACCGTCTCATACTTTGTCCGTAAGAAACGTGTCATCCAAAAGAAAAAACTTCTCGCCATATATTTTTCCCAAAGCCCCATACTTCCGCTCGTATCCATCATCGCCAAAACGACGGCTTTCGACTCTGGTTTGGTCACTTCATTCCACGTCTTATATTTGATATCCTCTGGGTAGATTGGATAAAAGGAAGGACTGCCTGTCATCGCATTTCGTTTAAATGCCGACAGCATCGTTCGTTTTTTATGGATATTGCCTGTTAACCCGGTTTTGCGAATATCGTTAAACTCAATTTGCTCGACAATGATGTCGTCAAGCTCCTTTTGTTTAAGGTTTGGCAGCTTTAGCTCCCGAAACAGCGCTTCCTCAAGATCGATTAATGAGACCTCTGCTTCGTAATAATCCTCACCAGCCTGATCTCCAGCGCCCTGCCCCTTTCCTTGCCCTTGCTTACTGTCTGATCCATCGCGCGCGACAATATCTCCAACCTCGCTGTCTCCATCGCCTTGACCCACATGCTTATTTTTGTCGTAATTATACCGAATTTTATATTCATCTAACGAACGAATCGGAATTTTGACAACATCTTTTCCATTAGACATGATGATGCTTTCTTCTGTGACAAGATCCGGCAAATTATTTTTAATCGCTTCTTTGATTTTTTTCTGATGACGCTGCTGGTCGTCATAGCCTTTTCGATGGAGGGACCAGTCTTCCTGAGATACAATAAACTGACTTTTTTCTTGCCGGGACATCCATCCCCCTCCTCACCTGTTTGCACAATTCTTCTAACTACCGATTCCTTTATCCTATGCTGCTCGTCACCCAAGTTGACGATCATTTCTAAAAAAGACATTACCGGTGCAGGTGCGCCAATAATGCCTCCTTCATTTATTAACGATTGAGAAGACTGCCTACATATTTTAAAAGTTCATTTGCACTTGTTGAATTATAGCCATGTTCATCAATCAATCTAGCCACTACTTCATTGACCTTCTTCAGCTGCTGTTCATCCGGTGTCTTCGTTGACGTCGTAATTTTCACCACATCTTTTAGATCAGCAAACAGCTTCTTCTGAATCGCCTCTCGCAATCTCTCATGAGAATTATAATCAAAGCGTTTGCCCTTTCTCGCATAAGCCGAAATACGAATCAGAATTTCTTCTCTGAATGCCTTTTTGGCATTTTCAGAAATACCGATCTGCTCCTCAATTGAACGCATAAGCTTTTCATCAGGATTCATTTCTTCACCAGTTAACGGATCACGCAGCTTGTTTTTATTACAGTACGCCTCGACATTATCTAAGTAATTATCCATCAGTGTTTTCGCAGACTCCTCATAGGAATACACAAATGCCTTTTGAACTTCCTTCTTCGCAATATCGTCGTACTCTTTTCGCGCAACAGAAATAAAATTCAAATAGCGCTCCCGGTCCTCGCTGGAGATAGACGGATGCTGATCGAGTCCTTCTTTTAACGAACGAAGGACATCCAGCGCATTGATCGATTCCATATTCTTTCGAATAATAGTGGAGGAAATTCGGTTAATCACATACCGCGGATCAATTCCGCTCATCCCTTCATCATGAAATTCCTTTTTCATCTCATCAATATCAGCAGATTGGAAGCCTTCGACACTCTCTCCATCATACAGACGCATTTTTTTCACCAAATCAATATCAGAACGCTTCGGCTCTTTGAGTCTTGTCAAAATGGAGAACATCGCTGCCACCTTCAGCGTATGCGGGGCAATATGCACATCAGAAACATCACTTTCTGAAATCATTTTATGATAAATGCGTTCCTCCTCTGTCACCTTCAAGTTATAAGGAATCGGCATCACAATAATTCTTGAGTGCAAGGCCTCGTTCTTTTTATTTGAAATAAACGACCGGTACTCGGTTTCATTCGTATGAGCGACAATCAATTCATCTGCACTAATCAAGGCAAAACGGCCTGCTTTAAAATTTCCTTCCTGCGTTAATGACAGAAGGTGCCATAGAAATTTCTCATCACACTTTAACATCTCCTGAAACTCCATCATCCCTCGGTTTGCTTTATTGAGTTCTCCATCAAAGCGGTAGGCCCTTGGATCTGACTCTGATCCAAATTCAGCAATGGTTGAAAAATCGATGCTTCCTGTTAAATCAGCAATGTCCTGAGATTTCGGATCAGATGGACTAAAGGTACCAATACCAGTTCGTTTATCCTCTGAGAAAAAGATCCGTTCAACCCTTACATCCTCAATTCGTCCGCCATATTCCTCTTCTAGCCTCATCATATTCAGAGGGGACAAATTCCCCTGCACACGAATGCCATATTCTCTATAGAAATCCTCCCGCAGATTTTGCGGAATAAGATGAAGCGGGTCTTCATGCATCGGGCAGCCTTTGATCGCATAGACTGCGCCATGATCTGTCAGTGAATATTCTTCTAGTCCTCTTTTCAGCCTAGTAACAAGCGTAGATTTCCCGCCGCTTACTGGTCCCATCAATAACAAAATACGCTTCCTCACATCGAGCCGCTTGGCAGCAGGGTGAAAATATTCCTCTACTAATCTTTCCAATGATTCCTCTAACCCAAAAAGTTCCTGATCAAAAAATTTGTACGTTCTGACCCCATTCTCCTCTTCAATCCCGCTGTCTTTAATCATATGATAAACGCGAGAATGAGCAGATTGAGCGACAAGTGGATTTTCCTTTATAATGTCTAAATAATCGCTGAATGTGCCTTCCCATTTGAGACGCTGCTCTTCTTCTCTGTGCTGTTCGATTTTCTTTAAAATATCCATATGAACCTCCTCTTTCAAGATTGAAGCAAGTAATCAGATACTGTTTTACAATCTATGCGGAGGCGTCCTATTACATGCTTTCGTTCTTCAAAATGACGAATTGGCAAACTGAATTGACAACCATCCGCAAGACCCTTCATAATAAAGGAAAAACAGGAGAAAAATGATCTTCTTCTCTTGCTTTTCAAGGCGAACTTCACACCATATGAAACAGGCAGCGATAGAAACAAAGGGATAAGGGGGAAGCTTATATGAGAACGGTCATTATGATGGGCGTCATCATTACGTTTTTAGTATCCATTTTCACAGCTGGCTACGAAGGCAAGCCTGGTAAATGAAAAAAAGGATGTTCCATTAGCGGAACATCCTTTTTTCATTTAATTCGTTGTTTTTAGCACCTGCATATTCACTGTATTCCCTGATACATGAATGGACGTAAAGTCTTGCGTATCAATCACAGGTGTGACGGCACGACTGTCTAATGTGATGTCAGTAAAACGAGTAGAGAAGTTTGCCCGAATATCTTTCCGGTAGATATCGTCAGTCACTGCTACTGTCGACAGTAATTTCCACTTAGTCACAGAGCCAATGTTTGAGTTTTGAATTTCTGTGATGATACGCCCGGTATAACCAACATTATTTGTCCCCCAGAACGTCGCTCTTGTATGTCCATTCAAGTTTTTATAAATGGTCATTTGCACAGTACTTCCAGGCTTAAATCCATTTGTATACGTAAAATCATTTTTTCCTTCGATATATGTCTCTTGATTATTTGTTCCTACTTTCATCGTAGGTTTCCACACATTATAGGTTGGACTGTATTGAAGACCGATGTCTGCTTCTTTTAAACCTGTGAATCCAGAATAAATATAAGCTGTCCCATTTGACACACTCATTGCGGGAGGGAGTTGAATCTTTGTGACCAATATTGATCCATTGCTATTGATATAAGTACGCCCGCCGATACCTTTCGATAATTGCGCTGCTTCTATTTCCTGCGTCTGAGAGAGACCTGGGATACTGACTGGAATCGTCCCCATTAAAATAGCAGAGCTAATGGCACTAGTGATCAGTAGCTTTTTCATCTCATTTAATGGATTCATTATTTTTTGAAAACGCGATTACAATCTATCATACTACCTATTTTTTTACATGTAAAAAAAGTATAAAAAAAGTCGTATTTTCCTTCTTTATATTTCTTATCTCATATAAAAAAAGCCAAGATAGGTATCCCGGCTTTCATTATGACCTTAAATCAGATCTCGGTATTGCTGCTGGCGAAGTGCCTCATACACAAGAATTGCTGCCGTATTCGATAGATTCAGAGAACGAACATGCTCTGTCATCGGTAAACGAAGGCAGCGGTCCATATTCTGTTCGATCAAATCTTTCGGCAATCCACTTGTCTCTCTGCCAAAAACGAAGAAGTAGTCTTCATCTAACTGAGAGTAATCAAATGTCGTATGCGGCTTTTGGCCAAATTTTGTGATATAGAAGAATTGTCCCTTCGGATGAGCCTCAAACAATTCATCAAGCGAGTCATGATAGACCACATTGGCATATTTCCAATAATCGAGTCCTGCACGCTTCAGCATTTTGTCATCTGTCGAAAAACCAAGCGGACGAATCAGATGAAGAGTTGTATTTGTTGCTGCACATGTACGCGCAATATTTCCAGTATTAGCTGGAATCTCTGGTTGATATAAAACGACATGAAGTCCCAAAAAAGTTCACCTCTAATTTTCTTTTCCGCTCAACATTATACCATTAACTATCCTTCGCGGCATCGTCCAAAATGTGAAAAAACGTATAACGAATAGCAGGTGTATAGGCGGTCGAATCCTCATACGACCAATAACGCATACGGCTGTCATATGTCTGTGCATTCACAAGAGGCATTCCGCCTTTATCATGATCGACGACAATGGTTGTATGATTATACCTGCCATCTCCCTCAAAATCGTAGCAAATGACATCACCAATTTGAAGCTCCTGCGCTTCTTTGAGTTTCTTTGCTCTTAAACCCGCTTTTGAATTCGCTAAATAATTTTTCATCGAATGAGCCACCGTCCAGCTATAGCTCCACGTATGAGGACGCACCCACCAGCCAGATCCGCGGTTCGGATACCCTCTCGTTGGTGCATTCCCTGCTTTCAAGCATTGTGAAATAAAATTTGTGCAGTTATCTTCAAAATTTTTATAGGCGGGATTTCGTTTATTCCAGTACGTCTCCGCATATTGCACAGCTGCCCGCCGGTCATAGTGAAAGGCTCTCCCAAACTGTTCTTCGGTGTGAAAGCGCTCATCCACCTGCTCTTCCATTTGCCGTTTTTCTAGCATCATCCGATCTTTGACAAGCATGTCGTTGTAAAGGAACGCTTCTCTTTTTTCTACCTGCTCCTCTAAATAAAAAGAGTCGTCTGCATCCTTGCATACATAAGTGAGATGAGCGAGATACTGCACATGCTGAGCCCCGTCATCCTGAATCGATGAATCAAGAAGTTTTGCTTTGGCTTTCGCCTTGACAATCTCCACCTGTCTTCTAGCAAAAAGCTCTTTTTTCCGTTCAACTGCTTCCACATCAGACATGAGCTGCGGCTGTTTAATTGCACTCCCATTTAATAAATAACCAAGCCTGTCTTCTAATGTTTGCTCTAATAATTGTTTCACACAGACACCACCAAACTTTTTTTAAAATCTCTGTTTGGTTCATTCTATGTTCATAGGGATGTTATTTAGTATTTAAAGGTGTCTGTAAAAACTCAATCCCTTTGACAATTTCTTGTTTCGCTTCCTCATCACTTTCCCGCTCAAGAGCTTTTTCCAACTCTGGGAGCAGCTGCTCGTCGCCAATTTTCCCTATTGCCCAAGCAGCCGTGCCTCGAATAACAGGCCGTGGATCCTTGTGCATCAAATCAATCAACACTGGTAAGGCAGATGTATCTTTAAAGTGAGCAAGTGCCAAAATCGCATTTCGCTGAATCGGCTTTTTCCCCCGCCAAGAACCTGAAACATGACCGTATTTTTCCTTAAACTCACGATTACTGATCGTAAGAAGCGGCTTTAAGAGCGGCTTCGCAATTTCAGGGTCCGGCTCCATTTCAGGATGCAAATGAAAGTCTTTTCCTTTATTGATCGGGCAGACGATTTGGCACGTATCACACCCATACAATCGATTTCCTATTTTCGAACGAAATTCGTCAGGCAAAAATCCTTTTGTCTGCGTTAAAAATGAAATACATCGTTGAGAATTCAGCTGTCCTGGATTCACAAGTGCACCAGTTGGGCACGAATCTACACATTTATTGCACGTTCCGCACTGGTCTTCAATTTTTTCATCCGGTTCAAATGGGACATTTGTGATCATTTCAGCCAAATACACATAAGATCCAAACTCCGGCGTGATAATCATACAGTTCTTTGCACTAAAACCTATGCCAGCGCGTTCCGCTACTGCACGATCAGACAGTTCCCCTGTATCCACCATTGATTTTGTCCGTATATCGATATGTTTGCTTCGCAAGAATTCCTCGAGCATATCGAGCTTTTTTTTCAGCACAACATGATAGTCCGTTCCCCAAGAAGCCCGGCAAAAGATCCCTCTTCTTGCATCCTTTGTACTTCGAGGAGCATCTTTCATTTTGGAAGGATACGCGAGCGCTATCGCAACAATTGATTTGGCCTTCGGAAGCAGCAAAGAAGGGTTTGTTCGTTTTTCGATGTCAGGCTCTTCAAAGCCTGACAAATACCCTAACGATTCATGTAAGATGAGGCGGTCCTTTAATGAATCAAATGTATCAGCACTTGCAAATCGGATTTTATCGACACCAATTTCTTTCGCATATTGAATCAATTCTTCTTTTAATTCTCCAACATGAATCACCTTGCAAACCTCCTTTCTTTGTTTCTTCTGTTGTTTTCAGTATAATACGAGTGTATCATGACCGATTGGAGTGAGTCACTGTGAAGATACATATGGAAATTTCTCATCCTGACAACCCGTCTATCCATGTTGGACAGATTGAATATTCGCATATTGAAGTTGATACATCCCCTCAAATGTTAAAAGGCCGACTACGCCTGTTTCAAGAATCTTTATTCTTTGAATACGAAGATAAAGTCTTAGAAGAAGTACCAGCAATCAAAGAATGGACGGATCTTTTAAAAGACGTTCCTTTCCTGCCAATTCTTGCTGATATCCAAAAGGAACAATTTATTGACTCGACCAATTCCGTACAGGATTTGTCGATATTTTTCTCTTTAAAATATTTCTTGCCCATCCTGACATTCGATGCTGATCGCATAGAAGAGCCGCTTTCACTAGCAAAACATGAGACTGGCCACATTGAATGGCAGGACGACGCGGGACTTAAGGGATTATTTTCTCATGCAAGTAAAGCACAAATTTCTCAAGACACAAAAAACATTCTGCAAATCATCCTCTTTCCGCCATCTATTTCCCGGGAAAAGAGTGAAGCTCTAATCCAATCCTTGACGAAGATGTTTGTACAAATACATGGTGGAGAAAGTAAATATGAACTTATTGAAAAAGCACTGTAGCTTGACAGTGCTTTTTCACATTATACTGACATAATAAAAAACGCAACACTTCGTTTATCTATGAAACGAAATACTGCGTTATAAACAAAATTATGTATTGGAGCGGGTGATGAGAATCGAACTCACGACATCAGCTTGGAAGGCTGAGGTTTTACCACTAAACTACACCCGCATCAATTTTTAAAAAGCAACGTCATCGCGTTGACTTTTATTATGTTACAACTTTCTTAACAATTCGTCAAGAGAATATGAAGATTTTTCGTCAAAAAACTTCATATTCTCCGTATATATTACGATAGTTATTTATCTAGCTGGATATAAAATAAGTATGCTTGTGACTTATTCTTCAGCGCTTGCTTTGGATTCTTCTCAATCACTTCAAGCATAGGTGAATTCCCGTCTTTCCCCATTGCCGCTGTATACGCAATCAATGCCTTCCCTCCAGAAGAGACTTTGACAGTTTCAGATTGTGCAGAAAAAACATAGTCACTTACTTTGAACGGGAAGCTTGATGTCGCTTTCGTCATCCCATCATTCTTTTTATCTGACCAAATACTAAATTGTGATTCATATGTATCTTTCTCATGCTTTAATTGCAAGAGCACATTCATCGTTTGGTCGGTTCCATCCTGATGTAAAGTAAAGGTTGCAGATGATGCTTCCTGATTAGCTAATCGACCATTTTTGTAATGACTCCCGATAAACGTAATACTCTGATCCTTCTTCGTTAATCCTTTTATTGTCAAAGCCACCATTTCATTAGTGGTTGATGCTTCTAGTAAGTTCTTTTCTTTTTTTGTTAGTTTCATTTGTTCGATGATTACTTGCTTCTTAGTAGCAGACTCCGTGTTTATTGTAGATACCATCTTCTCGGTTGTCGTGGTTTCTTCGGCCTTCTCGCCGCATCCTGCTAATAGAAAAACAGTGAATATAAGAACACTCCATTTTTTTAACATTGAGATCCCCTTTAATGTTGTTTTTCATTTTCTATTATACTAAAATTTGGTTGATTATACAAAAAAAGATTAGGAGGATTCTCCTAATCTTTTGCTTTTTTCTGCTTCATTGCTGATAAGAAAGCCACAATGAGAAAACTCGCGGCAAAAATCACAATCATATAAATAAAAAAGTTTGGCTTGATCTGAAAAGTAAATGCGGATGAACCTTCCATCTCAAAAGCGAGACTGTTAAATAATAAGGCATCATTCGTTTTTGATTGAAATAAATGATAGAACAATACACCAATTGTCAGCATCGGAAAGCCTAAAAATCCTAGAAAGCCACCAACAATAGCGCCTTGTTTCATCGCCTGTACGTTCATGATCGTTGTCCTCCCATTCCCCCAAGCAATAGCTGCTTCATAATGGATTTACCATCCCCCATAAATGGAAGAAGATAGAGTAATTGAATAAAATACGTGATTGAAAAAATAAAGAAACCTGTCGAAATTGGATTTTCTTTCAGAAATAATACGGTCACAATGATCCCTGCTGCCCCGATCACACCCGGGACAAGCGGCCCAAGCAGAGTAATCCATACTTGCTTTTTCTGAAACGGATCTAATACAGGTCTCACAAATTTCACAGACATCATATCACTCGCAAAAAAGCCTTGAGGACCATCCCGTCCCGCAAATTTCCGATGCGCATAGCCGTGTGCTGCCTCATGTAAGGCGGTCCCGGTAATTAATCCAAAATAAATAATAGTAAAATAAATCGCAATGGCTGCAATCGACTGATCAGGAATGAATAAAAAAGCGATCCCTGCCATGACCATAAAAAGCATCCAGAAAAAGATGATTTTACGCGTCACCATGAGCAAAGCCGTCCCCAAAATGTGCAGGAACGAGTGACCAGTGCAATCAAATCGTTCCTTCATTTTCACTTGATACTGTTTGAAAAATTGACAACAGGCTGTCACAATCCGATATGGTGATTGATAATGAATAGACAGCAAGTGATGCTGATTTAACCCCATTATCAGTTGATAAAAGTCACGAGAAATCACAGATTCATCGACCTGAAACAAATCGGCGAGCTCTGCGGTAATACTTGCTTCTGTCCTTTTGCCATCTACTTTCGTTAACATATGATAGGCACTTTCATTAATCGGGAGTGTGCTTCCATACTGCGTATCAGTGAGATGCCTCTTTTGTAAGGTCACATACGGCGCGAGTGCCGGTACCCGCTCAATCTTTAGCTTATTGTTAAGAAGTTGAATCATGTGAATACCTCCATGAAAAACCTTTGTATATGGCAAAGATGAGCAGACCTTCAAATGCAGCTACAAGCAGCCACTGAAGTGTTTGACTCGACTCCCCTATGACATAGTTTCCAATAAAAACAATCGGAATCATGAGTAAAATAAGTGCTCCAAATGAAAAAATACCTGTGTAGGGATTGTTTCGGTCAAGCGGAAGTAAAATACCTACCACATAAAAAAGCGCAGTGGCATTGCATAAAACAGCAGCCCCAATCAATACGTTCCAAATCTGATCAGGAAGCGTCAGCGTTGTCAGCATGAATAACGCAATTTGCAGTATACCAACAAGCAAAAGCCCGATAAACTTATACAGAGCCACTTCCCACGATCTTAGACCAAATGTTTTGTACATCCCCAGCATTCGTTTATCATTGCCAAATGAATTGAAGGCGGTTAATCCAGCAAGAGCGCAGAGAACAAAAAACGCTTCTTCTTCAAAGCGGAATCCAAACTGATAACGGACGAATAAGATCACAATGAGGAGAATGAGAAAGTTTAAAATGTTTTCTTCATTTCGCACCTGTGATTTCATTTCCTTTACAATAAGTGACCATTTTTTTGAAGAAGAGAACGGCAGTTTGTTTAAAAAGGTTAACGCTTTTTTCTCTGCCATAATTGGCATCATCGCAAGAGAAAGAAATGCGCCGCCCGCCGATAAAAGGATGAACAGGATCAAGATTGCATAATTTACCCCTTCAGGAGACATTCCTTGAGCCGCTAAGAAAAACGGTGCTGTAAAATACATCAAATGATAATCAAACTGTATATATGATTGCTGAATTTGACTGATATCAAAATGCGTCATTCCATACGCCACAACCAGTGCTAATAAAACAAAGATCGCTGCAAATTTTTGCAACGGTAATTTTAATTTCAGAACGACCAAATAGGTAATATTATAAATGAGTTGCAGAAGCATTAAGACAAAAAGCGATTGCAAAATCACCATTAAAAAGAACGTAAAGATAAAGAAAATACCTATTCCCTGGGCAATAAAGTTAGGTAAAAGCAGGATACCGATAAAAAATAACACAAGTCCTGCCACCACTGTCACCATCGGAATAAAGTATCCAAGGCTTTTCTGAAAGGTAGAAAGCGGGAACCAGCTGAGCTGCATAGAAAAACGGTCTTGCTCAGGCGTTCTGACCTTGATCAAAATGAATAACAAGCTTGTAAATATGGATGCATTGATCGCCATTGACACAACGAGTAATCCAAGTGAACGTTCATCTCCATTTAAGAAAGCCTTCATAAAGACACCCGTAAAACTGTATCCGATGATGGCGCCCATTGTGACGGCAAACAAAAAGAATAAGATCACAATGATCCGCTTCGTCTGAGTATCAAAGAGCTTATACATCTCCTGCTGCCACATTTTAAGCATCATTCTAGAAATGATTAATGATTTCATCAAAATGTGCACCCCTATCACTTAACATTGAAGCTTTCAGAAACACCTGTTCCAATGTGCTTGATTGATACTTCTCCTTTAAGGCTGAGACCGTTCCTTCATCCATTTTATTTCCCTTAGAAATAATGGCGATTTTGTGGCACAGCTCTTCCGCTGAAAGCATATCATGCGTTGAAAGCAAGATCGCACCATGGTGCTCGGCATAACGCTTCATCAGTTTCTTTGTGTTTATAACCGCTTCAATATCAAGTCCTCTAAAGGGCTCATCCATGATCACCAATTGACTATCAAGCATAAAGGCGGCAATCAGCTGTGTCTTTTTTTTCATACCATGTGAATAGGTTTCGATCGGTCTTGATAAAGCCGAGTCCATATCAAACAGTTCAATTAGTTGATTTCTTCTATGAATTGTTTTACATTCATACATAGAAGAAACAAAATCTAAATATTCAGCACCAGTCAAAGCTTCAGGGAGTAGCAGATCATCTGGAACATAGGCTACTTGTTTTTTAAAGGATGGTTCGTCATTTGTGACGTCCTGCAAGAGAATCGTTCCTTCTGTATGCTTAATGATGCCGAGTATACAGTTAATCATCGTTGTTTTACCGGAACCATTCGGTCCAGCAACAGCAACGATTTGATGAGGGTCGATCTGTAGATGAAAATCATTGACAGCAGTCACGTTATTTTTATACGTCTTAGTTAAATTCTCGATCGTAAACATATAACCTCCAAGTGTCTGCATATTCTTTAAAAACAGATCAGGCTAAACCGCCCGCCACAGACGGTTTAGCCCTGGTGTCATTTCATAGAAGTAAAAAGATGAATCCTAAGTATAGCTACTTACATTCAATTTGGACTTTTAAGCCACTTTCCCACTGAACGGCTCCTGTAAAGCTACCCTTGCCGTTTGCTAAACACCAAACTGCTGCTCCTAGAACAACTGTTGCTCCCAATCCAAGAAGGACAGCAACAAATACTAAGAACCAAGCTTGGTCCATAATAGCAGGTTCCATAGTGGAATAGTCAACTTGCGGCGCTGCATAAGTCATACTTTTCACCTCCCAGCTTATGATGATCGTATCATAGGCGTCACTCTCCAAACATCAACAGAAGATCCCATTTTTGACCGAACATACTTTTGGGTAAAATGTGACTTTTTATTCAATTATTCACTTTTAAGTGTATAACCCCTCTCTTATTAACTAGGTTTTTTCACTCCATAAGAACCACCAAACCCATATAATGGCAATTAAACCCTCTTTTTTCTTCTTTTTTTGAAATAGGCCATTTTTATCATCTCCTTTATATATTCTTTCTTTTTTGTGAGATAGAAAGAATTCCCCCGATATATCAGATATAAAAGTCCTGATTATATGTCGTTATAACTCCATTTATGAAATATTTACTGATAATTCCGACAAAAAAGTGAGCATATTTTCCTTCTTCTCTTGTCACTTAAAATATGTATATACAAGAGAGATCATTGGGAAAAAAGCCCTTGCCTTCTTGAGTAACATCCAACATATGACACGCTCCTTTCTATGAAAAAGCAACCTACAGCATAGGCTTTCCCCATGATTCCACCAGCTGGCATTCTTTGTGCTTCAAATTAGATTAATCGCTTATAGAATTCATCTAAAACGATGGCGAGCATGATCTTTTCAAACAACACTTGAATGATTTGCTGCTTTCTAAAAAAACTGATCCGCACTCTCTAAGGAAACAATCTCTCTTTTCACCAACATATACACCCTTCCAATTGAAATAAAAAAGTTCATCAACTTTATTGATTATTTTTTCAGATTTATCTAAAAAATGATTGACCAGGCATGAAACAAGATTTATAGTCTTATTAAATATTTCTTATCAAAGTAGTTGGTTTTATCTAACAAAAGGAGGATACACACATGTCAGAAGAACGTCCATTCCGTTTAGAAACAAAAGCCATTCACGCAGGTCAGGAGCTTGATTCAGCAACCTATTCAAGAGCCGTGCCTATTTACCAAACAAGCTCTTTCGGTTTTAGAGATAGTGAGCATGCGGCGAATTTATTTGGACTGCAGGAACCCGGAAATATTTATTCTCGCATTATGAACCCTACAAATGACGTCTTTGAAAAACGGATCGCTGAGCTTGAGGGCGGCATTGGTGCACTTGCTGTCTCTTCTGGACAAGCAGCGACAACTTATTCTATTTTAAACATTGCAGGAGCTGGTGACGAAATTGTATCCTCCAGCAGCCTTTATGGAGGCACGTACAATTTATTTGCCCATACACTCAAAAAGCTCGGCATTACAGTGAAATTTGTTGATTCATCCAACTTGGAAGAACTCGAAGCAGCGATTACAGACAAAACGAAGGCAGTGTATGCAGAAAGCATTGGGAATCCTAAAGGCGACATTCTACATATTGAAGCCGTCTCAGCCATTGCACACAAGCACCATATTCCGCTTATTGTGGACAATACGCTCGCAAGCCCCTATTTATTAAGACCGATCGAGTTTGGTGCAGACATTGTCGTCCATTCCGCTACGAAATTCATTGGCGGTCATGGTACATCAATCGGCGGTGTCATTGTCGATAGCGGCCAGTTTCCTTGGGCTGACAGTGATAAGTTCAAAGGGCTGACTGAACCAGATCCAAGTTACCACGGCCTGACGTATACCGAAGCAATTGGAGAAGCCGCTTATATCACAAAAGCACGTGTGCAGCTCTTACGGGATTTAGGAGCAGCCTTGTCACCTTTCAACTCATTTTTACTTCTGCAAGGCCTAGAAACTTTGCATTTGCGTCTCGAGCGTCATAGTGAAAATGCGTTAAAAACAGCGCAATTTTTACAAGATCACCCTCTTGTAGATTGGGTAAGCTACCCAGGTCTTGAAAGCCATGAATCTTATGAGCTTGCTCAAACCTATTTGCCAAAAGGACAAGGCGCCATTCTCACATTCGGTATTAAAGGTGGGCGAGCTGCTGGTAAAAAGCTCATTGATTCCGTTAAGCTTTTCTCACACCTCGCAAATGTCGGCGATTCTAAATCACTGATCATTCATCCTGCCAGCACAACACATCAACAATTAAGTGAAGCAGAACAAAAAGCGACAGGCGTCACACCAGAACTCATTCGTTTATCTGTTGGAACAGAAGCGATTGAAGACATCCTTGCAGATCTTGAACAGGCGATCACAAAAAGCCATGCTGAATGAAATAGAAAAAGCACACCTCTGTGTGCTTTTTTTATGAGTCATTAATCATTGAGAAGTCGAATGTCTTGGAAAGGGTAAAACACAAATGAAGTGGTTCCTTGAATATCACTCTTTGTAAAAAGACCTAAGCCATTGCGGCTGTCCATTGAGTTTTGACGATTGTCACCCATGACAAAATACTTTCCTTTTGGAACAGTAAGAGGACCAAAATCAGGTGTCAGCAAGGTCCCATCTGCGGCTGCTTTCTTTTTGTTTGACGCTAAGTAAGGCTCCGCCACTTTTTGTCCATTGACATATAGCTGGTCATTTTTCATTTCAATTTTATCACCGGGTAAACCAATTAATCGTTTTACATAATGAGTGCTGCGATCTTCCCCATCAAGAACAATGATCTGTCCCCGTTTGTAATCGCCGAAGTAATCAACCGTTTTATTCACAAAAACCCGCTCTGTATTATGCAATGTTGGATCCATAGAGGTCCCTTTTACAATATACGGTGCGAATAAAAAGTTACGAATGATAAAAACAGCGATGAATGCGATTAAGATCGCTTTGAGCCAGCCCCATACTTCTGATTTCTTTTTTTGTGTTTTTGTATTTGTTGTCATAAGCTCCTCCTGAAATCCCCTAGGACGAAATGAGTTCCGCCAGCTGCACGCCAGCATCACGCTTGTATCACCCTAAATATAAACATATTTTGCCAACAAATCAAGCGGTGAGAGAGAAAAAGGCAAGCACCCTTCTGTGCTTGCCCAAAACTCAGTTACTTAGCAGAAGAATCCTCTTCTTTTTCTTTTGATTTACCATAGAAATAATCAGATGGATTCACTGGTTTAAAGTCAGACAGCTTATGGAATCGAAGAAGATCCCTATAAAGCACTTTATCTGAAAGGCTTAACTGATTATCGACACGGGCTTTAATCGCCTCTGTCTTTTTATTTTGTTTCACAACTTTACCTGTTTTTGTATCGTAGACAGTGTTATCTACGAGTGTATATTTTGGTGTCACATAGTTTCCGTTACGGAATGCAACAGTTTGATCATGCTTCTTAGAGAATAGATCTGTTCCAAAATTCACATACTCATTTGAATCAATACCTTGTAAGTGAAGAAGCGTAGGCATCACGTCTACTTCACCACCATACGTATGGTTCACGCCGCCCTGTTTGCCAGGAATACGAATCATGAGTGGTACACGCTGGTTTTGTGCGTTTTGATAAGGTGTAATTTCTTTCCCTTGAATTTCGCTCATTGCACGGTTATGGTTTTCAGAAATACCGTTGTGATCACCATATAATAAAATGACAGAGTCTTTATACATACCTGATTTTTTCAAGTCTTTAAAGAATTGCTCTAATGACTCATCTAGATATCTTGCTGTTTGGAAGTAGTTATCTACTGTTTTGTCACCAGTTGTTGCCTTAGCAATTGTCGCATCTTTTTCATCTAAATTAAATGGATAGTGATTAGTCAATGTCATTAAATGTGCATAAAATGGCTTTTTCATTGATTGTAGCATCGGGATTGATTCTTTGAAGAATGGTTTATCCTTCAGACCCATATTCACAAGATTTTCTTCATCCATGTTGTAATATGAAGCATCGAAGAATTGATCATATCCCATATGCTTATAAATCGTGTCACGGTTCCAGAAAGATTTATAGTCCCCGTGAAGCACTGCGCTCGTATAGCCTGCTTTTTGATCTAGGATGGCAGGGAGTGATTGGTAAGTATTTTCACCTTTTGTCACAAACGCTGCTCCCTCTGGCAAGCCGAACATACTATTATCCATCATTAGCTCAGCATCAGCTGTCTTTCCTTGACCTGTCTGATGGAAGAAGTTGTCGAAATACGTAAAATCCTCTTTACCATGAGCTAGTTTGTTTAAAAACGGCGTCACTTCTTCTCCATTTAGTTTGTAGTCAATTAAGAAAGACTGGAAGCTTTCTAAATGGATTTTAATGATGTTTTTCCCTTTTGCTTTACCAAAATACTCTGCGTTTGGCTTCGCATAGTGAGAAGCCGTATAGTTTACAACATCCGTTAAATCTTCACTGCTCGCATTTGCTACCTGTGTTGCATTTTGTGCTGATTGTACTCCGTCATAAATCGTATAATTATAAACACCTAAGTATTTGACAACATATTTGTGATCAAATGTTCTTGTTAATAATTCTGGACGGTCCTTTTCAGCTAAATGAAGGTTTACAAAAAACAGTCCTACACCTGCAGCCACAATCAGCAGTGCAAATGTCTTTTTCATTTGGAATTTCTTCACTTCTGGTCTCCAAATCACAATCGCAATCAAGATAATGATATCAAGGAAATACAAAAGGTCATGCGGCTTAATACTAGATAATACACCGCCAGTCATGCCTCCTCCAAGATTGCCTGCTTGCTTCATTGTGGAGAAAGTCAAAAAGTCATCAAAGAAACGGTAGTACGCTACATTCGCATATAAAAGTGCGGTCATAATAAAGTCAATAACAATTAAAACAATGGCAGATTTACGACCCTTCAAAAAGAGAGCCAGTCCCAAAAACACAATGGCTGAACTAAATGGATTTAATAAGAGAAGCCCCTCTTGAAAAGAACCTTTCACTCCTAAATTAAAGTCCATTTTGTAGGCAGCGTACGATTTCGCCCAAAATAAAAGGACAGCCAATACAAAAAAGCTATATTTGTTCGCAAATATTTTTTTCATAAAACCTCTTCTTTCTTAGTTATCGTTCTGATTTAAATGAAATCATAAAAAATTTACATTGATTTTGCAAATGTAAATCTTCTTCACCAAGCATTCCGATGCTCTGTTTCCGCCGGATATATGTGCTCCTTTAATATAACGTATGAGAAGCTTCAAAGGTTTCAAAAAAAATACGAGTAAATAAAAGGAAAAATATCCATTTACACTTCATTTACACACACTTCATGTTTTAGTGGATGAAGAAGGGTTTGTAAATCACTCAGTACTACTTTACTTTTTTCATCTATTCGTGTCAAAGTAATTATAAAGAAAAGGAAGAATCACCTAGGCCTTTCGACTCTTTCACCTAAATTTATACAAAATTCGATACATAATCCATTTGTTTTTTATTGTGACTCACCCTCCAGCAATCCATGTATTTTCTCTCCCTCTGTCAATCTAAAAAAGTTTTAAGCAAAAAAAAGCTTGATTTCTCCTCCTGATGTGCGGTGTGATAAAGATATAGATTTTCAAAAAGCAGGCTGGAGGACATCACATGAAGAATAACAAACAAATAAGCGCATTTAAAGAAAGATTTTCAGAAGAAATAGATCACATCATTGCTGTCACAGGACCTTCAGGAGTAGGCGCAGGAAAAACCGGACAGGAATCTCTTTGGACCGCTTCTATTCCACTGATTGCATGGAAGGAAAAAGACCTCATCACAACCGAAAACATAAGGCTCTGCTGGTTAACAGATGAAGAGGGCTTGCGGGAAAAGCAGGCACAATTACATAAAGAATCAATCGTGACACTTCAGGTCCGAAAAGGTGAAGGTGAGTTCATGCTTGTATCACTCATCGATACAGATACACAGGATCAAGAGCTTCAAGAGATACGAGAAGAAGCTCAAAAACCTGTCTTTTACCATGATGACATGCTGGGCACCTTTGAATTAGTGAAAGGACTAGACTTATTTGAAACAACGATCCAATGGAGCAATCAAGATTGCCTGCTCTACTTCAACCTCGAAGAAGATGAAAAAGTAAACGACTCTCTTCGAACCGCTAGACAACTCATGGAAGAGCAGACCACATGGAACTCTTCCATTAAATCATTTGCAGCAAATCAACTGATTGAACTAGCTAAAGACTGGCAGGCACAAGATGACTCCGCTGAAAAACAAGAAGAGCTCACACTGGATCAATTTATGAGCCGCATCTCACTCGAAAGCCTTCATGCTTACCCAGATGGAGAGTTTGAAGTGTACTGTCATGACGGTGATTTATTTTGGGGACATGTCATCATTGTCTCAGGCAATATCAATGGCACGTTTCAAGATGCCCACATTGCTGGCTAAAGATTGAGGGATAAGTAATGGAGATAAAGGCTTTTCACGAATTAGAACAACTAGGAAAAACACCCATCGTGGCTAAGATTGGCGGTTTTCGTCCTGATCCAGCAGCACACAGCTGGTTTGCCGGTCATTTCTTCATCCACCCCGATCAAGGCTGGCCAGCAGATCAAGATGGTGTCATGATTCCGATCTTACAAATTTATTTACCTGAAGTGCCAGGAGGAATGAACGGATTCAATGAATGTAAGATGATTCAAATCTTTCTTAATCAGAAAGCACTTCCGATTGATATCACCAAAAACGGCGAAGGCTGGAAGCTTATTGAATACGCAACTATGGAAGGATTCGAAGTAGTTGAGACTCCAGAAGAAGTGAGAGGACTCAAACCCTTTCAAATTCAATGGAATGAAAGTGAGCAAAAGGACTTCCCTTGCTGGGAAAAAGCGTGGTCATATGTTGATTTATCAGAAGTAAATGAAAGTGAGGAAGCGACAGAACACTTCTTTAAGCAATACACAAATTATTCATTCACAAAAATCGATGGATATGGCGCATATATTCAATCCCCACCCCGTCATCAACCAGGAGAATTCATGCTGCAAATCGCCCCAGAAGAAAAACCTCGGTTTATGATTGGTGATAACGGCACGATGTATTTCTATTACGACAAAGACAAAAAAGAATGGTTGATGCACTGGGATTGTTTTTAAAGGTTTATTGAATGAAACCTTTCCTTCTTCTAAGCGTAGGAAATAATATGGGGGGAGGAACCAAAATGGGATTCATTTTCGATATCTTTTCACTTGCTGTGTATATCCCTTTTCTACAGGTAGATGAAGAGGATATCTCTAGAAATGCAGCGCATCTCAAAAAATTCAGCTGGTTTCACACGTTATTAAATGATCCAACTTTCAGGAATCTCATCATTTATCATCCAGATGTCAGACAAGTCATTGGCAGATGTAACACGGATAAACTCCATCACAAGCGATATAACTTAAAATGCGAACGTAAAGTGCTGAAAGCATTACGTCGTGCTATGTAAATGTACAAAAAGAGCTGCACTTTCCTGTGGCTCTTTTCATCGTTCTCTAAGAAAACATTTGACGCCTGGACAACTCTCCCCGTATATTATGTATAAATCCATCTTTTTCATAGAAAAGGGGGCTTTACATGCGCTTGTTTAAGTACTGGAGAAAAAAGCAGCCTAAACAGCAGGTCACTTCAGAAAAGCAAGAAGGCAGCATCCCAATCAACTTCTCCACACTTCCCTTTGGCACAGACACCGTAGACGATTTTTTGTTCAACTTAGACCTAACCTCGAAGCTAACAGATCCCTATAAAGAAACAGATCCGAACAAATGAACCTAGACCTTCATGAATCCTCATCCAATCCTGGATGATTTTTTTATACTCGATGAGAGGTGTGCCCCATGAAAACATATTATATCGTCAGACATTGCCAAGCAAATGGACAATCCGAGGATGCGTCTTTAACGCCTCAAGGCATCGCACAATCTCACGAACTAGCACAGTTCTTTTCCGGTATCCACCTCAATCAGATCATCTCAAGTCCTTATAAACGAGCGATCCAAACCACTGAGCCCCTTGCTCATGTGAAACAGCTCGAGGTACAAATTGATCAGCGTCTTTCTGAACGTGTGTTAAGCAGCAAACCAATGGACGATTGGTATGAGAAACTAAAGCTCAGTTTTTCGGACTTACATATGACCTGTGAAGGCGGAGAATCGAGCCAAGAAGCGATGAACCGTATTGTAGAGGCACTCTATGAACAAATAAAATTAGGAAAAGATCATACCTTATTCGCCACACATGGCAATATTATGAGCCTGCTTCTAAAACACGCCGATCCCACGATTGGATTCAAGGAGTGGGATCAGCTAAGCAATCCAGATGTCTATGTTCTGCAATATTTTAGACCAGATCATGTAGAAATAGAGCGAATATGGCATAAGTAAAAAAACGGCAGAATGAATTCTGCCGTTTCCTCATCTATTGATGATAATAAAATGCCTCTACCCACTCATAGGGCTTCTTACGCTCCGCACACCATTTCATAAAGCCTCTTGTCTCCGTCTGCTGAAATTCCTTCCAATCCGATAAAAGCTGGTTATAGTAGACCGAATGTTTTTCAACATTGGTACGAATCCTCTTATCTTCAATCAGTGTCATGACATCTTCAATGCCCTGAATTCGCTCTTCATCTTTCTCATAGGTGCTTAAATAAAGATCTTCATGTATATGATGAAACGAATACCATAAGGCCGATAGATAGGTTTCACAAATTTGAACTATCACACGCTGCTCCTTGCTGCCTCCAAGCTCTAGTGCCTTCAATAAGTAAGGCAGCCCTTCTCCCTGATGCACGAACAAGCCTTGCCAGCGATATGGTCTCACATCCATTGGATCAACATTCTCCCACTCTTGCAGAACGGGCTGAATCACCTCATTTACCAATGGAAACACAAGCAAATGATGACCATCCTCAAACCGTTCAATCCACTCAAACAGCCAAGCAACAAATACACGCTTTGCTTCAACCTCGTTCTCCTTCATCTCCGCAATAAAGGACTGAAGAACTTTAAGCGCATCTTTACGCAGACCCTGCTCTTTTCTCTCACAGTACTGTCTAAAAAGCGGATAATCTCGTGATCCCTCGTCTTCAATGATGGTCTGTAATATCGTCTTCGTTTGCAAGATAACAACTCCGCCCCTCTAAATTCATTCTATTTATCTCCTATAGCCAATTGTAACGTCCACATGAAACAGTACAAAGATGAGAAGCTCTTATTTATTGAAACAAAACTAGATTCCTTAACGTTGATTCACCCAATCTATATAACGCTTTTGAATCACTTTTTTGATTTTATCGTAGTTCTCCCAACGATCTTCAACATAATACACGCTTTCAGCTGCTGAGAATGTCTCCCCGTAGTCATCTAAACACAAGCCATGTTCAAAATCGAGATAATCCTAGGCGAATTCATTTCCTTCAGCATTTAGCATATTCTATTGGTCCTTCTTATTTCAAGGGAGGCAGCTACACGATCTGCTTGATAAGAGTGGTATAACGCCTAACTGCTGTTGCAAAATTTTCTAATAAGTTTATATTTTCATCTAAATAACTCGTTTTAACCACAAAAAAACGTTTCACCATTGTGGTGAAACGTTAGGTTGACGGTAAAAACCGATCATGAAACTTTTAATAGATACCGGTGGCCGGGGTCGAACCGGCACTCCGTGAGGAACACGATTTTGAGTCGTGCGCGTCTGCCAATTCCGCCACACCGGCATGATCATTAAAGAACGCAACTTATGATAAAAAATAATGGTGCCGAGGGCCGGACTTGAACCGGCACGGTAGTCACCTACCGCAGGATTTTAAGTCCTGTGTGTCTGCCAATTCCACCACCCCGGCAGTCTTTTCAAAAAAGGCGACACCCGGATTTGAACCGGGGATAAAGGTTTTGCAGACCTCTGCCTTACCACTTGGCTATGCCGCCATTATTGGAGCGGAAGACGGGATTCGAACCCGCGACCCCCACCTTGGCAAGGTGGTGTTCTACCACTGAACTACTTCCGCAAATCAACTGGGCTAGCTGGATTCGAACCAACGCATGACGGAGTCAAAGTCCGTTGCCTTACCGCTTGGCTATAGCCCAATAATAAAATGGGGCGATTGATGGGAATCGAACCCACGAGTGCCAGAGCCACAATCTGGTGCGTTAACCACTTCGCCACAACCGCCATAGATGTTATGAATCATATTAAGAAAATTGGCAGGGGCAGTAGGAATCGAACCCACACCGGAGGTTTTGGAGACCTCTGTTCTACCTTTAAACTATGCCCCTATGAAAACAAAAATGGTGGAGGGGGGCGGATTCGAACCGCCGAACCCGGAGGGAGCGGATTTACAGTCCGCCGCGTTTAGCCACTTCGCTACCCCTCCACATTTGAAAAACAGTGCCGGCAAGAGGACTTGAACCCCCAACCTACTGATTACAAGTCAGTTGCTCTACCAATTGAGCTACACCGGCAAATAGTGGTGGCTCGGGACGGAATCGAACCGCCGACACACGGATTTTCAGTCCGTTGCTCTACCAACTGAGCTACCGAGCCAAGTATTCTTTTTAAAAATGGCGGTCCGGACGGGACTCGAACCCGCGACCTCCTGCGTGACAGGCAGGCATTCTAACCAACTGAACTACCGGACCATTTTGGTTGCGGGGGCAGGATTTGAACCTGCGACCTTCGGGTTATGAGCCCGACGAGCTACCGAACTGCTCCACCCCGCGACGATATAAAAGATATGGTGGAGGATGACGGGCTCGAACCGCCGACCCTCTGCTTGTAAGGCAGATGCTCTCCCAGCTGAGCTAATCCTCCGAATAAAAATACTGGTGTATATTCTATAAAATGGTGACCCGTACGGGATTCGAACCCGTGTTACCGCCGTGAAAGGGCGGTGTCTTAACCGCTTGACCAACGGGCCCTTTATTATGTAAATTGTGGCGGAGAGCAAGGGATTCGAACCCTTGAGACGGGGTTACCGCCTACACGATTTCCAATCGTGCTCCTTCGGCCACTCGGACAGCTCTCCAAATTGGCTCCGCAGGTAGGATTCGAACCTACGACCGATCGGTTAACAGCCGATAGCTCTACCACTGAGCTACTGCGGAATGAAGAAAGCCTGGCGATGTCCTACTCTCACAGGGGGAGACCCCCAACTACCATCGGCGCTGAAGAGCTTAACTTCCGTGTTCGGCATGGGAACGGGTGTGACCTCTTCGCCATCATCACCAGACAATTTAGTGACAAAAGATATTATACTATGTATTGAAAATAAATCAAGAGATATTTTAAAAATGTTCTCTCAAAACTAGATAACAATGTTCATGCTTCACATTAGAATATAGGTTAAGTCCTCGATCTATTAGTATCTGTCAGCTCCACGTGTCACCACGCTTCCACCTCAGACCTATCAACCTGAT
>NZ_PVRA01000007.1:0-165257 GCF_002998555.1 Bacillus sp. NMCC4 | reverse complement strand
GATTGCCACACACCTAGCGAAGCTAGGCTAGGTGTGTGGGAGGCCTTTTTCATTAAATCCCATCCATCATAATTACGATGAAAATAAAAAAGATTGTAGAAAAACATGAGTTTCTCTACAATCTGAGAACAGTTTGCACTGTTCTTTTTTTTGATCATATATCGGCGCACCATAGCTCAATTTCAATTTTCAGCTCGGGCCATCCTAAAGCTGATACATAAGCAACCGTCATTGATGGGTAAGCTGTTTTAAAGATCGTATCCCACTGAGGATATAGATGGTCCCAGTCGATTTCTTCCGTTGCCCATATATTGACCTTGATGACATGCTCTTCGTTCAATCCTTCTGATTCAAGGATTTTTTTGATATTTTCAAACGTATTGGTTACCTGGTCGTTTAAACTTGATGGTACCTGTCCATCCATATCTGTTCCGACTTGACCCGATGTAACAAATAATCCCGCGCCCTTTGGTACTCTTGTGATATGACTATAGCTGCCAACGGGCTTCGGCATACTTTCTGGGTTTTTTCTCGTGATTTTTTCCATATTATATCCCTCACTCACTTTGATTTTTCTGCTAGATTCTTCCTCATGTAGACAGACTTCACCAATTTCTATCTATTCTAAAAGAAAACAGCAGTGGAGTATCCATAGCCACAAGGTAAGAACATCAATATTTTCTTTTTCATGACCGGTACACTCCTTTTGATTGCGTGAGCAAGGTTTTTAGATTAACTACATAGTACCTGACAAGTGACACACAGTCAAAATGATTTATAGACGATAACGTGCAATGTCCTGATTCAATCGTATGCTTAGTTCATTGAGTCTTTCTGCTGCTTTTGCCACATTGGAGATGGCTGTCACTTGTTCATCTGTGGATGCGGTGATCTCTTCGATCGCAGCGGCATTTTCTTGAGAAATATGGGCGGCGCCTTGCATCGCTTTTGTGATGAGATCGTTTTGCTCCAGCAATGCATTCAGCTCTTTTGCCATTGCATCTGTTTCAACGATGGTTTGTGAAATTGACGAAGAGATGGCATTGAATTCATGTTCTGTTGCATGTACCGCTTCATCTAACTCAGCAAAACGATCCATTGTGCTCGACATCATACCGGCTGTTACCGTCGTTTCTTCTTTAATGCCTTGTACCATTTGCTGAATTTGAACGGCTGATTGCTTTGTCTGCTCAGCTAAATTCCGCACTTCACTCGCCACAACCGAGAAGCCTTTGCCGTGCTCTCCTGCGCGTGCAGCCTCAATGCTTGCATTCAGCGCAAGTAAATTCGTCTCATTTGAAATGCTTTCAATCGTATCTGTGATTTGAGAAATATCCTGTACTTTTATACTTAACTGGTCGATTCCTGTTCTAATACCTTTAGACGCCTGAATTGATTGTTCATTTGATTGTTTTAATTTCTGAACAATTTTCTGGCCCTGCTGCGATGATTGACTCGATTGGTCAGAGATTCGTTTAATTTGATCGCTTTGTTCTTTGACGTTCTCAATGGATTGATTGAACTGGGTCATTTGTTGATTGGCTGCATCAAGGTCAGATGCCTGATGAAGCGTTCCAGTCGATATGTCACCAATCGCTCGGCCTATCTCTTCACTGCTGGCTGAGGTTTCTTCAGATATCGCCGATAAATCTGTCGCTGATTCAACAAGCTGGCTGCTCGTTTCCTGTAGACCGCTCACAAGTGTCCTGAGTTCTCCTGACATATGATTAAAGCCTTTTGCCAGCTGTCCAATTTCATCTGTTGTTTCTTTTAAACTCGTGCGTTCAAGATTCCCCGCCGCAATTTCTTTTGAAGCAGCAGTGACTTGCTTGAGCAGCCTGACTTTTCCTCGAGCAGCTAAATAAAAGACGCCAAGACTGAGAAGAGCAACACCTGCTGTAATGAGCATGATATAGAGCTTCATCTGCTCTAATTCTTTATAAAATTCATCCTGAAAGACGGCGATACCGATACTCCAATTCCAGGGCGTGAACTGACTCATATAGGCAAGCTTTTGTTTTTCTTCCCCGGTGGCATCGTCCTTATCTAAATAGGTCACATAGTGTGCATCCTCGCCTTCTGATTTGGCTCCAGCGACCATTTTTTCACGATTGGTCGTATTATCTGGAATGACGCCAATGTCATTGACAGGATGGACTTGAGAGGAATAATCTGCTCCATATGCGACGAGATAGCCTTTATTTTTATAAATAAAATCTGATTTTTGAAATTGGTACCCTTTCCTGTTGTCATTTTTAGGCCCGCTCAAGTAAATACGGGCTTGTTCCTGTGCCTGTTCAAGCGTCAGTTCTTTTTTCTCTACACGATCATTCAACTGTGCAAGTGTAGCCATTGCTCCGCTGACGATGTGCTTTAAATCTGCTTTCCCGGCATCAATTAAGACATGTTTCGCTAACAAATACCCCGTTGTGCCTACAAGTCCGCCGGTTAAGATCGTGATCACGATAATGGCAGACATTAATTGAAAAAAGACACTTCTTGACGCAAACGTTTTCTTTTTCATATACAAATTCCCCCTTACATCATATATCGTCAAGCGGGGAAAACTATTAAAAAAGTCATAAAAAAATCCCTTTCACTCGTTGGAAAGGGATTTTCTGATTATCGAGCTGTTTCTTTCAGAATGGCTTGATAGAGATCGTCTGTTGGTGTGAGGCCACATACTTCTTCCAGCACACCTTCAATGCCTTTTTCTTTTCTTAATGCCTGCAAACGAACCGCTTCTTCGTCTTCGGCAAAGTCATAAGCGAGAGCTGCAGCGATGCCTTTGATTAAGTACACTGGCTGTTTGATCTTTTTCGCTGGACCGATTAAACGGTCGTCTGCTCCCAGCTTTCTAAGAGGAGATCGTGCGACACGAGTGACTTCGTCGGAGATAAAAGCATTTTCGAATCGCTTGATGATTTTTTGAATATACGCATCATGTTCTTCTTTTTGAAAGCCATATGTGTCGATTAAATAACTGCCTGTTTCATGAAGTGCTCCTTCAATAACTCGGCGAATCTCTGGTGTATCGACGGCTTCTTTAATCGTTTGAACGCCTTGCTGATACCCGACATAAGCAGCTAGTGCATGCCCTGTGTTGACAGTAAAGAGTTTGCGCTCAATATACGGCGTCAAATCTTTTACAAAGGTTGCTCCTTCAATCTGAGGAACGTCACCAATAAAGCCAGTCTCATCAATGACCCACTCGAAAAAAGGCTCGACTGATACTTTCAGAATGTCCTCATGGTGCTGAATCGGAACAATGCGGTCCACAGCAGCGTTTGGAAAACCAACTGTTTGTGACAACGCTTCTTGTTCCTCTTCTGTTAAATGAGAGAAAACGGCTTCTTTTAAATGAGAGCTGCCTCCAATCATATTTTCACATGCCACGATGTTGATGATATGGTCAGGCTTTTTCTCTTTTAATCCTTCAGCAATCGATGAAGCTATGATCTTCAAAACGGCTGGTCCAACAGCTGTTGTAATTAAATCGGCTGATGCGACGGCCTCTGTTAATGCCGCTGTGTCTTGTGCAGAATTGATCGCTGTCACAGGGCCGACCACTTCTTGTTTTTGACCCGGCGCTGCGAGTTCAACCGTGTATTCTCCTCTTTCATTCAGCTCGTTGATGACCGCTTCATTTACATCGGTAAAGACAAGCTCAAAGCCTGATGTTTTTAACAAAGATCCGATAAACCCTCTGCCGATATTTCCTGCTCCAAAATGAAGTGCCTTCATGTTAGTTCACCTCGTTAAAGATGGCGATCAGTTCATCCTGATCCTTTGCATGGATGATGCGTTCTACATTTTCTTCTTCTGAACAGACAATCGCAATTTGAGAAAGAATATCGAGGTGTTCGTTGTTTTTACCAGCGATGCCAAAGACAACTTTGGCGATATTTCCTTCTCCGTATTCAACACCTTCTGGAATTTGAATGATGGAAATCCCAGAATGAAGGACAGCCGCTTTCGCATCCTCTGTTCCATGAGGAATCGCAATCCCGTTGCCCATAAATGTAGATGAGATATTTTCTCTTTCAAACATTTTGTCAACATAATCACTTGTGACATAGCCGTTTGCCACTAGGACCTCGCCCGCTTTTTTAATGGCTTCTTCTTTTGAGCCTGCTTGTTCGTTTAGAAAAATATTGTCTTTTGAAAGTACTTGTTTCATGAATGATCACACACCTTTTTTAGAATGGAAAATCAGAAAAACAACCAAAACGGGGAGTTCAATAAAGAAAAATTGAACTCAACCCGTTTCGTCATGTTATTTTTTCAATTTCTCAATCAGCTCATCGTATTTCGGGCTGTTTAAGAAATTATCAACTGAGATATGCACAGCGCCCGGCAGTTTCGCCTTGGCTCTGTCTGTTAAATCTTTATGAGTAAAGACCACATCGGCGTCATCTGGGATGTTGCTGATGGATGTGTTTGTCACATCAATATCAAGCTCTGCCTTTTTGACTTTATTCTTTAAGATGGATGCGCCCATCGCACTTGAGCCCATTCCTGCATCGCAGGCAAAGATGATTTTGTTCACGTCATCTGGATTGACATCACTTGGAGATGCTGCTTGCTCATTTGCTTCAGCATCTTCTTTTTGAGCTGTAAGAGCGGCGGCTGCAGCGCTTTTCTTCCCTTTCATGTCCTGCATCTTTTCTGTTGCTGCTGTTAGATCCTCATCAACAGCTTTTGAAGCCTTCAAAATCACAGAAGCGACAAGGAATGATACGACGGCTGCCACGACAACACCTGCAAGAACAGCAAGGTGTCCGCCTTTTGGTGACATCAGCATGAGGGCGATAATACTTCCTGGTGACGGCACAGCCTTTAAGCCTGCATTTAACAGGGAAAAGGTCAGAACGCCGCTTGCTCCCCCTGCAATAACCGCCAAAATGAGCTTTGGTTTCATTAAGATGTACGGGAAGTAAATCTCATGAATTCCTCCTAAGAATTGAATGACAATCGCACCCGGTGCAGACTGTTTCGCATTTCCTCTACCAAAGAACATGTACGCAAGTAGAACACCTAACCCTGGTCCTGGGTTTGTTTCAAGCAAGAACAGAACGGACTGCCCTGTCTTTGCCGCTTGCTCCACCCCTAAAGGACCTAAAATTCCTTGGTTAATCGCATTGTTTAAGAACAAGACTTTCGCTGGTTCAATGAAAATACTTGCCAGCGGAAGCAAATGTGCATTCACAATGATATCTACACCTGCTGCAAGGGCTTTATTTAGACCAAGTACCACTGGGCCGATGGCGTAGAAGGCAATCGCGACAAGAATGGCACCTAGAATCCCTGCCGTAAAGTTATTCACAAGCATCTCAAAGCCCGATTTGATTCGATCTTTGAACAGCTGATCAATTTTCTTAATCAAGTAACCGCCAAGTGGTCCCATGATCATGGCACCTAAAAACATTGGAATGTCCGAACCGACAATGACCCCAATCGTCGCGGTTGCACCGAGTACCCCGCCTCGATGGTCGTATACGAGCTTACCGCCTGTGTAACCGATTAAGAGCGGCAGTAAGTAGTTGATCATTGGACCAACAAGTGAAGCTAATTGTTCATTTGGCAAATAGCCACTCGGAATGAACAATGCCGTAATGAGTCCCCAAGCGATAAATGCTCCAATATTCGGCATAATCATGCCGCTTAAATAGCTTCCAAAGCGCTGTACTTTTACGCGGAATCCGCTTTTTTCCTGCATCTATGAAAACTCCTTTCTTCTCTCCCTTTATTCAGGGCTTTATAGGTCAAAAGATATAAGAACAAGTGTCAGTGAAGCCCTTAACCTTATCGTAAAACGCTTTCACTTTCCCTTCAATTGAAACTAAATGTCACTTTGTCACTTAGTGTGTGACAAAATTGAAATATGATGTGAATTCTCTGTCAGAGCATAGGACAAATGGAGTAAAAAGGTTGACGTGCCGTGGTTTTGATGCAAAATTCATTGGAATTTCACAACTTTCAAATAGTCACTTCTTGTTTCCTCTTCTTAAATCGACTAGGCTTATACATGATCAAACCTATTCAATCAAGAAATGTCTGCGCAGACATGACACAGAAAAAGTGAACCATCTTGCTGTTTGTTTCGTTTACCTTTTAGAGTGAGCGGCACAATAGGAGGAGCGGTTTTTTCTGTGACTCACAGTTTACTGCCGCTTTCTTTCTGATACATGAGACATTTTCATAGGTAGAAAGGCGGTTATTTATCTTGTTGAAACATAGTAAGTGGATTCTGCTCCTTATCGTCACGTTCGCTTTTTTCATTCCAAAGGAAGCAGTTGCTCATGCATACGTCGTCAGCTCAAATCCAGCGGCAAATGAAGAGCTGGAGAAGCAGCCTCCTTCAGTCTCTATCACATTTAGTGAAGGAATCGAAAGTGGATTTCATGCCATTAAGGTGCTAAATGCAAAAGGTGATCGTGTGGATAAAGGAGATACGGTCATTAAAGATCAAAAAATCATGGAAGCTGCTTTAAAAAAGGATTTACCAAAGGGGATTTATACCATTCAGTGGAATGCGGTATCAGCAGACGGACACTCTGTCTCTGGCATGATCCCGTTTAGTATTGGCAAAGCGGGTGGCGGTTTTGACCAATTAGATCAAGGTCAAACGAATGAATCCATCGATGTAGCCTCGACCATTGATAAAGCCTTACTTTATACGTCGTTTAGCTTATTTCTCGGGACCATTTTGTTTGGACTGTTTTGGTTTAAAACAGCCATTTCTCCTGTATTAGTGAAACGAATGAAACGGCTTTTGACTTTGTCACTGATCATGATGGGCGGAGCACTCGTGTTCCAGCTGCCAATTCAAACAAAATCAGCGGCAGACGTGTCCTTTTTGGGGGCATTTCAACCATCCCTCTTACAAGAAACCATTGCGTCGACTTCTGGCGGTAGTTTGTGGATGATGCTCATGGTGTCATTTGTTCTTCTGACCATTTGGAGCATAGTCGCGATGAAAAAAGGGGATTTCACATCTTTTCGGGTCTGGTTGTTTCCACTGCTCTTATTCGCAGTGCTTCTCTGGCTGAAGGCACAAATCGGACATCCAGCAGCAACCGATAATAAAATACTGACAACGTCACTTGATTTCATCCATCTCGTTTCTGCATCGATCTGGGTCGGTGGTTTAACAGCCATTGTGCTTTTATTGTTGAAGAAGCTGCCAAATGAAGATCAGCCGCTCATCCGAAATACATTAAATGCGTTTCACCCTTGGGCACTGCTCTCTGTTGGACTCATTGTGTTTTCAGGATTTGTGAATGCCATCTTCATTTTGCAATCGTTTGATGCTCTTTTCCAATCAGCGTACGGAAGAACCTTTTTAATCAAGCTTGGTTTATTTATCATGATGGGCCTTCTAGGACTTGTCCATTACTTGATGCTGAGATGGGAAAAGAAACAGAAACAAAACGTTTCGTTACGAGCTGAGTGGATCATCGGAATCGCCATTTTGTTATTAACGGCTGTGTTTACCAATATTCCGAGCCCTCCTCCGCCTGCACCTGAGCCATTCTTCGGCGCAAACCAAGTGGAGCATCGTGACATTGTGTCCATGAGCATTACCCCGAATGCTCCGGGGAAAAACACATTCGAGGTCGCATTTACGAAGAAGGATGGACAAACGATTACAGATATTCAATCTGTGTCAGCCAAGATCCATAAAGTCGCCTTATTCGGGGAAGAGAAACCGAGTGAATTTCAGCTGAAACGATTAAAAAATGGTCATTTCTCTGCTGAAAACCTCTTGTTAAATGAAAAAGGTACTTGGAAAATTGAAATCCATGCATTAACTGGTTCTTTTGAAAATATCGATACCACATTTATTAGAAGAAACTAAAAGGAGTTCATACCATATGAAAAAATACGTTAAAGCTTTATTACCAATGCTTCTCGCTTCATTTTTATTGGCGATTCCTGTGAGTGCTCATGTCACAGTCAAGCCTGATACGTCTGCGACAAATGCGTGGGAAACCTATACGTTAAAAGTTCCTTCTGAGAGTGACAGTCCAACCACTAAGGTTGTCGTGACAATACCTAAAGGTGTAGAATTCCAGCAATATGAGCCAGTCCCTGGATGGAACACGTCAACTGAAGAAAAAGATGGCAAGGTGACAAGAGTGACTTGGGAAGCAACGGGTAAAGGCGTGCTTGCCGGACAGTTCCAGCAATTCGTTTTTGTAGCGAAAAACCCTGAAAAAGCAGGTGAAGCTGCATGGGATGCATATCAATATTATAAAGATGGAACGGTCGTTGAATGGACAGGCGATAAAGATGCTGATAAGCCGCATTCCATCACAAACATTGTGGCATCTAATACGGTAACGGATTCACATGGACAAGAAAAACCAAAAGAAGAAAAGGCATCTGAAACAGCCTCCAACTCTTCCTCACCACTTGTGCTAGGGTTGTCCATTGCTGCTCTAGTCGTAGCACTGATTGCACTGGGACTTGCTTTTAGAAAGAAATAATTGATTCGTAAGCGATCGTTTTCACGGAAACGATCGCTTTCATTTCTATCCACCTTATTTGAACACGAGATGCAAGGCTTTGCCTGCAAACTAGGACGATCAACTTCCATTTTCCCAACCTATTATTACCAACATAGGATTGAATAGGATAATGGTGCATGCCATAATGAGACACATGACCACCTAGGAGGCTATGAGATGAACCATCTAATTATATTTGCTCATCCCCAGCAAAGCTTAAATCAAACCTTATTAGATCTTGTTGTCAGCACTCTTTTGAACAATGGTCATGAAGTGACTGTTCGTGATGTCTATGCTCTTGGTTTTTCGCCAGAGCTAAGCATGTTGGAAAAGGCTGCGATCAAACGGGGTGATGTCCCAATTGCCATTCAAACAGAGCAGAAGCTGATTCAGCAAGCAGATGTCCTAACGTTTATTTTTCCCATTTGGTGGACAGGCTTACCCGCTATGCTAAAGGGCTATGTAGAACGCGTTTTTTCTGAGGGCTTCGCTTATCAAATCAATGAGCAGGGGGCTATTGAAAACCTGCTTCGGCACAAAAAAGGTGTCATTATCAACACGCACGATGCTCCAAGGACCTTTCTTGACTCTAAGCGGATCATTTCCGCCTCCCATCGCATGACAACAGATACAGAAGTCTTCAATTTTATTGGTGTTGAGCCTGTTGAACGACTTTTGTTCAGCAGCATGGAGCAGGCACCAGCAGATTACATCCACGAAATTCTGAAAGAAACAAAAGAAACGGTGGAGCAGCTTTTTCCGCCGGCTGTTTAACATAAAAAAGACTGCCAAGATTCCTCAGGCAGTCTTTTTCACGTTTATTCGTCTAAACCAATGGATACATATTTGGTTTCTAAATACGGTTCGATCCCTTCGATGCCGCCTTCACGGCCAATTCCGCTTTCTTTCATTCCTCCGAATGGTGCTTGAACAGCCGATGGGCCGCCATCATTCCAGCCAATGATCCCGTAATCAAGATTCTCTGAGATGTAGAGGCCGTTTCGATAATTTTCTGTAAAGAAATAAGCTGCAAGACCAAAAGGTGTATCGTTGGCTAATTCAATCGCTTCATCTAGCGTTTTGAACGTCGTAATCGGCGCCACTGGTCCAAAGGTTTCTTCATGCATGATGTTCATGGAAGGGTCTACATGTGTGAGAACCGTTGGCTGGACAAAATAATACGACTTTTCATCATCGAAATGCGTATCTCCGCCGACAAGGATTTTCGCCCCTTTATCGACTGCATCTTGAATTTGGCCGACAATTTTATCAAAGCCGCGCTTGTTGATAATTGGGCCGATGGATGTGCCTTCTTCAAAGCCATTTCCCACTTTTAGCTTTTCTACTTCTTTGCTGAAGCCTTGAGCAAATGCTTCATGAATGTCTTCATGCACAATTAAGCGGTTGGCACAGACACAGGTTTGTCCTGCATTACGGAACTTAGACGCCACTGCTTGTTTGACAGCTAGTTCAAGATTGGCATCTTTGTCTACGATGAGCGGAGCATGACCGCCAAGCTCCATTGATACGTGCTTGACTGTACTCGCACTGTTTTTGATCAGATGCTTTCCGACTGGCGTTGAGCCTGTGAACGTGATTTTGCGAATCAATGGACTATCTGTGAATATTTCACCGACTTCTTTTCCATCTCCAACCACCCATTGCAGGGCATCCTCTGGAATTCCAGCTTCGTGGCCTAATTTCACAAGTTCAATAGCCGTCAGCGGCGTGTCTTCAGCAGGTTTCACAATAAACGTACAGCCCGCTGCAAGTGCTGGTGCAGCCTTTCTCGTGATCATGGCTGCTGGGAAATTCCACGGTGTAATGGCCGCAACAGGACCAACTGGCTGCTTTGTGACAAAAAGGCGTTTGTTCGTCGTATGTGACGGAATGGTTCTGCCGTATATCCGTTTGGCTTCCTCTGCGTACCATTCAATGTATCCAGCTGCATAGACGATTTCGCCTAATGCTTCTTGATACGGCTTCCCGTTTTCTTCCGTGATGATTTTCGCGAGCCTTTCTTTATGTTCAATCATGAGGTCAAACCACTTGCGAATGATATTGGCACGTTCATGCGCAGACATTTTTGCCCATGCTTTGAATGCTTTGTGTGAGCGGGTAATGGCGTCTTCGATCTGTTCTTTTGTATGCTGAGCAACTGAAGCAATTTCTTCTCCTGTTGCAGGATTATACACTTTGAGTTCGTTTGTCATGCTCTACCGTCTCCTTCGATCTTGGATTCATTACATATAGTATATACCCAATGAGTGCCCAACCTAAAAGCAATATCCATTCAGCTGGCCATGATAAGGAGGCCGGCATTCCTGGAAAATAAAATGAAAGAAAAAGGAGACTCAGCCCGATAGCTAAAACGCCTGTCGTCCGCCAATACTTAATGCGGTATGGACGCTCAAGCTCTGGTTCTGCTTTTCGAAGTCTCATAAAGGCAATGGACACTATTAAGTACCCAACGATAATTCCGACACCGCCCGCATTGACAATCCACACGAGGGCAGGACGCCCTAGTAATGGAGCAAAAAAAGCCAAAGCACCAAGAAATAAAATGGCATTTGTCGGCGTTTTATACTTTGGATGAATATACGCAAACCATTTGGAAATCATGCCTCTTTCCGCCATCGCATATAGAATACGGCTTGCACCGATGATAAAAGCATTCCAGCTCGTCACAATCCCTGCTACACCGCCAATGACAAGCACTGTTCCAAACGCCTGATGACCGAGCAGCTGCACCATCGCATCTGCTGTCGCCAATGAAGAGGCTTCAAGCTGTCCTTTTGACAGCCCCGCAGCTACCCCAAAGACAATAAGCAGATAAAATACGACCGCACTCACGATGGAGATAATTAATATTCTCCCAATGATTTTCTTTGGCGCATTAATCTCTGCTGCTACTTGCGGAATCACATCAAATCCAACGAATAAAAAAGGAATCATGACTAACACGGCCATAAGACCGCCAACCCCGCCTTGAAACATTGGCTCAAGGTTTGCAAAATCTCCATTAAATGTCGCGCCACCTAAAAGGAGAAAGCCTGTCAAAATAATCGCTACAGTGAACACAGACTGAAAAATGGCCGCAGGCTTTGCCCCAATGTAATTCAGTGCTGTTAAAAACAATGCACCACCAGATCCAATCAACACCCATGTGAAATAAACGTCCCATCCCCCTATATTCCATAGGAAGCCAACATGCTGTGTTGGAATGACATAATCAATAACTGTCGGCAAGGCAACAGCTTCAAACGTAATGACGGACACATAACCAAACAATACGCCCCATGCTGAGACGAACGCTGATTTCATCCCAAATGCCCGCTGGACAAAGACGAGCCCTCCTCCCGTCTCTGGAATTGCAGACGAAAGCTCAGCATACGTGAGTCCAATAAAGATGACGAGAATACCGCCGATGACAAAGGCGATGACACTGCCTAAAAATCCTGCTGTTAAAATCCAATCTCCCGAAAGTACAACCCAGCCCCATCCAAGCATTGCACCAATGGATAAAAACAGTACGTCAGACTGCGACATGGTTTTTGCCATTTGTTGTTTTTGCATACAACCATCCCCCTTTGTTGTTTAGCGTGCTTTGAAGGCGTCCTCGATGATCCCCAGTCCTTCATTCAGCAGCTCATCTGTGATGACAAGTGGTGTTAAGAAGCGAATAATATTCCCATTAATCCCTGCCGTTAATAAGAGCAGCCCGTGCTCATTTGCATATGCTGCAATCGCTGCGGCTGTTTTCTTATCTGGTGTACGCGTTTTTTGATCTTCCACAATTTCAATCGCCGCCATTGCCCCTAATCGGCGGACTTCCCCAATGAATGGATACGTTGTTCTCCAATCATTTGCTTTGTCCTCAATGACTTGTCCAATGTGTTCAGATCGTTGATTCAATTGTTCCGTTTCAATAATATCAAGAACTGCTAGTGCTGCCACACAGCCTAATGGACTTCCTGCATATGTCCCCCCGAGCTCACCTGGATCTGCCGCATCAAGCAGTTCTTTTCTGCCAATAACACCGCTCAGTGGTAATCCAGCAGCAAGAGATTTTGACACCGTGATTAAGTCCGGCACCACATCAAAGTGCTCAATCGCAAAGTATTTCCCCGTTCTCGCAAAGCCTGTTTGGATCTCATCTGCAACAAAGACAATCCCGTGCTGCTGACAGAATGAAGCAACATGCTGAACAAAACGCTTCGTTGGTACAATGAATCCGCCCTCCCCTTGGACTGGTTCCATGACCACACATGCAACGGTTTCTGGTGCAACGGCTGCGACGAAGAATTGATTGAATTGATCAATGATGTACTCATCGTAGGCTGCATCGCTTAATCCTTCTGGCTTTTGATAGTAATAAGGGTACGGCGCTTGATACACCTCTGACGCAAATGGTCCGAACCCAAATTTATATGGCTTGACCTTGCTCGTCATGCTCATCGTCATATTCGTTCTGCCGTGAAAGCCTCTTGTAAACGACACAACGGCCTGTCTTTTCGTATATTTACGTGCAATTTTCACCGCATTTTCAACAGCTTCTGCACCTGAATTGAGAAAAATGGCTTTCTTGTCATGATCGCCTGGTGTGAGGCGGCATAGCTTCTCTGCCAATTCAATATACGATTCGTACATCATGACGTTGAATCCTGGGTGAATCAGACTGTCTGCCTGTGCTTTGACGGCTTCCACAACCTTTGGATGTGAATGGCCTACATTTAATGTACCGATAGCGCCTGCAAAATCGATAAAACGTTTCCCATCGATATCGAACAGCTCGGCTCCCTTCCCCTTCGCTGCAAGATGACGGTTGCCATTACTCACGCCTCTTGCGACGTATTGGTCTCTTTTCCCCTGCCATTCTTCTGTTGAAAAACGGTTTGTTGTCGTTTGACTCATTGTCATCCATCCCCTTTATGTCTTTTTTATTATTCTGAATATTTTTTGGTATGATAGAAAGTACCAATATCATTTTTTTCATGGTACCAGAGAGGAAGGAATGACGAGATGCTGACAATTCAACTAGACCAAACAGGGGCAAACGGATTTATTTATCATCAAATTTATACGAAAATTAAAGGTGAAATTTTAAACCGAAACCTTCAGCCGCACGATCAATTACCCTCAAAACGAGAGTTAGCCGATACATTAAACGTCAGCGTCAATTCAGTGAATGGCGCATATCAGCAGCTGCTTGCTGAGGGATATTTATATTCGGTTGAACGCAAAGGTTTTTTTGTGGAATCATTAGAAACGTTTCATGAGTCAGGTCAGCTGAAACCCTCGTCCCTTCCAGCCGATTTAAAAGAGGAGTCGATTGCACGGGACGACTGGTATTCCTTTTCACATATCTCTGTTGATACAGCCAATTTTCCATTTAAAAGCTGGCTGAAAAGTGAACAAAAGGCGATCAGCCTCCATCAAGAAGCGTTTGGTGAGCTTCCGCATCCACAAGGTGTGTACGAGCTTCGGGAAACGATTGCCCGGTTGACCGGGCTTGCGCGAGGGGTCAAATGCTACCCAGAACAGCTCATTTTAAGCGCAGGCACGCAATCACTTATCCATTCTTTATCAAGCATTCTTCCAGCCGATCAAGTATACGGATTAGAAAACCCTGGCTATCGCCGGCTCTATCAAATGCTGAAAAACAATCATCACCGAATTGAAACGATTGGCATTGATCAAAAAGGGGTGCGGATGAGTGACATTCACAAAAAACAGCCGAATGTCTTAATCATTACCCCTTCACATCAATTCCCAACAGGGGTGATTATGCCGATTTCCCGGCGGATTCAACTCTTAAACTGGGCAGCCGATCAGCCCGGCCGTTATATTATCGAGGATGATTATGACAGTGAATTCAAGTATGGTACAGACAGCATTCCAGCGCTGCAAAGTTTGGATCGATATGACAAAGTCATTTATATGGGGACCTTTTCAAAGTCATTGCTGCCAGGCTTAAGACTAAGCTACATGGTGCTCCCGCAGCATTTATTGAGACGCTATAAGGAAGAACAGCACTTCTTCATTCAAACAGCCAGCCTTTTTACACAATACACCCTTCTTCATTTTATAAAAGATGGGGCGTATCAGCGGCATATTAAAAGAATGAATGGTTTATATGAGGAAAAGCGGAAGCAGCTCATTGAAGAGCTCGACACGGTTTTTACTGACAATGTACGGATTATTGGGGAAAATGCTGGACTTCATTTTATCGCAGAGTTCCGCTCAAACCGCACGCAGCATGAGATTTTACAGCGAGCCAAAGAAAGAAAGCTTAAAATGTACGGGATGGACCGTTTTACCCTTGATGAGCAATTGCCGGGGCATCAGGAAGGCTTTGTTCCACTCGTCCTCGGCTTCTCTCATATGCGGCCAGAGGATATTGAGCCGGCGGTGAAAAGACTGTATGAGTCGATTTATGGGAAATAAAACAGCCAGCTGCTTTACTAGACAGCTGGCTTACCACCGCTCTTTATCTACGGCTAAAATGGATGACACGAGTCCAGGAAAAGCGGTCTCGATGTCTTCTTTTCTTAAAGAATAGTAGCGGTGTTTACCGTCAATTCTCACTTTCACGACGCCTGCCTCCCTCAGCACTTTGAAGTGATGAGAAAGCGTAGATTTGGCAATATTCATCTCATACGTACCGCATGTCCTCTCGCCCGCTTCTGCTAAGCAGCGGACAATTTCTAACCGGATTGGATCAGCCAATGCGTGCAGCACAGAAATCAGTCTTATGTCTTCTTGAGTTGGATGGATTGGATTATTCATACGATAAATGTATCGTATTTTGTGCCAACATACAATCTCATGACTCGCCTCATACAAAGTAACGATACATCCTTTGGAAACGACTATGACTATATAAAAGCTGTCTTGAAGGGAAGGAACTGTCTATCAAACAAATGTAGATTTGACCCATCAACTAACCGTCACAAAACATCAGCAAGTAGGTATCATTCAGAAAACAGCTGCCGAACATTTTGATCACGGCACAGCTTCCCAGTTGAAAAAAGGGACAGCGATTTACTCTGTAAAGGAGCGAAAAGACCTTTTGATCGCCGAATTTAACGGACAGATCATCATATATGCCGCACATGCGGAAGGATAAAATACCTGTCATAAGATAGGTGTTTTTTAAGTTTCTTTTCTTGTCATAGGTCATTGGTTTTGTTATCATTGCAAAAGTGACCACTCGGTTTCCATTGTGACCATATGGTTTTGCCGATTCGGAAAGGACTTATGTAGATGAACGAAAAGCAAGAAGAGATTTTGCGGGTTTCAAAGAAATTATTTTCTCAAAAAGGCTATATGAGTGTCTCCATGCAGTCAATTGCCGATGCCTGTAAAATATCAAAAGCGTCTATTTATAAACTGTTTGATTCAAAGGAAGCTCTTCTATTAGAACTGATTAAATACAATCAGTGCAAAATGAGAGAGATTTCTCAGATCATTCATTCAGAAACGACGCTGTCCAAAAAGGAAAAATTCACAAAGAAGATCAAACTTGAGCTTGAAGAGTTTAAAGAGAATCATAAATTTTTGAATATGCTGTCCTTTGAAGCTTTTTCGCAGCATTCGCCCATTGTCATTAAACATTTACGCGAGACACGCTCCATTATCATGCAGCGGCACAGAGACATTATTTTAAGCACATATGGTGAATCTGTCGCTCCTTATGTCTGGGATCTTGTGATCGTCCTCAACGGATTAATGAGAGAATTCATCTTAATGCTGGCGATTGAGCATAAGAACATCCAATTAGAAAATGCCGCCGAAATGATTATTGGCGTGATGGACCGTGTGTCGAAAAAGCCTTGTTCCATTGAGCCTGTGTTAACAGATCAGCTGATGGACTCTTATTTGCTTTCTTCACAGGACGAATATGATGAAGAAAAGCTTGTCATCTCGTCCTTAACGAAGATCAAACAAGAGCTTCACGCACTGCCAAACGGAGAAGAAAAGGACGATCTCCTCTCTGCGTTTGAGCTGCTGAGTCAAGAATTATCAAAGGACCAACCGAGAACCTTTTTAATCAGCTCATTGCTCGATTATTTAGGTAAAAACAGCGTTTTATCACAAAACGTGTCACAGCTGAAAAGCATCATTCTATAGATAAAGAAGGGATAACATGAACCAATCAACAACATCGTATAATCGATCTGTGATTGTGGGGATTTTCCTCGTTGGGGCATTCGTCGCAATTTTAAACCAAACACTGCTCATTCCAGCGATCCCACATATCATGGAGGAATTCAATATTGATGTCAGCAAGGGACAGTGGCTCACCACAGCCTTTATGCTGACAAACGGGATTCTCATCCCGATCACGGCTTTCTTAATCGAGAAATTTTCAAGCCGTTCTTTAGTTTTAACGGCGCTTAGCATCTTTACAGCCGGTACAATTCTTGCCGCGTTTGCAACGAATTTCCCTGTATTACTTGCAGCGCGTATTGTGCAGGCAGCCGGCGCAGGAATTTTAATGCCGCTGATGCAAACGATCTTTTTAACCATTTTCCCGAAAGAAAAACGCGGGCAGGCAATGGGTATGGTCGGACTTGTCATTTCGTTTGCACCAGCTCTTGGACCGACACTTGGCGGCTGGATTGTCGATTCCTTCAGCTGGAAGTTCTTGTTCTATATTGTACTGCCAATCGGTATCATTGATCTCATTCTTGCTTTCTTCTTAATGAAAAATGTAACGCAGCAAAGAGAGACACGAATTGATGTTTTATCTGTCATCTTGTCGTCCTTCGGTTTCGGCGGACTGCTTTACGGATTTTCTAGTGTTGGCACATATGGCTGGACGAGTGCGACTGTCCTCATTTCGCTCATTGTCGGCGCCGTGAGCTTGTTCTTCTTTATTCTGCGCCAGTCGAATTTGACAAGACCGATGCTTGAATTTGGTGTCTTTAAGTTTGCGATCTTTAGCTTGACGACCTTCCTTGGGATGCTTGTCTTTGCCTTATTGATTGGGACAGAGACGATTCTGCCACTCTATACGCAAAATGTCAGAGGATTGTCTGCTCTTGATACAGGACTGATCTTATTGCCTGGTGCTCTCTTTATGGGGCTCCTCTCACCAATTATTGGACGAATTTTTGATAAAGTCGGTGGAAAAGGGCTGGCATTAGGCGGGTTTACGATACTTACCGTTACGACCTTGCCATTTATGCTGCTCACCCTTGATTCATCCATCGCCCTCATTACGGTCGCCTACACGCTTCGCTTAATCGGGGTTGGGATGATCATGATGCCGCTGACAACCGCAGGTATTAACTCTTTACCGCCTCATTTGATCCCGCATGGGACAGCGATGAATAACACGATGAGACAAATGGGCGGCTCCATTGGGACGGCTGTGCTTGTCTCCATCATGAGCAGCTCTGCTGCAAATGCAGAATTAGCCAGCCCATTAAAATCAGCCGTTCACGGCATGAACACGTCGTTTATCGTGTCTGGTTTGATTGCGGTCCTTGGACTCGTCCTCTCCTTTTTCTTAAAGGAAAAACGCGATAATAAAGTGATGAAGCAGGAGCTATCTTCCTCCTCATCTTCTTCATAAGAAAAAGAGCTCGGCATATGGCCGGCTCTTTTTTCATATATTCACATTATATCGTCCTCTCCAAAAGGACATTTGTATTTACAGTGAAGAAAAACCTTGATAATTTGAAGAAAAGAGTTGATAATAGGAACTATTCAATTTGTGAGAAAATTTTTACTATAGGAGATGTATGCATTGAAGGTCGTTAAATTTGGTGGCAGTTCACTTGCATCTGGCAAGCAGCTGCAAAAGGTATTTGACATTGTAACAGCAGATCCAGCTCGAAAAGCAGTCGTTGTTTCCGCACCAGGAAAACGGCATTCAACGGATACGAAGGTCACCGATCTATTAATTAGCTGTGGTGAGCAATATTTACGTTTAGGGGAAGCAGAGGATTTACAGAAAGCCGTCATCGAACGGTATGCCTCGATTGCGGATGAACTCGGGTTAAGTCATGACGTGATTGACACCATTCGGCAAGATCTAGATGCCCTCTTACAGGCAGATACGTCTCACCCTGAGCGATATCTTGATGCCATCAAAGCAAGCGGTGAAGACAATAACGCAAAACTCATTGCCGCCTATTTCCGCTATCAAGGTGTCGAAGCTCACTATGTGAACCCAAAGGAAGCTGGTTTATTTGTGAGCGATGAGCCTGGTCAAGCGCAAGTCCTTCCAGAGTCATATGATCATTTGTACAAATTAAGAGAGCGCTCTGGCATCATCATCTTCCCTGGCTTTTTTGGCTTTAGTCTATCGGGGGACATCGTCACCTTTTCTCGCAGCGGCTCCGATATTACCGGTTCCATTTTGGCAAACGGTTTGAAAGCAGATGTGTATGAAAACTTTACAGATGTGGATGCTGTCTACGCTGTTAATCCAACGATCGTTCATGAGCCGAAGGAAATTACAGAGCTGACGTACCGGGAAATGCGCGAGCTATCCTATGCTGGTTTTTCTGTGTTCCACGATGAAGCACTCATTCCAGCCTTCCGTGCAGGCATTCCTGTGCAAATTAAAAACACCAATAATCCCTCAGCAAAAGGCACAAAAATTGTGAACCAGCGAGATCATACAAATGGACCAGTTGTCGGAATCGCCTCAGACAGCGGTTTTTGCAGCATTTATATTAGCAAGTATTTGATGAACAGAGAAGTCGGTTTTGGACGTAAGGTGCTGCAAACGTTAGAGGAATATGGGCTTACGTATGAGCACGTTCCTTCTGGCATTGACGATATGAACATTATTTTAAGACAGGATCAGCTGAAGGAGCAGCATATTGAACAAGAGCTGCTCGACCGCTTGAAGCTTGTGCTTGATGCAGATGAGGTCGTTTTAGAGCCGAATCTCTCACTCATTATGGTTGTAGGAGAAGCGATGCGTCACAATGTTGGCACCACAGCAAGAGCAGCAGAGGCGCTGTCAAAAGCGAAGGTCAATATTGAAATGATCAATCAAGGCTCTTCAGAGGTCAGCATGATGTTTGGCGTCAAAGCGGCTCAAGAAAAAGAAGCCGTTCAAGCGTTGTATGAAGAATTTTTCTCTATGTCTACCGTCCCTGTCTCCCTTTAACCAGCAGACTGCCAGATCTCAGGATCGGCAGTCCTTTTTGTTCTCGCCAGATTCACATGGATTTGCGCATTAAAATATATCTATTTCTCGTTTGATTTTGTATGATAGAGACAAACCAACTATTGTTCCGGCCTATGATCGGAGCTACAAGGAGTCCTAAAACAATGCCTCGTCAACAACTATTAAAACAGTTTCGCAATTTTCATGATGCTTCTACGAGTATTTTAAATATGATGAGTCAATTCACTGATGTAAATACACTGTTTATTGCTAAAAACGATCAAACCACCAATCAGATTGTAAAGGTGCTGAATCATGATGAGCAGCTTCTTGAAGAAGGAGAAGAAATTCCTTACGAGAAGACATTTTGCAAACTGGCGGTCGATCATCAGGATACGCTTGTGATTCCTGATATATCATTGGATGATCGTTCTAAATACTTAGAAGTCACGAAACGTCTTCAAGGCGGATCATTCATCGGAGTGCCGATTAATTTTACAGATGGCACAAACTACGGAACGATTTGCGGGCTTGATCTAAGACCACAGCAATTCACAGAAGAGCATGTGCATATGTTTGAAACGATGGCTTCTCTATTAAGCTACGTCCTGGAACTAGACCGTGCCAACCGGCAGATTCAGCAATTATCTGTACCGATCGTCCCAGTTGTTGACGGTGTCGCCGTGCTTCCTCTCCTAGGTGATATCGAAGAGACACGTGCTCAGCATATTTTAGAAACCATTTTACAGGAAAGTTACAGACTGTCGCTCTCTCATTTGGTCATTGATGTATCGGGAACAAAACGCCTGAATGAACAGAGCATTCAATATCTGGTCAGCTATGCACAAACGCTGAGACTTTTAGGGATTTCGGCTGTTTTAACAGGGATTAAACAAGATCTTGCTCTAAGTGCGATTCAATCGAATATTTCATTTAAAGACATTACCATCCGGAAAGACTTGCCGCAGGCACTTGCTCATATTGGCTTGACGTTTACTAAAATGGAATAAGGAATGAGACACAAAAAGGGCTAAATAAATTTTAGCCCTTTTCTTCTTTTTAAATCATGCCAGCAGCTGCAAATAAGAAGAATCGTTTCCGTCTTCAATAACTTGTAAAATCTGCTGTGCATGCGATGTGTCTGTGATACTGTTTAATTTTTGCATGATGTCTTCTTTCGATAGTGCATGGCCTGGTGCGCCCCGCGGAAGATCGACTCGTTTGCTAATGGTGGTGCCATCAGATAAGGTAAGCTTCACAATCGTAAAGCGACCTTTTGGGACAGCGTCTGGATGGGGTTCTGTCGTTTGATCATATTCTCTGCTCATCCGCTTCATCCATGTGCGCATGTCTGATGGAATGGTTTTTTTCGTAAAGGCATCCAGCGTAAGCGTCTGTCCAAATACGGCAAGTGCGATGACGTATTCGACACTGAATCGTCCTTCTTCGCCCGTCAAAGGTGTCCGCTCAATAAGCGCTGCATCTCCGCCAGGCGGGAATATGACCTCTACTTGTTTCACCTGATCCGAAAAGAAAGTATGCTCTTCCATTAAGGACAGAATCGCATCTGCTGCATGATGCGCTGCTGAGCAGAACGGGTATACTTTGAACCACAGCCCCGGCGAGACAATACGCCACGTTGTACCATATCCCTCTAGTAAACGACTTTCCGCGCGCTCCTGATCTCCATAGAGAGAAAAGAAACCAAGCGTACCATCAAGAACCGATTCATTCCCGCCAAAACCTGAACAAGCTAAGTCCATAGACCAGACGGCTGTTTTAGCCGCTAAGCCGGCTTGTAATGGTTTCATATCAGAGCCAAACTGCTTTCTCATTCCGGCTGATTGCGCTCCGGCAAAGCCGATTGCCTTCGCCAGCTCTTCCTGCGAGACTTGTTTTAAATACCCAATGGCACATACTGCTGCAATGGCTCCGAGGGTTCCGGTATTATGCCAGCCCCGCTCATAATGCGCCTTGCCGATGGATTCGCCAAGCCTTGCCATCACTTCAACACCTGTGATGTAGGCAGCTAAAAATCGATCGCCAAACCCTTTGCCGTCTGATAGCTGTGATAGCAATGCTGGAATGATAACCGCACTTGGGTGTCCTCTCACGTCTGAATGCACATCATCATAATCAAGGGCATGGATCAGGTAGCCGTTCAGCATCGCTGCTGATTGACGGCTGACCTTCTTCCCTTGTCCAATGACAGGAATTTGAGCGGCTCCGCCTTCTTGTTCCACAAGCGCCATGAGCTTTTGAATTCCTTCATCCTCTTTCGCAGCAAGCGCCGCCGCCGCAGCATCTAACAGACCATTTCGAGCCATTTCTACCGCCCGCTGATCTTGAAGTGGATTAGCAGACAGTACAGCCTCTGCCAATTGTTTTGTTAGTTCCATGATCGTGACTCCAATGCCCGAACGGCAAGCTCGGCAAAGAAGGCAGCGGCAACAGGGAGTGCTTCTTCATTTAATGTAAAGGCAGGGTGATGCCATTCCTCGGTACCGCTTGTCCCCATCCATACGAAAAAGCCTGGAATGCGTTCTTGATAAAGGGCAAAATCTTCTCCGCCCGGTGACTGCTCTGCCTGAACTACTGTGAGATCCAGCGCATCTGCCGTTTCTTCGACCACCTTTGTCAAACGCTCGTCATTCAACACAGAAGGCAAATACGGATGCCATTTCACTTCGCCTTTTGCCCCAAATCCTTCGGCAATCCCACTCACGATTTGTTTCATAAGCTCTGGAATCATCGCTCTCACTTCAGGCTCAAACGTCCGAACGGTTCCTTCCATCTCAACACGATCAGGAATCACATTCCATGATGTACCGCCTTGAATGCGTGTGATACTGACTACTGCATGATGTAAGGAGCTGATGCGGCGGCTGACGATTTGCTGAAGAGCACTTGTGATCTGCCCGCTGATGGCAATCGGGTCCACCGTGTGATTCGGAATACCTGCATGGCCACCCGTCCCTTTAATATCGATTTCAAACCGGTCAACACTTGCCATTAATGCTTTTTCTCTAATACCAATGGTGCCTACTGGCAGATCAGGTTTGTTGTGCATACCAAAAATCGCATCCACTCCATCTAATACGCCTGCCTCTATGACGTGTTTCGCTCCTTGCGCGACTTCCTCAGCCGGCTGGAACAAAATGCGGACCGTTCCTTTGATCTCGTGTTTCCGCTCTTTCAATAAAAGAGCCGCTCCAAAGATAGAAGCTGTATGGAAATCATGACCGCATGCATGCATTTTCCCAGGTACCTTTGAGGAAAATGGTTCGCCTGATGCTTCTTCAATCGGAAGTGCATCAATATCAGCTCTCAGGGCAATCGTTGGTCCCTCTTGTTCTCCTTTGATTTCACAGACGATTCCTGTTTGAAGAGCTGGAAAATCGAGTACGGTGATCCCTTCCTCTTCTAACCAGCTGCGCAGTTTTTTTGTCGTTTCATATTCTTCAAATGCCAGCTCTGGATGTTCATGAAGCGCTCGGCGAATGTTAATTAAACGTTTGTTTAAAGCTACATTTCCTATTGATTTCACTGATACTCACCCCTCTAAAGAGTAAAAAGCAGCTTATGCTTCTTCAGCCGCTGCTTCTTTTTGGATAAATCGTTTTGTCCGTTCATTCTTCGTTTCATCAAATAGCTCAGTTGGTGTGCCCTGTTCAATAATATGACCATCCGCCATGAAAATCACATGGTCTGCCACTTCTCTTGCAAACGCCATTTCATGTGTGACGATGATCATCGTTGTTTCTTGAATCGCAATGGATTTAATCACTTGAAGCACACCTGAGACAAGCTCTGGATCAAGAGCTGACGTTGGTTCATCGAGTAAAATCGCATGTGGATCAACCGCTAATGCGCGGGCAATCCCGATTCGCTGCTGCTGTCCGCCAGATAACGTGACTGGATAGCTGTCAGCCTTTTGCTCTAATCCTACCTGCTTCAGCAGCTTCATCCCAATCTCATTTGCCTGCTGCTTCGTCATTTTTTTCGTCACAAGCAGTGATTCTGTGATGTTTTGCAGTGCTGTCTTGTTTTTAAATAGATTATAGTTTTGAAACACCATGGCCGTTTGTTGACGCAGATGATGGGCTTCTTTACGTGTATACTTGGACGCATCGAGCTTCGCATCGCCAATTTCAATCATGCCTTCATCTGGTATTTCTAATAAATTTAAGCAGCGCAGCAAGGTGGATTTACCGGAGCCAGAAGGTCCGATAATGGCCACAACCTGTCCTTTTTGCACGTCGAGATTGATTCCGTCTAAGACGACAAGATCGCCGAATGATTTCTTCAAATTGGTGAGCTTGATCATGTCCACACCTCCTTAATTCCGGTAAGGTTTGCTGATTTTTCGTTCAAATAGGTCTTGAAGGAAGCTATAAATGATGGTCATAACCCAATACACAATCCCTACGGCTAAATAGGTTTCAAAGTATTTATAGTTCGCGGACGCAATCATCTTCCCTTGTGCAAACATTTCTGCCACCCCAATGGTAAAGGCAAGAGATGTTTCTTTTAAAAGACCGATAAAGGTATTCCCCGTCGCTGGAATCGCATTTCTGACTGCCTGCGGGAAAATAATTCTGACGTAAGACTGCCATCTTGTCATGCCGACAGATAGACATGCCTCTAGCTGCCCTTCATCTACAGAATTGAGGGCCGCTCTGAAAATTTCTGCTAAGTATGCTGAGTTTTTAATACTTAATCCGATAATGACCGCTGTTAGGGCATCCATTGAGGTCATCGCAGGGAATAGCTGCGGAAGACCAAAATAAATGAGAAAGAGCTGAACCAAGGTTGGAACCGCTCTGAAAAAAGAAATATACAGCTTGGCAAATTGGTATAAAACAGGTATCCGGTTTTTCGTAATGAGAGCGAATACCACACCAATGATAATGGCAAATACCATGGAGACAATCGCCATGAAGATCGTTATCGGCAAGTATTGAATCAATGTCGGAAAAACCGTCACCATATACTGCCAATCAATTTTGTTCATGTCTGCTCTTCACCGCCGCTGTCGTTATTTTTTAATTGGCACCGTGACATCGTCTTTGAAATACTTCTCAGACAATTTCTTCAGTGTCCCGTCTTCTCTTAATTCTTTAATCGCTTTGTTAAATTCTTCTCTTAGCTTGTCATGCTTTTTATCTTTGGCAAATGGGTAGCCTACTTCTTCATACACAATTGGGTTGCCAACGATTTTGAGAGGCAGACCTGTTTTTTCAATTTGAGCAAGTAATACACTGCGTCCGTTGACATAAGCATCTACTCGGCCATTTGCCACTTCATTTAATACACCGTCTTGCGTTTCATATGTTTTAATATTGATTTTTTTGTCCGGGTCTTTGCTCTCTAGGTTTTTGGCGTGGTTAGAGCCAAGAACCGCCGCCACTGTTTTTCCTTTTAAATCATCAAGACCTTTGATGTCGTTGTTGTCCTTTTTCACGATGATTTGTGTTCCTGCGTAAGCGTACGTATCTGTAAAGTTAAACGTTTGTTTACGCTCATTTGTGACTGCGACTTGGTTTGACACTGTATCCAGCTTACCAGATGTCAGCTGTCCCATCAGTCCGCTGAATTCACTCAGCTGCCAGTCTAGTTTGTAGCCGAGTTTTTTTGCGATGGCTTCAGTTACTTCGACATCGAAGCCAACAAGCTTGCCATTGTCTTTATAAGCAAACGGATAGCTTTGCCCTGTGGCGCCTACTTTTAACACTTTTTCGTCTTTGCCTTCACTCTGATTGTTGCCGCCGCAAGCTGCTAAAACTGCCAGCATTGCTGCAAATAGAACGACTAGCCACTTTTTGTTTTTCATGTTCGTAAACCCTTCTTTCTTCTTATAATTGTGTCATATCTGACCTTAGTTGTTTTTTAAAATAAACCGTGATGTGACCCTTGCCTAAATCCTTTTCTCCTGCTCTGACGTAGCCTTTGCGCTCATACATGTCCATGAGCCACGGATGCTTATCAGCTGTACCAAGAGATACGTATGGCACCTTCAGGGTATCCCTTAGCACTTCAGTTTCCACCCATTCCAGCAAGACAGAGCCTGTCCCTTTTTTGGCGGAAGGCTCTGAAGCAAACCACCAAATGTGAGGGACGCCGAACGGTCCTGGCTGCTCTCCCCAAGGCATACGGAGCGACAAGGTAGATAGAAGTTCTCCGTTTTCTTCCATCACATAGCAAAGATTCTTTTGTACATTTTTCTGAACGAGAGCGAAATCAGCATGTGCTGCTTGAAACTGGATGCCGAGCTCACGAATTGGCTCATAGGCTCTTGTTGTCAGTTCAAGCAGCGCCTCTATATCTGCTTCTGTTGCCAGACGAAACGTGTATCCCAACGTTAGTCACCTCACCCTTATGTCGTGTAGCGATTTTTTGGCTGCTTTAACCCAAGATTTTCTCGTAAGGTTTGTCCTGTGTAATCTGTTTTGAATAAGCCACGTTCCTGAAGAATCGGGACGACGCGGTCTACGAACACATCCAGCCCTTCTGGCAAGAGCGGCGGCATGACGTTAAAGCCGTCTGCTGCTTCTTCATTGATCCATGTTTCCATCACATCTGCTAGCTGCTCTGGTGTTCCAATGAAAATATTATGACCACGAGAGCCGGCAACCGATTGATAGAGCTGGCGAATGGTCAGGTTATCCTTTCTCGCCATATTCATCACAAGATCAAAGCGGCTTTTCACCGCATTTGACGTGCTTGGATCAATCTCTGGAAGCGGTCCGTCTAAAGGATACTGAGACAGATCAATCCCACCTAAGTAGTTTTGCAGAATGCTCAGCCCAATCTCAGGAACAATCAGCTCCTGTAATTCTTCATATTTTGCTTTGGCTTCTTCCTCTGTATCAGCAATGATCGGGAAGATACCCGGCATGATGCTGACGTCCTCTCTAGCACGACCAGCAGCCTCAACTTTCTCCTTCAAGCTTTGATAAAATTCCTTCGCTTTTTCGAGATCGTTTTGTGCAGTGAAAATGAGCTCAGCTGTTTTCGCTGCAAGCTTTTGACCATCTTCGGATGATCCTGCTTGAATGATCACTGGCTGCCCTTGAGGCGTGCGTGATACGTTGAGAGGACCCCGTACTGAGAAGAACTCACCTTTATGCTGGAGCTCATGAAGCTTACTAGATTCAAAGAATTCTCCCGTTGCCTTGTTTCTGACAAGGGCGTCTTCCTCCCAAGAATCCCAAAGACCTTTCACGACCTCGACAAATTCTTCTGCTCGCTCATACCGTTTATGGTGTGCTAAATGCTCTTCTCCGCTAAAATTTTTCGCTGTTTCTTCAATAGAAGATGTGACCACATTCCATGCCGCTCTTCCGCCTGATAAATGGTCAAGGGAGGCAAACTGTCTTGCAATATGGAAAGGCTCACTGTATGTAGTAGATGCTGTTGCTGCTAAACCAATTGATGAAGTAGACTCAGCAATGGACGAAAGCAGGGTGAGCGGTTCAAATCTCGTGAGTACATTCGGATGAGAGGTTTGGTTAATGGATAAGCTGTCGGCTAAAAAGAGCAAATCCAACTTTCCTTCCTCTGCTTTTTTCGCTAATTGTTTAAAATAATCCAGGTTCATGGCTGCATCTGATACGGCGTTCGGATGTCTCCAAGAGGCAACATGATGTCCAGTTCCTGCGATGAATACGCCTAGCTTGAGCTTCCTTTTCGGCTGTGACACTTGTTCTTCATCCTTTCTATATCCTGCTGTATCAAACTGAAGTCCTCAGAAGATACATTTTTCTGATTGAATTAATCGGTTTTATCAATAAAAAAAGGGCAAATGTTGCGAAAAATGAAAAATAATTATTACTATATGCCCTTTTTACAGGATTGTCAACCGCCTTCTGAACCTCCAAAATTAGGGATTTCACCCGTTCATCATGGTGTGTCGATTTCAATATTTCCGATGAGCCGGTCTGTGGTATGTGTCACCAATTGGCTGCGTTCCAGCATGTTATGGGCGATCACGGAATGAGTGGAAGATATAGTGCGGACGGCAATCGCTTTTTGAGGAGATAAATTAATGATGTTATTCCGCAGCACACGGGCTGAGGCGGCTTGATCGATAAAGATCGCCGTCGGCTGTCCGAACGAACGATTTAAATAAAAGCGGTTATCTCCAATTTGCGGTGAACCATTTTTAATATACATCACCACATATAAAGATGTTTCTTCAAAGGAATTATCTTTAATTTCTAATGGACCCGTCGTGCTGCTGTATAAGGCGTAATTTTGGTAGTGCTTAAAGCGATTCTGCCAGATGAAAGCCTTTGCACTCCCAGTGATACTGATCGTATACGAAGACGCAAGCTCTGGGTGTCCTTCTTGAATAAAGTGGTTGCCGTTGATTCCAGTTTCCCCTTCCTGCACCCATATCCCTCTGCTGAAATCTTTGAATTGATTGTGCTGGATCAGGATATTCGTTCCTCTCACCATCGCCCCATCGATCACCGAGTAGATTGTATTGTTTGAAAAGACGACGCTATCCGATTGATAGATACGCAGCGCTGCGCTTCTTTGCCCTGTATTCGTCCCCGATTCAATATGATTTCCTTCTATTAGAATACGATTCGCCATATAAACGGACACAGCCGCATCTTCAAATAGACTGATCTTATTTCCTGTAATGTGAACGCTGTCGCCCCTCACATCAATCCCTTTTTCAAATCCCTCAATCATATTGCCAATAATGATCACATTGTTTTCCGTTTGACCAAGAGAGACACCTAAGCTCGTAATTCCTGCTTTTGTAACGCCTCCTCCCACTGCACGGATCAAATTGTTGGCAATGATTGTTTCGGTGGCAAAGCCATAGGAGATACTGCTGTCTGTATGATTGCCTTCAATGATGACACCATAGCCGTTGAAATTATAAATGGAACTTGCAGCACCACCTCTTACAATGTTGTTTCGAATTTGAATATTCAGCGGTTCTTCCATATTAACTGCTTTTTCTCCGTAGCCTTCAATATCAATACCCATTCTCGGCTCGACTCCGTTTACTCCTGCTCTCTCCAGCAGACAGTCCTCCACAATGACCCCATCACAGCCTGTAATCGAGATATTGTTTCGTCTTGAATCTGTGATGTGGCAGCCAGAAATATGAATAGATGAAGCAGGCGAGTACGATTCAGCTTGTGATAATAAACCGTGGGGACTGACAATGATGCCGTCTCCCGTACAATTCTTGATTTGCACACGATTCACTTCCACATGGGAGGCCCCTTCAATACATATCCCAAAGCCCCACTCATGGGTTTTTCGTTCAGGGGGAAGCGACTTGTACACATGCTCATGACGATCCCCTTCGATTCGCCCGCCCCTGATGGTCACATGCTGAACCTTTCCTATATAAAAGGCCGCATACCCCCACGAATCATTTGGTTTTACCTTAATCACGGCATCCGGCGCCATCTCAATGTACATATGACTTGGCACCCGTATGCCTGCACCTCGGAAAGGAAAAAATCGATCACCTCTGTACACTGCATCGATTACATACGTGCCGCTCGGCAGCCAGACGTGGGAATACCCCTGTGCTTTCGTCCATTCTAAGCATTCATTGAGCCTCGCTGTACAGTCCGTTTCCCCATCCGCAATCACACCAAAATCTTGTACATTGACAACAGGTTTTTTTAGATCAGATTCATTCAATTCCCCCAACCTAAATCCCTCCTTTTCACACAAGTCCTCTTGTCATCCTATGCATGTGTAAAAGGTTTGCTTGTACAATTCTTCAAATTTTAAGTAAATTCTTCCGATATAACTTTCTGACCATTCTCACTTGAAAGAATGTTTCATTTTTTTGAGTCTTTACGCCTATTGAACTAACATTTTCCTGTTTTAGAATAGTTTTATATTGACACAAGAACTATACAAGAATATCATTTTTCTCATATCTCTTTTTTTAAGAAAGGATCTATGCCATGTCTACAATTGACCACGATAAAATTGTTAAAAGTGTTCCTCAAAAAGGGTTTTTTGGACATCCTAAAGGACTTTACACACTGTTTTTCACTGAATTTTGGGAGCGTTTCTCTTATTACGGCATGCGTGCACTGCTTATTTATTATATGTACACAGAGGTGACAAAAGGCGGTCTTGGTTTTGATCAGACGACAGCCAATTCGATCATGTCTGTCTACGGTGCGCTTGTCTATATGTCAGGCATTATTGGAGGATGGCTCGCCGATCGAGTATTCGGTTCGTCCAGTACGGTCTTTTATGGCGGGGTTTTCATTATGCTTGGACATGTCATTTTAGCTTTGCCAAGCGGAGCAACAGCGCTCTTTATTAGTATGGGACTGATTATTATTGGGACGGGCCTTTTGAAGCCGAACGTTTCAAACATTGTTGGCGACCTGTATACCAAAACGGACCCTCGCAGGGATTCTGGCTTTAGTATTTTCTACATGGGCATCAACATGGGTGGATTTATTTCCCCATTAATTGTCGGAACACTCGGTCAAAAAGTGAACTTCCACCTCGGATTCTCACTTGCTGCCGTTGGGATGCTTGTTGGACTTATTACATTTGTGATCACGAAAAAACCGAACCTTGGTCTTGCCGGCACTTATGTGACAAATCCGTTATCAGCTGCTGAACGCAAGAACTTCAAAATTTTCGGAACATTGATCATCATTGTGCTCGCTGTTTTTGTTGTCATTGGCATTCAAACAGGCGCACTCACGATTAATCTATTCACTTGGTTTGTCAGTGTGCTTGGTGTGCTCATTCCGATTGTGTATTTCATCGTCATGTATTTCAGTAAAAAGACGAGCTCAGTGGAGCAATCCAGGGTTCTCGCTTATATTCCATTGTTCCTTGCTGCGGTGATGTTCTGGGCAATTCAAGAACAAGGCTCAAACATTTTAGCCACATATGCAGATCAACGAACAAACTTGAATTTCCTAGGGATGACACTTGCCTCTTCGTGGTTCCAATCATTGAACCCAATCTTTATTGTGCTGCTGTCTCCTGTATTTGCTTGGTTGTGGATTAGACTTGGAAAGAAACAGCCGTCTACCCCGATTAAGTTCTCACTTGGCCTTCTATTTGCAGGATTATCCTTCATCATCATGATCATTCCTGCCTACATGTCTGGTCCGAATACACTTGTGAGCCCATTATGGCTCGTTCTGAGCTTCTTCCTTGTCGTGATCGGAGAGCTCTGCTTATCACCAGTTGGGCTGTCAGCAACAACAAAGCTTGCACCTGCTGCCTTCTCAGCGCAAACGATGAGCCTTTGGTTCCTTTCAAATGCGATGGCACAGGCGATCAATGCGCAAGTGGTCAAACTGTTTGATAAAGTGCCAGAAACCGTCTATTTCGGTATCATCGGAATGCTTTCCATCGTTTTATGCGGTGTGATGCTGCTCTTAACACCAGTGATCAAGAAAGCAATGAAAGGCATTCATTAAATGAAAAAAGAAGCCTCCCGATTGGGTTGGCTTCTTTTTCTGGTTTAAAACCGGATCTCATCATCTCCATGGATTTGCAGCTTAAGCGGTTCACTTTTCGCCTGATGCTTTTTCACATAGCGGTGATAGACGACATACCCAATGATCATGAGAGGGACGCCGACATATAACCCAATGCGCTGTTCCTTATCAAAGGCAAGGCTGATTAAAACGATTGTGTTGAGTGTAATCGCAATAATTGGCAGAACCGGATAGAGAGGGGTTTTAAATTTTAAGTTTTCCAGCTTTCCGCCTGCTTTAAGATATCTTCTGCGGAAAAGCATCTGTGATAATGTAATGGTGATCCAGCCAGTCTGGGCACTCATGCCGGCAATGGACACGATCCAGGCAAATACTGTTTTCTCTGCAAAGAACCCGGATAATAGCGAAATCCCTGTAAACAGGAACGTGAGCAGTAAGGCATTCATCGGAATACCGCGCTGATTCACGCGTCTAAATGCTTTTCCTGCCATTCCTTCCTTCGATAAGGAATACAGCATTCTCGTCGATGCATACAAGCCAGAGTTGGCAACAGATAATAAAGCGATGATAATGACAAAGTTCATGATGTCTGCCGCAAAAGGAATTCCCGTTCTCTCAAATACAGTAACAAATGGACTTTGCAGCACACTCGCTTCCTTCCAAGGCACCATACCCGCTAAGACAAAGATGGATAAGACGAAAAAGACGAGTGTACGCCAAACCGTCTGATGAATCGAACGAGGAACGGTTTTTTCAGGGTTTTCACTTTCCCCTGCCGCAATCCCGATCAGCTCTGTTCCTTGGAATGAAAAGTTCACGGTGATCATCGTGACCACAACGGCGAGCAATCCATTTGGAAACAAACCATCACTCACAAAATGACTGAAGTAAGGGGCAGGTTCACCGCTCGTTGTTTCAATAAAACCAAACATCGCCGCTCCGCCTACACCTATAAAGAGTAAAATCGCAATAATCTTAATGGTTGAAAAGAAAAACTCCGACTCCCCGAACGCTTTCGCCGACCGGGCATTTAATAAGAAAAGACACATTCCAAATATGAGACACCAAATCCACACATCCACTTGCGGGAGCCAGCGCCTCATCAGCTGTCCTGCTGATAAGAATTCTAGGGCGACCGTTGCCGCCCAGCCAAGCCAATAAATCCAGCCGACAGCAAAACCCGCTGCAGGGCTGACAAATTTCGTCGCATACGTATGAAACGACCCCGACACAGGAAGTGCGACCGACAACTCTCCAAGACACAGCATGGTTAAATACATAATCAATCCGCCCACAATATAAGAAAGAACGGCTCCAACTGGCCCTGCTTGTCCAATCGTATAGCCCGTTCCTAAGAAAAAGCCTGTCCCAATGACACCGCCAAGTGAAATCATAAATAAATGGCGGGAGGTCATCGCCCTTTTCAGTTGTTCGGGCTGATTTTGTCCAACATCCACAATGATGCCCTCCTTCTTCTAAGATGCTCAGTTATCAAAACATGTCTCCATGTGATTCATTCCATTTTCAAAACAACCTACTAATTATACATCTTTTATAATAAATATTCTTCCTTCTATGGTCACTGTCTCAAAGTCTTTATTTTAGTAATGTTCGCACAAATAAAAGATGATAGGCTTTATAGACGTTAGAGGTTTGAAAGAAATGGGTTGCGGGCATAAAGTTGGTGAGATTCGCTCAAGCTAGTTTCAAATGCTTTACTTTTAGGTTGCTTCTCTGTAAGATCATATGTTGTAAATACCAACAAGAAAAGTGGGGAATAAAATGAAAAAAATGTTCTTTGCCATTATGTTAGGCGCTTGTGTTGCATTGATCACGGCATGTGGATCTGGTGCAAGCGACAACGCGAATAAACAATCTGGGTCTAAGGAATCAGGTGACCTTTGGAAATCCATTCAGGATAAAGGTGTTCTGACGATCGGAACAGAGGGTACTTATGCTCCTTTCACATTCCATGACAAAAAGACAGATAAATTAACTGGCTACGATGTAGAAGTCATCACAGAAGTAGCAAAACGTCTTGACTTAAAACCTGAATTCAAAGAAACACAATGGGACAGCATGTTTGCTGGACTGAATTCAAAACGTTTTGACGTGGTAGCGAACCAAGTTGGTAAAACTGGACGTGAAAATCAATATGAGTTCTCTGATAAATACACAACGTCTCAAGCCATTGTTGTGACAAAATCAGATAACAACGACATCAAGAAACTATCTGATGTAAAAGGCAAAAAAGCAGCACAATCTTTAACAAGTAATTACAATAAACTAGCTACAGATGCTGGTGCTAAAATTGAAGGCGTTGAAGGCCTTGCACAATCGATTCAATTGATTCAGCAAGGACGTGCTGATCTGACGTTCAATGACAAGCTGGCTGTATTGAATTACTTGAAAACAAGCGGGAACAAAAACCTAAAAGTTGCATTTGAAACAGGAGATCCTCAAGAAACTTACTTTGCATTCAGAAAAGGCAGCGGCGAAGTCGTTGACAAAGTGAATGGCGCATTAAAAGAAATGAAAAAAGACGGTACACTTGCTAAGATTTCTAAGAAATGGTTTGGTGAAGATGTTACAAAGTAATACCCTGGGAGTCGTCATTCCTTGGGATCTTCTTCAGCAATCTTTTTGGCCAATGGTGATGCAGGGGATTTATTATACAATTCCCCTCGCCATCATTGCCTTTATCATTGGTATTTTTATCGCGCTTGTGACAGCTCTTGCTAGAATGTCTAAAATCAAAGCCCTCAGATGGATTTTCTCCATCTATGTGTCGGCCGTTCGCGGAACGCCGCTTTTTGTGCAATTGTTTATTATTTTCTATTTCTTTCCGACATTTAATATCACACTGGATCCATATCCAAGTGCCATTATTGCTTTTTCATTAAACGTAGGTGCGTATGCATCGGAAATTATTCGTGCATCCGTCCTGTCTGTTCCAAAAGGACAATGGGAAGCTGGTTATTCGATCGGGATGACGCATCGTAAAACACTCGTCCGCGTCATTTTACCGCAGGCTGTGCGTGTATCGATTCCGCCGCTATCTAATTCATTCATTAGTTTGGTGAAGGATACATCTCTTGCCTCTCAAATCCTCGTGGCAGAGCTTTTCCGTAAGTCTCAGGAAATTGCTGCAGCGAACTTGGATCAGATATTGTTCATTTATATGGAAGCAGCCCTGATCTATTGGGTATTCTGCTTCATTCTATCTCTCGTTCAGCATCAAATTGAAAAACGACTTGATCGATATGTCGCAAGGTAAGGAGGGAACGACATGCTAACAGTCAAAGGTCTTAAGAAATCCTTTGGTGAAAATGAGATTTTAAAGTCAATAGATTTTACGATCAACAAAGGGCAGGTTGTAGCCATTCTTGGCCCATCAGGTTCAGGAAAAACAACGATGCTTCGCTGTTTAAATGCACTTGAAACACCAAATGGCGGCTCCTTTACCTTCGATGATTTCTCGATAGATTTTTCGAAAAAAAATAAATCAGCTGACCTGCTGAAGCTTCGCCGAAAATCAGGAATGGTGTTTCAGGATTATCACCTGTTTCCACACCGCACAGTGCTTGAAAATGTGATGGAAGGTCCTGTTCAAGTACAGCGCCGTCCAAAGGAAACGGTTCGAAAAGAAGCCATCCAGCTCTTGCAAAAGGTCGGTCTTGAAGATAAAAAGGATCTGTATCCATTCCAGCTCTCAGGCGGTCAAAAGCAGCGTGTCGGGATCGCCCGTGCACTTGCCATTCAGCCAGAGCTCATGCTTTTTGATGAACCAACCTCTGCACTTGACCCTGAGCTTGTCGGGGAAGTCTTAAAGGTCATGAAGGATCTAGCGAAAGAAGGCTGGACCATGGCAGTTGTCACACATGAAATCAAGTTTGCCCAAGAAGTGGCAGACGAAGTGATTTTTATTGATGGCGGCGTCATCGTCGAACAAGGCCCTCCGGAAGAAATCTTCAAACGACCGAAGGAAGAACGAACAAAACAATTCTTAAACCGGATTTTGAATCCAGTATGATGAAAAAAGGCTGTTCTCACGTGATGAGAGCAGCCTTTTTTCATATTTTTAAAAGTAAGCGATTACAATTGAGCAAAGCCATTTAAAGGGGCGTGGGAGTATGTTACGATTGAATTCGAGTGTTTAAGAAAGAAGGGAATGCTTTTGAAGCGGGAACATCTTTTACGTTGGTTTTTTTATTTTGTTGGATTGATCGTACTAGCTTTTGGATTATCGCTGACAGTGAAAGGAAAGATTCTTGGGATTGGTCCTTGGGACGCTTTCCACTACGGACTGTTTCAGCACTTTGGACTCACGATTGGACAGTGGTCCATCATTATTGGTGCACTGATCGTGACACTGACTTCTGTTTTTACGAAATCATTTCCAAAGATCGGCGCATTATTGAACATGGTGCTGATTGGCGTGTTTATAGATTTCTTTAATGCGGTATTGCCTGCACCACATGGGTATTTACCCGCTTTATATGTGTTTATTACAGGCGTTGTGGTATCAGGGTATGGTGTTGGCATTTATGTCTCAGCCAATCTTGGCGCCGGGCCAAGAGATTCATTAATGCTGCTCATCTCAGCGAAAACAGGATTGAACGTGCAGTGGGTTCGAAATGGCATTGAGTTAACAGTGCTTTTATTTGCATGGATGCTCGGCGGACCGATTGGCATTGGCACGATTCTGACTGCTATTTTTACAGGTATCGTCCTTCGTTTCTCCTTGCCGCAGTCTACACGGCTCCTGCAGCTGCTTATTACTAAAACAGCAGAGAAACCTGTTCAAACGCTTATCAGATAAGAACAAGCCATTCTACAAAAAGAATGGCTTTTCTTGTACTGAAATAAATAAACAGATTTTTCTTATATTCATAAGATGAAATAAGCCTACATCTGTCATTTTAGGCTTTCAGTGAAAAGGAGGCTGTTTCCCTTTTGTACGGCGCTCACCAATGTTACAATCAATGTAAAAAATTGAGGTTCGTTATGAAGATATTTGCTATCCAATTACTACACTTAGATGAAATAGGTGCACGACAACAAATCGATTGCCTGAAACCCTTTGTATCACCTGCAAAGCGTGCTGCGGCTGAGCGCTTTCGTTTTTTGGTCGATGCAAGAAGGACCCTGTTAGGTGAGGTGCTGGTTCGTCAAATGATCCATGATATGTACGATCTGCCTATTGATCAAATCGTTTTTGCAACAGAGGGCAATGGCAAGCCTGTCGTCCGGCACATTCCTTCTTTTCACTTTAATCTTTCTCACTCTGGTGATTGGGTCGTATGCGCAATAGATGATGCACCTGTAGGTATTGATATTGAGGAGATCAAACCGATTGATCTAGCGATTGCTAAACGATTTTTTTCAGCAGATGAGTATGAGGATTTACTTTCACAACCGGCAGAACGGCAGGAAGCCTACTTCTTTCATCTATGGTCAATGAAGGAGGCCTTTATCAAGCTGACTGGAAAGGGATTATCTTATGGTCTTTCGTCCTTTACAGCCCGTCTGTCAGAGGATGGACAGGCGACGTTGACATTACCTGATCATGAAGCGCCCTGCTTTGTTCAAACATACTCACTCGATCCTGCCTACCAAATGGCGGTGTGCACACGAAAACCTTCTGCGGCTGAACGTGTTGAGATACTCTCTTGCAAAGATGTACTGTCCCGTCTTTAATATCGCCCAATTTGCTGAAATGCTGTCTTTAGCAAATCGACTCCACGTGTGATTTGCTCTTCTTTCACATGCCAGATGTTCAGCTGAAGAATGGGGTCTTTTTGATGGGTTGACAGGTAGTGGCGGCCGATTGACTGAACGGAAACAGATGCCTTTTTCAGCTGCTGAATGAGCTGCTTTATCGGAATCGACCGATCGACACGTACATGTGTATGAGTAGCTGGCTCCTCTTCTCCCAGTTGATAAGCGATTTGATCATTTTTCAGACAAGTCACCAGCTGTTTGGATCGGTTGCGATAGGTTGTCTGCATTCTGTCTCGATGCCGTTCAAACATCCCGCTTTTTAAATATATTTCTAAGGCTGCCTGTGACAGCATGGAGCTGTCGATGTCAATGAGCCGTTTGTGTTCACTAAAAGGTCCAATCAGTTCCTCAGGTAAAACGACTGCTCCTGTTCGAAGTCCTGGAAAGATGATTTTGGAGAAGCTTTTTAAATAAATGACCTTACCCGCCTGATCATACGAATAGATCGGGTCTCTTTTTGCGTCGAATTCTAAATCGGCTATATAATCATCTTCAACGATATAGACATCATATTTCTCAGCAAGGGCTGCAATCGCTCTTTTCTCCTGTTTTGACAAGCTCGTTCCAAGCGGGTTTTGAAACCTTGGCATCGTATAGAAAAAACGAATCTCCTCTTCTCGAAAGATACGCTCCAATTCCTGAAGATCAATTCCCTTTTCCGTCCGCTGAATCCCCCGCACAGGCAGTTGATTTTTCTCTAAATATTGGAGATATAGGTGATAGCCAGGCTGTTCGACTAGTATGGTCTGTTTTCCATTCGGAAAAGGGATGGTGCTTAAAATGGATAACGCCAGCTGAATACCAGAGGTCATGACGATCTGTTCTGGATTTGCAAATACTTGATAATCCATTAATCGCTTAGAAATGACTGGCAGCAGCGATGGTAAGCCGTTGGCTGTGCCATAAATAAACAAGTCATTTTGATACAAATCAATCGCTTGGTTGATGCAGTGCTGAAAATCGACATATGGAAACACAACGGGATCAGGTGCAGATGAAGCAAAATCAATCCATGTGCTATCCTGTTTACCCGCTGACTGCTTCGTTTTCACGACATAATAGCCGCTTCTTTCTACAGAATACAGCAGATGTTCACGTTCTAATGTGTCCAGTGCTTTGATGACAGTGCTTTTACTCACTCCATATTGAGCCACTAAATGACGAATGGAAGGGATCTTCATGCCAGCACTGTATTCACCAGACGCCATTTTCTCTTTTAAGCTGAGAATAAGCTGATCATATTTCCTCACACCGCTTCCTCCTTGTACCGGTACAGATATCATGTTCTCTTATTGTACACCTTAGATGATCCGATTACGATAGAAGAACAGAACCGGTCAATTCAACTGAAGCATGCATGCTCGTGTAAGGAGTCAAGTTGTGAACATTTCAAAACAGAAAGCGTATGCTGCCGCGATAGGCTACGCCACGATTATTGGTTTTTCATTTTTGTTTGTCAAAATTGCATTAGAATCAGCAAACCCGATCGATTTATTGGCACACCGCTTTACGATTTCTTTTGCAGCCGCACTATTGCTGTATCCATTTTTACGAAAGAAGAACCGCTTCTCCATTCAATGGCGTGACCTTCTCTACATCGTACCGTTTTCCTTGCTTTACCCTGTGTTGTTTTTTGCTTTTCAAGTATGGGGGCTGATGTATACTTCTTCGTCAGAGGCTGGTATTATTCAGGCAACGATTCCCATTCTGACGATGGTGCTGGCCGCGTGGTTTTTAAAGGAACGCGCGACATGGATACAAGTACTGTTTACCCTTCTTTCTGTGTGCGGGGTGATGCTTCTCTTTGTCATGAAGGGAATTGATGTAAAGCATTCACACATGATCGGCTATGTGCTGATATTGCTTTCAGCCTTATCCTCCAGTGCATATAGTGTATTTGCCCGGGTGATTACACGGCGCTTCCATGTGATTGAACTCACCTTCGTGATGACATTCTTTGGGTTTGTCTTCTTCAATGCCGCTGCGCTCATTCGGCATTCGGTTAACGGGACAATGCCGCAATTTTTCAGCCCATTTACACAAGCATCCTTTGTATGGTCGATGCTCTTTTTAGGCATTCTTTCTTCACTTCTCACGGCATATTTATCAAACTATGCCCTCTCTCAGCTTGAAGCGGCAAAGGTCAGCATCTTTAACAATTTATCTGCGTTTATTACGGTCGCCGCTGGGGTTCTCATTTTACATGAAACAATCGATTGGTATCATCTCATCGGAGGTGTGCTGGTTATTGGCGGAGTGATTGGCGGGAATGTAGTGAAGAAGCGGAATTCATAAGAAAAAGCGGTCTCTCAAACGAGAACCGCTTTCTTTTAATGTCTGATGAAGTGTTGTTTGGCTGCAAGGTCAATCACATGTCTCATCTGTTCTGCGAAGTGCTCGAGGTGTGTGTTGATGTACATGTGGCCTCCATCGAAGTTGGTGCGTTTGATGGTCTTTGCCCATGGCAGCCAGCCGTTTGCATCTTGCATGCATTTTTCATCTTGTGTTCCATTGAATAAATAAACGGGTGTTTCGATGACGGATTGATCTTTGTGCTGGAAGGTTTCCAGCGCCTGATAGTCTGCACGTAAGGACGGCGTAAAGTAATCCATCATTGGTTTGTTCTCTAATAATTCCTTTGGAATCCCGCCCATTTCGGCAATATGCTGAACAAATGCTTCATTGGATAAATGGGTCAGGATCTGCCGTTTTGTTTGCGGCGGCTGAATGGCCGAGATCACAACTGCTGCAGGATAGACCCCTTCCTTTTCTAGCAGCTGCGTCAGTCTATACACGACAAGTCCTCCCATGGAATGTCCGAACAGGATAAATGGGCGGTTCAGGTTGCCTGTAAGCCCTTCTTTGTACAGCTCAGCCAATTGGTCAATGCTCGTTTCGAGCGGCATGAGATTGGTTCCATGCCCTGGGGGCTCTGCTGCTGTTACTTCGGCAGAGCCTTTTAGCTGTTCAAAAAGTGGACGGTACGAGGCGGAATAACCGCCTGCAAAAGGAAAACAAATAAGCTGAATAAGGTCTGATTTTTTTTCAAAGGTTTTAAATAACTGATTCATACGTCCTTACCCCTTTATAATCGTTTGAAGAATCCGTGCCAGTTCATCTGCCTGCGGCCTTTTCATCATGGTGACATGGTCTCCTTTGATGTGATAATACGAGCACGTTCCTTTCGTATAAGCCTCCCAGTCTGAGAACTTCTTCTGGAAATCGATGGCGTGATCACTGCTTTGTACAATATAAAACGGCACAGGGAATGGTTCTTTTTCTAATTCAATGGCTTGTGACATGATCGTATTATGCGTTTGCATTTGCAAATATTTATCTAAATATTGATCATTCATAAATTGATGAACCACTTCATCCTTTTCTGCCTCTTTGAGTATTGTCTGTTTCACTTCTTGGAAGCTCAGCCCTTGTAATGCTTCTGGCTGGATGCCGACGAGATTTCCCATTCCAAGGACAAGCGCAAGCATTTTCACTTCTTCTTCGTTCATATCGGCATGGAGCGCCTGATCTGCCTCATCTCTTAGCACGGGCACCGTATCTAAAATGATCAATCCTTTCGGCGCTTTTCCTGCATGGCAGAGCCGCTGATTCATTCCGTAGGCAAGATGCCCGCCCATTGAATGCCCTGCTAGATAGTCAATGCCTGGTCGATAGAAGGTCTCAATGGCTTCAATAAAAATGGTGACAAGCTCTGTGTAATGAAGGAATTGCGGTTCTTCATCCTCATATAAGCCAGGAGACTGCATGGCATAAACAGCGCCTTGATGTGTCATCAGCTTAGCAACATCGATATAGCCCATGACCGTTCCACCGGCAGGCGGTGCAAAGAATATTCTCGGTTCAGCTGGATCGCCTTTTTTCAGCTCAATCACATAGTCCTTCGGAGACCTTTCGACATGCTCCCCGGCCTCTGGCATTGCGTCTACATGTGCGGCTAGCTGAGCCGGTGCTGGATGCATGAAAATCCATTTTGGATCAACACGAATCCCCTTTTCTTTTAATTTGGCAACAGCCTGGATACTCATAATCGAATCGCCGCCTAAATCAAAGAAGGAGTCATGCATGCCTACTTGTTTGACACCAAGCACTTCCTTGAAAGCTGTGACAATCCGCTGCTGCGTTTCGGTGATTGGTTTGTCATCACCCTGGGAAAGAGAGATCGTTTCTGTCGGCTCTGGCAGTGCTTTTTGATCAACCTTTCCGTTCGTTGTGACTGGCATTTCGTCCATTACAATAAAGTAACTTGGAATCATGTAGCCTGGCAGGCTTTCCTGCAAAAATGCTTTCCAGCCCGGAACAGGATTCTCCCCGTCTGTGACAAGGTAGGCTGCCAGCCGTTTAGAGCTGCCATACGTTTTGGCGATGACTGTACATTCCTTTACTTGCGGATGCTTGAGGAGAGCTGTTTCAATTTCCCCACATTCAATCCGGTAGCCTCTAATTTTTACGAGGTTGTCTTTTCGGCCGAGATATTCAATGGTGCCATCTGAACGCCATGTACCAAGATCACCTGAACGATACAGCTTGTCTCCCTCTAGTTCAGGAAATGGATTGTCAATAAAACGCTCCTGCGTCCGCTCTGGATCATGAAGGTATCCTTTTGCCAGCCCTGTGCCGCCGATATAGATTTCTCCTATGACGCCTGCTGGCACTGGGTTGAGCGCTTCATCTAGTATGACGACAGTTGAGTTCGATACCGGGACACCAATTGGAACTGATCTTGCACCCTCTGGCATGTGCGTGACTTGATGTGTTGTTGCTAAGGTCGTGTTTTCTGTTGGACCGTAAGCATTGATGAGCACACCCTCCATATGTGGGAGTACCTTTCGTGCATGCTCACTAGACATCGCTTCTCCGCCAACAAGTAATGTGCGGTAGCCTGCTACACTTTTTGGATCGTGCTCCACCAGCCGATTGAATAATGCGGTTGGCAGACAGTTGGCTGTCACTTGATGCGTTTTGATCAACCGTGATAATTCATCCATATTCAGTGCGGCATATTTTGGGATCAGAATCAGCTGACCGCCATTCAGCAGCATTCCCCATAATTCAAATGTAAAGGCATCAAAAGCATAGTTTGAGAGCTGAAGCATCTTGTCATCTGGACCTAGTTCAATATAGTTTGTTTCTCTAACCAGGCGGACAACTCCTGCATGAGGGAGCATCACGCCTTTTGGTGTACCTGTTGAGCCTGATGTGTAGTTGACATAGGCCAGCTGGGCTTCCCCTATGATCGATTGTTCTCTTTGATACACTGCATCTGTTTCTGATAACGGCTTGTCCATGTTAATCTTTGTACCTGTAAAGCCTACTAGACGACTCGCAAAATGAGACTGAGTGATGATCACATCACTTTGCGTATCGCGAACGATGAGGCGGATGCGTGCATCTGGATATTCAGGCGACATCGGAACATACGCAGCACCAGACTTGACGATACCTAGCACCGAGACAATCATGTCAAAGGAACGATCAAAAAGCATCGGTACCAGTGAACCTGGTCCAACTCCTTTAGACTGCAAGTAAGCAGCAAGCTGTGTCGCCTTCTCATCCAACTCTTGATACGTCATGTGCTCTTCCAAATAGGACAAGGCAATACGGTGCGGATCACGCTGCACCTGTTCTTCAAACAGCTCTTGAAGGGTCCGTTTTGGATATGATGTAGCCGTTTGGTTTTTTCCTATGATCATGGCGGCCTGTTCCGCTTTGTCCATTAAGCAATAGTCAGAAAATGTACGTTCAGGCTGAGCCGTCATACCATCTAGCAGATGAAGATAATAATTCATATAACGATGGATGGTCTCTTGATCAAATAAATCTGTATTGTATTCCACATGGATCGACAGCTGATCTCCCTGTTCAAATACATGCAGGGTGAGATCAAATTTAGACACTGTATGATGGACCATCACATGTTCACTTGTCAGCCCTTTGAGGTTTACATTGAGCGAATCTGTTACATACCCCATGGCCACTTGGAAAATAGGCGATCGACTTAAATCTCTATCCAACGAAAGATCATCGACAAGCTTGTCAAATGGATAACGCTGATGCTCAAATGCTTTTAACGTCAGCTCTTTCACGTTTTCCATGACATCAGCAAACGTATCTGCTGTGGAGATATCCTGCCTCAGCGCAAGTGTATTCACAAACATCCCAACGAGCTTCTCTGATTGTTTGGCATCTCGCCCTGCGATCGGCGAGCCAATGATGATATCTGTCTGTCCGGACAGCTTGTGAAGCAGGACGTAGTATGCTGACAGCATCGTCATGAACAGCGTTGTGCCCTGCTGCTTGGACAATGCCTGCAAACGGCGGATAAGCGGTTCTTCCAAGACGATTTGCTCTGTAGCGCCGTTAAATGTTTGAACCGGTGGACGAGGGCGGTCAAACGGCAGCTCTAGCACTGGAAGTTCACCTTGTAAGGTATCGAGCCAATAGGTTTGGTCTGCTTGATGATGCGTTAGTTGCTCATTTTCCCAATGAACATAATCTGTCCATTCGATTTCCAGCGCCGGGAGCTGCGGCGATTCATCTGAAAGAAGCCCGTCATATGCCACTTCTAACTCCTGAATGAGCAGGCTGAGCGACCATGCATCTGAAATGATGTGGTGCTGCGCGCAAAGAAGATAAAATTCCTCATTGCCCATATCCACAATCGTCCACTGTGCAAGAGGTCCTCTTTCTAAATCATAGACGCGGTTTGCCTCTTGCTGAATAAGCTGCTTGAGTCTTCTCGTTCTCGTTTTTTCATTAAATAATGAGAAATTCGCAACTGTGACGGATGGCGGAAGGTCTTCACGTATCAGTTGAACTGGCTTGCCGCCAAGCGATTTAAATGTTGCACGCAGTGCTTCATGACGTTTCGTTAAGAGACCAATCGCTTTTGTTAACGCTTGAATGTGCAGTTGTCCTGTCAGCTTCCAAGCACCTAATATATTGTAATGATGGCTCTTTTCTAATGTGGATAAGAACCAAATGCGCTTCTGAGCATGTGACAGCTCATAGCTTGTTCGCTTTTCAAGCTTTGGAATCTTGGCTTCCTGAACAGCCGGTGCCCCTTTGATGTCATCAACCATTTGCGCCAGATGGGCCAGATGCTTACTTTCAAATAATATTTTTAAAGGCGCCTTGATTGAACATTCATGATTGATCCGAGAAATAGTTTGAGTCGCCTTTAATGAATGCCCGCCAAGGTCAAAGAATTGATCCTCTTTGTACACACGATCTACGTCTAAAATGTCCTCCCATATGGCAGCAAGAATTTGCTCTGTTTTCGTTTCTGGCAATTGTTTTTCAAGGGGTTGTCCATTTTTGTGATGATTCAGCTTGAGGGCTTCATGATCAATAGAGCCATCTTGTTTTTTCGGTATTTCCTGTACTTGCTGAATATCCCAGTCACCTTTTGTTACGCCTGCGATATCTTCAACATGCACTTCTTTGCCAGACTGAACCGTGTAAAAAAGCTTTTTCTCAAAAGTCGATATTGGTGCTGGCTGAAGATACTCAGCGATTTCTGGATTGGCTCCGTCTAGGCCGATAAATAGATGCGCTTCATTCAGCCGGGCACCTAGACATAATGAATGGAGACCTTGCTTCTTTCCAATCAATTGAAATCCTTTGCGGACGGTTAGCGCTGCGCCGGTATGTCCCTTAGACAAACCAAGATTATCCCACATGCTGAAGTTCAAAGAGATCGCCCGTCTTCCTTCTTGAAAGGTGAGAGCGTGCGCAAGTCCATCTAAAAAGCTGTTGGCTGCAGAGTATGCCCCGAATGTTGTGCCGCCAAAAAAGCCATTCACCGATCCAAAAAAGACGAGTGGTACTGCCGGGTCATGCTTGAAGGCTTCCTGCAGGACAAACGCTCCGTCTGCTTTCCCTGACAGCTCCTTTGTGAAATCCTCTTCTGACGTATGAGCCAATGCATACTTATCCGCATGCTGAAAATGCTCTGACACATTGCCAGCCCCAGCTAAATGCAGCACGCCTCGGATCGACTGACCAAAGTGTTTTTCTGCTTTGTAAATCGCCCGCTCGACATCAGCTAAATCGGTCACATCCGCTTGTACATAGATGACGTCACCGAAGTCTTTTAGCTGTGAGAGCGCCTCTTTCTTTTCCAAGCTGCCTTCCAGAGATGTCCTTCCAATCAATACGAGCTTTAGGCCAAATTGGAGCATCTGCTTAGACAGCTCAAATCCAATACCGCCAAGACCTCCAGTCAGCAAATAAAGACCTTCATATTCTAAAAACTCTTCTGTTTGAGGTGCTTTCATCATATTGACTTTTTCCAGCTTTGGTACGAACCTGTGCCCGTTTCGGTATGACACCTCTGCTTTTATATGAATCGCTGACAGCTCTTCAGCAATGTGCTTTGCATCCTGTTCCACATGCTCCGCTTCAATATCAATATGGGACACCTCTGCTCCTTCCCATTCTTGCGGGATGGTTTTTAATAAACCAACGAGCGACGTTTTCTCCACATGAAGATCGTCTTCAGGGCTTACAAATTGACCACCCTTTGTCACTACGACAAGCCGGATCGGCTCTTTGTTTTCTTGTCTCCATGCTTGATACAAGTACAAAATAGATTGATTGGAACTCGCATGCATTTCTTTGAACTGCGCAGGCTCAACGATGGCTTCTTTGTCTGTCACATTCCACAGGTGGAGCACCTGCCCGGTCTTTAATTCATCTGCTTCAAGTGCTGCAGCGAGCCTGACATAATCCCCCTTGATTCTCGGGTTCATTTGATACATTCCTTTGGACAGACGCAAAAATTCATGCCCTTTTTTCACAGAAACATAGGACTGATTTCTTTGTTCTAATTGTGCGTAAAGCGATTGGTACAGCCCTTTTTCATCCTCGAAAACGAGTACATGATCAGCAGAAGGCTGAGACGGACCAATATGCTCCTTTGCCCAAGTGCGTTTGAAAAACCAATCTGGGAGTGTTTGTTTATTTTCAGAAGCAAGATCCAGTGCCCTTTCAATGTCACGGAATACTCCCTCTTTTAGCGCTGCACCTAACTGGGCACGTTGGATTTTCCCACTCTCTGTTTTCGGAAATTGGTCTTTTTTCACCGGAATGATGTGATCAGGCTCTATCCCGATTTTTCGGATGATGGCCTCTCTAATCTGCTGAATCATCGTGATTTGTTCCTCTATCGAATCTTTTTGCGAGACAAAAAAGACGGCAAGCGTGTCGTTGCTTGATTCGGGATTGTAAATGCCGTACGCAGCGGCAAAGGTGACTTCAACCCCGTCCACCTCTTCCACAACCGCTTCAATTTCGTAATTCAAATAGTTGGCTCCGTTGATGACGATGATGTCCTTTTCCCGGCCTGTCAGAACAAGACGCCCTTCATGAATAAACCCTAAATCCCCTGTGTGAAACCAGCCATTTTCCGCAAATACCTCTTGATTGGCTTCCTCATTTTGATCATAGCCCATCATAATCGTTGGACTCTTCACCTGTAAGCGTCCGACCTGATCTTCTGCTAGCACATGATGATGTTCATCTACAATCCGAATCCATACAGACGGAATAGGTACGCCGACTTCTGTAAACGTCATCTTGTGCGGATGATCTTGCGTCACGTATTGAATTTCACCTGTTAACGAGGTCTGATCAATCGTAAGCTGTCCATCCTGATCATCATGCCGCATGAATTTCTTTGATTGAACAATGGCTGAGGATGTTTCAGACATGCCGTACGCCGGCACCATCGCATGGCGGCTTAATCCGTGCTGACCCATGATATGCATGAAGCGCTGCGTCACTTTTGGAACAACCGCTTCGGCTGCATTCATAATATAAGTCAGTGTGGAGAGATTCCAGCTCCCCTTGCGAATGTCGTCCTCATATTCATTCATCATGGCAAAAGCAAAATTCGGTGCCCATGTCCTTGTGACGCCGTATGTTTCTACCCAATCCAGCCACACCATCGGCCGCTCGATAAATTGATCGATGGATGGACTAATCTGCTGGCAGCCAAGGTAGACGTCATGCACATGAAACATGACAATGCCTCCTACATGATCAAGCGGCATCCAGTTAAGCGACACATCCTCATGCGTAAAGCCATTTGTCTGCTCAAAGGAGATGATCCGAGATAAAATACTTTGATGGTTGTGACGGATACACTTAGGCACACCCGTACTTCCTGAAGAGAGCAGCTGAAGCACAGGCTCATCCGGCTCTGGCTCATAATGCTGTTCATCCGGTTCACACGTAAGCAATGTTTCTACTGTTAAAATAGGTATTTCTTTTGCCTCAAATGCCTCACGCAGCCCAGCAATGTCCTCAGCACTTGCTTCGTTTGTAATAATGAACGGTTCATTTTGCAGCTGAAACACGCCCTTGAGCTTGTTCACTCCTTGATTCATCTCATCATAAACAGGCGGCACAGAGACTGGAGTCGGAATGATGCCACCGAGAATACAGCCCCAAAACACAGTGATGAAATCGTGATGATCTTTTAATTGAAGTAACACTTGATCGCCGTTTGTCAGGCCTGCTTTCCTTAAACCAGACAGAACCCGTTCTGCGTTTGTGAGTAACTCAGGATAGGTTTGGGTCAACGTGCGCCCGCCTTCTTTGATATAGATCACCCCGCGGTCAGGTGACATAAAGGCTGATCGAATCAGCACCTCTGTCAGTGTGACAGGTGTGCCTGGTTTTTTGATGACATCCCCGCCATACACAAGTGCTGGCGGCTTTTCATGAGCGGATGCTTGCTTTGTTTCGCCCTCTTCATTCTTCGAGATCGATATGTTCCCTTGCGCACGCTGCCGATTAGGAAACAGATCATCTAGGTGATAAGGCATTTGTTTTTCTGTCTGACTTTCAATGAGAGCGGCCGCTTCCTCCACTCCATCTATGGCTTTCGTACGCTCTTCTATCTTTCTTAAACCCTCTTCATCAATGATGTCGATCGAAAGCAGTGCTTCTGTATCGATGGCTCCACTTTCTGCCCTTGGCAAGGAAGGCAATAAGACGAGAGCGGCTGGTACTTCATGAGGATGAAGCGGGCCTTTCATCAAGTCCTCTCTTGTCAGCGAAGGGTCCTTCGCCTGTGCAAATAGCACAAGCGAGAGGCTGCCTTCTTGATTTTTCTTAGGGATTAACACACATTCCTTTAGCGGAAAATGAAGCATCATGACTTGCTCTAATGCTTTCAGATCGATTCGTTTTCCGTTGATTCTGACGATATGATTTGCTGCATGTCCTTTTCGTCTACTAACTAACATCGTTCTTCTCCTCCTACATCCAATCCAAAATCTGAATCTTGTTTTTTTCAGTCCAAACGCCGACATCCCCTGTCGGATAGAGGTATTCGCCTGTTTGATGTTTGAATGGATGCGGAATTTTATGCGTCTCCATCCAATCGGCAAGCTCCCCGCAAAGTGCTTTGATATTCTTCGCGCCGATAAAAATATCTCCAGAAAATCCTACCGGCATGAGCTGATGCTCTTCGCTTAGCACAAATATTTCCGTCTCACAGGAAGGATCGTGCACACCTGAGTAGACCTCTTCTTGGTCTGGGTACAGCACGCTGACTTGTGCGTTTTTCGACCAATCGGTGATCATCCGCTCTTTTTCTTCATTTGTCACCATCGTGAAATCAGAGAGTGGTGTCTCCACTTGTTCTGTCATGGCTTCAAGTGTGTGGATCAGCTGCTGCATCAGCGATTGTATTTGTTTTTCTGTATATTGATTGAAGCGGTATGTGACTCGAAGCTCCAGCGTATCTCCTGGGACAGCCACAAGGGTCAGGTCATAGTTTGTTTCTTCATGACTTGCAATGTCTAATATCCGTACACCATACGGCTCTACAGATTCAATCGGATAGTTTTCAAACACGACAATGCTGTTAAACAATGATTCTCCATTCGGGATTTGGGTCATCTGCTGAATATCTGGCAGTACGGTATACTCAAATTCTCGCATGTGAAAAACCGTTTCCTGCGTCTGTGCCAGCAGCTCGGCAATGGTCCTGTCTGGTGTGATCGGCAAACGGAGCGGCAAGGTGTTAATAAAGAGCCCTGTCATGCTTTCAACCTCTGGTAAGTCCGCCGGCCGCCCAGATACTGTGACACCGAACACGACATCCTCTGAGCCTGAATGAAGGTGCAAGAGCAGCCCCCATGCCGCCTGAATCAGTGTGCTCATCGTGACCTTCTGTGTGCCTGTCATCCTCTCCAGCTTCTGCTGCATTTCAGGCGTCAGTTTGATACTAAATTGATCAATACCTGCTCCTTCATTCGAAGTCTGCTCTCCGTCCCCAGGAAGTGGTGTGGCTTCCTCCACTCCTGACATATAATGTTTCCAGAACTCTTGCGCCCTCTCTTGATCCTGCTTTTGCAGCCATTCGATAAAATCTTTATACGGACGTACAACAGGAAGGTTTATCTCTCGTTCATCCACAAGAGAGCGATACATTGAAAAGGATTCCTCAATCAAGCCGAACAGGCTCCAGCCATCGATTAAAATATGATGAAAGCTAAAAACAAACGTGCATGTTTTCTCGTCACGATGGAATAAAGCGATACGAATGAGCGGTTCAGCCGCATCCTCTAATTCGAAATCCTTTGAACGATCGGATTGTAAATAACGCTCAATGGTTTTCTTCTGATCCGTTTCACTCAGGTGGCGCACATCGTGCTGAGTGAGGTGAATGCTTCCTTCTGATTGAATCAATTGGACAGGCTCCTTTAGCCCCTCCCAAGCAAATCTTGTCCGCAAAATCGAATGACGTTCTACAAGCAGATTCCATGCTTTTTCATAGGCTTCGCCGTCCGTTAAGCCTTCGAGCGTCATATGCACCTGACCAAAATAAGCCTGTGACGCTTGATCTAACAGTGCATGAAACAGCATCCCTTGCTGCATCGGAGATAGTGGATATACATCCACTACATGATCTGGAAGCTCATCTATTTGCTTTTGCGTCAGCTGAACCATTGGAAAATCAGATGGCGTAAAGCCGCCTTTTGTCTCTATACAATGCGTCAGAATGTCCTCCATTTTTTCTTTGAACCGTTCAGGTAACTGGCGCACCTCTTCCTCCTGAAGCAGTTCACGATTGATCATAAAATTCATCTGAAGCTGACCACTGACAACGTATCCGTACACATCGATTAAATGCTGTCTTTCTGCTTTTGGATCATGTACATGTCCATTTCGTTCATCTGCTAAATACAGATTTGCTTCACCATCTATTTGATCTAACTGTCCAAGGTAATTAAAGCTCATCTGCGGCGCTGCCGTTTTGAGTAAGCGAGATGCTGTCATGTATTGAAGCAAGCCATAGCCGATCCCCTTTTGCGGCACAGCTCTTAAGGTTTCTTTGACATCTTTGATTTGTCTCTCCACATCGGTTTGAATAAAAGGAATAAAAATAGGATAAGAGCTTGTAAACCAGCCGACTGTCCGTGACAAATCCATCTGTTCAAATAAATCCTCGCGTCCGTGTCCTTCTAACGTGATCAATATTGGCTTTCCAACGGCTTGCGCAAGTCCTGATAAAAGTAAATCGTTGACCTCAGTTCGGTACGCTTGTGATGCGTGCCTTAGTAAAATGTCTGTTTGATCCTTCGTCAATTGAACAGTCAGGATCTCTGCATGTTCTTCTATATTGAAAAGCGCAGGTGTTTGAAAAGGAGAACCTTCTTCCTCTTGATCCATGATCTTTTGCCAAAAAGGAACCTGCTCTTGTAATTGATCGGTTTGTGCATATTCATAGAGTGCATCTGCCCACTGCTGATAGGAAGCGGTTTTCTTTGCAAGCGCGATCTCCTGCCGTGCCGCAAGCTGCTTCAATCCATTTAATAAATCCTCCTGTATGATGCGCCACGATATTCCATCCATCACAAGATGGTGGGCTGCGATAAAGAGTTCAGACGTACGATCACTTGTCTGAAAAAGAATGGCTTTGATCACTTCTCCCCGCTCTAATGACAATGTTCCTTGACAAGCGCTTGTCTCCAAACGAATTTGCTCCAGCGCTTCCTCGTGAGAAACATCCGTCAAATCAAAGAATGTGACACAAGGGATGATGCCAGGCGCACGAATGGTTTGAATCCATGTGCCGTCTGCTGCTTTTGTATAAATGGCTCTCAGCATATCGTGATGGTCGACAAGCTTTGAGAGAACCTGTGACAACTGTTCGGCTTGTACGGATAGCTTGAATTCAATATGCGCTGATAGATTCCAATAATCTTGGTTTGTCATCGATTGCTCAAGGAACCAAGATTGGATTGGAAGCAGACGAGCTTCTCCTGTAACAGGCGATTGATCATAGGACACAGACACATCCGCTCTTTTCATAGCGCGTGCCAGCTGTGAAATGGTCTGTTTTTCAAATACATCTCTTGGCTGAATGATGTAGCCTTCCTGTGCTAGGCGTGCCACCATTTGTATGACAATAATGGAATCTCCGCCTAGTTCAAAGTAGTTATCATGTACACTAATTGAAGGAGTGCCAAGAAGCTGAGTCCACACTTTTTCCAGCACTCGTTCTTCCTCACTGAGTGCCTTATCTGCTGGTTTGTCCACTTCTTCCTGTCTCCACTCTGGCGGCGGGAGACGCTTTTGGTCTACCTTGCCGTTTGGCGTGAGCGGCAGTTCCTCTAGCTCTATGAATAGACTTGGTACCATATAATCTGGCAGCATGTCTTTCAAGGCGCCGCGAATGTCTTGCTGGGTCCATGCACCTTTTTGGACAAAATAACCGATGAGCTGCTTATGACCACTCTCGTGCTGAAGCGGAATGACCGCACATTCTATGATGTCTTCAACACTCAGCATAGCGGCTTCAATTTCTCCGCATTCGACGCGGTGTCCGCGTATTTTCACTTGATGATCCATTCTTCCAAGGCAGTCGATGATGCCATTTGGGAGCCAGCGGCCCATATCGCCTGTTTTATATAAACGCGCTCCTTTTTGGAAAGGATGCGGGATAAATGATTGCGATGTTTTTTCTTCATCTCCAAGGTAACCGAGTGCCAGCCCTGTTCCGCCAACGTAGATCTCTCCAATAACACCCTGCGGAACCGGCTGCAGCTGGTCGTCTAATACATAGGCTTGTGAATAAGCAATTGGCTGACCGATAGGAACTGTCGCCTGCCCTTCGTCTAATGAGCGAATGTGATGCACACAGGAGAACGTCGTATTCTCAGTTGGTCCATAGCCGTTTAAAAGCCCTTCAGGTAAATACGGCAGTGCCTTGCGGATATGAGCAGCTGAGAGCGCATCACCACCAACCAATAATGCATCGAATCCAGATAAGGCTTCAGGATGTTCCTCTGTTAACCGGTTGAACAGCGGCACCGTCAGAAATCCTGTTGTGATCTTGTATGATGTCAGCGTGTCAGCCAGCGTATCCATTGATAAAATCGTATTTCGATCGGCCAGGATCAGCCTTCCCCCATTTAGCAGGGCTCCCCATATTTCATACGTAAAGGCATCAAAGGAGAAGCTGGCGATTTGTAAAATGCGCGTATGTTCATCAAGGGTGACATAATCTGTTTCACAAACAAGCCGGATGACTGCTTGATGCGGGATCAAAACCCCTTTCGGCTGTCCAGTTGATCCTGACGTGTAATTGATATAAGCGAGTCCATCAGGTTTTAGGGCAGCAGGTATGAGTTCTGCTTCTGATAAAAACTCTTCATATCCCTCATCAAGACAAATGAGTTCGGTTTGACTGATTGACACCTTTTTCAGCCATTCATTTTTTGTCAGTAACAGCTTAATACCTGTATCCCTCAGCATATAATCAATCCGTGTATCTGGATATTCAGGATCAATTGGCACGTAGGCGCCTCCTGCTTTCACAATCGCCAGCACCCCAAGAATCATTTGAGGCGACCTGTCGATGAGCAGCCCTACTGGTTCATGCGGCGTCACACCTCGCTGCTGCAGAGAAGCAGCAAGCCGGTCGACTTTCTCTTGTAACACACGATACGTCCACTGCTCTTCCCCGAATTCGAGAGCAATGGCATCGGGTGACTTTCTCACCTGCGCTTCAAACCGTTCCGTGATGAGAAGCGGGCCTGCAGGCTGATTGGTTTTACCGCTCCATTCATAGAGCAGCTGATGCTTTTCTTTCTCTGGCAGGTAATTCATTTGTCTGATCGGCTGTGCTGGATTTTCACAAATACACGCAAGCAGATGCTCGTAGTACCGAAGGAACCGATCCATCGTGTCGTCAGAAAATAAGTCCACATCATACTCCAGTTTTAATTGAAGACCCTCCGCCCCTTCAAAAACAAACAGGGATAGATCAAATTTGGCGGTATCGTTATCTTCAATGGCTAAAACGGATGTCGCCTCCCCCATCGGAGAAGCTTCAAGCGGTAGGTTTTGCAGAACGAACATGACCTGAAACAGCGGCTGCTTGCCAGCCTCACGTACAATATTCAGCTCATCTACGACCATCTCAAACGGCACATCCTGATGCGCATAGGCGCCCATTGTTGTTTCTTTCACCCGCTCTAATAGTTCAGTGAAAGCAGGATTCCCGCTATGATCGATCCGAAGTGCCAGCGTATTTACGAAAAATCCGATGAGATGCTCCATCTCCGTCCGATTTCTCCCAGCAATGACTGATCCAATCACAAACTCATCCTGTGAAGACAATCGATGCAGCAAGGTAGAAAAGGCAGTCAGTAACGTCATATAAAGGGTGCTGTCTGTCTTTTTAGAAAGGGCAGCCAGCTGCTCAGACAGCGACTTCGACAAGTGGTATTTTTTCGTTTTTCCCTTGTAGGATTGAACGGCTGGCCGCGGGTAGTCATACGGCAAAACCAAATCTTCTACAGGGACCGCAAATTGCTCCTTCCAATAGGAAATCTGCTTCTGCAGCGTCTCTCCAGTCAAATACTCCTTCTGCCATAGTGCGTAATCCGCATATTGAATTGGCAGCGGCGAAAGATCAGGCTCTCTCTTGTCAATCATCGCTGTATACCACTCAGACAGCTCTCTTGCGGCAATCCCAACCGACCAGCCATCTGACACAATGTGGTGAATGGACATCAGCAGTAAATGATCTGTTTCCGACAGCCGAATCAGTTTCACTCGAAAGAGCGGATCATGTTCTAAGCGGAAAGGTGTGCCCGCCTCTCTTTTTGCCCATTCAGCCGCTTTTTGTTCTTTTTCTTTCTGTGCTGTCAGATCTGATAGATCCACCACTTCAAGCTCTGGAAGAGTCATATGCTCATGTATGATCTGCACTGGTTCATCGCCGCTCATGGTAAAGGAAGTTCTGAGCGATTCATGCCTTTGCACCATTTGCTGCAGACTCCTCTGAAGCACCTTCACATCTAAAGGTCCATTCATCCGAAAGGAAATTGTATTATTATAAAATGGCAGATCGGGCTGTAATTGATAGAGAAACCACTGCCTTTGCTGGGCATAAGACATCGGAATCTCCTGACCCTTTTCCATTTTCCGCATCGGAACCGCTTCATCCACTTTTGCATGCGAATCGATCCATTCCGCTAATTCCCCAAGTCTCGTATGCTCAAAAAGAACAGCGAGCGGCACGTCAAATCCCATTCTTTGTCTCACCGCAGACAGCATTTGCGTTGCCTTGAGCGAATGACCCCCGAGTAGAAAGAAATGATCACCGCAGCTGACATTTGAGACATCAAGCAGCTCGGACCAAATGTTTGCCAAAAGTTTCTCCGTCTCCGTTTGAGGCGCTCTGTCCTCTGCCTCCTGTCCACTTTCCTCAATGAATGCTTTGAAATACGCTTCATCCGGCATGCCATCCTCTGATTCTTTCCAGTATTCCTCAGGAAATAGATGTACGGAATATTCACCAGATAGATGAGACTGCAAACACGTATAAATGGACTGATACAGCCGTTCTTCAATAGCCTTTGTTTTGTCGGTTTTAAAAAAGACATACATGGCTTGCTCTGTTTGCCTCTCCGCTTGGCTCATTTCTTGAATGTCCTGCTTTGACCGATCTAATCCCATATAAATGAGTGGCGCATCTGTCATCAAACATGACAGCATTGTCTGGAAGCCCGCCCGCTTCGGAATCGGGAGATAGCCTCTTTCTTTTAACATGCCTTTGATCATCGAACCCTCGCTCATGCCGACCTCATCCCACATGCTAAAGCTAAAGCAATACGGCTTCACTGTAGATGTCAGCCTTTGATAATGAGCAAATTGTTCAACGAACTCATTGGCAGCGCAATAAGCGCCGACGGTCATCCCGCCCTTTAACGTTCGTGCTGACGAGCTAGATAAAAATAAGACGTTCTGCCGTTTAGAAGCCGCTTCATGAAGCGCAATCGTGCCATATACCTTCGCTTCGTACATCGCATGTAAGGACGCAGACGTCATGTCAGCAAGCAGCTCCTCTTGAATGATGCCAGCGAAATGAATCACGCCATGCAGCCTTTTTCCTTGAGCCGCCTCTTGTCTTGAGATGAGCGCTTCAATGTCTTTTGCGTCCGTCATGTCCACTTCTTCATAAAAAACTGTGCCGCCATGGTCTTTCGCTTGTTTCTCAAGTGAGGTCAAAACGTCTTGCTGCTCCGCAGATAAAGCCTTTCGTGCTTTTCTTCCAAGCAGCACAAGATGCGCTTGATAGGACGTCAGAAGGTGTTCACTCAGCATCCGCCCAATGCCGCCAAGCCCTCCTGTCATCACGTAAAGCCCAGATGATTCAAATGGCGGTTTCTTCCTCTTTTGATCTTTTTCCAGATGCAGCGGTGATAAAAGAGGAATATAACGAACACCTTCGCGGTAAGCAGCGATATGATGGCTTGTGTCATGTGTAAGCTCTGTCATGATCGCTGATGCATGAGAACGGTCAGCCGGTTCTGTTAGAGAAAAATCAAGACATCGCACCTTGATAAACGGCCATTCATGCTGTACAGCTGTCATCAATCCTGTTGTCGTTGCTTTTTCCACATGATGCGTTTGATCTTCTGGCAAATTCATCGCATGAGCTGAGACAAAGGTGATCTCTACAGGTTCCTCATAGGTGGCAATCGCTTTTGTTACATATAATGCACTCATGCTGCCAGTTTTCTGCGCTTCCTTCGCCATTGCCGCTTGAAGTGTGTCTTCCTTGTTTGTGTAGTTCCAAAGGTGAATGATTTGTTTCACCGAAACGCCATACGAACGGAGCGTCTCAAAGAGTTGTTCGTAGTCTGACGGCCGATTCGGGTGGATGATGAAGTGAGTATGTGTGAGTTGTGTGAATGCTTGACCCGGTTCAACCGTAATATAGGTTTGTTCATTGTTTGAGAGGGATCTCAATTGATCTGCCAGCCCTAATGCATCTGCAAAGATCACCATGTCCCCTGCTGTTTGCTTTTCAGTTTCATGAAGCGGAGCAGGTGTCCACTTCTTTTGATAACTCCAATCAGGCAAGGTGTGTTCATTTTCAAGTCTGATGTCCAGTTCCTTGATGATTTCGTCGAATTCACCTTCCTGCCACCTTGTCTTGAGCTGTGCCCTTTCTATTTTTCCAGAGCTTGTTTTCGGAAAGGCATGCTTCTGGACAGGGATAACCTTTGATGCAGACAGACCCATTTTTGTCGCAATATGGGTTTTAATATGCTGGCTAGCCCTCATGATATAAGCAGGCTCATACAGCTTCGGTGTAAAAAAGAGAATCAGTTCATCGGATGCAGATGCCTCCATCCGAACGGAGCAAGCAGCCACAAAGCTCGTTTCTACGCCTGGTACTTCCTCTGCCATGGCTTCAATCTCATAGTTGTGATAATTTTTCCCGTTGATGATGATCATGTCTTTTTCTCTACCGGTTAATGTCAGCCTTCCTTCGTGCAGAAAACCTAAATCACCCGTGTGAAACCAGCCCTCTGTTTGAAAAACCTCTTGATTCGCTTCGTCATTCTTGTAATAGCCCTTCATTGTCGTCGGCCCTTTGATTTGCACGCTGCCAATATGATCTTCGGGAAGAAGCTCATGCTGATGGTTGACGATACGAATCGTGATACCCGGAATCGGTTTCCCCAGCTCTGTAAAGCTGACGGTTCCTGTCTCACGTGCCTCCGCTGGTCTTAGCTGCTCTGTCAGCGACGTTTCCTCAAAGGTCAGAACCCCGCTGTTTTCATCTCCCCGCTCAATCGCAAAAGAGAAGACAACGGCTGATGAGATTTCAGACATGCCGAAAGCCGGTCTGATGACGTCTCCCTTTAAGCCGTGCGGAGCGAGCAGGTGTAAAAACCGGTGAATCGTCTTCGGTACGACCGCTTCTGCCCCATTGATCATACACGTCATGGCAGAAAGATCCCAAGATCCTGAAGAAATGTCTTTCTCATAATCATTGATCATCGCAAATGCGAAGTTAGGTGCCCACGTCTTCGTTGCACGATAGCGTTCCATCCAGTCAAGCCAGCGCAGCGGCTGAGCGATGAAGTCATCTGTCCTTGCCCGAATCTGTTCACAGCCTGTGTACACATTGACAAGGTGGAACATCACAATGCCGCCAATATGATCTAATGGCATCCAGTCTAACGAGACATCCTCTTGTGTAAACTGATTGGCTGCCACTGTCCCTTTGACATTCGCCAGCACACTTCTATGAGAATGCTCTACGCATTTAGGCATCCCCGTACTTCCAGACGTTAAGATAAAAAAGACTGAATCATCAGGCGTGACTGGATGTGCTTCTAGATCTCTTTCTAAAGTGAGCATCGGTTCAACGGCTGCCACACGTAATTGATCTGTATGCCACAGTAAAGCTAAGCCTTGCACCTCATCAATCAGCGAGTCATCCGTGAGAATGAGCGGGTGTTCCAGCAGGTTCCAAGCGTGATGAAGCTTCTTCACTGAGGCATTCATTTCCCGATAGGTCGGGGCTGCCGATACAAGTGTTGGGACAAATCCGCCTAACACACATGCCCAAAAGGCCGTGACCATCGCATGATTCGATGAAAATTGAAAGAAGACAGGATCACCTGGCTCAAGCCCTAGTGCCCTTAAACCCGTCAGAACCCGTTCGGCATCCTCCTTTAACTGTGCGTAGGATTGCGTGAGTTCATTTTCACTATTGATGATATAAGTCAGCCCGTTTGTCGTTTTGGCTGCCTCAGTTAGAGCGTCCTGCAAGGTTTGAGCTCCTGCACTAACATCTATATCCCCCCCATAGGAAATGGCTGGGGGCATGTCCGCTAAAATAGGCGAAGCCATTTGCGTCTGTATCCATTCAACTGCGGCCTCCTGCTCCATGTGATGGTCGAGAAATAAATGAGAGAGGTGATATGGCCGAGGTCGAATGGTTTTTTCACGAGAAAAAACAGCGAAGCGTTCGATTTCGTTGGTTTGTAAAATGGTTTTCTGTACATCTAGTAAAATCGTATCCATTGATTCATGTACATTCGATTGATTGATGGTTGATGGTTTCATATGAGTTCCTTTCCTTTTTTGTCAGGCAGGGCTGCCAGTGTGCACCCCTGCCTAATCTAAAGTTTACAAGACTGCTTCTCTATTTTTATGATGGACTATCTTTTGGATCAGCTGTGCATTTTGAGCGGCACATTCTTTGTTTTTGAACATGTCAGCGTGCTGACCATAGCCTTGATATTGTCGATAAGCGCCGGTCGTTGCAGCTTCCCAATTTTCCATCCAGTCTGGTATCGCAATTTGCTCTTCGGATTGGATGAAGTCAATGTCTGCTTGTATCTCTCCTTGGTTCACCCCCTTAACAAAAGTTTCATAGTAGGCTCTCGTTTTTTGAGCCAGCGCGTCTTGGATGAGCTCCGCTTGGGCAAGTTCACTTTGCTGCGACTGATGGACGATCGCTGCTATATCGTCATCAATGGATCGTCCTTCTAAATCACTTTCTCCTATTTTCTTATAGGAATCGATCATGATGACCTTTTCGACGGTCCGCCCTGCTTGTTCGAGCGATTGAACAAGCTCAAAGGCTAGGTAGCACCCGCCAGAGTATCCCATCAAAGTCAGCGGTCCTTCAGGCTGAAGGTGCTGGATATGCTGAACATATTGCGAAATTCGATGATCGGCTTCAATAAAGTCAAAGGCGATCAAACGAACACCATCAAGCGTTTTTGCGGCTTCCTGATAAATAAAGCCATAGCCTGGTAATGGCGGGAGAGCAAAGACTGTTGGCGTTTGAGATTCATTGAATACAAGATAGCCTGCGGCTTCCTGATCCTGCTGTTGAATATAACGGCTGATTGCTTCAATGGTAGGCGTCTCAAACAGCAAATGAATGGGCACCTGAACATCGAATTCCTTCGACACCTTGGATAAAAGCGACATCGCTTTTAATGAATGCCCGCCAAGCTCAAAGAAATGGTCATCTGTGCTGATATCATCTCTTTCAAGCACTTCCCTCCACATCACAAGCAACTTTTGTTCTACCTCATTTACTGGAAGCTTCACATGGCGGTTTCCTTGAGGCGCCTCTGGCTTTGGCAGCTGACGTTTATCAACCTTTCCATTTGGCGTAAGCGGCATTTTCTCAAGTCTGATCAGCTCATGAGGCTGCATGTAAGCCGGAAGTTTTTCCTTCAGCCCTGACTTGATCACATCGAGTTTGTCCTTCCACTCCTCCTCACACGTCATATAGGCGAGCAGCCTTGTATGCTGCGTGTTATGCTGATCAGCTATAAGGGCAGCTTGCTTTACGCCTGGATGCATGAGAAGGTGGGCTTCAATTTCTGTCAGCTCAATTCGATGACCGCGAATTTTCACCTGGTCATCCACTCTGCCTGCATACTCAATCAAACCGTCTGCTCGAAAATAGGCCAAGTCTCCCGTACGATACAGCCTTTCTCCCGCAGCAAATGGATGGGCGATAAAGGCTTGTTTTGTCAGATCAGGACGATTCAAATACCCCTTCGCAAGCCCTTTTCCGCTCAGGCATAGTTCTCCGACCATTCCAATCGGCTGAAGCTGTCCGTGCGGGCTCAATATATAAGCACCCGTCTGGTTGAGCGGCTTTCCGATTGGAATCGAACGCGTCTCTACCGGCAGAGCCTCATCTACTGGATAATAGGTGGCGAAGACCGTTGATTCGGTTGGACCGTAGACATTGATCAGTCTGTCTTTCCCCATGACATCAAAGGCTTTCCTCACATGCTGTACCGATGCCCGCTCTCCTCCGAACAGCACCTTGCGCACACTGCGCATCCAGTCGGTTTCTTCATCAACGAGGAGATTAAATAATGCCGTCGGAACAAACATGACAGAAATGTTTTCCCTTTTAATCAACCCCGTCAGCTCGCCCATGTTTAAAATGGTCTCTTTTTTCGGCAAGACAAGCTTTGCTCCGTTTAAAAGTGCGCCATATACATCAAATGTAAAGCCATCAAATACGCTGTTGGATAGTGACAGCAGTGTATCTGTTTCTGAAATGGTTAAGTAGTTCGTATTTTTGACCACCCGGGCAATATTGGAATGGGTCGTCATGATGCCTTTTGGCTGACCTGTTGTACCAGATGTATACATGATGTAAGCCGTATCGTGTAAGCCTGCTTCTAGCAGAAGATTCTCTGAGCTCATCAGTGAAATTTCCTGATCATCCGCAAACAGATACGTACCATCAAACGCAAGTGCCTTCGCCTGACCGATAAAGGATGAGTGAGTCAGAAGATGCGTTGCCCCGCTGTCTTTAAGCATGTATTGAATGCGGCTTTCTGGATAATCGGGATCAATTGGCACATAGATTGCGCCTGCTTTTAAGACAGCCAGCAGGCTGACAATAAGTTTAGGCGTGCGGTCGGCTAAAATGGCGATGACCGTTTGATGCGTGACCCCATTTTTTTGCAAATGCCTTGCCAATCGATTGGCTTGTTCATTCAGCTCCGCATATGTCATCGTGTGCTCACCTGCTGATAATGCCACTGCATTCGGCTGTTTGCGGACATTATGCTCAAACCATTTCGACAAATACAGCTGGTCATGCTCAAGCTCAGGCGCATTCCATTCCTCAAGAATCAGCTGCTTTTCCTGTTTCGTGACGAGTGTAAGTGTATGAACCGATTGATCAGGATGCTTGATCGCCTCGCTCATCAATAGACTCAGCTGCTCCTTTAACCGGTGGACAAATTGAGGATCAAATGCTTTTTGGTTAAAGGCCAGCTTCAATTGCAATTGTTCTCCTGGTGATGCCAGCAAATTGAGATCATAGTTCGATTTTTCATACACATTCATGTTTTCCACAGTAAACCCTAATCGCGCCTCTTGCTCGTCCTTCTTTGCGGCTGGGACGTTTTCAAACACGACAATATGATCAATGAGTGGCTGCTGACCTGTCTTTGCCTGAATATCATAAATCGGAATATATTGGTGCGGCTCGGCTGCAAGAGACTGCTGCTGAGTCTCTGATAGAAGAGAACGGAATGTCATGTCATCTGTCAGCTGAATTCTTCTTGGGATGACATTGATGAACAAGCCAACCATTCTGTCAACACCAGCCAAATCTGCCGGACGTCCCGACACAACCGTGCCAAACAACACATCATTTGAACGCTGATATCTGCTCAACAGAATTGACCACACCGATTGAAGCACGCTGCTTAACGTGGCATTTTGCTGCAACGCTAACTCTGATAAAGCAGCCGTTTCTTCTTTGCTCATCGACCATTCCATTTCGCCTAATTCATGTTCATTCGTTTGTTTTCTCTGTTCTTTAAAGGTTGATTGTCCATCAAACCCGGCTAATGATTGCTGCCAATATTGAAGTGATGCTTGTTTATCTTGTTTTTCCAGCCATTGAATATATTCTTTGTATGGTTTAACCGGTTCCAGCTTGTAAGGGACGTCATGCAAAAGTGCATGATAAATTGCAAATAACTCCTGCACCACAAGCCCAAAGCACCAGCCATCAAGGAGGATATGGTGATAGCTCCATATCCAGCGATAGCTGGCAGGACCCGTTTGGAAAACGGATGCCCGCATGAGAGAATCCTTCGAGAGATCAAATCCTCTCAGCTGATCCTGTTGTTTAAATGTCTCAATACGTACAAGCTGTTCGTCTTCAGAAAGATCCTGCATGTCCACCACATCAAGCGTAAAAGGGCGTTTCTTCAGCACAACTTGGACAGGGCGCTTCACTTTTTCGTGGAGAAATACGGTACGAAAAATATCGTACCGTTCCACGATGACATTCATGCTTTTCTCAAGTAAGTCATGACGCAGTGTGCCCTTTACGTTCATATCCATTTGCTCTACATAAAAGCCCTTTTCTTGATGATGGAGGGTATGAAACAGCATTCCTTCTTGCATCGGTGACAGATAATACATGTCTTGAACTTGATCCCTTTTAAATGAACTCATCTATTTCATCCTCCCTTCCCGTTTGTATGACTGATCTCGTGTTGTTAGGTCAATTTTTCCTCAAGCATGTCAAAAATGTCGTCCATTTCATCCATTTCAAGATCAGCCGCAGAGAAGTCACTTGGCGTAAATTCTCTTTCGTGCTGCGCTAAACAATGGGTAATGATGGATTGGATTTTTTCTTTCAACAATGCCATGAACTGCTGTATCGTTTGTTCTTCATATTCATCTGTACAATAGGAACACGACAACATGAATCGATTGTGTTGAACAAGACCACTGAGGTTCAGCTTATAGACAGCTTCTGAATCAGGGCTTGCTTGTCGTCCCATATCATAGGTGGACGGTCCAAAGAGTTCTGTCGTCACTTCCTGATCGATCTGCCCAAGATAGTTCAAGCTGATTTCAGGATGTACGTGCTGTCCTGACGGCTCAGTGGCTGTCATGTATTTCAAAATCCCGTAGCCAATTCCTTTATTTGGCACACGCCGCAGCATCTCTTTCGTTCCTTTAATAGCATCAGCTATGGTCTGATCCGGCTTTGCTTCAAGAACAACTGGATACATACTCGTAAACCAGCCAACCGTGCGGGAGACATCCAGCCCTGATAAAATATCCTCTCTTCCATGACCTTCAAGCTGCACATGTACATGGGACTTCCCTGTCCACTCCTGAACGGCAAGCCCGAGAGCACATAGAAGAATATCGTTCATTTCCGTTGTGTACGGTAGATGAATATCGGTTAAGAGATGCTCGGTTTCGGACTCTGAAAGCTGCATCTGTACTGCTTTTGTTTGAGCAACTTTTCTTTTCGTTACTTCATGATCAACAGGTAAAGTGGTCAATGGCAGAGTGTCAATCTCTGTCCAGTACTCACTTTGGCTTTTTAACGGCTTGGACTGTGCGTATCGTTCGATTGCCTCTGCCCATTCTTTAAAGGAATGGGTTTTTGGCGGAAGGACGAGCGTTTGTCCTTGAGCTGCCTGCTGATAAAGAGACATAAAATCCTCTAGTAAAATTCGGCATGAGACACCGTCAATGACAAGATGGTGTGTCACGATGAGTAAGTGATCGCCATCTTTTGCACGGAAACAAATCACTTTCATGAGTGGACCTGTTTCGAGGTTCAGCTGACGCTGATACTCGTTGGCATATGTGGAAATGGCCTTTTTCACGTCGTGCTCTTTAGAGACATCATGAGAAATAATCGCAATCGATTCCCTGAGCTCCCGCTGATTGTATTGCAGAATGTCATCATGCTCCTGCCTGTATACCATACGCAGTGCATCATGATGTGAAAGTAATTTCTGCATCACTTGTTCTGTAATCGAAAGGTCAAATCCGTTTGGCGCATGAAGCATCATCGAGAGATTCCAATGGTGCTGGTCACTGAATGCTCGCTCAAAGAACCAGCGTTGAATTGGAGTCAAAATGACTTCCCCTTCAACCGATGATTGGTCAGCTGTCAATTGATCGGCTTCTTCGATATATGGGCGCAGCTCCGCAATCGTTGGGTACTGGAATAATAGCTTCATATCGAGCTTCCAGCCCGCTTGCGTGAGTCTGCTTGCCATTTGGATGCCTTTAATTGAGTCTCCACCAAGGAAGAAGAAGTGGTCGTGAATGCCGACTTGGCTCACGCCAAGGACATCTGCCCAAATATCGCAAAGCAGTGTTTCAACTTCGTCTCTTGGCGCTTCGTATGCCGTTTGGTTTGCTTCCATATCAGGCGCTGGCAATGCTTTTAGATCGACTTTGCCATTTGCCGTCATCGGCAGTTGGTTAAGCTTGATGATGGATGATGGCACCATATAGTCTGGCAACGTTCGTTTTAGACTTTCTTTCAGGTCGGTCGTTTCTTCATCGGTGATGACATATGCCACAAGCGAATCTTGTTCGCTGGCATCTTTGACCGTTGTCACGACTGCTTCTTTGACTTCCGCCAGCGCAAGGAGCTGCGCCTCAACTTCTGACAGTTCAATACGGAAGCCTCGGATGTTGACCTGATGGTCTTTTCTGCCGAGGTAAATCAGCTCACCATCCTCTGTCCATTTCACCAAGTCGCCTGTACGGTACATGCGCTCGCCTGGATAAAATGGATCTGGGACAAATCGTTTCTCTGTTTCCTCTGGAAGATTCCAGTACCCTCTTGCCAGTCCTTTTCCTGCGATCACGAGCTCACCCGGTACGCCTGGCGGCGAGAGGTCGTATAACGAACCCATGATGTAGAAACGAGTATTGGCAATCGCTGTTCCGATCGGAAGTGTGCCTTGATCTGGGTTGATGATCCCGCTGGTCGCTACGACTGTGTTTTCTGTTGGGCCATAGTTATTGACGAGTTTATATGGAACAGGCTTTACCTGTTTCAGCTTGTCTCCGCCAGTCAGTAGGTAGCGCAGTGAATGATTGTCCATTGACATAAACTGCTCGCATAACTGGGTCGGCAGGAACGCAATGGTGATCCCTTTTTCATTGAAATACGTATTGAGCTTGATCATATCGAGACGAATCGCTTCATCGATGATGTGCAGCTCTGCGCCGGCGATCCATGACGGGAACATTTCCCAAATGGAGGCGTCAAAGCCAAAGCCGGCATATTTGGCGGTTCGATCCGCATTTGTCACTTGGAAGGCATCATTGTGCCAGAAAGCAAGATTGACAAGGGACTGGTGCTCGACCATGACACCCTTCGGCTGTCCAGTCGTTCCCGATGTGTAAATCATATAGGCGAGATCTGTTGGTTTCACATGTACCTGAATTTCTTGTGCTTCTCCTTCTACGGCATCTTCTATTTGCAGAACATGACCTGTGAAAGAAGTTGGTGCAGTCAGTCCTTTTTGCATCAGAAGCACCTCTGCCTCGCAGTCCTCTAGCATGTACGCAATACGCTGAGCCGGATAATCCGCATCAATTGGAACGAATGCCGCACCTGCCTTCAGGACGCCAAGGACGGCTGCCGTCATGTCAAGCGATGGACGGGTGAGAATGCCGACGCGATCTCCGGGTTTTGTGCCAAGAGAGATCAATTTCTGAGCAACTACATTCGCCCGATTGTTCAGTTCCTCATATGTCCAGCTCGTTCCGCAGAATGTCGCCGCCTTTTGGTGAGGCGCTTTGTGCGCATTAGCTCCAATTAGTTCATGGATCGTTTGATCTGACGGAACGTCTAGGACAGGACCTGACCATTCATTGATCAGTTCTCGTTTTTCCTCTTCAGTTAAGATCGATAGCGCTGAAATTGGCTGATTGAGCTTAGCCAGCATTTCGTCTATGATTTGTTCAAAATATTGACTCCAACGCTGAATGGTCTTCTTTTTAAACAGTGCCGCTGCATACTCAAAACGCAGGCCCACTTGGTCTTTTTCTTCAAATACACCGAGCGTTACATCAAATTTTGCTTGAACTGTCTCTTGCTGTTTTTGCGAAAGCTTGAGTCCATCCAGATCCGGTAACGTCAGGTCTCGGTCATCCGTTGTCAGCATGACACTAAACAATGGATTGCGGCTCGTGTCTGTCGGAAGATCTAACTGTGCCACCAATTCCTCAAACGGGAAATCTTGATGTTCATAGGCTGATAGGCTGCGATCTTTCATTTTTTCAAGCAATTGTGCTGTCGTTTCCTCCAGCTGCACTTCATGTCGAAGAGCCAGTGTATTCACAAACATGCCCGGAACCCGTTCCATTGAAGCATGCGTACGTCCTGCTGTCACAGCGCCTATAACGATATCTGTCTGCCCAGTTAATTTGGAAAGGAAAATGGCAAATGCCGTTTGCATGACCATGTTCAAGCTTACACCTTTTTCAGCCATGAGCGTTTTAATGGACTGCACCTTTTCAGCAGATAACCATCTATCGACTCGGTCTCCTTCAAATGACTGAACATGAGGGCGCGGAAAATCAAGTGGCAGCGCCAAATCTTCAGGCGGCTGAGCGTATTGCTCTAGCCAATATTGACGCTGTTTCTCGAGCAGCGCTTGCTGCTTTTCTTCCTGCTGCCATACCGCATAATCCTTGTAGTGCAGCTGAACTGGCGGTAATGTCTTTTTCTCATACAACTCTGCCAATTCTTGAATGAGCAAACTGCGTGTGACACCATCTGCGATGATATGGTGCATATCCATCATGAACACATATTCTTCATTAGAAAGCTTCGCCACCTTTGCCCTCATTAATGGTGCTTGATGTAATGAGAATGGGGTGATGAATGCGTCTATGACAGGTTGTTCATGACCTCTCTCTACTTCAACAACCTCTAACGTAAACGGCATTCGGCGATAGACTTTTTGAACTGGTACGCCGTCAATTTCTACAAAGGCTGTCCGCAATGATTCATGTCGTTCGATCAAGGCTTGCAGCGCTTCTTCTAGCAGCTTCACATCAAGGCTGCCTTCCATCATCAAAACAGCTGGCATATGGTAAGTAACTGCTTCTGGATGCAGCTGCTGTAACACATACATCCGCTTTTGAGCGGAAGAGACAGGATAGAAATCTTGCTTCTCCGCCGGATGAATGGATGTGATGTCCGAAGAATCCACTTCTTCCAAATAGGCTGCCATCGCCCGTATCGTTGGCTTTTCAAAAAGGACTTTGAGCGGCACATGCTTGTTCAGCTTGGCTTGTACCTTCGAAATGAGCACCATGCCTTTGAGAGAATGACCTCCCAATTCAAAGAAGTGATCATGAACACCTATTTGTTCAACCCCAAGTACTTCTGACCAAATGTCACACAGCGACTGCTCAAGTGCCGTTTCTGGTGCTGCATGCACCGCGCGGTTCATATGCACCTCGTGCGGAAGCGGCATAGACTTCGCATCTACCTTTCCGTTTTGTGTGAGCGGAATGTGGTCGACTTTGACAAAGTACGTTGGAATCATATAATCCGGCAGTGTCTCCGCAAGCTTTTCTCTAAACGTCAGTGTTCCAATTGGCTCAGGCGCTGTGTAATAGAGTGCAAGCTCCGGTAAACGGGACATGTGAATTACTTTGACATACACCTCTTGAATGGATAATCGTGCACGCGCGGCATGCTCAATTTCCTGTTTCTCAATACGATAACCGCGGATTTTCACTTGATCATCTATTCTTCCGAGAAACTCAATGTCTCCATTTGCATGCTGTCTGACCAAATCCCCTGTGCGATACATTCGCTCCTGAGGATAATATGGATTTTCAAGAAAACGCTCTGCTGTTAATTCAGGCTGATTCAAATACCCTCTCGATACACCTTCCCCCGATATATAAAGCTCTCCAGGTGCGCCATAAGGGACAAGGCGCTGCTGACGATTGAGTGCGAGCGCTCTTGTGTGAGCAATTGGCTGCCCGATCACAGAGCGATCCATCAAAGCGCCTAGCTCTTGCGGTGTGATCAGCTTGGTCACAGTCCCAATAGTTGTCTCTGTCGGGCCATAGTGGTTCATCACTGCCACACATGGGTGCTGCTCCATAAACGTTTCAACATCCTCAGAGACAATCGGTTCCCCTCCAAGTATCACAAGGCGTAAAGCATTAAATGCATGATCCTTCGAATCTGCCATCATATGAAATAAGGATGGTGTCATTTTGATATACGTCAGCTCTTGTTCATCAATCAAACGCATGAGACGCACCGGGTCTGTATACACATCTTCACGAGACACATAGAGTGTCCCCCCTGCTTTTAAAACAGGGAAAATGCTTGTGTAACCGAGATCGTATGCATAAGAAGAAAGCAGTGCCGTCCGATCGCATTCTTGCAATGTCACCTCATTTGTCAGCCAGTTGACATAGTGTGATAGATTACGATGCGTGAGCTGTACACCCTTCGGCTTCCCTGTTGTACCAGATGTGTATATTACATAAGCGAGCTGATCGGCTGAGCCTTCCGGCAGATCTAGCGAGCGGCTTTGCTGCACTGCTTTTTCAACCTGCACCACCTGAATCGACTTGTGATCTTGATAGGAACCTGCAAGAGACTCATTTGTCACGATCACTTGTGCACCTGAATCTTCTAATGTGTAACGGATACGTTCCGCAGGGAAGGCCGGATCAATTGGTACAAATGCACCACCTGCTTTCATCACACCAAGCATTGAGACGATGACATAGACAGAGCGGTCAAGAATCAGTGCTACAGTCTTTTCTTTCTCGACGCCTCGTACCTTCAGTTCACTGCCAAGCGCATTTGCCATGTCTTCCAGCTCGCGGTAAGTGAGCTTCCGTTGATCATCCATCACCGCAATGGCATCTGGTGTTTCCTTTACCTGACGCGAAAATTGGACATGGAAGGGCTCATGACGATTCGATTGCACTTCGTCTTTTTTCTCCAATCGCTCTATTTGCTCATGCTGATCAAGGATACGGAGCAAGCCGATCTGTTCATCCGGGTGTTGGACCGCTTCACGAATAATCGCTAGAAGATGAGTTCCGAACCTGCGGACCGTCTCTTCTTTAAATAATGCCGCTGCATAGTCAAAGCTCAGCTTTAATGCTCCCTCTCGTTCAAATGCTTCTAGAGACAAGTCAAATTTGACAGAGTGATGCTGAATGGCATAAGGCGAAATGTGCAGATCGCCGAGCTTTAGCGCCGGAACCTCCATGTTCTGCATGTTAAATGACACGCTAAAGAGCGGGCTTCGGGTTGTATCACGATCTAGCGGAAGGCGTGCAATTAACTCTTCCAGTGGATAGCTTTGATGAGCAAAAGCGTCAACACTCGTTTCTTTTATTTCTTCAAGCAGCTGTAAAAATGTCTTCGTTTGTTCTGGTTTTCCGCGCATCGCAACAGTGTTGATAAACATCCCCGGCATGTCCTGTATATCAGGGTGTGTCCGTCCTGCAACAGGGGAACCAACGATGATATCTTCCTGGCCGCTATAAGTGGCAAGCAGCACTTGAAAAGCAGATAACAAGAACATGTACATGGTCGTATCTGTTTTCTGAAGCAGTTCATGAATCCGCTGAGTCGTCGCTTGATCACAGCCAAACATGAATCGTTCCCCGGAAAAATCACGTTCCGCTGGACGCGGATAATCAGTTGGCAGCTCTAATACCGGCAAGTCCCCTTCGAATTGCTTCAACCAATATGCTTCATGCTCCTTCTGTTTCTCCGTCTCTTCTTCACTTAACTGCCAGACAGCGTAATCTTTATAATGAATGGCTCTTTCTGCAAGAGCTTCTCCATCATAGGCCTTCGCCAAATCTTGAATGAACGTCTTCATGGAGCTGCCATCTGTAATGAGATGATGTGCTTCCAAGACGAGAAGATGACGGTTCTCACTGACCTTCAACAACTGAGCTCGCAATAGAGGCGCAGCTGTTAAATCAAATGGTGTTTGACGTTCAGAAAGGAATGCCTCTGCCTCTTCTTCTTTGATGTCATGAACGGGAAGGTCAAATGCAGTCCATTCATTCACCCTTTGGACGATGTCTTCTCCATTTATATGAAAACTCGTTCTTAAGATTTCATGCGTTTGGATCAACTGATCAAATGCTGATCTGAGCCGCTGATATTCGAGTGTCCCTTCAAGCGTTAAGACGATCGGAATATGATAATTCGTGCTGTCAGGTTCGAGTGTCTGCAAAATGTATAAACGGCGCTGAGCTGGTGATACCGGATATTCGTCCGCCTGCTCTGCTGGTAAGATGGGATGTCCTTTTTCTTCTTGACCATCCTGATCGATATATGCCGCTAATGAACGAATCGTCGGCTTCTCAAAAATCACTTGAATCGGTACTTCCTTTTGAAGCACCTCTTGAATTTTCGCGGACATCATCATTGCTTTGAGAGAGTGCCCGCCAGCCATGAAGAAATGTTCATCTACTCCTACCGTTTTCCCAAGGAGCTCCTCCCAAATTTGAGCGAGTGCCTTTTCTGTCTCCGTCTCAGGCGAAATGATTTCCTTTTTCTCCTGATGCGCTTCGTCCGGCTTTGGTAAAGCTTTTCGATCTACCTTCCCGTTCGATGTGAGCGTAAAAGCATCCAGCTTCATCACATGGTGCGGCACCATATAAGCTGGCAGCTCTTGATTGAATAAATCCCGCACCTCTTCTTCTGTCATTGTCCCTGTGAAGTAAGCCGTGATTTCCTTTTCATCTGAGGAAAACGAATGGACAAGCACAACCGCATCATCTATGCCCGCTTTTTGCTGAAGCACTGTTTCAATTTCACCAAGCTCAATACGGAAGCCTCGAATTTTCACCTGATCATCTGTCCGGCCGAGGAATTCGATCTGGCCATCCGCGCCATATCTAGCCAAATCCCCTGTTCGATACAAACGGCCTGACGGTTTAAAAGGATCTGCCATGAACACTTGATTGGTCAAATCCGGACGATGGAGATACCCTCTTGCGACACCATCTCCGCCAACATACAGCTCTCCTGGCGCTCCAATTGGCTGCAATCTTTGATCATCATCTAAAATATAAGCCGACGAATGGTTGATCGGCTGACCAATTGGGATCGGACCCGTTTCATCTCCTGTTACTTCGTAAATGGTCGAGATGGTTGTATTTTCAGTTGGACCATAGGCATTCAGTAAAACAAGTGCTGGATGATGCTGTTTCACAAGCTCCGCACTCTTCACATTGATGACGTCACCGCCTGTAATTAATGTGGTTAATCCTTCGAACATTTGCGGCCGCTGCTGAGCGAGCTGATTAAATAATCCAGTTGTTAAAAAGAGCGCCGTCAACTGATGTGTTTGGATAAATTGTTCGAATCGATGGATATCCAATAAAGTATCACGGTCAACAGGATAAAGCGTCGCCCCATTTAGCAGCGTGGTAAATATCTCAAAGGTAATAGCATCAAAGCTGACGGCCCCTGTATGCGCCATACGATCCGACTTGGTCAAGCCTAATTTCTCCTGAGAGCAAGCCAATCTCACAATATGCTGATGCTCAATTTGAACCCCTTTGGGCTGTCCAGTTGATCCTGATGTATACATGATATACGCCAATTGAGATGGAGACGTCCGGACTGAGAAATCCACGTGTGAGCGATGAGGCATGCTGGTCACATGTACAGCCTTGATATGTTCATCAACTGGCGGCTGATTGTCAGCATGCAGCAAAATGGATGCGCCGCTGTCTTCAAGCATCCATCGGATTCTCTCCTCAGGCTGGGAAGGATCAATCGGCACATAAGCTGCCCCTGCGTGCAGAACTGCTAAAATGGCGATCACCGCATCTGCTGATCGGTTCATATACACCGCGACAGCATCTCCGGGCTGTACGCCGTTTTCAACAAGACTGCCGGCTAAACGACGGATTTCTTGTCCAAGCTCCTCGTACGTGAATGTTCGATCGCCTTCAACTAATGCCAGATGGTCAGGCTGCGCCTTCATACGTTCATTAAGCAGCTCAGGAATAGACAGATGCTTCGGATAATCTCGCTCTGTCTGATTCCAAGCTTCAATCTGCTGCTTCTCCTCTTCTGTGATACATGTCACTTCATGAAGGCGTACATCAGGGTTCTGGATGATTTGCTTCATGAGATTGGTCAGATGTTTTGATATGTTTTCAATGATCTTTTCTTCAAAAGCTATGGCGTTGTATTTGATTTTCAATGTCCACGTTTCACCTGGATAAACAAGGACATTCAGGTCGAAATTCGTTTGTTCAAATCCGTCCTTTACATCAATGGAAAAACCAAGCCGTGCAGACATGGTATCACCAGACAGCTCCTGATCTAAAGGATAGTTCTCAAACCCAACCAAATGATCAAAGAGCTGCCCTCCAGCAGCTGTCTTTTGCTGAATGTCATAAAGCGGCATAAAATCATAGTTTTCCGCTTCCAGTGCATGCTGCTGAACCTTTTGAAACAACTGTTTGAACGTCTGCCCCTGATCCAATGTCACTCGAACGGGTATCGTATTGATAAACAGCCCTGCCATGCGCTCAATTCCAGATACACTTGGAGGTCTGCCCGATACAACGGTGCCGAATGTGACATCATCAGCTGCATGATAGGTGCCTAATAGAACAGACCAGACAGCCTGAAACAGGTTCGGGGCTGTCACTTGGCATTTTCTTGCTACATTTTGAATGGCTTGTACCGTTTGAGCATCCCATGTAAACGTCCATTCCTGATGGTCGTATTGTCCGTTCGCTTCATTTTGCTGCAGCAGCCCTTGATGCTGAACCGCTCCATCTAGACGCTCCTGCCAATAACTTTCCGCTTCTTGTTTATTTTGCTTTCCAAGCCACTGGATATAATCTGCATAAGGCTTTCCCTGTGAGCGATCCGGCGTTCGATCGTTCCGAAAAGATTCATAGTAATGAAACAGTTTTTTCATTAAAACACCCATGGACCAACCATCCATGATGATGTGATGGTTGCTCCAAATCAGATGCCAGTTTGTTTCATTTAGTTGAAAAACAGCGACCTTCAATAACAGATCATTTGTTAAGTGAAATCCTTGCTTTCTCACTTGCTTTTTATATTGACCCAATACCTTTTGCTGCTCTTGATGATTCAGATGAGATAGATTCTCTCGATACACATCTAGATGACGTTCAGCCAGTACAACCTGACGAGGCTTTTGCAATTGTTGATAGACAAAGGCTGTACGGAGAATGTCATATGTTCGTATGAGCTCATTGAGACTTTTTTCAAAAAGAGCGAGATCAAACTCTCCGCTTATTCCAAGCTCAAGCTGTGTGAAATAAGAGGAGGAATTAGGGTCTAGCATGGCATGATACAGCATGCCCTCCTGCATGGGTGTTAAAGGATATACCTTCTGAATCTTCTGCTTGCTCATATGTCCACCTCTTCGTTTGCTTAAAATATATCCATTAGCTTTTCAAGTTCATCCATCGTGAGATCTTCATCCCCTACATCACTAGGTGTCATCTGGGTTTCCTCCTGTGATACGCAATGTGAAATCAGCGCCCTCACATTCTTTTCAAGAAGATCCTTGAATTGTTCCATCGTACGTTCTTCAAATTCAAGTTGATGATAAGAAATCGTCACATGGAACATGGCTTGTTCGACGAATCCCACAATATCAAGTGCATGAGGTTTCTCTGATTCAGGACTCAGCGATTGTCCTGGATGCCACGTTGAGCGGCTTAACTCACCGCTGATCTGTTCATCAAACTGACCAAGATAGTTAAAGCTGATATCTGGCGCGAGATCAAATGAGATATCGTCCTTCATCTTGTCAGGGGTTAAATATTTTAATATGCCATAGCCGATTCCCTTGTTCGGAATGTGCCTGAGTTCCTCTTTTAAATGCTTGATCTGATAAGAAAGATCGTCTGCATGCGACATATCCAGTAACACAGGATACATACTTGTAAACCAGCCAATCGTCCGTGATACATTGATTGCAGGGAGGATGTTCTCTCTCCCGTGTCCTTCAAGATGAATAAAGTGTCTGTCTTCACCTGTCCACTCTTTCATGGACAATCCAAGTGCTGTCAGCAAAATATCATTGATGTCTGTTTGATATGCTTCATGTACATCTGTCAGCAGACTGCGTGTTTCCTCCTCAGACAATGTAAAACGAATGGTCTGTGTATGAAGCATCCGCTGATCTTCTGTCACATAATCCTTTTGAATCGGTGTAACGGAATGCGCAAGTACCTTTTTCCAATAGGCTCTTTCCGACAGCAACTCATCTGACATCGCGTATTCCGTCAGCTTCTGGGCATATTCTTGGAAAGAGTGTGTTTTTTCAGGAAGTGTCAGGATTTCCCCGCGCTTCGACTGTTCATAAAGAGCTATAAAATCTTCAAGGAAAATACGCCATGACACACCATCGATGACAAGATGATGTACAGCGAGCAGTAAATGATCCCCTTGATCCGTTCGGAAAATAGCTGGCTTTACTAAAGGTCCTTCCGCTAGCGATATACTCGCCTGCACTTCATTTGCCAGCTTTTCTACCTGCAGGATTTGCTCCGACAGTTCCCCTCGTACTTCCATTACATCAACAGCCACCAAGTTTTCTTCGATTTTTCGATGACGCTGGATCACGCGTCCTTCTTCAAGCGGATACACCATTCGCAAGGCATCGTGATGGATCATAAGCTGCTCCAACACTTGCTGAGCGATGGTTTCATCCAAACCATTTGGCGCTTGGAGCATAACCGATTGGTTCCAATGGTGCTGACTCGTAAAGTTTCGCTCAAAGAACCAGCGCTGAATCGGTGTGAAAATGACTTCCCCTTCGACAGGTGACTGGTCGGCTGTCAGTTGATCAGCTTCTTCGATATATGGGCGCAGCTCTGCAATCGTTGGGTACTGGAATAGTAGTTTCATATCGAGCTTCCAGCCCGCTTGTGTGAGTCTGCTTGCCATTTGAATGCCTTTAATCGAATCTCCGCCAAGGAAGAAGAAGTGATCGTGAATGCCGACTTGGCTCACGCCAAGTACGTCTTCCCAAATGCCGCATAGAAGCGTTTCGACTTCGTCTCTTGGCGCTTCGTAAGCCGTTTGGTTTGCTTCCATATCAGGCGCTGGCAATGCTTTCAGATCGACTTTGCCATTTGCCGTCATCGGCAGTTGGTCTAGCTTGATGATCCATGAAGGCACCATATAGTCTGGCAACGTGCGTTTTAAGCTTTCTTTTAAGTCTTCTGTTTCATTCTCCGTGATGACATATGCGGCAAGGGCGTCTTGATCGCTTGCATCTTTCACCGTTGTCACGACTGCTTCTTTGACTGAATCCAGCTCAAGAAGCTGAGCTTCAATTTCTGATAGCTCAATCCGGAAGCCTCGGATATTGACCTGATGGTCTTTTCTGCCGAGATAGATCAGCTCGCCATCCTCTGTCCATTTCACTAAGTCGCCTGTGCGATACATGCGCTCACCTGGATAAAATGGATCTGGGACAAATCGTTTATCTGTTTCCTCCGGAAGATTCCAGTACCCCCTAGCCAGTCCTTTTCCTGCGATCACAAGCTCACCCGGTACGCCTGGCGGCGAGAGGTCATATAACGAACCCATAATGTAAAAACGTGTATTGGCAATCGCTGTTCCGATTGGAAGCGTTCCTTGATCTGGATTGATAATCCCGCTTGTCGCCACGACTGTATTTTCCGTCGGACCGTAGTTATTCACGAGTTTATATGGAACAGGCTTTATCTGTTTCAGCTTATCTCCGCCTGTTAGTAAGTAACGCAGAGAATGATTGTCCATTGACATAAACTGCTCGCATAACTGGGTCGGCAGGAACGCAATGGTGATACCTTCTTGATTGAAATACGCATTGAGCTTGATCATATCGAGACGAATCGCTTCATCGATGATGTGCAGCTCTGCGCCGGCGATCCATGACGGGAACATTTCCCAAATGGAGGCATCAAAGCCAAAGCCGGCATATTTGGCGGTTCGATCTGCATTGGTCACTTGGAAGGCATCATTGTGCCAAAACGCTAGGTTTACAAGGGACTGGTGCTCGACCATGACACCCTTCGGCTGTCCTGTTGTTCCAGACGTGTAAATCATATAGGCGAGATCAGTCGGTTTCATATGAATCTGAATTTCTTGCGCTTCACCTTTTACGGCATCCTCTATCAATAGGACATGACCTGTGAATGAAGATGGTGCAGTCAATCCTTTTTGCATCAAAAGAACCTCTGCCCCGCAGTCTTCCAGCATGTAGGTAATGCGCTGATCCGGATAATCCGCATCGATTGGAACGAATGCCGCACCTGCCTTCAAGACGCCAAGGACAGCTGCCGTCATATCAAGGGACGGACGGGTGAGAATGCCGATGCGGTCTCCTCGTTTTATGCCGTTTGAGATGAGCCTTGAAGCGACTGTATTCGCCCGACTGTTCAGTTCTTCATACGTCCAGCTTGTTCCGCAGAAGGTTGCCGCTTTTTGGTGCGGTGCTTCAAATGCTTTAGCCTCGATCAGTTTATGAATGGTTTGATCTGACGGAACGTCTAGGACAGGACCTGACCATTCACTGAGCAGTTTTTGCTGCTGCTTCGGTGATAATAGCTGCATTTGATCTAGCGATTGATCTGGCGCTGATACCATTTGTTCCAATAAATGAAGGAAAAACTCCTTCCACTTTTCAATCGAAGACTGTTGAAAGATAGAAGAATTAAAATCAAACACAAGCTCAATATGATCAGCCGATTCGTTTCCAGTTAAGGTCAAATCAAATTTGGCGATGTTCTCTTCGAATGGCTGTGGAACAATGTGAAGTCCATCCATCGTTAAGTCACGGATATCCGCATTTTCCATTGAGAACACCACATCAAAGATGGGATGACGGCTAGTGTCTCGAACCGTTTGCACTTGGTCTACCAATTCTTCAAATGGGTACAGCTGATGCTCATTTACCTCTAACACAAGCTGGTGTACATTTGACGCAAATTCTGCAGCTGTCTGATGTCCTGCTGGCTTGGTTCTAAGTGCCAGCGTATTCACAAACATACCGATGACAGATTGAATATCAGGATGAGTTCTGCCTACAATCGGAGAACCGATGATGATATCTTCTTGTCTCGAAAGTTTGCTTAAAAGGGTACTGTAACAAGTGAGCAGGACTGTATACGTCGTACTGTTTAGCGCTCTGACCAGCTCATCCAATTTCGCTTTAAGCGGCCCATCGATTGTAAAGGAGACACGCTCTCCTGCGAATGTTTGCACTTTTGGTCTTGGCAGGTCTTCCGGCAGTGCCAGTACAGGTAGCTCTCCTTGTAATTGCTCCAGCCAAAACGCCTCTTCAGCTCTTTTTTGTGCAGCAAACGTCTCACTTTTTGACCAAACCGCATAATCCTTATATTGAACAGGTAATTCCTGTAGTTTGTCTCCTCGATACAAGGCTGAAAGCTCCTCAATTAAAATGCCAACAGATGCGCCATCTGAAATGATATGATGCATATCAATCAGTAAATAATGGACATTTACGGAAACAAAAACTAGACCTACTCTGAGTAAAGGCGCCTTTCCTACATCAAATGGACGGATAAAGTCATTCATCAATTCCTGTATGTCTCGTCCGTTCCCTTCGATTTTTTCAATGTCTGCAGAGATATTTGTTTCAATCCGCTGAACAGGTTCATTCTGAACGAAATCAAAGCTCGTTCGGAATGCTTCATGACGATGGACAAGCTGTTCAATCGCCTTTTCAAATCGTTTTTCATCAAAGGTCCCTTCCAGCTTTAAAGCAGCCGGCATATGATAGCTTTGCTCCGCATCGGTCATTTTCTCCAATACAAACAGTCTTTTCTGAGCAGATGTCACTGGATAATAGGCTGCCTCTTCGGCGATCTCCACTCGCTTAATTTCCGTTTGATCCGCTTGATCAACCGCCAAGGCAAACGCCTCTAATGTTGGGGATTCAAATAAAGACTTCAAAGTGAGCTCCACGTGCATCTCTTCATACAGCCTGTTCAGCATTTTCATGCCGCGCAGCGAATGGCCACCGCATTCAAAGAAATGATCGTCCCTGCCGATTCTCGGCACTTCAAGAACTTCCTCCCAAATGCGCGCTACGTGATGCTCTGTTTCGGTTTGAGGAGGGATGTACTCATTTACCCCCTGCTCACTTAGGTCAGGCACCGGTAAGGCGCGCCTATCTACCTTGCCGTTATTCGTCAGCGGAAGCTCGTCTAATTGCATGAAGAACGACGGCATCATATACACAGGCAGTTCACGTCCTGCTTGCTCGCGCAAATCAGTTAATGAGACAGACCCTTCTGCTGTGAAATACGCACATAATGTATCATTTGGAGCTGCAATGACGACGGCTTCCTTCAATTGCGGATGTCGCAGTAGCTGATGCTCAATTTCTCCAAGTTCAATACGCTGACCTCGAATCTTCACTTGATGATCAATCCGTCCAATGAATTCAATCTCTCCATTTGACAGCCAGCGTGCAAGATCACCCGTTTTATACATGACCTCACCAGGGCGGAAAGGATTTTCCACAAATTTTTCGCTTGTGAGTTCTGGCTGCCCATAATATCCTTTCACCAGTCCATCACCAGCGACACATAGCTCTCCCGCAACACCCGGCGGCTGCACATGTCCAAATTCATCTACAATGTAAACAGCCGTTTGACTCACTGGCTTTCCAATTGGAATGGATAACGCCTGCTTCTCAATGTGATTCACTGAATAATACGTAGTGAAAATCGTGCTTTCAGAAGGACCGTACATATGAACAAGCTTGCCTTCCCCCACCGTTTCAAGTGCAGTCATGACATGAGGCACGGAAGCTCGCTCTCCGCCAAACAGAACTTTTCTGACGTTCTTCAGGCTGTCTTTTTTCATATCGATGAGTAAGTGAAAAAGAGCTGTCGTGATCATTAAAATACTGACTTTTTCCTTCTCAATCGCTCCAGAAAGCTCATTCATATTTAAGATATGGTCCTTTGGCAGAACAATCAGTTTCGCTCCGTTTAATAAAGCACCAAACACATCAAACATAAAAGCATCAAATACATAGTTTGATAGACTCATCACCGTGTCTTCATGATGAATGGTAAGATAATTTGATTGCTTCACCGTTCTCAAAATATTCCGGTGTGTCACCATATTTCCTTTCGGCTTGCCAGTTGTACCAGATGTATAGGTCAAATTCGCCAAGTCCTCAGGTAAAATAGGTATGTCTATATTGCTGTCTGACTGCTGAACAATCGCTTGATCTTCTGTTTCGACGACGGTTCCCTCAAAAGAAGCGAGTATCGAACGTTGGCGCAGCACCTGGTGTGTCAGTAAAAATTGTGCACCGCTATCTGTCAAAAAGTGCTTCACGCGCTCATCAGGGAAATCAGGATCAATTGGTACATAGACGCCGCCCGCCTTAAGTACAGCTAGAACAGAGAGTACCATTTCATTGGATCGTTCAAAGAATAAGGCCGCTTTCATCCCTCTTTCAAACCCATGTTCACGTAAATAATGAGCCAGCTGGTTCACTCGGTCATTCAGTTCTTGGTAAGAAAGAATCTCACCTTCACATTGGAGTGCAGACTTATGACCATGCTCCTGCACCTGTGCTTCAAACTGCGTCACAATGGTTTCTTCTGCCGGATAAGGCGTCGGTAACGGATTCCACAGATTCAGTTGAGCTTCCGCTTCCTGTTGAGACAGTAATCGATAGGATCGAATCGCTTCCTCCGGCGATTGGACCATCTGCTCCAGCAAATACATATAATGATGTAGCATTTGCTCGGCTGTACTTCGTTTAAATAGCGCCGTACTGTAATCGAGGACAAAGGATAAACCTTGATCTGACTCCATCGCTTGCAGCGTTAAATCAAACTTTGCAATATGGAAATTAGTTTCTTCAATTTCAACTTGCATCTCTCCAATATGCTGGGCTGCTCCATGATCTGGCATGAGTGTAAAAACGGTATCGAATAAAGGATGACGGCTAAAATCTCTTGGTATATTCAGCTTTTCAAGCAGCCGTTCAAATGGATATTGCTGATGCTCAAATGCATGCATCGTCTTTTCCTTAACTTGCTCGATCAACTGCGACATGGTTCCATTCGGATCAACCTCTGACCGCAAAGCAAGTGTCTGGACAAACATGCCGATCATGTCATCCAGGTCTGCATGCACACGCCCTGCCGCAGGTGTTCCAACCACGAATTCCTTTTGACCCGTGTACTTCGCAAGCAATGTATAGTAAGCAGAAAGCAGAACCGTATACAGTGTCGTGTGGTGATTTGCCGCAAGCTCCTGCAATTGTTCCTTTAACGTTTCATCTATTTCTTTGATCACACGATCCCCTGTGAAAGACTGGACCGCTGGGCGTTGATAATCGGTCAACAGCTGTAAAGCAGGAAGATCACCCGAAAATTCCTGCAGCCAGAATGCCTCTTCTTTTTGAAAATCTTGTTGTTCTTGCCAAACAGCATAATCTTGATATTGAAGCTTCAATGGTGCTTTGACCGATCCCTCGTAAGCATCTGACAGCTCACGCAGCATTAAATCAATCGAAAGACCATCTGAGATGAGATGATGCATATCGAAAAAGAGCAGGTGCTCCTGATCATGTAATGACTTCAAGCCAATACGAAGAAGTGGTGCACACTCAAGGTCAAAAGGTCTGACAAATTGCTGCATATTTTCTTCCATCGTGCCGCCTGTCAGCTGCTCTATTTGAAATGGCACTGATGGAGCTACCTGCTGACATGGAACACCTTTCAACGTATGAAAAGAAGTACGCAGCATATCATGACGTGTGATGAGTCTTTCAAAGGCTTCAGTCAGCTTCTCTCGCTGCAATGTTCCTTTTAACCTCACAACAGCCGGCATATGGTATGCGGTGCTTTGCTCCAATTGACTCACCATATAAACGCGCTGCTGTGGAGGTGACAATGGATAATGGTCTGCTGCCGGCGCTTTTGGTATCACCGTTTCAGAAGATGTTTCCGCTTGCTCAATGTAGGCAGCCAAAGCAGCAATGGTCTGCTGTTCAAATAAAATGGAGAGCGGCACTTCCACCTGAAAGTCTCGCTGAACATGTGTGAGTACTGTCATCGCTTTAAGTGAATGACCACCTCGCTCGAAGAAAGAATCATATACACCAATCTTCTCTTGACCAAGAATTTCTTCCCACAAACGCACAAGCTTCGTTTCGAGATCGTTTCTAGGTGCAGCATATACAGCATGAACTGCTTTGTCGCCTTTTAAAGCAGCAAGTGCACGACGATCGACTTTGCCGCTGACTGTGAGTGGAAATGCATCGAGCTCTTTGAAATAGAGCGGCATCATGTAAGCTGGAAGCTGATGTTTGATAGCGGCTTGCAGCATGTCAACTGACACACCTTCTTGACGAGCTTGATAGTAAGCACTTAACGCCTTTTCCCCATCCGCTTCATCAACCACAAGTACGACAGCTTGATCGACTCCATCTACCTGCTCCATCACTGCTTCAATTTCGCCTGTTTCTATGCGGTAACCCCTTATTTTTACTTGATCATCCATTCTGCCAAGATAATCAATCGTGCCATCCGGAAGCCATCTGACTAGATCCCCCGTTCGATACATACGCTCGTGTGGAGAAAACGGATCTGTCGTGAATACCTTCTCCGTTAATTCAGGCTGATTCACATAGCCTCGTCCAACACCTATCCCTGCAATGCATAGCTCTCCAACAGCCCCCTGCACCTGTAATTGATCATGGTCATTTAAAATATAAAGACGGTGATGACCGAGTGGTTTTCCGATCGACACATAACGCTGCTGTTCAGATGATTCGCGCAGCTCACTTAGTTCCAGACGATGAACCGCCGCATCGACACACGTCTCAGTCGGACCATACACATTCCACAAAGTAAAATCAGGCTCACTCATACGAACCGCTTCGATAAGAGAGTGTGCTGCTTTCGCAGGCAATGCTTCTCCCCCAATCAACATGTGTGTCAATGACAGCCCGCCCAAATCCGCTGCAAGTAAAAGCTGCACATGCGCCGGTGTTCCGTCTGCTGCTTCAATTTGATGTTTTTTATAATAAGCCGCTAATTGAACACCATTTCTCGTCGTTTCTCGCGGGATGATATGAAGCGTATGCCCAAATAAAAGAGCAGCAAAGATTTGTTTCACCGATGCATCAAAATGGAATGGTGCAAGAAGCGCCATTTGAAGCTCACTCGCCCCTTGATAAATCTCATGATGCAAGGCATGGACCAAATGATGCAGCTGAAGATGCTCAATCATGACGCCTTTCGGCTTTCCAGTCGTACCTGATGTATAAATCATGTAAGCCAAATCCTCAGGTGCCGACTGATTTACAAGCTCAGGCTGCAGACCATCATCTAATTCGATTTGCTGCTGAACGACCATTTTTTCCGAGAGGGCACGGTATGTTGAAACGAACGATTCCTCTGTTAACACAATGGAAGCACCAGAATCCTCCACAATATATTGAATGCGCTCCTCGGGTAATGCCGGATCAATCGGTACATACGCCCCGCCAGCCTTTAATATGCCGAAGATCGCCACCATAGCATCTGCCTTCCGATCCATTAGGACAGCAACAGGCACATCACGCGAGACACCTTTCATTTGTAAAAACCGCGCCAGCTTTTCTGCCTTTTGATACAGCTCTCCATAAGTAAATGCTCCATTTTCCGCTACAACGGCTGTCCGCTCTGCATACTTATTTGCTGTCTCATCAAACATGTGGTGAACCGGTTTTTCAGCTGGTTTTTCAAACGGAATTCTCTCAGATAGTTGCAGCAGTTCCTTTTGTTCATCTGATGGAAGTAAAGGAAGTGTCCCGATCAGCTGGTCAGGCTGAGAGACCGCCGCCTCTAGTATGATCAAAAATCGATCAAACATTTTACTGATTTCTTCTTCGGTGAATACATCTGTACGGTAGTCCAAATCAATGGTCAATGTATCTGTATCCCAGCGGTCCTTTACATGGATTGAAATATCATTCATTCCGCTCCCGCTAAAAATCGGTTCAGTAATAAAAGATAGATTCTCTTTTTTCTGCCACTGCATGACCTGGTATTCTAAAGAAATATCAAAAAGGCGCCCTGTAAACCCTTCTCTTTCTCGCAAATCATTCATGAGGAGATTGTAAGGGTACTTTTGGTGACGCAAGATCTTCATTTGATCCGCCATGACCTGTTTTACGAAATCAAGAAATGTTTGCGACCCATGAACAGATGCACGCATTGGAATCGTGGAAACAAACATGCCAATCATCTTTTTTTCTTTGGCATTCGTTCGGTTGCCCATAAAGGTTCCAAGAACAACATCCTCCAAGCCGCTAAAACGATGTAAATATACATAAACAGTGGACATAAACATCGAGAGCATACTGACTTTCTGCTCTTCACAAAAAGCACGAAGTTTCTCCTTCAAAGAATCTGGAATATCCCCCGAAAATCGCTGCGCATGTAAACTCATCTCGTATCCCTTATGCGGTTTTAAAGAAGCGAAATCTGGAATATTGGCAAATTGCTCATTCCAAAAGGCTTGGTCTTTTTGAAATCGTTTAGAAGTTTCATAGCTTTGCTCACTCATGATGTGATCAACGAAGGAAATGTCCTCAACCGGTGAGATGTCTACCCCGTGCAGCATGTCCTGGTATAAGTCGATAATGCGATTTCCCATCAAGATAATCGAGATACCATCCGCCACAATATGATGTGCTTTACAGAACAGCCAGCACTCTTGATCACTGATTTGAAAGACCGTAAATTCAATCAAGGGGCTGTCAATTAACGGCATTGGCTCACGGATTTGCTCATTCGCCCAAGCCCTCACTTCTTCTTCACTCCAGCCCTTCTCCATGCGAATCGGCTGTTCTTCATAAGGCTTCATATATTGAACAGGCTCCTCCTGCTCATGTCGATACACCAGCCTCAAACGAAGGGAGTCAGTTTGGCGAATGTACGCTTGAAGCACGTCAACGACTAAAGATGGATCTAAACCTGATACCGATCTCAATCTGGCGAATCCACCCAAATTAGAAATACTTGTACCTGGATAAAATCTTTCCGTGTAGAATACTCGCTTTTGCGCATGTGTTAAGGGGTAATAAACTGTATTCATTCTTATCCTCCGCCTCTTCTATGTTTTCTCCACCAATGTGACACCCTGAACCCTCTATATCAAAAGAACCAAGTCTATTTGATTAAATAGACGCAATACGGAAAGAAGCCCACCCCGAATAAAACGGAGGGACTCCCATTTTGATTCGGTAACCTGCCGACCATAGTAAAAAAGCAACATTTACCTTAGGACATGGCTTTGCGTCTCTACGTTTCCATAGATTTGCCTTTTTCTTCTTTTCTTTTTAAATATTTTCTATTTACGTCCACTTTATATGAAATTATTGTTTTTTTCACCGAAAAATGGGTGTAAAGATTCATGCGTTATACCGAATGAATCACCTGATAATTTACGATATTTACCGAAAATAACTAATAATAGTTGCGTTCAACCGAAAATAATCGACTAAATACCGCAAAAATTTCATGTTTCCCCTTAAAATTTGCAAATATGACCGAAAATGCAGGATAGAGGTCTCCTTTCATTCTCCAAAATTTCTTAAATCTTAAGAACTATATTCCCTGAAAAATTGAAAATATTTACCGTAAAAACAACACAAAAAGAGCTGCCATTTCAAATGACAGCTCCCTTGTTTCTTCATTATATTTACATCACCTTAGACAGGCCAATCGTTTTCTCAATGATGAGCAACGCAATGATAGAAATGATAATAAATATGACAGATATCGCATTGACACTCGGATCAAAGGTTTGCTCAATGTAATTAAACGTCCTGATGGGAATCGTAATGGTTTGGGGAGAGGAAACGAACAAACTGATCGATATTTCCCCAAATGACGTCACAGCTGAAAACACCCCGCCTGCAATAATTCCTGGCTTAATCAAAGGCAGCGTCACTCGAAAGAATGTGCGAATGGGTCCTGCGCCAAGATTCATTGAAGCTAGCTCAAGCCGCGGGTCCAAATTCGAGACACTGACGCCTACTGTTCGAACCACATAGGGAAAGCCAATAATGACGTGACCTATGACAAGCGCCCACAAAGATCCCGTAAACCCCATAGCCGTAAACAAATAAAGCATGGCAATCCCCAACACTACCTGAGGAATCATAAGTGGTGACAAAATGAAGGCTTGGATGGCCTCCTTTCCCTTAAAGGAAAGCCTTGCTAAAGCATACGAAGCCATCGTGCCTAAAAGAACCGTGAGCGGCGTTACGATGAATAGCAATATCACACTGATACGCAGAGACTCCATCCATTCTGGATTCGACACGACCTCTTGAAACCAACGAACGGAGAACGAAGTCGGTGGAAATTCAGGAAAGGCATTTGGACTAAAAGCAGATAAGACGATGACAAGAACAGGTATGGTTAAAAAGAGATAAACCAATGACCCAGCAGTCCAAATCAGGATTGAAAGCAAGCGGTCACCTAATGATTTTTTACGCATGCATCCTCGCCTCCCAACGCTTCAATAGATAGCTTAATAAACTGACCACCACAAGCACACAAACCAATAACGTAAAGGACATCGCTGCAGCAAGAGGCAAGTTATACACCTGCATGACCTGCTGATAAATAGACAGCGGCAGCAGAGGCTGCATCCTTCCGCCGACTAACAGCGGGGTGATATAGCTCCCAGCCGCCAGTGAAAAGACAATAATAGCTCCAGTCACCATACCTGGAATGGTCAGTGGAAAGGTCACATGAAAGAAGGTTCGAATACGTCCAGCTCCTAGACTCATAGAAGCCGGTCGTAAATGACGATCCATATCGGTTAAGCTCGTCGCGATAGGCAGCACTGCAAAAGGCAGCATGACCTGAACATAAGCAATAATCACCGCATTCATATTCCACAGCATAGAGAGCGGCTTCTCAATCACATGTAAATCTAATAACATGCCATTGATCAGACCATTTTGCGAAAGAAGGACAATCCATGCAAACGTCCGAATCACAACACTTGTCAAAAGCGGCGAAACAAGTAAGATATAGAAAAATGCCCGCAGACGCGGATGAGGTGCCTTGACGAGCACGTATGCTGCGGGGTATGCCATCAATAAACAAATCACCGTTGTCTGCAAGGCTACCCACACTGTACTTCCAATCGCCTTCACATACGCATCTGTCGTGAACACATGAATATATTGAGAAAAGCTATATGTTTGTAATGTATTCATCATTGAATCCACATCGCGAAAACTGAGGACGAACATCATCACAAGCGGCGCTAGAAGAAATACAACAAGAAACAAACACGCAGGCAGCAGCATGAACCAATGAAATCGCTGATTCTTTTTCTTGATACGCATCACGTATGCACCTTCGAATCTAGGAAAACGATATCTTCAGGCTGCCAATTGATATGAATTGCTTCTCCAGCTTTCGGCAGTTCAGGAAATGCTGCATCAGAAGCATGGACAATCATTTCACCGCTATCGAGCCCCACCACCAAACGTAATGAGTGACCAATATAACTGACATTTGCCAGCACGCCTGATACATGGTTGGGCTGAACGTCTTCCCCCTCAGAAGATATGCTGATTCTTTCTGGACGGAGCATGAGTAAATGATTCCCCTTCTTCTCTTGGTGTGCCGCAGCCTTTAACTCAACATGCTGCCCGTTTGACTGGGTTAAATGAGGAACGATAAATGCAGCTTTAGCTTCATCATATACTGCTTCAAATAGGTTCACCTGTCCGATAAATTCAGCAACAAATCGATTGTTTGGCTGGCGATACACCTCTAAAGGCGTCCCAATCTGCTGGATTCTTCCCTCACCTAAAATCCCAATCCGATCAGAAAGGCTTAATGCTTCCTCTTGGTCATGGGTCACGAGGATGGTTGTAATTCCGACATTCTTTTGAATATTTCGAAGCTCTGTCTGCATATTTTTTCTAAGTTTTGCATCTAGGTTACTGAGCGGTTCATCAAGAAGAAGAACAGACGGCTGAATCGCAAGCGCCCTTGCAATCGCTACCCGTTGCTGCTGTCCACCACTTAATTGATGCGGCATACGTTTCGCAAACGCCTCTAATTGCACAAGAGACAAACATTCCATTACTTTCTCTTTGATTTCTGCCTTCTTTTTCTTTTGAACCTTTAACCCGTACGCCACATTATCAAATACGGTCAGATGCGGAAAGAGTGCATAGCTTTGAAAGACCATACCCGTTTTTCTTTGATAAGGCGGTAAAGTCGTCACATCCTGATCACCAATATAGACGACACCTTTTGTTGGCTCTAAAAAACCGCCAATGATGTTTAATAACGTTGATTTTCCGCAGCCGCTAGGGCCAAGAAGGGAGAAAAACTCTCCCTCATTCACCGTAAGACTGACATCGTTAAGAGCAATCTGCTCACCGAAATGCTGGCTGATATGTTCTAAATGGATTCCACTCATGCGATCACCTATTTTCCTCCGCCTAATACTTCGTTCCATCGATTTGTCCAATTGCCAAGCTCTGAAGTTGCTGTTTCGTAATCTACCCAAGTCAGCTTGCTATAATAATTCTCTCCAACCTTGACCTTCCCCTTAATCTTGTCACCGTATTTCACATCAGAATTCGACATGCCATAATAAGATTTTTCCGAGAAAGCCTCCTGAGCTTCTTTTCCACTTAAATAGTTTAATAGTTTGTAAGCCGCTTCTTCATGCTGACTTCCCTTCGTTAAAGCCCAGCTCGCAACAGCTGCAACAGCGCCTTCTTTCGGATATGAGAAACCAATATCCATTCCTTCTTCTTCAAGTGCAAATACTCGTCCATCCCAATATGGAACTGCTGCCACGTCACCACGTTCTAACAAGGTTTGAATAGACCCTGGATTATCTGGAAAAGCAGCTACATGTCCTTTTAATTGTGAAAGGCTTTTAAAGGCTTTATCAATATCCTTAGGATTTGATTCTGTCCCACCTTGAGCATGGACAAGCGCAGAGAAAAATTGCAAACCAGCTGAATAAGTCGGAGATGATATCGCCACCTTCCCTTTTAGCTGACTGCTCCATAGGTCTGTCCAGCTGTTTGGTTCCTGCTTCACAAGATCTTTTCGATAAGCAATTCCTAGCTGCCCCATGCTAAAACCTGCTGCATATTGTTTCCCATCAATAGTGAGCTTCTTTTGGACAGAACGGTAAAGTTTTTTGACATTCGGTGCTTGCTCTTCGTCAATCGGCGCAAGGACATTTGCTGCAATGCCTCTTTGAATCGTATCAGGCTGTAAAATAAGCAGGTCATACGGTGGATTTTTTCCATTGGACGCTTTTAATTTCGTAAACCATTCAGAATCCGCTCCAGAGACGGTTTGGACTTTAATTCCCGTATCTTTTTCAAACTTTTCGAGGATTGGTTTGATATTCTTTTCCCAATCGCCTCCGTATACGCCAACGATCACAGTCTGCTGCTGTTTACCTTGATCCTGTCCATTTCCACCGCAAGCTGTCAGCAGTAGAATCATTGATAGTACACCTGCAAAAATAGTGATTAATCTTCTTTTCATGATTGATTTCCCCCTTTTTGTCCATCCATATGACGAAGTGCTTGAATAATATCTTTCTTTGTTAACGGCTCATTTCTATGACTGAAATGTTGATGAACTGCATGTTTATAATGCGTACGTTCATTAGCTGGGTAAGAACGCAGCTGCACGGCAAGCTCGCTGCTGGCTTCATCCGTCCATACTTTCTCATAAGCTTCTCTGTGTTCTCCGAAATCCCACATGATATCAGCAGGATGATCAACCTTTTCACGAAGCTTATTCGTTTGCTTTTCATCAATCTTCCATTCATTTTGGTCTAGATACACTTTAACGCCATATTGCTGCAGCGCTCTTTCTTCACTTAATAGACCTGCTTCCACTTCCTGAAGGACTTTTTCTTTATTTCTAGCAAATGGATTTCCCCAGCCGCCTCCACTTGGTGATATTAATTGCACAATATCGCCTTTTTCAAGACGCAGAACATCTATTTTTGGCTGGTCTTGTTTTTCACCTTTTGCTGTGATCAGCTTGACCTCACCAACAGCTCCTGCTCGGCCGCCCATTAACCCCCAAGGCTGAAACTTCATTCGTTCCATTCCTCGTGCGGTCACCATAGATTCAGGCTTGATCATTTCAAATTCCAAACCAATCGCATGTCCACCTCTGTTTTCTCCTGCCCCGCCTGTGTTCGGCAAAAGCTCATATCGGTGAACATGAATATCAATATGCTGTTCTAAACTCTCAATGGGTGTATTTTTCAAAAAGCCAGATGAATGATCAATGCCATCTACTCCATCCGTTCCATTTTGAGCACCGCCGCCTCCGCCTAATGGTTCGACAACAGACATTTTCCTGCCACCTGTTTGATCATCAGGAACAGAGAGAACAACAATAGCAGATTGACCTGCACCTGCTGCCGGCACTGCTTCAGGTAACAGCTTACCAATGGCGCCTAGCACGACATTATACAGCCTCATCGTAATCGAATGCCGAATACCAACAGAGGCCGGGTATTCTGGATGCACCAGCGTCCCTTTAGGTGAAATCACTTCAATTGGATATGTTATTCCGCCATTAATCGGTATAAAGGGATCTTTACTAATAATGTAATTAATCAACCCTTGATATAGGAAGGAATGCTTCTGACCATTAGTGACAAGGTTAAAAGCTGTTTTCACTTGCGGGTCACACTCAGAGAAATCCAGCGTCAGCCGCTTTCCTTTGACCGTTAACTTGATTTTCAATCGGATCGGCACATCCGAGATCATATCATCATCTAAATAATCAGCGAATTCACTCGTTCCATCCGGAATGGCTTCAATGACCTTTCCTGCACGAATCTCAGCTTGCTTCAGCAGGTCCATCATTCCTTGTTTCACTTCATTTTTTCCAAATTTGCCGATCATTTCTTTTAACCGAATTTCTGCTGTATTTACTGCAGCAATCATCGCATTGATATCCCCATCATTTAAATGACTGGCTCGGCTGTTGGCTCTTAAAAAGGTACGAACGACCTGATTCTCTTTCCCGCCTTCATAAATTTTCACTGGCGGGATTCTTAATCCTTCTTGATGGACATCTGTTGCTGTCGGTGAAATACTCGAGGGCACAAGTCCGCCCACATCACTCACATGAACAAAAGACCAAGCATAGCTGACAATTTCACCATCTACGAAAATTGGCTTAATGATATGGACATCCGGCAGGTGAGTCGCTAAACCATCTGTCGTATAAGGGTCATTTGTGATGATAATATCTCCCGGCTGCATCGCCCCGCTCTCTTCAATCGCTTTTTTAAGACTCAGCCCTAAAAAGATCGTTACACCCACTGTCTTCGGATAAACAAAGAAATCTCCAGAAGGCGTGGCTAACGCTGTCGCAAAGTCAGCTGATTCTTTGACGAAAGTCGTAAAAGACGTCCGCTCAATGACATGTCCCATGCCAGACGCAATTGCATTAAAATAACTGCGCATCATCTCAAGCTTTGCTGGATCAGTTCTCATGTAAAGCCGCCTCCCTTGAAATCACCAAGTTCCCTGATTGATCAATGCTGCCTGTCCAATTTGGCAGAATCAATGTTGTCGTATCATCCTGCTCAATAATGGCAGGTCCATTGATGACAGAACCTACTGACAAAGTATCTCTGTAATAAATAGCTGCTTCATGTTCTTTTTCTTCTATAAAGATTCGCCTGTATTCATATGGCTTCAAAGATTGTCCGCTGCTTTCATGAACAGGTGTGAAAGGCAGCGGCGGCGTCTCGCCTATGACTCGAACTCGTAAATGAGTAAACTCGATGTTCGCCTGATCATCTCTATGACCATATTGACGCTGATGCAGTTTGTGAAAGGCTTCAATGAGTTGGTGGATATCTTGTTCTTGCTTCAGCCATTCAGCTGATAATGGTAATTCAATCTCAAAGGCTTGTCCTTGATAACGTGCATCTGCCAATAATAGAATGGATGTCTGTTTAATATGCTGAATGTTCTGCCGACTGAACCAATCAGCCGCTTTTCGCGAAAGCATCTCATAATCTTGTTTTAGTTGATCTATCGAGTAGTCTTGTAAGCATATTTTCTTCGACAGCACCGCATCATGAATAAAATCAGCGGTCAGAGCACCTAATGCACATAATGTTCCTGGACCTGGAGGAACGACCACGTTTTTCGCATGGATTTCTCGCGCAAGGAAATTCGCCACAACCGGTCCTGCTCCGCCAAACGCTAGTAAACTAAAATCTCTTGGGTCAAACCCCTGCTGCTCCATGACATTGCTTAATTCTGTGTACATATTGGCGACAGCTACTTGAATCAGCTGGTCAGCCGCTTCTTCTACCGTTTTGTTGAGCTGGTCAGCAATTGGCTGAAAGGCCTTTTCCGCCGCGGACAGCTGTAGTTGTAAATGTCCTCCGGCAAAACGCTCTTGATTGAGATAACCGCATATGAGGAACGCATCAGTTAAGGCGGCTTTCTTTCCCTTACCATACGAAGCTGGTCCCGGCTGTGAGCCAACTGATTCTGGTCCTGCTTTGAGAAGCCCGCCCTGATCAATCCACGCGACAGAACCTCCGCCTGCCCCTATTGAATACATCGCAACAGATGGAAGAATGATAGGAAAACCTGAAAGCTGATTAGACTGAGCCATTGTAGGCTGCCCCTTTTGAATAATGGAGATATCTGCACTCGTCCCCCCTACATCAAAAGTGATCAGGTTGGATTCGTTTGCAGAGGCTGCGATTCTTGCCGCACCAATGACACCAGCTGCTGGACCAGAAAAAAGTGTTTTAACAGGTGAGGTTGCTGCACTTTCTGCATCCATTAAACCACCATTTGATTGTGTAATGTATGGAGAAATTGGTACACCTTCTTCCTTCAAACGGCTTTTCAATGTTTGTAAATACTGTTTTACCTTTGGTTGAATGTACAAATTGACAACAGACATCACAGTACGCTCGTATTCTCTCATTTGAGGCCATAATTCAGATGAAGTAAGAACTTCTAATTGCGGATAATGGTGTTTGATATAGGCTTTTGCCTGTAATTCATGAACTGGATTTTGATAACTATGTAAAAAAGAAATGACAATACCTGCTAGCCTTTTAGACATGACCTGCTGGACAGCATGATCTAATTGCTGCAGATGGAGAGGTTTTTTGATCGTACCATCGTGTATCAACCTTTCAGAGATTGGGTATACATGCTTTCGTGGTATCAATGGTTCCGGCAAACGAGAATTGAAGTCATAAGGAATGGGTAACCGTAAACGTTGTAGTGACAATATGTCTTGAAAGCCTTCCGTCACAAAAAGGGCTAAATCTGCTCCTTTCCGCTGCAATAATGTATTAAGACCGATTGTCATTCCGTGTACGAGATATTGGATTTTAGATAAATCAACACCCCTGTCTTTTAGAAGTTTTAGCCCATTGATAATTCCCTGGGCTGGGTCGTCAGTCACTGTGGGTGTTTTGAGTTCAGTCAGCGCCCCTGTTGCTTCATTCATCAGCGATAAATCAGTAAATGTTCCTCCTATGTCTATACCAAGCCGATAAGAGACATCCGCCATTTGTACTCCCCTCCTGCAATGTAAATAGAATCATATTTTGATAAATTACGACATTTTTTGATATTTGACTCCATATTATTAAAGCATATCGGTCTAGTCAATTTTATTTTTTTAAAATTTCTGTGTGTTAAATTCTTGAAATTAGCCCAAAAAGCAGTGATAAAGCCATTTTGATAAAGCATAATCTTTTTTTGACCAGCAAAATTAAAATTTTTATGAATTTTTACAAATATAAAAAGCAAGAAAACGGATAAAAACCGTTTTTCGAACTTTAAAAGGCGTTTTTTCAAAACCAGGAGAAATTGGTAAGTAATTCTGCTATACTTCTGTTTACAAAATACGCAAACAAGAAAGAGAGCTAGCATCTATGAAACTTCTTAAAATCATTCTCTTGCTTTTACTAATCGTCGTTGGTGTAGCAACAGGCTATATTCAGCTGGAGCAAAGTAAACAAGAGACGACGAATTCATCTTATGACAAAACCATTCACTTCCCATCAGATCGTTACCCAGAAACCGCGAAGCACATAGAAGAGGCAATTGATGAAGGCCATTCATCCGTATGTACGATTGACCGTAAACATAGCGATGAACAGAGAGACCAATCACTTCATGGCATCCCAACAAAGCGCGGGTATGATCGGGACGAATGGCCGATGGCGATGTGTAAGGAAGGAGGAACAGGAGCTTCTGTCAAATATATCAGTCCTTCAGATAATAGGGGAGCAGGCTCATGGGTCGGTCATCAATTATCGGATGATCCTGACGGCACAAGAATACAATTTATCATCGATTAACGCCATTTCCTTTTTCTATCTAAAAAAATTTTCTCGTAACTGCATACAGGTATTTCAAACATTTTTTTCATGCCGATAATCCTTAAGGAGGTTTAACCTACCTTATACCTAAAGGAGTCAAAAAGCATGAAGAAAAAGGGAAAACTGAGGCTTGGTGCAAAAATTTTGCTGATCTTTTTAAGTGTCCTCATCATCTTTTCAGCAGTTGTTGGTTATGTGGTGAATCGTGAAATGACAGAAAACATCAAGCACATGGCCACTGAAAAAGCAAAAAGTGATTTAAAGCTAGGCTATGCCTACCTAGATGAAAAAGTGGCAGGCTCGTGGCAGATAAAAGATGGCAAGCTTTATAAAGGGGATACCCAAATCAATGATCATGATACATTGGTTGACCAATTAGCTGAATATACCGATGATACCATCACAATTTTCCAAGGGAATACCCGTGTCGCGACGAATGTCATGTTAAACGGAAAACGAGCTGTCGGTACAGAAGTCTCACCTGAAGTGAAGGCCACTGTATTAGATAAAGGAGAAAACTATTACGGCACAGCAAATGTTGCCGGGAAAGACTATCAAACGGCTTATATGCCGATCAAAAATGAAGCAGGCAAAACGATTGGTATTTTTTATACGGGCGCCAATCAAAGCATGATTTCACAAATGCTTCAGTCATTCTATATTCAATTTGTCATTGTTCTGTTGTTAAGTTTAATTGTTGCAGTTATCATTATTTCTATTTTCACAAAGCGGTTTCAGTCACGCCTCAAGTGCATAGCTTCTGCCATTAAAAGTGCAGGCGAAGGAAATTTAACCATCAATGTGTCGGATACGGCAGGCGATGAACTGTCTGACCTGGCTGGTCATTTCAATAAGATGCGAGAAAAATTAAATCAAACCATTCTTAATGTCATGAACACATCTGAATTAGTGGCCACCTCATCTGAGCAGCTTTCAGTTAGCGCAGAAGAAACAAGTGCAGCATCAGAAAAAATCACCCACAGTATTCAAGAAGTAGCTCAATCATCAGAAGAACAATCAGCTCAAATGACAACAAGTGAGCACACGATGATTCAAGTATCTAACGAGCTGGCAAACATCACGGAAAATGCGGAACAAATGGCTTCAAGAAGTCAATTTGCACAAGAAATGGCCCTAAAAGGTGTACAGAATATTGGGGAAGTAAACTCACAAATGACATCTATTGCAAAATCAATCGAGGAAAATGGGACAGCCGTTCAAGCATTAGAAACACGTTCAGCTGAAATTGATCATATTTCCAATGTTATTACAGACATCGCTAATCAGACAAACCTGCTTGCTCTTAACGCAGCAATTGAAGCAGCACGAGCAGGCGAGCATGGAAAAGGTTTTGCGGTTGTCGCAGACGAAGTGAGAAAGCTCGCTGAAGAATCTCAAGCATCATCAAACATGATTTCCCATCTCATTTCTGAAATCCAAAAAGAGATGACTCATTCGACGAATGCCATCAAACGAGTAAAAGAGGAAGCGGCTCAAGGGACTGTACTTATTTCTCATACAGAAGAATCATTTATTGATATTCAACAGTCAATGAGAGAAATGGCAGATGGCATCAAGCATTTATCTAGTGCATCACAAAAAATCGCAGCTTATACAAACGATGCGAAACAATCCTTTGCCACTATCACAGAAGGCGTTAAACTAACGAGTGAACATTCACAGCAAGTAGCCGGTTTAACAGAAGAACAATTTGCCTCAATGGAAGAAGTAACAGCATCATCAGAAGCTCTTGCCCATTTAGCAGGAGATTTAAAAGCAATGGTTTCGCAATTTCACATCTAGATTCCTCAAATAGAAGCGCAAGACGGCGACAATCGTCTTGCTGCCTAACATTCTCTTCAAGAATCATTCTTTCAACCATTCACATTCCAACGAAAATCTATGTATAAAGGAGTTTTTTAAATGAATAAGTTAAACCAAGCCTATTCCCTATCTATCTCTTATCACCAAATCACCGTATACACCGGAAGCAAAACACCACCTGTGATTGATTGGTCAGATGATGACATTCTTCAAGGATTCGCCATGGGAGATCAGGGTGTGTCCTTTGAAGGGGTCAACAACGGAAAAGCATCTGTTACCGTAACTTTAAATAGCGATATGCCCCCAGCCTCGGCTGACAGAATAGTTACAGTGCCTTTTACGCATGCAAGCGATCAAGTTTATATCACAAGCGTCATGGCTCAGGTGCTATCTTTCCCTATTCCAAAGGGAGACTATCAGCTCACCTGCTATACCTCACAGCAGCCTGATCAAGACCTTTATCATATAAATTTCCAAACTGTGTAGATCACGACTGATCGTACAAATCAAGCCACTTTTCCGCAAAGTCTACTGATTCTCTCACCGGCAATAAATATGAACTGGCAAGTCCGATTTGACCGTGATCATGAGTGCCTCCTGATTGTAGAAAATCACGACCGATCTGCTCAAATAGTTCTTCTCTTGTGATAATATCTTGGTACTCTTTCCATACCCTCCATCCATTTTCTAAGATGGGGGCTCCTCTTGTCATGAGGTCTTGCTGAGGGATGCGATATTCAGCAAGATGGAAAGCTGTCAGGCTCTCAAATGACGTACCAATCAGCAGCACCTGAGCCTGAAGATCATACATGCGGGCTAGAGGCGAATGTTCTCCTAATCCAAAAGAAAGTGCGTGGTGTTTCAGAAGCTCATGTTTCCTTTTGCCCCAGGCTGTGAATGAAAAATGAGGATGATTGCTTCTCGCCACGCCTGGGTATTTCCAAAACGTTTCCGCTACCTTTCCCATTGCTGTTGGCGTCGTGTATGCTGGATCAAATGCAGGCATCGTCTCTTTGATCGATTTCCACCACGAAAAAGGAACAGGCGGATTGATCCAATCAGCGGGATCAGAAAGCTCTAACGTTTGTGCCGGCATGATCAGTGTCCCCTCTTCTGATAAGGTTTCCATCAATGCTTGTATGAGGGCAACAGCGCCTCCGTTTATCCAGCCGATAGATGATAAAGATGAGTGAACACATAAAATCATGCCTTTTTTCACACCAAGTTGAACCAAGTCTGCTTTGATTCTTTCCTTTGTCATCGGTTCAGCTTGATTTTTGATTAATTTTTTCATCGTTCCTTTTCCTCCTGCGTCTCTTCTATTACTGATGAATGAGACGTTTAACCGCAATAGACAGTTTATAATTTGCGTAATTTGTCAGCTCCGTTAAAAACAGATCCAGTTCATCATGACTGGAAAAATGGCCTTCAGCCATATAACAGCCCTCACCACTTATTTTAAACAAGTTCTTGATCTCTTCCTGTTGGTCGAGAAACGACAGAAGTGGTTCGTGATGATGACTGCGGGTATAGAGCTGCATAAATGTTTGGATGGTCTTTTGAGTCCGCCAGTCAATCGAAATGGTATATGCTTCAATCACACCCTCTTCTTCAAGCTTTAACACACGATTTGCAACAGCTTGACCGGTTAAATGAACTTTTTCACCTAGCGCTTTCATGGTCAATCGACTGTTTTTAGAGAGCTCTTTTAATATATCCATATCGGTTTGGTCTAACATTGACTCACCTCTTTCAAAAATCAAGTCCTTCTGCTGAAAGACTTTCATTACCCTCTGTCATATGGAACTCTTTTAATATACTGTAAACTTAATCAGAAAAAAAGGAGGCCTTTTCATGAAAATCACGCTCATTCGGAATGCTACTTTATACCTTCAATATGGTCAGGCAACTTTCTTCATTGATCCCTTTTTAGCAGCAAAAGGAACATATCCACCGTTTCCTCATACAGCCAATCAACATTTGAACAATCCTATTGTTGATCTGCCTGTAAACATTGACTTAGACAACATGTTACACCCAGATGCTGTCTTACTCACTCATTTGCACGTGGATCACTTTGATGACGAGGCAAAACAAAAATTAGCTCAAGACCAGCCCATTTATACGCAATCGGAGAATGACAAAAAAGAAGTTGAAGAAGCCGGTTTCCAGCATGTCACATGCATTGAAGATGAAATAGACATTTGCGGTGTTCATATTAAGCGGACAGGTGGACAGCATGGGACAGGAGAAACTGCGAAGCGGATGGGACAGGTCAGCGGTTTTGTTTTCTCTCACCCTGATGAACCTACCCTTTACATTGCAGGTGATACCATTTGGTGTGATGAGCCGAAGGAGGTTGTCAATACATGCAAGCCAGATGTCATTGTGGTTAATAGCGGAGCTGCTCAATTTTTAGAAGGCGATCCGATTACCATGACGAAGGAAGATATTTTAGACGTTCACCGTTCTCAGCCAAAAGCACAAATTGTCGCTTGTCACCTTGAGGCAGTGAACCATTGCTTGCTAACAAGAGCTTCTTTACAAGCTTACATTCAGGAGCATCATGCAGATCAAGCCATTTTTATCCCTAAAGATGGTGAAAGTCTCACCTTCTGAAAAGATTCATAAATAATAAAAAACCGGCACCTCGCTGCCGGTTTCATCATTATGGTCGATGGTGCTGTGGTTTTTTCAGCAATGGAACAAATCCGTTATTTTCCAAATGATTGTAATGCTCATCCATTCGTTTGGTAATATGTGTACCTTGTTCCTTTGTTAACACACCATATTGAACGTATTTCTCAATCACTTCTTTTCGTTTAGAAAGAATTTGCTGCTCAAGCATTTCAATTTGTTTTTGTTGTTCTGTCGTTAATTTTACTTGATGCGTTACTGGACGCTTTTCCATTTGGGGTGTTTCACCATAAGCTGTTTCCATATAAAAACCAGACAACAGCATCATCGATAATATGATTAAGCCACTTACTTTTTTCATCATTGTTATTCCCTCCTTTATTCGCAATTATTTTGTACGCACTTTCCTTTTTTATACATTATTTCACCACGCAAATTGCACATAATATTCTTACTTTTTCGCTTTTCTTCTGAAAACGTTGTCCTAACAGAAAAAGCGTGCTATGTTTTGTTTTGTATAAAAAATAGAGGAGGATTCTTAAATGAGTCGTTTTTATCATAGAAAATCGATATGGTTGATGCTTGTTGTGTCTGCTTTCATACTTGTCATGTCTGCTTGCAGTCAATCAAGCTCTTCTCAGTCTGGAGATTCAAAGTGGGATGAGATTCAAAAGAAAGGGAAAATCGTGGTTGCTACTTCAGGCACCCTTTATCCAACGTCATATCATGATACATCTAATGGCAAGGATCAATTGACTGGTTATGAAGTGGAAGTGGTCAAAGAAGCGTTTAAACGCCTTGATGTGAAAGTAGAATTTAAAGAAATGGGCTATGATGGCATGCTGAGCGCCATTAATTCTGGTCAAGTGGATGCCGCTGCAAACGACATTGACATCACAGATGACAGAAAAGATAAGTTTGCCTTTTCAACTCCTTATAAATATTCCTATGGCACGGCGATCGTACGAAAAGATGATTTGTCTGGCATTAAGACGTTAAAAGATTTAAAAGGAAAGAAAGCAGCTGGAGCTGCCACAACGATTTACATGGATGTCGCTCGCAAGTACGGTGCGAAGGAAGTCATTTATGATAATGCGACAAACGAGCAATACTTAAAGGATGTCGCTAATGGTCGTACAGATGTCATTCTAAATGATTATTACTTGCAGACACTAGCTCTTGCTGCATTCCCGAAACTAAATATTACGATTCACCCTGACTTAAAATACATGCCAAACGAACAAGGTTTTGTGATGAAGAAAGACAACACAGAGCTTCAAAAAGAATTAAATCGTGTCTTAAAAGACATGAAAAAAGACGGAACCATGAAAAAGATTTCCGAAAAATTCTTTAATCATGCAGACGTCTCAAAGAAAATAGATGCTGATGTCGAAGATGTCGACATTTCTAAATAAGGAGCCGCAATCGTGGGAGATATTCATTTAGAATATATATTTAATCCTGCACTGGCAAAGGCGTCATTTCCATTTGTCATGAAAGGCATCTGGCTGACGCTGCTCATTTCCTTTGTGAGCATGTTTTTTGGTACAATTCTTGGCTTTTTTATTGCGCTTGCCAGAATGGCGAACACGTGGATGCTTCGCCTGCCTGCACGGTTGTATATCTCATTCATGCGAGGCGTGCCCATTCTGGTGATTTTGTTTATTCTTTATTTTGGATTCCCTTATATCGGGATTGAGTTTACAGCGGTCACCGCTGCCATTATTGGGTTCAGCTTCAATAGCGCTGCCTATATTGCAGAAATCAACCGGGCGGCCCTCTCCTCTGTTCCGAGTGGACAGGTGGAAGCTGCCAAGTCACTAGGTCTCAGCTATTGGCAAACGATGCGCGGTGTCATTTTACCTCAATCTGTCCGCATCGCACTGCCGCCTTTAACCAATGTCATGCTCGATTTAATCAAAGCCTCCTCACTGGCTGCGATGATTACTGTACCCGAGCTCTTCCAGCAAGCAAAAATTGTAGGTGGACGCGAATTCGATTATATGACCATGTATATTTTGGTCGCACTCATATACTGGGGCATTTGCAGCGTAGTCTCATTGCTTCAAGACTTTTTAGAAAAGCGCTATGCGAAATATCTGTAATAAAGGAGAGCAGATCTCATGGATCTGCTCTCTTTTGTATTTAGCTTTAATGTATCAGCCATAACCACACATATAACCCTAGTAAAGTAAGGATCAAGGTTGGGATGGTCAGGATGATTCCGGCTTTCATGTATGCACCCCAAGAAATATGGACGCCCTTTTTCTTGAGAACATGAAGCCACAGCAATGTCGCCAATGAGCCGATAGGGGTCATTTTCGGACCAAGGTTGGAGCCGATGACATTGGCATAAATCAGTCCGTCTCTCATGACGCCTGCTGTATCTGTATGACCGATCGCAATCGCATCGATTAACACAGTGGGCAGATTGTTCATGACAGAGGACAGCACTGCGGCAAGCACGCCCATAAACATCGTTCCCGCAAGCAAGCCATGCGATGCGCCTTGTTCGATCCATGCCGCCAATATTTCTGTGAGACCGACATTCTTTAGTCCATATACGACGACATACATGCCAATTGAGAAAAAGACTATGGACCACGGTGCTTCTTTTATGACGCGTTTTGTCGCCACTTGCGGACTTCTTCTCGCCAGCCACAAGAAGACAAGAGCAATACCGCCCACAATGATGGAGACCGGAACCCCAATGAGTTCCCCTGCAAAATAACCGACAAGCAGACAGCCAAGCACATACCAAGACAAGCGGAACATGCGGATATCTCGGATAGCTGATGCCGGCTCTTTCGCTTGTGACAGATCGTATGTTTTTGGGATGAGCTTCCGGTAAAACACATAAAGCACTAGCATGCTCGCTCCAAGCGACACAAGGTTTGGCACGAACATGTTTGCTGTATATTCTAGAAATCCAATATGAAAATAGTCGGCTGATACGATATTAACCAAGTTACTAATCACAAATGGCAAGGAGGTTGTATCTGCAATAAAGCCGCTCGCCATCACAAAAGGCAGGATCATCCGTTCATCCAGCTTTAACGCTCTCACCACAGACAAGACGATCGGGGTCAGAATCAGTGCCGCTCCATCGTTCGCAAAAAAAGCAGCCACGACAGCGCCGAGCAATGTTAAATAAATAAACATGCGGACACCGTTCCCTTTTGCGGCTTTTGCCATATGCAGTGCAGCCCATTCGAAAAACCCAATTTCATCTAAAATTAACGAAATAATAATGATGCCAATAAACGCAAATGTCGCGTTCCATACTATATGCGTCACTTCCCACACATCGCCCAGATGAACGACACCAAAGACAAGTGCAAGAATGGCGCCTCCACATGCTGACCATCCAATGGTTAAACGTCCTGGCTGCCAAATGACAAGGACGAGGGTCAGGATAAAAATCAAAATGGCCAAGGTGACTGCTCCCAAAGGTGGCCCCCCTTTCATAAAATCCTTATCTATCATACAACGTAACGCAGCAGTTGTATGCCATTTTCACATGAAAACCCGCAGGTGATCCCGGGCACCTGCGGATTCGATGACTATTGATCTTTTTTCATCAGCATCAATTCAATAAATAACTCACATCGCTGGCTGAAGTGACTTAAATCGATTGAGGTCATATCAAAGATTTGTTTCATTCGATAGTTTAATGTATTTTGATGAATAAACAACTGCTCTGCAGCAGGCTTTAGCTTGCAGTTATTCAATAAGTAGACTTCAAGCGTTTTTAAAAAAGAAGTTTGGCTGTCACGGTCTTTTTCCTTCAAACGTAACAAATCTGGATTGAAATCATTTTTCTTTTTTTGATGGCTGTAAATCGAGTCTAAGAACCGGAAAACCCCCAGATTCTCGTAATCATATGGAATCAGCTCTTGTCCCCCAACAATTTTCACAGCCTTCACGACCTCTATCGCTTCAAATCGACTTGTACTCATTTTCATGACATCTCGATACTCTCTTCCCATCCCGATATACAGCGGCGAAGGATGGGCATGCGTTTTCGATTGCAGATGAGCGATGACGTCGGCAGCAGTTGCTTTCGGTGAGTGCCGGTCTGACAAGCTGCCCAATATCACGACAATGTCGGCTTGAACGGAGTATACGTGATTCACCTTATCTTCTAGCTGCAAATACGTTCGAATGACATCCTTCACGTCTTCTGCCGTCTCACTTTTGTTATCGGCAGCATGTACGACCATGACAGTAAATACTGCCGGCAATGGGATACTTAAATTCTCAGCCTCCCACTTCAGTTCTTCTTCTGTATAAAAATGATCATCCATGACCTTTTTGAAAAATTCTTCAATCTTGCCTTCCTTTTTCTCCAGCTGTTTCTTATTCTTATAAATCACTTTTCCCACTTGAAAGGAAGCTTCGTGCAAAAATTGCAGCTCCTCCTGAGAGAGGGAATCCTCAATGTCCTGCACCCAAATAAAGCCCACAACTTCTTGTTTATGCTTGGCGCTCACAGCCACCCGCCGATTAAACCCGAGCTCGTCATGACCGCTCACATAAAAAGGCTTTGACTCCTTGTGAAGCCGCTCGATGACCCCTGTTTTCTTTAACCAATCGACTACAGACCCTGGACATTCCTTTGAGAAAATCGTTTGCTGATTGACTGGGTCAAACTGCTGTATGCTGTAAGAATTATAAGCAAGGAGCTGGCACTCTGTGCTTTCTAAAATGACTGGTTTTTTTAAATACCCGCTAATAAATGCAATTAACTTATCGACATCAAAAAATGTATGAAGCTTTTCTAATATCTCTTCCATCCCGATTGCTCCCTGATTAAGTAATACATTTATCATACTTCTTTCCGGACAGATTTGTATAGAAACAAGTCGTAGACAAGCAAAAAAAGCATGAACCCGTGTGCACAGGTTCATGCTTTTCCATCTTAAAACATTTCACTAATCGTTTTCGCCTGCATGTGTAGAGCTAGGTAATCTGGACCGCCTGCTTTTGAATCGGTTCCTGACATTTTGAATCCGCCAAATGGGTGGTATCCCACGATGGCTCCTGTGCAGTTACGGTTAAAGTAGAGATTCCCTACATGGAACTCCTGCTTCGCACGGTTGATGTGATCACGATTATTGGTAATGACAGCACCTGTCAAACCATATTCCGTGTTGTTGGCTACTTCAAGTGCCTCATCAAAGCTAGACACTTTCGAGAAGGCCAAGACTGGTCCGAAGATTTCTTCTTGCATCAAGCGAGATGTTGGCTCAAGATCTGCAAAAATGGTTGGGTGAATGAAGTATCCTTCCGAATCATCACTCGTTCCACCAGTCACTAAGCGGCCTTCCTCCTTGCCCACCTCGATATAATCCGTGATCTTGTCAAAGGACGCTTGATCAATGACAGGTCCCATGTAGACATCCGCAGAAAGAGGATTCGCTGTTGTTTTTGTTTCTGTGATTTCCTTCACTCGCTCGACCACTTGGTCATACAGCTTCTCGTGGACGACAGCCCGAGATCCAGCCGAACATTTCTGACCTGAAAAACCGAAGGCTGATGTGAAAATGGCATTAGCCGCTAATTCGACGTCTGCATCCTCATCTACAACCACTGTATCTTTACCGCCCATTTCAGCAATGACGCGCTTTAAATGCTGCTGACCTGGCTGTACTTTTGCCGCGCGTTCAAAGATACGTGTCCCTACTTCTCTTGAGCCAGTGAATGTAATCAGGCTTGTTTTCGGATGATCGACTAAGTAATCTCCGACCTCTGCTCCGCTTCCTGGTACAAAGTTCACCACACCCTTTGGAAGACCTGCTTGCTCAAGCTCTTCCACAAAACGTGCCGCAATCACAGGAGTTGCACTCGCTGGTTTTAAGACAACTGTGTTCCCTGTAACGATTGGTGCTACTGTTGTTCCTGCCATAATGGCAAACAAGAAGTTCCACGGCGGAATGACGAGCGTCACGCCAGTTGGTGTGTAAACATATTGATTGCGTTCCCCTTCGCGGCTGTTCACTGGTTTGCCTTTCGCCAGCTCCAGCATTTGACGGGCATAGTATTCAAGGAAGTCGATTGCTTCTGCTGTATCTGCATCCGCTTCGTTCCAAGGCTTACCTGCTTCTTTTACAAGAAGGGCTGAATACTCATGCTTTTTACGGCGAATGCTTGCCGCAGCACGGAATATGACGCTGGCTCTTTCTTCTGGAGACGTATAGCGCCAAGTTTCAAATGCTTTCGCCGCAGCTTGAACCGCTTGCTCTGCCTCTTCTTTCCCGGCCTTTGATACGGTTCCAACGACTTCATCCTTTTTCGCTGGATTGATCGAGATAATCTGGTCTTTCGTTTCGATTCTTTCTCCATTAATCACGAGCGGATAGGTTTGACCAAGTGATTCTGTTACCTTTGCTAATGCTTGTTCAAACGCTTTGCGGTTTTCTTCCTGGCTAAAATCCGTGAATGGTTCATGTTTGTAAGGTGTTGTCATCTTTGTCACGCTCCCGTTTCAAATTATTTTCTCGTCATCCCTTTTAAAGCAAAGGCAATGTTTGCCGGCCGTTCTGCAAGACGTCTCATGTAGTAGCCATACCACTCTCGTCCATACGGGGTATAGACCCTCATTTGATAGCCCTCTTTCACAAGTGCCTGCTGCGTTTCTGACCTCATGCCATACAGCATTTGAAATTCGAACTGACTTGTCGGTATATTGTGTTTTTTCACAATATTTTTCGTAAACTCGATCATTTGATCGTCATGTGTCGCAATGGCTGTATAGTTCCCTGTGAGTAATTGCTTTTCGATCAGCTTTTGATAATTCTGATCGACGTCTTTTTTGTTTGGATACGCCACTTCAGCGGATTCCTTATAGGCACCCTTTACAAGTCTTAAAAATGGCTGAAGCTCATTTAGGTCATCAAGATCCTTTTCTGTTCTGTACAAATACGCCTGCAGGACCGTACTGACATACTCATATTGAGATTTCATCTCTTTAAAAATGTCCAGCGTTTTTTGACAGCGCTGTTCATCCTCCATATCGATTGTCACCATGATACGGTGTTTCTCTGCCGTATCTAAAATGCTTTTCATATTGCGATACACAAGGTCATCGTCAATATCCAGGCCGAGTGATGTCATTTTGAGTGACACGTGGGAATTGAGTCCCGCCTCAGCAATCCGCTGAATGGTTTGAATACACTCATTCGTCCGCTCATTTGCAATCTCTGCCTTTGTGACAAACTCACCAAGGTGATCAACTGTTACAGCCATCCCTTGATCATTTAATCGTTTGATGACAGAGATAGCGCTCTCAAAATCCTTCCCACCGATGATTTTCTTAGATGCAACAGCACTTCCCCAATTACGAGCAATATGGTTCAAGAGACTGCTCTTTGACAAAAACAAGAAGAAATTTCTTGTGACCGACTCCATAAAGGGCACCTCCCACTCTTTGTAAGCTATGTCTTTATTGTAAGGCTCATAAGCTGTCCGCTACAATATTTGAAGATGACAAAAATTCTGACTTTTTTTGTGGTTTTATCACAATAAGAGTTAAAAAAGAGCCTGCCGCTATCCGGCTGGCTCTTCCCTCCTACGCCCACACCTCATCAAGGGTAGACTGCAGCAGCTCATTTAATTCTTGCGTGAGATTGTCTTTCGGCTGATTGTAGCTTTTCACCAATTCATCAAAACGCGCCAGCTCTTTGTCGATGAATGGATGGACATAGGCGAGACGGTTCTCTACATCCATTTCCTCTCCGTCCATTTTACGTTTGAGCAGCTCGTGAATTTCTGTTAAAAGCGGGCCTTCCTCCACTAGCTCCTCGAGCAGTTCATGAAAGTCCATCGGCGGAACCGTCCGGTAGCGTTCAATCCACTGACAGGCAAATAGCGGACGAAGCACATAGAAATACTTCTTGATTCGCACCTGCTCCCCTCGTAAATGCCGGCTTTCATTCCGCTTCGCCATATTGAGGTAATGATACATCAATGCTGCAGGATAAAACGCTCGATCCTTTAATTCTCTTAGCTGCTTTGCCAAAGAGAAAGATTCAGCATAGATGATGTCAGAAGATAGCCATTCCATGATGGATGGGTTTGATTTATTGAATAAGCGAAGTGCCTTTCTAAGCTCCCAGCCGCTGATATCAAGCACGTCATCAATCGGTCGTTCAATGACATCACGATGCTCTTGCATCGCCCAATACCATTCTTTCCGGGGAACATATAAAAAACGAACATCATAATCACTATCAGTCGAGGGAAATCCCCATGCCCTGCTACCTGATTCAACGGCGAGGCAAATCTTTACGTCATACGTTTCTTCGATGATTTTCAGCTCTTCCTTGATTCTCTCTCTCAACATCCATCAACTCTTTCTATAGAATTCTGCATGACTTCTTCACGTTTTGGGAAAATACGAATAAGACATATAAAAAAGGAGTTGGATCTGATGTCTATATCTCGCATTATGAAATGGATCACCGGGATTTTTGAAGCCTGCCTTGCCATCCCTGTGATCGGAGGTCTATTCGTTATCAGCAATGGCTATTCACCGCTCATGGTCATGCTTATTCTGCATATTATCACACTCGTCTTATCGAAGCGAGACCAGGGACCAATGATTGGAAGCATCATCGGAATTGTCACATCCTGCCTTGCTTGGATTCCGATTCTCGGATTCATTCTTCATATCATCACTGCCCTTGCCCTGATTATCACTGCGTTAGTGCCTGATGAAAAAACGAGACAGAATACGAGCTATTAAAAAAGAGGCCCTCCTAGAGCGGCCTCTGTTCTTTTAGATCCTTAAATGCTTTTGTAAGAAGGCAAGCTTCTCTGTTTGAAAAGCCGGGATGTACTCGTGTCCAAAGTAGCGATACACCTTTAAATCTTTATCTGTTTCTAAATGGTTGTATACCGCAAACACAGTAGATGGCGGGGTGATTTGGTCGATCAGACCGATGGCCATCAATGTGGGCTGTTTCACCCATTCGGCTAAATTGATCAAATCAAAGTAGCTCAATGTCTCAAATACCTTTTCTTCCGCTTCTGGATCACTGTTTCTTCGAAAGTATGAATTGATTTCTAAATAAGGCTGCTCCAATGCCACATCCACTGCACGCTCGAAATTTGATAAGTAAGGATAATCTGCCACGACGACCTTTGGAATGTCTGAAAGTGCCGCAGCTGCAACCGCCAGTGCACCTCCCTGGCTTCCACCCACCACGCCGATACGGTGTTCATCCACTTCCGGAAAGGACTGAATAACGTCGAGTGCACGAACCGCATCTAAATAAACACCTCGATAATAGTAGTTCTCCTTCGATAAAATGCCTTTTGTCATCCATCCCAAAGCCTGCCCGCCTGGTGTCACTGTCTTATCTTCACTGCCGCCTTGACCGCGGACGAGCATACCAAATGTCGCATAGCCATGCAGTGCCCAGTTGACGATGTCGTGAATGCCGCCGTCATAGCTGGCATTATAGCCATGAAAACGAACGAGCGCTGGATGCGGACCTGTTTGATCTGGTACCGCATACCAGCCTTCAATTCGAGAATGACCAAAGCTTTGATACGTCAGGCGGTACACCTTGACGCCTTTCACTGGATAATCATAAGGTTCAAGTGCTGACTCTGCCTCCACTTGGCGCAGTTCTTCGAGCGACGCCTTCCAAAAGTCTGAGAAATCAGGTCGTGCTGTTTTCTTCGGTTTATATACTTTTAGCTCTTCTAGTGGTAAATCGAACAATTGCATACCATACTATTCCCCTTTGTTTTATTAGTTATGAGTATCATATCACTGTTTTCTTGACTTAGAAAGTCATTTTCACTACAAAAGACAAAACCTTCTGACATTTCTATTGGCAAAGAAGATTGAAACCTTTATGATAAAGAAACTGGCTTGAAGACTAGATGTTCTCAGGCAAAACAAATCGATAGACATTCATGGATTTTCACATTTACACCATCGAATAAAGGAGGAACCTGTATGAAAATCGCCCTTGTCCAAATGGACGTTCAAATTGGAGAACCTGATGTGAACTTTCAAAAAGCAGAAGCGTTTTTACAAGAAGCGATCCGCCAGCAGCCTGATCTGATCATTTTACCCGAAATGTGGAATACTGGTTACGCTCTTGAACAAGCCGACCAGCTTGCAGATGTAAACGGTGAACGCACAAAACAGCTTTTCTCTTCCTTTGCCCGTAAGAACCAAGTCGTTCTCATTGCTGGAAGTGTATTGAACAAGCGCACAGAAGATGAGAGGATCACCAACACGATGTATGTCTTTAACCGCCAAGGTGAGCTTTTAGTTGATTATGACAAAATTCATTTATTTCGCTTAATGGATGAGCACAACTATTTAACCGCTGGTGACCAGCTTGGTTTATTTGACTATGATGAGGATGTGAAGATTGGGGCGATGATCTGCTACGACCTTCGCTTTCCGCAGCTTTCCAGAACACTTGTAAACAAAGGGGCGAAAGTGCTCATCAATACCGCCCAATGGCCGTCAGCAAGAGTGGACCATTGGCGCAGCCTGCTCATCGCAAGAGCGATTGAGAACCAGTCATTTATGATTGCTGTTAACAGAACAGGCACAAGCAGAGACACTGAATTCCCTGGCCACTCCATGGTGATTGATCCACTTGGCCGTATTCTGCTTGAAACAAGCCATGAGGAAGACATTTATTATGCGGAAATTGATCTTCAGCTAGTGGATGAAGTGAGACAGCAAATTCCTGTGATGACGGATCAGCGTCTGGATATCTATTAGAAAGCAGGGTGCTCCCTTGATTTTTGCATTTAATTAAACGTTTGTTTAAGCTTGATTCTGGTAAAGGTCCATTAGGGCTTGAGCGGCTTTCGTTAAATACCTTTCTTCCACATATGCAAACACAAGAGTGCGGGTTGGGCATGAATCAATTTTCAAATAAGCGACTTCGTTCCTTTCCTCTTGTGCCACCATTTTCGGCACAACTGTCACACCTAGTCCATTTTTGACCAATGCCTGCGCTGTTTGAATATGACTTGTTTCAAAGGTAAGCTTCGGCTGAAAACCATGATGAAGACATAGTTCCATGACCACTTGCCGAAAGCCATATCCCTCTTTCAGCATAATAAATGCGGCGTCTTCCAGAAGGCGAAACGGAACAGACCCTTTCTGATCTGCTTGATTGATGATTTCGTTCAATTCATCTGTTGACCAGGGCTGGGCAGTTTGCGGAACTGCGAGAAGAAGCGGCTCTGTCAGCATGTGTTTCGTTTTCAATGATTCATGCTCGACAGGCATAGATAAAATAGCCAAATCCAGCTTTCCAGCCAATAGAAGTTTTTCTAGCTCACGAGGTGATTCTTCTATTAGTTGAACGTGAACATGAGGATACGTTTGACAAAAGGTTTTTAATAAACCGGGCAAGACATAGCCCCCTGTGACTGCTGGCGCTCCAATGTTCAGCTCTTTCCCCACTTCATAAGCTGCTTCTCCCATTTCACGCAGCAAATCATCTCTTTCCTTCAAAATGTTCTCAGCCCTTTTAATGAATCGACTCCCTTGAGGTGTGGGCGTGACTTGTCCATACTTTCGAATAAAGAGGGGTGTGTCTAATTCCTCTTCCAGCTTCTTCATTTGTTGGCTTAAAGAAGGCTGTGCAATGTGAAGTTGATCCGCTGCTTTTGTAAAACTTTTCTGCCGGTACACTTCCATGACATATTCCATCATTCGTATATCCACTTTCATCACCTCATAGGTTTTAACTATTCATGTCATATCTTTTATGTCTTAGACAAATAACAAAATGAATTTTACGATAAAGAGACAACAAAGGGGGAGAAGAAATGAATCCATATGCTAAAGCCGAAAACCAATTCTCACAAAATGCCGAGAACTATCGAGATTCACCTATATTTGCAGCCGGAGAAGAGCTGGAATGGATGAAAGCAACAGCCAATACGAAGGGTCACGAGCATTTACTTGATATCGGCTGTGGGGCAGGACATACCGTTTTTTCCTTTTCAGATATCATTTCTAAAGGAATCGGCATTGATGTCACGCAAAAAATGATCGAGGTTGCAGCAGCACTTGCGGAAGAACGCCAACTGAAACATATTACTTTTGAGCGGGCAGCCGCAGAAGCACTGCCCTTCGCTGATGAATCATTTGACATCGTGACGTGCCGATTTGCCGCTCACCACTTTACAAACCTGCCGGCAGCCATGTCTGAAATCAGCCGTGTCTTAAAAAAAGGCGGCACATTCCTGCTCGTCGATCATTACGCACCCGAAAACACTGCACAGGATTCATTCATTAATCACTTAAATAGACTCAGATATCCTTCTCATGTGCGAGAAAGCTCGTTATCAGAATGGAAAGAGCTCTTCGCTGCCAACCAACTGACTCAAAAAGAGAAGCGTTACTGGGATCTGCAAATTGATTATCAGGACTGGATGATGCGTGGACGCACACCAGAGAATGTTCAAAAAGAGATCGTTTCCCATCTTCAATTCGCAGACCCTGATACAAAGCAGCTGTTTCAACTTCAATTCGATGCACAGCAGCAGCCTATTTCCTTCTGTTTAAAAGCTGCACTCATTCAAGGAATGAAGAATTGAACTTATAGAAAAAGTCTACCCTCGTTGGTAGACTTTTTTATTTCGAGTATAAATCCCAGCCAAGCTTGAGTGTGTCCACAATATAATTGGCGACTTCCTCAGCTTCTAGATGATCTGTTTCGACTCTTGAGTTATGAAGGGCATATATTTCCCGGCGCTCTTCAAACAGCTCTTTCATCTCGTCAATCGTCCGGTTGTGAAGAACAGGGCGGTTTTCAATCAAAATATCAAGCCGCTGTTTCCAATTCTCCCAAGATAAATCAAGGAAAAGAACCGTACAATGCTTCAAGCAGGCGCGTTTGATTTCTTCCTGTTTGAATGCACCGCCTCCAAGAGAAACGATCTTTAGCTGTGTATGCTCACATAAATCGACGATATAATCTTTTTCAGCCTGCCTGAAGAATGCTTCTCCTTTTTGCTGAAAGATCTCAGGAATCGTCATGTTATACTTTTTCTCAATCTCCTGATCCACATCAATAAAATCTCTATATAGCTTTTTGGCAACCAGCTGCCCAATGGTTGTTTTCCCAACACCCATAAAGCCAATGAGGACAATATTTCGCTGTCTCACAGGGATTTCTCTATTGTTTTTCATATTCGTGACACGTCCTCCTTACGACAAGGAATGCTACATAATGTATCTATTATATGATAAATGGCGCGCGAAAAGATAGGCAATTTGAAAAATTATACGTAGATCATCTGCATAGAAAAAAGAACCTACCCTCTTTGGAATAAGTTCTTCACTGCGTGCGTAACTCACGGTGCAATATCCTCTAATACTTTCTCGCGCGTTTCGATCATTTTAAAAGCAAGAATTGCTCCCACTACAGTCACACTTGCGAAAAGAATAAAAATAGTTGAAACACCGCTTACCTCTAAAATAAAGCCTATCATAATAGGAGCGATCGCTGAGGCCAGCCTAAGCCAAGCTGTAGCAAATGCCGTTCCAATCACCCTCATACGTGTTGGATAAATTTCAGGTGTATATAGATAGAGAAGAACTGTAATTGTCCCCATCATTCCGTAAGCAGCGGACCCTAAATATATAACACTTTCTGGAGAATTAGCTCCGCTGATCCATAAAGCAGTTAATAAAGCACCTGTTACAATAAATGCAATGGTTGCCCAGCGCTTTCGTCCTACTTTATCAATTAAAAATGCACAAGCGAATACCCCTATGGTCTGTAAAATATTTGTTAGAGATGCTGCCCTTAATGAATCTCCAACTGGCAAATTGTAAACAGTATTATAAAGACTCGGTAACCAGTTATTTAAACCATTCGAAACAAAGTAGGCAGAAAACCATAGTCCCCATACGATCAATGTTCTTTTACGATAAAAAGTTGAAAAAAGCTCTTTCCAGTCGCCTTTTTCAGTACTGCTAGATACTTGCTTTGCTACAGGCATTCGTTTGTCAGTACTAGCTTCAATTTCTTCAATAATTCTTTCGGCTTCATCTAACCTGCCTTTCGAAATAAGCCACCTTGGAGATTCGCGCAACATGAAAAAGAATACAAAGACGATTAAACCTCCAATGCCCCCAATCAAAAACATCCACTTCCACCCAAAGCTAGGTACAACAAATGCGCCTATTTGAGCTGAGATCATTAATCCTAAAGGAAAAATCATCTCATAAAGCATAAAAAATCTGCCTCTCCCTTGAGCCCGGGACAGCTCATTGATATATGAGGCTGCTACCGGCACCTCTCCTCCTACCCCAATCCCTTGTATAAAACGAAAAATAAACAGGGCCATAAAATTACCTGAAAACACGCATGCAATACTCATGACGGACATGAGGAGTACAGTCCACTTTGCACTAAATACACGGCCGCGCCTTTCTGCTAACCAGCCAAAGAAAATAGCACCAATCGCTTGTCCTATATAACCAGACCCAATAAGAAGACCAATTTGAGCAGGTGATAAACTCCACATTCCGATGAGAACTGGGAGAACAAACGCTAAAGATAGAGCATCAAAAGCATCAAAAAAAGTAGCAGATCCCATAATGATACGAGGTTTTAAATGCCATCTAGAAAAAGGTACACTTTCCATTCTAGTCAATAGTTGTGAAGCTCTATCAACAACTTGCCCATCATGAGAATTTGGATTTCCGCTGAGTTCTAACGTCATGGTATCTCCTCCTTATTAGAGGAAATGATGCAAAAGTACATGCCGAAGAGCGCTAAAGAAATCGCTTACATTTTAAACCAATAGACATTCTAAAGCGTTCATACGAGTTTTCAGCATCTATCATTTCTTTTTTGGCGTTCCCGTGGTGCCCCGGTCTATATAGTACATAGGGAAGATATGTTCCATCGCATCTAACTGTTCCCCTTCCAATAACTGTGTTAGTAAAGAAACAGCTTTTCTTCCCATTCCAACTAAATCAACATGAACTGAAGATAAAGAAGGGGTTAGAAAACTTGCAATGGGCACATCATCGGCACCAACGACAGACAAATCATGAGGTATTGACACATTTGCGTTATTTGCCGCTTTCATGACCCCCATCGCCAAAAAATCTGAAGAGCAAACAACTCCAGTCATGTGCTGGTTTCCTTGGAGAAATTGAGAAACCACTTCTACTACTTTTCCCCCATCAAATTCATCTAACTCAAACACAAGTTCTTTGTTTATTGTTAACCCTAAACTTTTAAGTGTGCGCTCATATCCCTTGTAATACCTCACACTATGCATCGAACTCATTGGACCATTGACCAGCCCAATGGTTCGATGACCTTTATCAAATAAGGCCGTTATTGATTGACACACACCTTCTTCATCATCTGGCCTGACACATGGAAATGGAGAATCATCTAGATAACTTCCGACAACTATAATGGGAATGGCTAAACTTTTTAACCAATCCATGCTTAGTTCTTCATTTCTTGGTGAAAATAGAATGGCTCCATCTACTGCCTGCGTTTCAAGTAATCGCTGCTGTTGTACAGATGTAAACGACATCAACATATTGAATTCCGTCTCATCTAATTCCTTCGCTATTCCATCTAGAATCGTTGAAAAAAATGGATTATTCAAAATATATGAACCACGCGGAACCACTACAGCTATATTCCCAGTCTTCCTTTTGACGAGCCCTCTAGCTCCTAAATTAGGACGATAGCCTAATTCATCAATTACTTGTTTGATTCTTTCAGCCGTTTGAGCACCTACTCCTGGTTTACCACTTAATACTCGGGAAACAGATGCTATAGACACTCCAGCTTTCAATGCTACATCTTTAATACTTACTGACACATTTCATACCTCCGGGAGTCTGTTGTTTTGTCCTCTATTATAACCTGACTCACCTTCATCATGAAATTAATGGTCTGTTATCTACTGACGTTTTCCTTAAGCAAACCAACACTTTGAAGGCCCTGGCGAATCTCTTCTTTCTCCTTATGAGTTAAAGGTAAGACCGGCTTCCTAGCAAGCGAACTACTGATTAGACCTCGCTGGTACATCGCTTCCTTCATTCGCAGATGAGAGGTAGATGAAGGTTCATCCATTTTATACACAGCATGCTTTAATTCGAAGATTCTATCGTAAACTTTATTGGCCGCTACAAGATCTTTTTCTTCCACACATTTCACAAGTTCAGCGATCAAATCTGGCACAAAACAGCCGAAACCTACAAGTGCTCCATCAATCCCTTGAATTAATGTTGGCAATAAATATTCATCGTGACATGTGAGTAACGATACATCTGGTGCATGTTTTTTCAATGCCCGCACATCGACCTCGTATTGTGCCATGTCTCTTTGACCAATTTTAAACGAGACAACATTCTCAATTTCTGACATTTCTAGTAATTGATTGGTTGTATATGAGGTTTTTGTCCAAGTTGGATATTGATGTACGATGATTGAAATGTCAATCGCTTCTGCAACTTCTTTAAAGAATTGGACAGGTGACTCAGGCTGCATACCGAATCTTAGCCATGAATGTGGCGGCATGAGAAGTATACCTTCTCCGCCAGCTTCTTCAACGGCTTTTGCATGTTGGATCGCTTCAATTGTCCCTTCAGCAGAAACCCCAGAAATGACAGGTACTTCCCCTTTTAATTCGTCGGCTGCAATGCGCACAGCCTCAGCTCGTTCATGTGGCAGTAAAGTCATAATCTCGCCAGTATGTCCATTGACAACGATACCGTTAATCCCTTTGTGCTCCGCCACCCAACGGACAAGCTTACGAAAAGCAGGTTCATCAATTGAATAGTCATCTTTAAAAGGAATTAAGACAGCCGGGAATACACCGCTCCATTTTTCTTTATTTTTCATCAACAAATTCCTCCCCATTCGATTATAGTAAACGTTTACGGTAAGCGTTTACGTAAACAATCATAAAATGACATAACGGAGATTGTCAACTTAATTTTTAGAAAATTTTTATTATTCAAATAACAATACAATCAATTTCATTTTTCTAGTAAATAATATAGGTTTGTTTTATTTCTTAAATGATTAAGCAATATCTGCTGGTTAAAGTTGCTGATTATCATCCTAAATACATATTCAATAAGAGACCATTATAAATAATTTTATATTTTCCAAACAGTATTTTTACTATAAAAAACCTCTCCATCACAGGAGAGGTCTCAGGCATTCCTTATTTCCACCAGTCATCAAACATGGAAGCTGGTACTTGGCGTTTATGCTCTGATTGAACATAGCGCTTTTCAATCGCTTCTGCTGCTTGATCTGACACTGGCTTACCTTCTAAGTAATCATCAATTTCATTGTACGTAATGCCAAGTTCTGTTTCATCCGTTTGCTGAGGTTTGTCATCAAGCAGATCCGCTGTCGGTTTCTTTAAGTATAGGCGCTCAGGTGCTTGCAGCGCTTCTAGCAGCATCCGGCCTTGGCGTTTCGTCAGACCTGTGAGCGGAAGAACATCTGCACCGCCATCACCATACTTCGTGAAGAAGCCGGTTACTGCTTCAGCTGCATGATCTGTACCGATGACAAGTAATCCTTCTTCTCCTCCGACAGCATACTGCGCGATCATTCTCATGCGTGCTTTGACATTTCCTTTATTAAAGTCAGACAACGGGCCGCCTGTGTCCTTTTGATATTGTTCACTGAATGCCGTCACGGCAGGCGCAATATCATATTTCCACGACTTGTCCGGCTGAATAAATGATAAAGCGAGCTGTGCATCATCTTCATCCTGCTGCACACCGTGCGGGAGGCGCACCGCAATAAAGACTGCCTCTTCTTTTCCTTCTTGACGCAGCTCAGATGCAGCCAGCTGTGCAAGACGGCCAGCGAGCGTTGAATCCTGTCCGCCGCTAATGCCGAGGACGAATCCTTTTGCGCCAGTTTTTTTCAAGTATTCCTTTAGAAATCCAACCCGCTTTTCGATCTCCTGCTTTGGGTCAATTGAGGGCTGCACATGCAACTCTTGGCTGATCTTTTTCTGCAAACTCATACACTTTTCCTCCTAAGCATCCTCTACATGAAGAGAACAGGTTTTACTCTGAATTCATTGGTTTGACAACGTTTTATGAGTCTTCATTATACCATGTTTTCAAGAAGAACATTTTGTTAGACGTTCCCCTATTTCATTAATGATCAAACATTCACAAAAGAAAAAGACCATGTCTATAAGGACTGGCCCTTTTCTTTTTCAATCAATTTCTACCCGTATAGATGTACAGGCTGCGCCATTACACTTCCCAATATCAGAAGGACATGCGGATACGGCCACAATGAGATCCATTTCGGCTCGCAGACGAATGTAATCACCGGGAAGAGATTTTGGGAGCTCCACAGACAGTTTTCCTTTTTCATCAATGACTGTATTCATAAAGGCATTAAAAGGATAGTACATATCCTCCTTAGGAATCCCAAATGGCTCAAAGGCAGTCCGCAAATTATCGTAGCATGTATGCATGACCTCTAAATGCGTCCGTCCGTATAAAAGCTGATACATTTCTTGCCGGCAGGCGGGCATGTATAAATCATGGCATTCGACTGTGTCTTCAATGACCGTAAACATCGGTTTATATAAATTAGAATAGAGCTTATCCCCTTTTTTCACTTTTGACGAAAATAGGCTGTCCATTGTCGCGCCTTGGTCAAATTTTTCATAAAAATCCTTTTCATGATAGGCCATGACATCTGCTACTTGCTGACCTTCAATATCAACGACCCGCATACATTGGCCTTTTCCTAAGCGAAAGCCGTGTCCATCCTTTGGTAAAATGACATATTCTCCGTTCATCACATGCACTCCTTTCCATGTCAGTATGCCCAAAACGTCCCCTTGATCATGTATAAAAAAAGACGGCGGTCACAAGCTAATGTCATTGAAATCGAAAGGTGTTGCACATGCATTGAAAGAAGAACAAACTTTATCTTGGTGGCAGCTTTCTCTCATCGGAGTCGGCTGTACAATTGGCACTGGTTTCTTCCTTGGTTCCAGCATTGCCATTACAAAGTCCGGTTTTTCCGTCTGCATTTCTTTTTTGCTTGCTGCGGTCGGAACCTATCTCGTCTTTAAGCATTTGGCTGCGATGACAGCCGATAACCCTGATAAAGGGTCATTTTGTTCCTATGCTCGTAAAGCATATGGACGCTGGGCAGGGTTTAGCAATGGCTGGGTGTATTGGTTTGCAGAAATGTTGATTACGGGAAGTCAGTTAACAGCGATTTCTCTTTTTACCCGCCACTGGTTTCCATCTGTTCCGCTCTGGGTGTTTTCTGCGATTTACTCCGCTCTTGCCCTGCTCGTGATTATCATAGGGCTTTCTTCTTTTCAAAAGACAGAAAATGTCCTTGCGGTACTGAAGACAGCGGCGATTTTTCTGTTTATGATCCTTGCGGTGCTTGTGTTATTCGGCATTCTGACAGATCATAAACCGACCCTGCATCTGCCAAACAAAGATCACGAATGGATGCCGCTCGGTGCACTTGGTCTTTGGAATGGATTGATTTACGCGTTTTATGCATTTGGGGGAATTGAAGTCATGGGTCTGATGGCGGTTCATTTAAAAGATCCGAAAGATGCGGCAAAGGCTGGACGCGTCATGCTGATCATTCTAGCGGTCATCTATATCGTCTCGATCGGACTTGCTCTCTTGCTTGTCCCAGTAACAGCCTTTAACGAGAACAGCAGTCCATTTATTACATCATTAGATCCATTTCATTTATCAATCTTTCTTCATATCTTTAATGGCATTTTCATTATTGCCGGCTTTTCGACATTGGTTGCCTCACTCTATGCAGTCACGACGCTGCTTGGCACGATGTCGGAGCATCAAGATGCACCTGCTTGTTTTAAACAAAAAGACCCATCTCATGTCGGATGGCCTTCGATTATTTTAACTGCTGCTGGATTAATTGTCTCGATTTTGCTTGCACTCTTTTTGTCCAAACACATCTACGAGCATCTCACAACAGCAGCCGGCCTTACCCTTCTGTACACATGGGTATTCATTCTGTTCTCAAGTAAAAAGCTATCAAAGCCATCCACTCGCCAAACGTGCGAAATGATTCTTGCGCTTCTCTTGATTGGAGCCGCCATTTCAGGCACTTTAACAGAGGCAAGCGGACGACCTGGCTTTTTTATCAGCCTTGGGATCATTGCAGTGATTGCCATCATGGTGCTATTTATGAGAAAAAAGTGGAAGCAGCAGGATCAGACCGCATCATAATTTCATCATGTTTTTTAATGCAGTAAAAGGACATTTGGCGGAGGCTGGTTTCTCCGCCTCTTCATCTGGGAGAAAGTATTGCTTCCATTCATGATTGGTCGGATCACCGTACCATTTTAATGATGGGTGAACGCTGACCTCATCATACGCTTTGAGCCGCTTGCGAACGAGCTGGCTCATTTTTTGACCAAATTTGGTCGATCCATTCAATTTCTCAAACACCCATCTAGGCTGAAATGCCATCAAGAGATAAGGGAAGTGGCGGCTTTTTCTGAGCTTATGAGCCGGTGTGGAGCACAAAATAAAATACGCTTCCCCGTGAAAGCAATACTCCCACTCATGATGATGAGTATCTAGTGGAATATCCTCAGGCCATGGCACTTCATCTTTCTGGTGCAGTCGTTGAAGCAGTGACCAAAACTGCTGCTCAAACTGTTCAAGTGAACTTTCTTTTAAATCCTGCGGTGTTTCAAAAAAACAAATAAATGAAGCATATTGACCCGTTTCTTTCGCACAGCTTTGATATTCTCTCAGCAGCTGGGCTAATTCATCAACCGCTTCCTCTTCCCTCGGATCACCAACAAACCCATAGCGTAAATGATCGAGAAAAAACCCCTGTCTTCCCGGTACACAAGGGAATGTATCTGCCTCATCTCCTACCATCTCTCCAAATTGAGTAAAAGCATCCTGCTTCCATTCTTCTAGTGATCGTAGATTTTGATCAAGGCAACTTTTTGCATACAACTTTGCCATTTCTTCCACCTCGTTTTAGCGTCTTCTCCATAGCCTATGAGAAAAAAAGGCTGTGGTGACTGTCCTTCAACGACTTTCCTTGCGCATTCAAGAGGTGGACGTTCTCGTTCAAATTGAGCATGTATGTGTGTCTTTCACTCCATGATGCATGAACAGACAAGTGTATGCAGCCGTCAAGCTGCTTCTTTTAATAGAGCGCTTTTGTATCATTCCTATGATCTGTTCTTCATCAAAAAGACAGAATCAAGCACCCAATAAATGAGGGCTGAGCAAAAGCTAAACAGATAGACTTTGTAGCTAATGAACACGACCAGTCCATAATCAATCCATAACGCTAACGCCGAACAAACCACCCACGCCGCAAGAAAATAAACAAGTAAGTCACGGCTTCAAAACCTTTTAGGATGCCGGTGTAAAACAAGCCTGCTTCAGGCGTGGTAAATAAGAGGGTATAAACGAATGTTGCTGTGATAACTGATAAGATCAGCATGCACACATAGTTGAATACTGGAAGAAAAATACGGATGGCAATATCCCACCATTATTCAAGAATGTGTTATGTCTGTCAATCCTTACAAAAAAACAGACTGAATGTATCAGTCTGCTTTTCTACCCAATCAACGCCATGATCCCTTGATACCCAAAATAGGCGCCGAAACCAAGTAAAGATAAACCTGCAAGAACGGATAAGCCATGTAAGACACGTTCACTTAAATAGCGCCTAAACGAACTAGCAAGCAGCGCCATACTGAAATCCCAGATCAGCATGCCGATAAAAATAGCCATGCTGTACATCAGCATTTGAGATGCCCCATACTTTTCAATCGTATTAGCCAAAATACTGCCGTAGATGCCAAGCCAAAATAAAATACTAAGCGGATTGGAAAGAGAAATGAAAAACCCCGTCATGAACGACTGACCAACCGAAGTGTTTCCACCATCCTTTTTCGGGCTCTCCTGCAAATTGATTTTACGCAGACTTTCAATGCCCGTATAGGTCAGAACGAAAAAGCCGAACAGCCACAAAAAGGTTTTCACTAGAGGTGCAGTCAAAAGCTGGGCGACACCAAAATAGATGAGGAGCATATAGACAATATCCGCGGCCATCGCCCCCACACCAAAAATCCACGCGTGCCAAAATCCACTTTTAATCCCTCTGTCGATTTGGGCTGCATTGACTGGCCCAACAGGCGCTGAAAGTGACAACCCTAAAAAGATATAACCAAAAAACACCGCCACATAGACGTCCTCCTTTTGATGCTGACTTGTACATATTATTCAAACGTTCTGTGTTTTAGTACAAGTCCTTTGTCATCTTTTCAGGTGGACTCAAGGAGACATTGGATATTGCTTACCGATCGGCTTTCAGCGCCGATTGCTGCGACAGGACCGTATCCTTTTTCTTAGCACGATTCATTTGAATCGCAGCTGCAAACAGAAGAACAGCTAAGAAGGCGAAAACAAAGACGGCACTTGCTGCTCCTGCCCATTCAAGACTAAAGCCAATCAAGAAGGACAAGCAGGCTCCGCCTAAACTTGCGGCTGCAATAAAGTAACTCGTTGCCTCGTCGATGGCATTTTCAATCATTAATGCAGATGCAGTCAGTGCGATTGGGAACATGCCAGCTGCGCACAGGCCGATGAAAAAGATGAGAAGCAGCTGCGCGGCGATGTGGGTTGTCAGGGCAAATACAACGAGCAGCAGAATCATGAGTGCTGCGCTTAGCTTTAAAAAACGCAGCGGATGCAGCTGATCAGCTTTTCTCGCAATGACAGTTCTGCCAATGACGATCGCTGTCCAAAAGGTAGAAACCGCAAAAAGACTCCAGTTGTCTCCCCCTTTATCCAGCATGATCGACGGCAAAAAGTTCGCAAAGTTCGTTTCAATCCCTGCGTAGAAAAAAGCAAAACAGATCATGAGCACCACAATCATTCGATTGTTTCGATCAACAAGTAAGGACGGTTTTCTCATCCCATTGGAATTGGAAGAAGAAGCCATCTGTCCACGAGGCAATTTGTTCATAAAGGCAAGCCAGAGCATAAGAAAGAAAGTCAGTGCACCGACTTGAAATAAAAACACATAGTGCCACGTCTGTTCAGTGACAGTGAGCAGAATCACAAGTGGAAATAACAGCGCTCCTAACCCAAAAAAGACCTCCATGATGCTGATTCGCTTCGCACTGTTTGCCATCGAAATCACATACGCTCCGGCTGTGGTCTCAAGACTGCCTGCACCGCTCCCAAGAAAAAAACCTGCCAGCACAAGTGTTGTCCAGCCCGGCATCAAAAGCCCAAGGAGAAGTGACCCGATCATCAGCAAAAGACCCATGGTCAGAACAGCGCCATAGCCTTTTTTCCTCACAAGAATGGGGGATAACAGAACACCTGTCAAAAAACCAATAAACTGAAAAAAGATTAAAGAAGATAATTCCCCGGGACCCTTATCGTAACTTGACAGTAAATAAGGAGTTAAGCTGCCAAAAAACACATGAATGGTCCCAATAAAAAAATAAAAGACACAGCCAAAATAAAATACTTTTTTCATCTTTTCACTTCCTCTAAAAAGGAGCGGAGTCATGACATCCTCCGCTCCACCTCTTTAATATGTCCGGGCAGACTTGACAGCCTCTTCCCTCTCGAAGCATGTATTGAGCGCAGCCTGTGCGCGATACCCATCTACAAAATCAGCCACTTTCATATGAGATGGATATGAATCTGTATTCACCCAGTGCATCAGCTGATCACGGAACGTATCAGACCATCCGTAAAATTCATTTGGCGGATCTGTCAGCAGGGTTTGCGGCATTTGATGACGCTCCACACACAATCCATCACTGATCTCATATTCGTTTTTCATGTTCGTATGGTATTTGAATACCTTGTCATGACCAACGACTTCTACACTAAATCCGCATTCCTCAGGCTGCGTGCTTTTGGATGTGACCAAGTGAAAGAACACTTGATTCTCCATCTGACCGAAAATTTCGGTATGATCATCCACCTGCACCTTTTTCTCTTCTTTTTCCTTTACATGTGTCAGCATCTTGGTATTAAGTGATTCTTTCTTCATGTCACTGCCAAATAAGTACCACAGCATATCAATTAAATGAATACCAAGATCCCCTAATGCACCGCTCGTGCGCAGACTCTCACCGCCGTCTCTCCATGAAAATGTCTTTCTTCTGAGGGCACTGTTTTTCTTAAAATGAGTCCTGACGGTCAAAATGCGGCCTAATTCACCATTGGCAATCAAGTTCTTCAAAATATTCACAAAGGATAAGTAACGATAGTTAAAGCCCATACTGGCTTGAACCTGGAACTGTTTGGCTGTCTCCACCATTTCCTTCGCTTCCTTCAGCGACACAGCCATCGGCTTTTCACATAAAATGGGCTGTCCTGCTCTTAGTGCCTGAAGGGCATGGTCTTTGTGACAAAAATTAGGGGAGGCAATGATCAACCCATCAGATGCATCTGCTAGTGTTTCAATACTTGAATACACACGTCCGCCGTACTGTTTAATGAATCCCTGTGCAACTGACTCGTGCAAATCATAGACACCGGATAACTCTGCACCTTTGATTGTTGATAATGCTCTTGCATGAGCTTTTGCAATATTCCCTGCTCCAACAATTCCAATTTTCTTCATGAATGTGCCTCCTCATGTTTATACATCACTGTTTTCAGTGTTTCATAGATTCCTTTTGCATACCCATGATGACAAATCTGATGATGGTGCCGCTTGGCTTCGGCCGTCGCATTTTGGACGAGGAAACCATGCGTGACGGATTGAAGCATCCGCAAATCGTTCCCACTATCTCCAAAGGCAAAGCCTTGATCTTTTGATAGATCATATTGGTTCAGCATAAAGCGGACAATTTCATCCTTCCCTGTTCCGACGGGTAAAAAATCGACATCATAGCAATCCGCAGGGTCTCCTGCGAGCGGATTGCATTTGTTAATGTTGACCGCCACCCCGCGCTCTTTGGCAAGTGTTTGGATGAATGATAGATGATGAAGATCTGTCCGTTCATCCTGCTCCTGATAATAGAAATTCTTCTTATACCCTGAGCTGCCCAGCTGCGTTTGCGGTCTGAGATGAATTCCCTTTTCACGTACGGTTTCCAGGATGTCTTCAATTTTTTCATCTGAAAAGCCCTGCGCATCCAGCCGCTTCATCCATTCCGCATCTGGCTGTCCAAAACGGGCTTCCGATGTATACACAATTTCAGTTCCTAAGTTCGACGCAATGAAATGCGGGAATTGATGAAAACCTCCTTTTTCCATTTTACTTGTGACAGAATCGAGGCTGCTTCCCGTGACCCAGCCAAGCATGAGCTGTCCTGCTTCGCTCTTTTCTGCCACAAAGGCTTCCAGCCGCTTTACATCCTCTCTCTGCTCATCGGTCATTCCGTGAGAATAATAGGTTTCATCAAAGTCACAGAAGACGATCCACTTCGGATTTTCCGGCTGATTCAGCAGCTTTTTATTGAATGGAAGACTTGATAACATGATGAACCCCCTCGATGACCTTCTCCTGATCTTGCAGCGGCATGCCTGGATACAGCGGCAAGTGAAGTAATTGCTGTGCTGCTTTTTCCGTGTGTGGAAGTGTCGTACGTTTATACTTTTGAGAAACAAGATTTGTTTGATGCTGATGCGATAGAATCGGGTAATAAACATCTGTTTCTATGCCCATTTCCAGCAATTTCGCTGCAAGCTCATCTCGTTCGCCCTTTAGCACTCTGATCGGGAACAGATGCCAGACATGATCATCCGTCAGCTTCGGAAGCTTCAAGTATCCTTCTTCCTCAAGCGTTTGCAGCTGGTCAATGTATCGCTTTGCTAAGTAAAAGCGTTTAAAGTTTTGTAACCCTAAATACTTCATGCGTTCGAGTCCGATCGCTGCCTGCAAATTATCAATTTTAGAATTAAATCCATAGTCACTGCGTTTGACATTTTTCTTTCCTACTTCAAAGCCGTGATAGCTGATCTCCATGCATTTTTCCGCTAAGGCTTCATCATTTGTGGCGATAGCCCCTGCCTTACCGCAGACGCCAAGGTTTTTGTATGGATTAAAGCTGAGAACAAGTCCATCTCCATATGCACCAAGGCTGCTGCTGCCGATCGCCTGACAGCCATCTTCAATGATTTTCAACCCATGCTGTTTCGCAATCGCCGAAATGGCCTTCATATCCGCTTGCTTTCCATATAAATGAACCGGAAGAATGCATGCCGTTTGATCTGTGATATGCTTCTCAATTTCACTCGGTGCCAAGCAGTAAGTATCTGGATCAATATCGGCATAGACCGGAACAGCCCCAATCGCAAGCACTGCATTTTCTGTTGCAGCAAAGCTATTCGCTGGCAAAATGACCTCGTCTCCCGGATGGACGCCTGCTGATATGAGGCTGATCATTAGGGCATCTGTTCCACTTGACGTGGCAATGACATATTTCTTCCCTAAGTACTCAGCGAGCTGCTTTTCAAACGCCGGAATATATGGCCCTGAAGTAAAACGGCCAGAACTCAATACTTCTTTCAACACCTGCATGATATCATCGATCTCATCCTCTGAAATCAGTTTATCAACTGGCAGAAATGGTATCTTTTTTTCCTTATTTTGTTTATAATGGAAGAGAATTTTTTCCAAGCCTGTGCGCCCTATATCTTGCTCAAGGAACGTCACCAGCTTTTCATTTGCTAGGTGCTTCTCAACTGAATCAGACTTTACTTGAACACCTTGATTGATCATATCCAGCAAAGGAAGATAATCCTTGCTTTTACCTGATATCTTCGTCAATATTTGCATTCCATTCCCTCCAATTAATCAATTCCATTTGTTAATATTTAACTTGTTTCACATTGTAAATGATGTTATCGATTTCAGAACAATAACTTTGTGTAAAGGATTTGTTAATATGTGTACAATTTATGAAATTGCCAAACGCTGCGGGGTTTCAACCACCACCGTTTCCAGAGTGCTGAATCATCATCCATATGTGTCAGAGGAAAAGCGTCAGCTTATTTTACAGGTGATGAAAGAAATGGAATATACACCAAGTTCAGCGGCTCGCACTCTTCGTTCACATCAGACAAAAACCATTGCTGTGTCTGTCCCGGCTGTGGACCATCCTTTTTTTGCACAATTGATTAAAGGCATATCAAAGGAAGTACTGGATCAAGGTTATAAAGCCATCGTGCTTCAGACGTTTTATCAGGAATCGTTAGAGCTTGAAGGGCTTCAATTATTAAAAAAAAGAGAAGTAGATGGGGTCATATTAGGGGCATTAGAAAATCCGTGGGAAAAGATCGAGCCATTTTTAACGAACGGCCCTATTGTCATGGCGAACGAATATCATCAAACAGCAGACATCCCGATTATTGGATACGATGAGCGGGAAGCCGCCTATAAAGCGGTTGACTACTTGATTCAGTCAGGGCGAAGATCGATTGGGTTTTGCTTTGATACTGAAAGCAGTGAAGCACAAAAACAAAGGAAACAGGGCTATCTTGATGCACTTTCTGCACACGGCTTGCCGCTGCATGACGATTGGCTTTTTGGGGAGGCCTTCACCATTGAAGACGGTTTTCGCTTAATGGATGTCATCCATGACATGAAGAATGCACCTGATGCCATTTTCACGGGTAATGATCAAGTCGCAGCAGGGCTCATTAAACAGGCCATTTCATACGGTTATCAAATCCCTAAGGATCTAGCGGTGATCGGCTATGACAATCAAGACATTTGCGAGGTGACAGCTCCAACAATCACCACAATTGACATCCCGATCGTAGAGCTTGGCCAGCGGTCTGTGCAGCAAATAATCGAGATCCTGCAAGACCAAAAACCATTACAGCGTGAACATATCCATCTGCCTACCCGGCTTGTGACAAGGGAATCGACATAAACAAAAAAGACTGAGAGCTGTCTCAGTCTTTTTTTAAACCTATACAAATTGAGCAAGAATGAATGTCCATATACACACAATGCCGAGCAGGATAAAGCTGTACTTCACGGTCTTTTGGAAGAGCTCAGATTCTTTACCTGTTTCTCCAACAGCTGCTGTAGCTATGGCGATGGATTGTGGAGAAATTAATTTTGCCATGACCCCGCCAGTTGTATTTGCCCCGATTAACAAACCTGCCTGTGAGCCGATTTGAGAAGCAGTGACCGCTTGAAGGTTGCCGAATAAGGCGTTGTTACTCACGACAGATCCTGTAATAAACACCCCGATCCAGCCAAGCACCGGGCTGACAAGCGGGAACAAATCGCCTGTTTTGGCAAGTGCAAGCCCAATGGCTGAACTTAGTCCAGCGAAGTTCGCCAAGTTGGCAAAGCCCATGACAAAACAAATGGTAAGAACAGGTACCCAAAGCTCTTTCACTGATGCTTTTAAGCAGGCAGCGCCTTCTGTTAATGTAATATGTCTGCTAAACAACCCTGTCAGCATCACCGCAATCAGAATGGCAGTACCCGTTGCACTGATGACATCAATTTTAAAGATTGCATCAATGGGTGTTTCTGTTTGTGCAATTGGTGGTAATTTCACAATTTGCTGATGCAAAAACGGCATCTTCACTAAAATCGTCGTCCAGTTGAGCGGGCCTCCTGCAGCAAACAATGCTTTAAATGCTGGCAGACTCCATACCGTAATAACGGCGGTTAAAATATAGAACGGAGACCATGCTTTCAGCACTTCAATGCCGCGATACGTTTGTTTCTGTTCAATGGCTGGTGCTCCTTCTTCACGATAAATGTGTTTCGGCTGCCATTTTCGAAGAAATAAAGCCAAAATGCCCATGCTTGCTATGGCTGAAATAATATTGGCAAGCTCAGGACCCATTGTCACCATTGTGACAGCTTGTAAAATGGCATAACTTCCACTTACAACAAGCAAGGCAGGGAGCGTTTCTTTAATCCCTTTGAATCCGTCCACAATGAGAATGAGCAGGAACGGAATACAGAATGAAATAAACGGAATCGTATACACAAGGGTTTGAGATAACGCAAGCGGCGTCATATTGCCCATTTGCGCCCCTGTAATGACTGGGATACCCACAGCACCAAATGCGCCAGACGCAGCATTGGCAATTAAGCAGAGCATCGCAGCTTTCAGCGGTTTAAACCCAAGCTCTGTTAAGAGAGCGGCACTGATCGCAATCGGTACACCAAACCCAGCGGCTCCCTCTAAAAATGCGTTAAAACTAAAACCAATTAATAAGAGCTGAAGACGTTGATCTTGAGAGATTCCTGCAATACTAGAACGAATGACATCGAATTTACCAGATTTCACAGCAATTTTATAGAGCCATACCGCCATGATGACGATATATCCAATCGGCCACAGCCCATTAGATATACCGAGCAGAACAGCAGATAATGCCTTTTCAATTGGCATATGAAAGAAGAAAACAGCTGTTACAAAGCTGACGATTAAGGTAAAACAAGCGGCTAAAACACCTTTTAACTTAAATACAGTTAATGCAAGTAGGAAAAACAAAATTGGGAGCATTGCTACCAATGCACTCACGAACTCATTACCAAACGGATTATATATTTGCTGCCACATAGTGATTCATCCTTTTCTGCTCAGATAGGTTGCTTTTGATTAAAAATGAGGAGCCAAAATCTCTTTTAACACATTCACACTGTGTGCGAATTGTTCTTTTTCTGTATCATTAAGTGCAAGCTCCATCACTTCTGTTGCGCCATTTCGATTCACAAGGGAAGGTACACCAATGTAGACATCTTCTGCTCCATACTCTCCATCTAAGTAAGTGCTGACGGTCAAAATACTGTTTTCATTGTGCAGGATCGCTCTTGTAATGCGGGCCAAACTCATCGCTACGCCGTAGTAAGTGGCGCCTTTTTTCTCAATGATTTGGTAAGCGGCATGGCGGACATTTTCCATCATCTCATCTAAATCTTCTTGTTTGTATTGATCATTTCTCTTCATTAATTCTGTAATGGGTACACTTCCGATATTCGCATGACTCCACACAGCAAGCTCTGTATCCCCATGCTCTCCAATGATGTACGCATGCACATTGTGTGCCGCTGCTTCAAAGTACTCACTGAGCATGTATCTAAATCTTGCAGTATCAAGTGTGGTTCCACTGCCAATCACTCGCTCTTTTGGCAGGCCACTGAATTTCCAAGTGGCATATGTCAAAATATCAACAGGGTTCGTGGCGACTAAGAAAATACCATCGAATCCACTTTTCATCACATTGTCTACAATGCCTTTAAATATATTTAAATTTTTCTCAACAAGGTCAAGTCTCGTTTCACCTGGCTTTTGGTTCGCACCAGCACAGATACATACAATGTCTGCATCCTTACAATCCTCATAATCTCCATACCATGTATTCACAGGATGCGGAGCAAATGCTTTCCCGTGGTTCAAATCCATGACGTCACCCATTGCTTTATCTTGATTTAAATCGATGACAACCAATTCATCTGTGATCGCTTGATTTATTAATGTAAAGGCATAACTGCTGCCTACAAAACCTGCTCCAATAAGTGCTACTTTGTTTACTTTTTCGTTTGTCATTTATCTCATCCTCCTGAGTAAAACTAGGTTGTTTTTCGTATGTGAAGTATTTCACATTCTTATTGTGCAACACTTCACAAACTTTTGCAAGGGGGTTGCTCAAAAAAAATATGTAGCGAATTTGTGAACACACTTATTGTGCTTTCAAAGCGCTGTCTCCATGCATATTTCCACAAGAAAAAAGCTGCCAAACAATTGTCAGCAGCTTTATACATGTTTAATAAGGTCCCCAGTTGATCATAACGCCGATACAAATAAAGACAAGACCAATGACAAACCAAATGAGCGCGAGCGGCACCATAAAACGCAGCCACTTCACATAAGGAATACCACTTGCAGCAAGCACAGCCATCAACACACCTGACGTCGGATTGATACAGTTGACCACCCCTTCGCCAAGCATAACCGCTTCAACAGCTACCTGTCTTGTGATGCCCATTAAATCAGCCAGTGGCGCAAGAATTGGAATAAAGACAACCGCTTCTCCTGATCCTGATGAAATCAAAAAGTGAAGAAGTGCACTCGCAATATACATCCCAATCGCACCAGCAATTGGACTAAATCCTGTCAGCATACTCGCCAAGCCATTGACCACTGTATCAAGCAGCTTACCGTTTTCTAAAATGACAGAAATGCAGCGTGCCATTCCGACAATGAGTGCGCCGTACACAAGGCTTTGACAGCCGACAATAAATGTTTTCGCAATATCATTGGCTGCTAATCCGCCAAGCAATCCAGCAGCAATGGCCATAAAAATGAACACACCTGCCATTTCCTTATCGGTCCAGCCAAGCTGAAGCGCGCCATATAAGAAGCCCCCAAGAGACAATCCGCACACCGCTAAAATCAGCTTATGTCTGCCGGTAAATGCAGGCTTGTCCACAGATTCTGCATCAGATCCGCCAAGCCCCTTCGCAGGAAACCATTGATCACCAAGAAGGCTTCCCTTTTCTTTATTCTTCAGGCGTCTTGTATATAAATAGATGTACACAATACTAGATATAAGAAAGCAAAGATAAATAATGACACGCAGGCCAATGCCAGAAAAGATCGGCAGCTCTGCAATCGTTTGAGATAAACCTAGTGGAGATGGAGACAAAATGGTTGCGTTAAATCCAGCATAACAGCCGATGTAAATGACCGCTGCTCCTGCCACAGCGTCCCATTTCAAGGACCTTGCCACAATAATCCCGATTGGAATAAATCCTATAACAGAATTCACGACAATGCCGGTCGTTCCAAGCACCGAAAATAATCCTCCAACAATACAAATAAACAATAATTGCTTCGTTTGAAACCTGCTGATGACATGGTGAATCATTCCGTTAATGGCACCTGTTTTCTCCAAAATGGCAATGGTTCCGCCAGTAAATAGAATGAGAAAAATAATAGAAGAGGACCCTACCATCCCTTCCTGAATGGCTGTAAAAAAGCCAACGGGACTTACGGGTGATTGATCAATGCGGTGATAGCTACCAGGAACAGCTGTTGTGATTTCCCCTGATGTCTTTCGGTCAAACTCACCCGCTGGTACAAAATACGTTGCAATGGTACAAATGAGCGCAATGATAAATAAGAGAACATACGCATCCGGCATTTGAAGTTTTCGTTTTTGTTTCTCTGGTGCTGATACTGCCGCTGTTTTCATGTGTCAAAACCCCTTTGTCCCGATCGGAATTTCACTTAATTTTCAGAATAATCAAATGATGTGTTATATTATAAACACTGATGATATTTAAGATCAATATTATTTCACTAAAAGAATGTTTTGGCAGATTTTCTGTCAGCAAGGAGGCTACTCATGACAACTTTGACAAACGAAATGCAACAGACCGTGACAGACATCTTTGAACACCTGCACGCCCACCCAGAAATAAGCTGGGAAGAAACGAATACGACGGCTTATCTTGAAGGCATATTAAAAAAAATGGGCTGCAAGACTCGAACATTTGACGACTGTACAGGAGTGATTGGTGAAATTGGAGAAGGCGCACCAGTGGTCGCTGTGAGAGCCGATATTGATGCACTTTGGCAGGAAGTAGATGGTGAGTTTCAACCCAATCATTCATGTGGTCACGATGCACACATGACAATGGCTCTCGGCGCCTTCATGGCATTAAAGGAAAAGGAGCTCCCGAACGGCACCATCCGCTTCATTTTTCAGCCTGCTGAGGAAAAAGGCGGCGGCGCGCTGAAAATGATTGAAAAAGGTATGTTAGCAGACGTTGATTACTTATACGGAGTGCATGTGCGCCCAATTCAAGAAACATTAAACGGACGCTGTGCACCTGCAATTTTGCATGGATCGAGTAATCATTACATCGGCACAATTATTGGAGAGGAAGCCCACGGTGCACGCCCGCATCTTGGGGTCAACGTCATTGAAGTGGCTTCTACCCTCGTGCAGAGACTCGCGCATATCCATGTCGACCCAAGAGTTGCACATTCTGTAAAAATGACCAACCTACATGCTGGCGGGGGCAGTTCAAACATCATCCCTGGCAAAGCTTCTTTTACATTAGATGTCAGGGCACAAACAAATGATGTGATGGATGAACTAGAAAAAGAAATTGAAAGAGCCGTACATGCTGTAGCGGATGCCTTTGGCGCTTCCATTACACTTTCAACCGATCACCGTCTGCCTGCCGCAACCTTAAATGAGGAAGCTGTCCAGATCATGTCTAATGCCATTGAACAGATTTTAGGCAAAGAGCAGCTCGATCCCCCGATCGTCACGACAGGCGGAGAGGATTTTCACTTTTATGCAGCAAAGGTTCCGCATATCAAATCCACGATGCTTGGTTTAGGCTGTGATCTAGAGCCCGGTCTACATCATCCATATATGACATTCGACCGCTCTGCTATCTTTACCGGCATTGAGATCTTGACGGAAGCTGTCTATCAAACCCTTCAGCAGCATTCATCATAAAATCAAAAAACCACCCGTTTTTTCTTTAAACGGGTGGTATGCTTTATATTATGCATTCAAATCTGTCATGGCTGGGACGTTGATTTCTTTTACACAGGATACCCTTGATAAATGAATCACACATCTCGCAAGCTCTACAATATCCTGTACAGGGATTCTCGTTTCACCATATAGAGTGATGGCTTTTTCGGCTCCATCTTCATATGGAACCTCTGCCGCCAGCTCTCCTGGATTGATACAGGTGACGGATATTTTATCTTTTCTCACATGTTCTCTCAGTGCATTCACAATTCCGCGCAGGCCAAATTTAGAAGCGACAAAAGAAACCTGCGGCAGGTTTGTATGATCTAGTCCCGTCGTTGAGCCAATCACGATGATTTTTCCATTCTCCGATTTCCTTACGTGCGGAAGCAGTGCTTGGATGTAAGTAATCGTAGAGGTGACATTCACATTGATTAAATGAGCGATATCCTCTGGCTGATCGTGATCGAATGAATAATCATCTTCAAAGCCTCGTTTTTCCCATAAACCAATGTTATAGATGAGAACATCAATGGTTTTATTCTCCAATGCTTCGAGCATAAAAGGGATGTGGGTTTGGCTTGATAAATCAATTTTCAGCCAAATTCTATGTACACCGTCATCTATGTTCAAACTGCTCGGTTCACTTCGCGACACAATCCAAACTGTATCTCCACTTGAAGGAAGACCTTTTACAAAAGCATCCCCTAAGCCTTGACTCGCACCGAATATGATATAGTTTTTACTCATAGCTCCTCCTTCTACGGCTCATGAGCTTTCAGTCAGACTGCAGCTCATCTGTAAGCGTTTTATGCCTATATCATATAGGTTCTAAGATCTAACTGCCTCTTTTATGCCTGTCTTCACTTTCGGCTACTTGATTTCCTTTAATTCCACTGGTAACGCACGCTCTTCTATAAAGGATTGAATCATATCAATAAACAGTTCTTTCTTTTCAAACGTAAATGTATGTCCAATATCAGGAACGACGACACCTGTTGCCTTCGGATGTGATGTCGTTATTTTCTTTGCTGACCGTTTCATGATACCTTTTTCCTTTTCTCCCACTGTGACAAGAATCCGTGCCTTCGCTTGTTGAAACGTGTCTGGGAGCTTGTAATGGAGATTTTCTTGAAACATCGTCAGAAGGGTTTTCTTCTGCAAACTCTTCGAATCCGCCGCATAGTCATTCAGTACATCGTTTGGAAGCCCCATCTTTTCAGCTTGGAGCTGGATAAACCAATCTTTCTTTAATAATGGATACGTAAGAGGTAAAAGAGGTCTCACCATCAAGTAAAGCCATGGCAGCGGCATCACAAGAGCGCTGTTGATGACGGCTATGTCTACGATATCAGGCTCATTCGATAACACTTCAACGGCAACCTGGGCACCTAGAGAGAATCCAATGAGTATCACTTTACGGCCGTGCGCATGCTGCTTGAACCACGAGATGACTTCAAGAGCGCTTTCTCGCATGGAAAATGACTGTTCATTTGCTCTTGTCCCGTGACCAATCAGATCAGGCGTATAGCATTCATACGCTTCCTTGAATGTTTCCATCTGCTCCTGCCACATCCAGCTGCTGACTCCTCCGCCATGCAGGAAAATCATGATTGGCTTATCCATCATCGACAACTCGTCCACCATCCTTATATAAGAAAAAAGCAGCCGCTTTTTGAGCAGACTGCTTTTTCATATGCTCCCTTCTATTATAAGGGAACCTCATCACTATAGGCTATTTTTTCAAATCCTCAATCGAGTTGACGTTCTTCATATATGTCGGAACAACTAGCCCCATGCGAAGACCTTTCATACTTGTGCCTAGATCATCATATTTCCCTTTAAACTTCGCTGCATACGTTTTATGCGTATTTGGCAGCCAAGCAGATAACGATGCATCTGCACTTCCAGTTGCAATTGCTGTCCACATCGGACCTGCTTCCACCTGAGTCAAGGTCACTTCAAATCCGAGCTCACGCAGTACTTCTGCAGCGACATTGGTACTTGCAATCTCACTATCCCACGCAACGTAGGCAAGATTGACTTTGTCACCATTCGACTTTTTCACGCCTTTTGTCCATTTCGCTACTTGGTCTTTATGTTTTTTCACATATTTAACGGCGGCATCCTTTGGATTGATACCATCTTGGATATCCATCATGACTTCGCCCATGTCATCTTGAGACCATTTAAATTGACTAAGCATTTTGGCTGCTTCCGGCTGATCTTTTGCAAAACCTTTACGTGAAATCGTATGAATCTCTTCCGCTTCACCGTAAGATTTCTTTGGATCCTCTAAATATTTTAAATCATAGCGAGTAAACATCCAGTGTGGATTCCAGCCAGTGATAATAATTGGCTTTTTACGGTCGTAAGATTTCTTGAGCGTTGCGGTCATAGCTGCACTTGATGCAGACACAACCGTCCAATCCTCTAAGCCGTAATCCTTTTTCGCTTGATCCGTTAGCGCCATAATCCCTGAACCCGGATCAATGCCGATAATGGTTTTATTCACCTGCTGTGCTGCACTCGCATTTGAATCTGACTTCACGCCACAAGCGGCTAGTAAAAAGACAAGCAGGGCGGTCATCCCAATGTAGAGAGACTTTTTCCACATTAAGCATTCCCCCTGGTTTTTTTCGTTTTAATGTTTTGTGTAATACGGTCGAGTGTAATCGCCACAATCACAATGGCAATACCTGCTTCAAAACCAATTCCTGTTTTCAGCTGCGTTACCGCACTATATACTTCCGAACCAAGTCCTGGAGCACCTACCATTGCCGCAATGACGACCATTGATAGAGCAAGCATGATACTTTGGTTAATACCAGCTAGGATGGTTTTTGTTGCAAGTGGAAGCTGAACTTTGAATAAACGCTGGAATGTCGTTGAACCAAATGCTTCTGTTGCTTCAATTAAATCAGCTGGTACTTGTTTAATACCGAGAATCGTCATACGAATCGTTGGCGGCATGGAGAAAATAACTGATGCCACAACCCCAGGCACAACGCCAATGTTAAAGAAGAAGATTGCTGGTAAAAGATAAACGAATGCAGGCATTGTCTGCATTAAATCTAAAATAGGTGTTACAATCTTACGCACAGTTTCCTTCTGTGATGCCCAAATACCGATCGGAACCCCGATCACGATGGAAATGACCACAGCTGTCAAAACGAGCGCAAGTGTTTGTAGCATTGGATGCCAGTAGCCTAAATAGTCGATCAGCAAAAATCCAATAAGTGTGAAAAGAGCAACTCCTCTTGTACTGATCCACCAGGCAATGCCGGCAAAAATAAGGGTTAAAATAATAGATGGAATCACACCAAGTGCTGCCACAATTCCATTTACTGTGCCTGCTAATCCATTTGTGATGCCATCAAAGAAACCACCAAACGTTAATGTTAACCAGTCAACAAATCGATCAATGTAATCCGCGAACTGAATTCTAGGTAAATCACTCATACTAAACATCTTATTCTACCTCCTGTGCAGAAGGCTCTTGTGTTTTAATTTCCTCAAGTTTGTTAGAAGACATGTTGATATACTCATCATTACCTGATAACGCACCAATTAATGCACCTCTGACCACAATACCCTTCATTCTGTTTTTCTCATCGACAACGGCAATCGGAATGTTTGCTGCATCAGATACTGCGTCAAAGATTTCTGTCAAATACGTAGATTCCAATACTGTCGTGAATTCTTTATCGAGAACTGTTTCAAGCGACGCTCCCATTTCTGCCGCCTTTTTCGCTGCTTGTGCAGAAATAACACCTAATAAATGCTTTTTCTTATCTACTGCATAGATAGACGAAATCCCAAGGTTTTTCATGAGCGTGAGCGCAACACGTGCCCCTTTGTCGATCTGAATTGTTTCTGCACGTTTCATAATATGACCAGCGGTTAATACTTTAGAAAGGTCGACATCTTCAACGAAACGTTCAACATATTCATTCGATGGGTTCATCAGGATTTCTTCTGGTGTTCCGATTTGAACGATATTTCCGTCCTTCATGAGCACAATGCGGTCGCCAATCCGAAGCGCCTCATCTAAATCATGGGTAATGAAAATGATCGTTTTTCCTACAGATGTATGAAGCTCAAGCAATTCATCCTGCATATCTTTACGAATTAATGGATCGAGTGCGCTGAAAGCTTCATCCATTAATAAAATGTCAGGGTCATTTGCTAATGCACGTGCCAATCCAACACGCTGCTGCATCCCGCCACTTAATTGGTTTGGGTACTGTTCTTCAAAGCCTTCAAGTCCAACAAGCTTTAAGGATTCAAGCGCTTTTGAGCGGCGTTCTTCTTTGTCTACACCTTGTAATTCAAGACCGTACTCTGTGTTCTCAAGAATCGTACGGTGGGGGAACAATGCGAAGTTTTGGAAGACCATGCTGATCTTTTTCCGTCTGACTTCACGCAATTGATCCTTTGACATATTTGTTATCATATCCCCATCAATAAATATTTCTCCGGAGGTTGGTTCGATTAACCTATTTAGCAGCCGCACAAGTGTGGACTTTCCGCTCCCTGATAGCCCCATGATGACAAATATCTCGCCGTCATACACATCAAAATTTGCTCGATTGACACCAACTGTTGCGCCGGTCTCTTTTAGGATCTCTCTTTTTGTTTTCCCTTTTCCAAGCATTTGAGATGCTTTTTTAGCATTTTTACCGAAAATTTTAGATACATTATTTATCTTGATTTTGATAGTTCTCTCTTCAGAATTCATATTTTCCCTCCAAATTAGCATCTTTATAACCGTAACATAAGCGTTATGATGCGAACAATCTTTAGAATTCGCTTATTTCCGCACAATATGTATGAATTCCATATAGAGGTCTGGTGATTAGAGTTTATACGCCGTATTACTCGTAAATCCTATAGAATGCTTCATAAACTACATATTTTACGGGGTATTTCCTCTCATCAGACAATATTTTACTGGAAATTCCTAATTGTGCTAAAAAATAACTCGAATCCTCACCATAGCGGACTTTTTCAAACATGGGCGAACCATTCCCCTGAACAGGATTTACCCGAAAATGGTCACATAAAAACCTTTTTTCTTCAAATTTCAATAAAATTCATGAGTAACTGCCTGCAACTTTAGTTACAGACAGCTTATTTTTTAGGACTCTAGGGCAGCCCGCTTAATATTATCTTGCAATTCAAGCATACGTTTTGTTCCATCTTCGCGTAATCGTTTGTTTTCTTCTTCGATCTGTTTCGTCTCTTTCATCCCTTGTACAATCGTATTAAAGGAAGATTCGATCGTTTCAATGTCGATACTTGGACGTCCAGACAATTTGGCAATCTCCACACTTTGACTTGAGATGTTTTCAGCATTTCGTTTCAGCATTTCATTTGTTCTTCTATCCAGCTCACTCATTGAATCAGCCACAAGCTTTTGTCTTTTCGCTGTAACAGCTTGAATGATCCCATTTTTAAAAATTGGAATGGTGATGATGAACGCTGAGTTGATTTTACCGATTAATTTCGTATTCCCACGCTGCAGCAAACGAATTTGCGGTGCCGTTTGAAGAGCCACCATCCGTGCCATATCAAGGTCATATACACGCTCTTCCAATGCTTGAATGCCGTTACGAAGTGTATCAAGCTCCATTTGTGCCAGCTGGTTTCCACTAGCCGCTTTTTCTTCATAAGAAGGAACCAATTGCTTTAATTCTTCGATTTTCATTTGACCTGCAACAACATACTTTTCAAGCTCCATATAGTATTGAATGTTATGCTCATACATTTCTTCAAGCGTCACAGTCGATTTGGTCATTTCGTCTTTATATTTACTGATTTCTACATTAATTTTTTCAATCTCTGCACCTAGCGTTTGATATTTACTGAAAATCTTTTCAATCATGCTGCCGCCGCGTTTAAAGATTTTTGATAACAAACCACCCTTTGGCTCGTCAAAATCATTTTTATCAAAACGATCCATAATTTTTCCAAGCTGCGTCAGCATCGTTCCTGAGTCAGTGACACTTGTTGAACGCATCATCGAAAGAATACGATCAGAGAACTTAGAGATTTCAACGGCCGGCTGCTTTCCGTATTCAAGCAGCTCCAGCTGATTTTTCGCATCGATCTGTCTCGCAATATTTTGCACTTCTGGTTCATTTCGAAGCTGAACGCGGATATCGTCTGCCTTCTCAATGGAGATTTCCTCTTTATCAATTGAAATGATGTCATTTCCGTTTGTATTTGTCATAAGTTTTGATCTCCTTATCGATTTTTAATGGATTGAAATAACTTTCTGACGATGGATGGCTCTTTAAACTCCTGATTCATGACCATCTCATCAAGCCAATGGGTATCAAATAATTGGTCATCTATATACCGCTCGATACACTGGTATCCCGCCGGATGATACACGAAGAGATCCACCCCCATTTCGTTTAGGAAAATGAGGGCAGCCGCATCAGAACGAGTCAGCTCACCATTATATTCCGTATGGTATAAAATCACTTTCGGTACGGTTTGTGCATAATCAAAGGTTTGAATGAGTTCAATGAGCTCCTGGCCGATATGCAGTATCTGTTTGAATAAATAAATACGGACATCTAATTCGGTCTCATTGCCTTCTTTTAATAGCTTTGGATTCTGACAGATTCGAGATATCGCCTCTGCTATCGCACGCTGCGCGCCCTCATATAGATGAGAAAACTGCCATACATTGCTTTTCATTAATAATTCAGGATCAATCTCTCCAGCAGAAGAAAGGGCATGCTGATAATGAAATTGATAATTCGAAGACACTTCTTTCGTAAAAGGAAAATGGCGAATGGTCTTCGTCTCTTTCCCTTCCATTAACGTATGGATACGATCCCAGTATTCACGCTTGTCTCGTGTGATCCCCATCATTTTCGCAAAGAGATTCGGAATCTGTATCGTGTCCCGGTCTGCTTGAAAATTAGGGCGAATAAAGGAACGTTCCTTTGCAATTAAAAACAGCTCATCATACGTTGTCTTCAGCGTAATGGAATGAGGGGTATGATCTCTGAATTGCCACGGCTTATACAGCATTGAATCTTCCGTGTGGAGCACCTCTTCAAGCTCTCTTGTCGAGCGGTACGCCACCGTTGATTTCCTCTCAGGCTTTTCAGTAGGGAACGGTTCAAGCTTTGAATTTCCCGGATACTGATCAATAAAAGTCAGCTTTTCTTCTGGATCTAATTCGCGGAACGAATCCTCGCCCTCTGGATGAAATAGCACAACATCACAGCCAATCAGCATGACATAGTAAAGAAAATAAAGCTGACTTTTATTCGCCTCTCCATACCAAATGACAGCCGGCATTTTTTCTTCTATATTGACTTCCTTCAGCCATGGACCTAGATGATTATTTGAAAACTTCACTACATCCAGCAGAACCCGGCGGAAATCGGGATGCTGAAATCCACCCTCATGCATCTGTTTGAAATGCTCAAACACCTTGATCAATGAAAGGCGGATATGCCGGTTCATCACAGGGTTTGGATGGCGTACAATCAGCTGTTCACCATCTAAAAAAGCCACAAAGCGATTCACGGACAATCCCTTTTCTTCTTGGTTAATCAAATGAATGCGTTGAAGCGCTTGAAAATGCTCCGGCTCAATATGACGATTGAGCGTTTCACTTAAAATATGAACGCCATCTGTTTCATATAATTCATGTAAATAAATAAAATAATCGGTTGCATCATGCGGAGTTCCAAGGACCCGGGCGGCGAGACGCGGCAAGGACAATGTATGCTCGTCCTTTACATAACCGTCTCTTTCAGGGAGCGGCTTTTTCAGCACGTTTTTCCAGGCTTCCTGCTCCGCCCGTGTATGGTTGACATCGATTTCTTTATAACTCACGCCGCTCCTTCCTTTCTCCTATATTTTCTCGAAAGCTACTACTATCATATCATTCACCCTTCTACTTCTGCTATCGAATCGAAGGCTTTTTTACGGTCGTCATCTGCTTCATGACACAAGCGGTGATTTCATCTGCTGCTGCCATGCCAGATGCTGCTGTCGGCTCAAGTAATGGGTCAAAGTCAAGCACTTCCCCATGCCTCGGGGCAAAGCCCATATCCGCCTGACGAATAAGACCTGCATCTAAAAGGGAATCGCCTGCACCATATACATATTCAAGCTCCAGCCGTTCCTTTAAAAAAGCAACAGCATCCCACTTATTGAGCGGCTCCGGAATAAAATAAAGCTTCCGTCCTTGAAGAGAAACCTGCCAGCCTCTCTCCTCGCCCCACAGCTTCAATTCAGCAAGTGGAATGTGAGACAAATACTCATCTTTCATAATCAAATAAAGAAATTTCCCCTCTGCTGTCCGGGTACGCTTCACCCATGCCGCAACTGGAAGGTCGGAGATGGCTCTTAGCATCTCTCTGACTGACATACACGCTTTGAGCCTCTCATCAACGATGGCCTGCCAATCCTCAAGCGGCTTGCCGTGATGAAGGATACAGCCCCCATTTGTCGTGACGGCATACTCCGGTTGGAGCTTTTGCTGAAAGAAGGTGATCCGTTCATACTGAGCAGTCGTTCTTGTCGTCACTGGAATGAACCAGCCCAATTGATGGATTGTCTGCAAGGATGTTTTCGTTTCAACCGACATATAGGAAAGCGGTCGTTCGTCCAGCACCTCAACTAAATCATAATCTCCTTCATACTCATACTGGTCCAGCACTCGATGTGAGTAAATCAGTGTCCGGTCTAAATCACTGGCAAACGCACATGTCTTCATGACGTCTGTTCCATCGGACGAATAAGTCCACAGCACGTATAGGACATATTGGCATATTCAATGACAGGAACGCCTCTGTCCTCTGCCAGAAGCAAAATATGCTTCAGCTTCTCCTGAGACCCCGGCTGAATCAGGATTTTCCAAGGGATTCTTCTAAGCAGCACACGGGTCGTCTCACCAACACCTGGCTTAATCAAATGGGTATTTTCAATGTGAAACTCCTGACCGATCGCTTCAATGGACGCCATCCCCCGCCAGTCCGCAGGCATTCCCTGTGTGAGGATGGTCTCTGCTTTCTCTCGTACATTTGGTTCGAGGCTAGAAAATGCTTCTTCAATTGTATCCACATACAGATTGGACACATCCTCATCAAGCAGCTCTTCATAATACTTCGCCCCATGGAAATCATCGGCACTGATCCAGCGGTTGTTTAGTACCGTTCGACTGACAAGTCCAGATACCGTCGAATTCAAGCAGGCACTTGGAATGAGAAAGTCCTCTCTCGTTCCGTAGACATTTGTACAATAGCCTGGATCAGCTAGTACAGCCAGTTCACTAGAAAGACGAATATCATACTTTCTTTCAAAATCAATCACAGCTTTTTGGAGCTCTCTCGAAATCGCACCTTTTCCGGTCCATCCATCAATAAAGGCAATCTCAAAGCCCGGATGTTCTTTGAGCATATAATGCAGCGCATTCTCATCTATTCCTCGGTCACGAATAATAGAGATGCTGTAATGAGGCAGTTCAAGACCATATGTCTTTCGAATATATCGTTTGATGAGCACCCCGATCGGCGTTCCCGCCCTAGCCAAACTGCAAAGAACCGTTTGGAAGCCTCGCTTTTTCACAATCTGTTCTGCTACCACAGCTACTGCTTCTGCTACCTTTTCCTTACTTTCTTTCAGAGATTGATAGAATAAATCCATATAAGATTCCGTTGGTTTATACTCAATCGGCAGCATTTCTGAATAATGCGCACCGCTCTGAATCGAACGCTCCCGCTCTTCTGTACTTTTCTCCATCTCAATGGATGATAAATCTTTGAGTAAGAAGGTTACATCCTGCTCTGGATAGCTTCCCATCTTTGTATACACATTAGCCATTCACCTTCACCTCGTCTGATAAAGTCACAATATGCACATGCTTCACATGCCGCTCGGCAAATAAGTGAACAAGCGGACGCAATGCCTCCTGAGAGACCTTTTTCTCAAAAAAGAGAAATACATCATCGTATTGATCTTTTGGTATGTTGTACACGTAGTGCTGAATTCGGGCATCCTCTGGACTCACAAAGGTAAACCCATTTTGAACAGCGTATCCATCCTTTTCAACAGGGTGAATTGGGCTTCTCGTCGTTGAATGAAAGAGAACGCCTTCTCCCATATGTGCAGCCAGTCTCATCGGCACATACATCAGCTCACCTGTTCCTAAACAAAGTGTCTGCTTTCCTTTGCGTTCCTTCTTCAGTTTCAGCCCAGCCTCTGCAGCTGCTTGGTCGATGGCTGCCGTATCTGCTGCGTTTAAACCAAAACGGCCCGTTTCATGTATATATGGCGAATGACCTGCCGAATTTGCTGCATGAGAAAGTGCATACGGCTCGTGCTTAAAGAAAGATTGAAGAGAGTGAACAGAGAGACTTGGCAGATCCTTTTGCTCAGCAATCTCATACGAATAAGCTGGCTTATCCAGCGTTTTGCCCCGAAAGACCATTTGCCCTTTTAATAAAGACAATGATGTGATGTGAATACCAAGCTCCTCTTCAAGCTCACACATGGCTTTCTCGTGCTCCTCAGTCCGCCAGTCCAAAATAGAAAGAATCGTGTAAGAATGCCGCGGATGCTTTGCATGAAGGTCCCGAATGATATTGATATTCGTACGGCCTGTCGTGACTTCATCATCTACTAGCACGATGGGACGGTCTGTGCGAAGTAATGCTTCGTCTGCATAACAAAGCTGATCCGTTGCATGCGAATGCTCTTCTTCAAATACCAATGAAGGATCAAGATCCAGCAGCTGTTCACGTGTCGTATGGATGTAAGATGCTCCTTCTATTACGTCATACACACCATGACCCAGTGCTGTTGCTGTTTCTGCAAAGCCGATCACGATCGGCTGTTTTCCTGATGAAAGGTTCTCTTTTTTGAGTGCTTCGTAGGCTTTAGTTAATGCCGTGTGGTCATCCGTCTTGAGTGCTTCTACTAAAAGGTCTTGATGCGGAGATGTCTTGCCTGTTTGCTCTTGGGCATATGCCATGGCTAAAAGACCCGAGACAAGAAGCGGTTTTACTGGATGAACAGGAATGTGCTTACCGAGCACCTTACTAACGAATAAAAAGGCTCTTTTTTTGTTCACTCTTGCTGCCATGTCAAAAAGATGCTCTTTTTCCAGCTGAAGCGCACCTTCTTTGAGATCAAGCTCAACTTCCATATGTTCCAAGATGCTCAGCGTATGCGGCTTCTGCTTCTTTGAGTATGTCGATATAGCTTCTATTTTCATGAAACACCCCGTAAATATCTGACTTAATTAAAATGTGCTCTGCCCACCGGTAATGCGGCTTCGTTTCATTCATTTTATTAGAGAAGGTACTCTTCATTACGCCAACTGTGCCGTCTGCATGTTCAAGAATGCTTAATGCATCCATATACTCTTCCTTCGTCACAACATACATGCTTTGCACCGGCTTAAGATGTGTTGGATGAATGACCGTCTTTCCATGAATGCCGTTAGCGACATCGAGTTTTGTCTCCTTGAGTAAACCTTGTACGTCATCAAATTCAGATAAAGACGGTTCACCGCTCCTATGAGAAAGCGCACGGATGAATGGCTTTTGTTCCTTTCGAGCAGGGCCAAAATGCTCCCACACAGCCCCAGAAATTACAAAGGAACGCCCAAAATAATTGATGATATCTGTGATTAAATCTGCAATCAATTTGATCTCATAGATGGTCGTGTCACGATCACGGCGAATACCGTACAAACCGCAAAGATCCGTTGCCCCAATGCGAATATTCAAAATATATTCTTCATCATTCAGCAAGATCTGCTTTAACTCAGACAACACCGTATATCTTATTTCTTTTTCTAATAAATCGGGTGTTTCCAAAATGGGCATCCCATAAAGTGTTGTCCGCGTTTGGGACGATGCCTGTTTCAGACTGTCCAAAAAATCCTTCGCATTATGAACTGAACACTTCGGGAACACAAAACCGGTAAGTAATTGAAGAGAGGAACCGAGCAAGTCTGCCATTTTAAGCAGCTGTTTCGGCGAACGAATTCGAATAAATAAAAGAGGCAATTGTTCAGCCGTTTCAGGAGCATGCGTTACTTTCTCTTTGAGACTGGCCAATTGTGTCACTAGATTCTGTTCGGCCATGTCCACTTCTTGATCACCGATGGCATCCTCCAAGCAAAATACAACAGAGCAAAGCGCTTCATATTTCTGCGACAGCAGCATATCTGCTATATCTTGTCTTGTAGCAGGCATATACAAAGTAGCACCTAATGCATGCGCAAGTACATGCCTCGGTGTCAGTGAATGCATCGCCCCTGGCCGCTTGAAAAAAAGATCGTGCTGCCTCGCCTCTGATAAAAATCGAAAATACCGCATGCTGTGCCACCTCCTGTTGTTTAGAGAAAATAAATGACCTGATGATTCAAAAAAGGATGGAGCCGCTGGTCAACTCCATTCCTTTTTGATCGTCCTATTCTTCTTTTGAAGCCGCAGCTTCGTTTGTCACATCTTGATGTTTCTTCTTATTGATTTTATGAACAATAAACGTCCCGATAAATGCTAGGATAATAATTGCAAAGAATGCGACATGCGGAATTTCAATATGAGCAGCACTTAAGCCCATTTTGATGGCAATAATTCCAATGAGAATAAACGCTGTATTCTCAAGCTCTGGAATACGGTCAATGAGGACAAGGAATAACTGTGCCACTGTACGCATCATGAGAATTCCAAGCATTCCGCCTAATAGCAGAATCCATACTTCCTCAGATACAGCGAATGCCGCAAGAATACTGTCCACCGAGAAGGCAAGGTCCATAATTTCCACAGAAATAACGGTTGCCCAGAACACGCCAAATACACGAACCATCCAGCCTTCTTTTTTCAATTCCTTCGCTTCGTCATCGCCGTCACCTAACCAGAAGTGCTTAATGACAAGCCATGCTAAATATGCAGCTCCGAGGACCTTAATCCACCAGAACTTAATAAGCAGCATCCCTACGCCAATGAATAGAAAACGGAAGAAATAAGCGCCAATTAATCCGTAGGTTAATGCCTTTTTACGCTGCTTTTCTGGTAAATGTTTCACCATGACAGCTAATACAAGCGCGTTATCTGCTGATAACAATCCTTCAAGCACAACAAGGGTCCCAATGAGCCCCCAAGAGACAGGGTTTGTTAATACCTCTGCCCACATATGCCAATCAAAAAACGAGGCATACGTGTCCAACATATGTTTCAAAATATCCAACTGGTTTTCCTCCTATAAGTGTAGAAGCATCAGCAGGCTTTCGCCTGCTGTTATTCTTGACCGCTGTTTCTTTCTCACTTTGGAAAAGGCCCTCATATGAGTCATTGGCAGCGCCACTTGAATCGATTTGTTTCTATCGTTTACACTTCTAACCCATAATTTTGACAAAGAGCTGCAAGTCCGCCAGAGAATCCGCTTCCGATGGCGTTAAACTTCCAATCGCTTCCGTGGCGGTACAACTCACATACCACAACAGCTGTTTCAATTGAGAAGTCTTCCCCTAAATCAAAGCGAATCAATTCTTCCCCGCCCTCTTCATTTACAACACGAACAAACGCATTAGAGACTTGTCCAAAATTCTGGCTGCGCGTCTCTGCATCATGAATCGTAACTGTAATTCCGATACGATCAATGTTAGCAGGAATTTTTGAGAAATCAACGAGAATTTGCTCATCATCTCCATCTCCTTCGCCCGTCCGGTTATCACCTGTATGAGTGACACTGCCGCTTGGGTGCTGAAGGTTATTATAGAAGACAAAATCTGTGTCTTGCTGACAACGATTGTTTGCATCGACTAAGAAAGCCGAAGCGTCCAAATCAAATTCGGCTCCACCAGAATATTTATTCGTATCCCAGCCAAGACCGATCATCACTTTCGTCAGCCCTGGGTTGGTTTTTGTTAAATCGACACGTTGTCCTTTTGAAAGCTGAATCGCCATATTCGTACCTCTCCTGTCTTTGAAAATATGAAACTAGCCGTTACCCGATATCTAAACCGAAGTCCGTTGCAATGCGGGCAAGTCCGCCTTGATAGCCCGATCCGACAGCTGAGAATTTCCATTCCCCGCCATGACGGTATAATTCACCTACAATAATCGCTGTCTCGATGGAGAAGTCCTCTGCCAAATCGTAGCGAATGAGTTCTTCATTTGATGCCGCATTTAAAATACGCACATATGCGTTCGTTACTTGTCCGAAATTTTGACTGCGCGCTTCCGCATCATGAATCGTAATGACAAATGAAATCTTCTCAATACTCGCTGGTACAGCTGATAAGTCGATATTGACTTGCTCGTCATCTCCGTCTCCTTCACCAGTGCGGTTATCGCCTGTATGTACGACACTGCCGCCACCGCCAGTTGTTTGATTGTAAAAGACAAAATCCGATGGAGAGCTTGCCTTACCTGCTGCATCTAAAAGAAATACACTTGCGTCTAGATCAAAGTCATGTCCGCCGTCATACTTATTGACGTCCCAGCCAAGACCGACGACCACTTTTGTTAAACCTGGATTCGTTTTTGTTAAATCAATTTTTTGACCTTTCGCTAAAGAAATTCCCACTAGGAATCTCTCCCTTCTGATTAAATATAGTTTCTCGTAATATCGGCAAGCTTCGCATCATTTGTACCGTTTCCAACAGCCGCAAACTTCCAATCATTCTCATGACGATAAAGCTCTCCAACGATTAACGATGTTTTCCCTGCATACTCATCTTTTAAATTATATTTCACTAATTCTTGATTGTTTGAACGATCCACGATGCGAATGTACGCATTTTGAATCATACCAAAATGTTGATTTCTTCTTAGTGCATCATAGATGTTCACAACAAACACCAATTTATTCACATTGCCTGGCACCTTGCTCAAGTTGACGAGGACTTGTTCATCATCTCCGTCTCCTTCACCAGTTAGGTTGTCACCTGTATGCTCGACACTGCCGCATTTGCTTTTCAAGTTGCCAAAATAAATCAAATCTTTATTTTCCGTAAACTTATCATTTTTCAGCATGAGCACTGAAGCATCACAATCAACATCAGCGCCGCCTCCGCCGCCAAACAGCTTTCCTAAAAATCCGCCGCCTTGTGATACAGGGTCCCAGCCAAGTCCAACAAGAATATTCGTTAGCCCTGCTTTGCCTTTTGTTAAATCAATACGTTGACCTTTTTCTAATGTAATCGCCAAATCAATCACTCCTCCAGCATAATAAAAATCTATTTATTAAGCGATGGACCCTATTAAAATTATCATACATGAAAATTCGACAAAATTCATGATATGACATTGGAGCCTCTTACTCTTTTTTCTATTTACTAGTATATACGATCTATGTTCAAGATAGGTTTCAAACAGATGATATTTTTTTAACGAAAGATCCATGTTGAAAATGGTTCATGTCGTAAATGAAGTGTTTCATGTGAAACATTGTCGAATGTTCCCGGTAAGCAGCTCTAGCTGAATGAACGAAGTGTAGGCGGCATTTCACTTAGTTTTATATGTTGATATAGAAAATATAAAAGCTTGCGATCGAGAGATAAACCCTTTCGTTTCCTTCTATTCATGGATTTCTTTATACTTGAGATGAAGAACATTGACCGTGTCGATGAAAGGATGTTGATGATGCCATCACTTCACATATTAGATCAAGTCGCTATTCCTAAAGGTCAGACAGCCCAAGAGACATTGATTCACACAACGCAGCTGGCTCAGCTTGCGGAAACTCTTGGTTATGAGCGTTATTGGTTTGCTGAACACCACAGCACAAGAGGGCTCGCTAGTACAGCACCTGAAATATTAATGGCTCATATTGCCGCTCATACATCGACCTTACGTACCGGGTCTGGCGGCATTTTACTCCCGCAGTACAGCCCCTTTAAAGTAGCAGAGGTCACGCGGCAGCTTGAGGCTCTTTATCCTGGACGAATTGAAATCGGTGTCGGCAAATCTCCGGGCGGGATTGAAAGGACGAGACTGGCTTTGACGGACGGCGTGCATAAAGACCTGTCTCAGTTTGACCGCCAGCTGAAGGATCTTCTATATTACTTATCAGACAGCCTGCCTTCTGGGCACCCGCATGCAGGAGTCAAAGCTTCTCCGCTTGTCGATGCTCATCCGCCGGTTTGGCTGCTTGGTCTAGGAGAAAATAGTGCCATGCAGGCGGCGGAGCTTGGGATCAACTATATTTTTGGTCACTTTATCCACCCTGCACGCGGCAAACAAGCATTTGAGACGTATCGGTCTCACTTTTCTCCATCTGTCTTTTCCACGCAGCCGCACGCTATGTTTGCCGTTTTTGTCATCTGTGGTGAAACAGATGAAGAGGCCGACCGGATCGCCAGCAGTACAGATTTATGGCTGCTGCGTGTTGAAAAAGGACTGGACAGCCGCGTACCTTCTATAGAAGAAGCCAGTGCCTATCACTACACCACGCAGGAAAAGAAAAAAGTGTTACAAAACCGCCAGCGGATGATTGTCGGCTCAAAAGCAACGGTGAAAGAGCAATTACTTAGCTTGATGGATCGCTATCAAACGGATGACATCATGATTCTAAACAATTCTTTTGATCCGATAGAAAAACAGCGCTCCTTCAAACGAATCGCAGAATTATTTTGAAGCCAATCCCCTTGGCTTCTTTTTTTACATTGTCATAAAAAATGGGAAATGTAACATCAAGATGTCAAAATCCTTCCGTCTGTCATCTGATCGCAAATGTGTCTTCTAATCGTTAGCGAACTGTAAACGCATAAGGGGTGTACCTTTTATATAGTAGAGGTACACATTAAAGAATCGTTTACGACGCTTGAAGGAAGGAGATGACAGACCATGAAAAAGAGACTCGATTGGGTCGATGCGGCTAAAGGAATTGGCATTTTGCTCGTGGTCATGGCGCATGTGCCCATTCCAGATTCGTTAAAGCAATTCATTTACTCTTTTCATATGCCGCTTTTCTTTTTACTATCAGGCATGATGTTTCGATCATCCTCACACCCTGCTCTGTCATTTATTCAGAAGAAAGCCAAGAGCTTACTCTTACCCTATCTCTATTTCTCCATCATTACGTATGTTTTCTGGTTCTCCGTTACTCGTTTTTTTGCCTTTAAGGGACAAACGGATATTGACCCTTTCGTTCCGTTTACAGGTATTTTTATATCCAATGCAGATGAAGCTAGACTCACGCATAACCCAGCCATCTGGTTTTTAACGACGCTCTTTTTAGTGGAAATTATATTTTTCTTTATGCACCGTCTGACAAAAGGGAAACCTGCTGTCCTGATCTTACTGACCGTTTTTTGCGGAGGTGCTGGATATGCCTCTACATTGCTTTTAGACCAAAGTCTTCCTTGGAATGCCAATGTCGCCTTGACGGCTGTTGTGTTTTATTCAATTGGATTTTTGGCAAAGCAATGGTTTGTGGAATTAAAAACAGATCCAACCCTTCTTCTATGTACAGGTCTGCTTGTACTGACGGCTTACATGCAAAGCTTGAATTCACGGGTCGATATGCGCGTTAACGACTATGGCGATCTCTTTCTTTTCTATGCATGTGCACTGCTCGGTTCAGCTGCCGTGATTTATTTAAGCTTTAAATTCAAAACGTCCCCTATTTTGACGTATCTCGGACGAAATTCTATTGTTATTCTTGTCTTGCAGTTTGCCGGCATCGATATTATGAAAGCATTTGTTTATTATGGACTTGGCATCAATATTGCGGATACAGCGCAGCTCTCTTGGACACTCTTTTATACGATCGGGACTTTGCTGCTTATGGTGCCGTGTATCTCCTTCCTGAGCAAGTATCCGATGCTGCTCGGCAAACCAGCCAAAACAGCACACCGCTACGAACAAAAAACATCCGCCGGCTGATCGGGCGGATGCTTTTTGTATTAATCATTGATTTGAGAAGGATAAAGCGTCATTCCTCCATCCACAAATAAGGTGGTGCCTGTGATATACGAAGCTTCCTTAGATACGAGGAATGCAGCGGCGGACCCAATCTCCTTCGGTTCGCCAAAGGCTCTCATCGGAATCTTTTCAAGCTGCTTTTGTTTTTTCTGTTCATCCTGCAAATCATCATTCGATTCGGTTCCCATTGTACCTGGTGCAATCGCATTGATCCGAATCCCTGCTTCCGCATAATCAAGAGCCAGCGTCTTCGTCATCATATTCATTCCACCTTTGGAAGTGGAATAGTGAACATTGAACGGGCGCGGTATTTCCTGATGGACACTGGATATATTTAAAATGGACCCTTTGATGTCATGCTCCATCATATAGGCGATCGCAGCCTTTGCTCCTAAAAAGGCGCCTGTGATATTGACATCAATGACTTTTTGCCATTGTTCAAGCGTCATCTCATGCGGCATCGCTTCTTCGCCATTAAAGCCTGAATTATTAACGAACACATCTACTGTACCGAAATGCTCCAGTGCTGTATCCATGATGGCTTGAATTCCTTCCTCTTCGGAGACATCTGCGTGTACTTTCACCGCTTGACCTCCGCGCTGCTGAATGGCTTGTACCGTTTCTTCAGCACCCTCTTCATCGCCTTTATAGTTCACAACCACATTCATTTGCTCTTGTCCAAATCGTAATGCGATGGCTTGTCCGATTCCTTTTGAAGAACCTGTGACAATGGCTGTTTTTCCTTTTAAATCTTGATACATCTTCATTTCCCCCAATCACGTGCTTCATCTTGTTGATACACAATGGTTACCCATTTTGAAAAAAAGAAAAACACAACCCTCTGCAATCGTTGACTAAGAGGATTGTGCTGTTCATCAAGCTAAAAGGTGTTATAGACATTTTCACATGTTTCACCGGTTGGCTGATAAAAGCAATGCGACTTATACCTTGCCACAAACGGCTGATTGTACCAAGTCGGTGGACAATTTCCAGGCGGTTTAAAATACCAAAGGCTGAATTTTGCCGGCCAAAATCGTTCTCCGTTAATATTCCTCCGCGCTAGTGCTTTTTCCGTTTCTCTTGCTCGCTGATAAAAGTAACCATGCGTGACCGCTTCAAATGCATGCTCCTGATAAATCATTTGTGGAATCGTACGCAGCCCTTTAAAGTCAGAGCAGTTGGCACGCAACCGGTTGATGCCCACATTTCCTACGAGCAGCATCCCTTGCTTCCCTTCACCTTCTGCCTCCGCTCTCAGCAGTCTGGCCATTAGATCAATATCAGAGCTTGTCGCTCTTACCACTGCCATACATCCACCTCCATTTCGTTTCTCTTTTATTTTATGTGGTCTTTCTGTGTAGATGACTGCCATTTTGACGGGAAAAGACACATTCAGTGTCGAGAGCCTGTCTAAACACCTCAACATTTTGCTGGACATGTGTCTCTCTGCCAACAACACACAAACCAAGTGATCATACACATAACAGGAAAAAATATTCATTACTATAGACTCATTTACAAGTCATAAAAATCCTTCTAATTGCTACACCTTCGTCAAAAACAGTCATTTGAACCTATTCAATAATCCGACTCAAAACCTTAAAATATAAAATGTTGAGTTTTTACAGGAGATATCACATCATAAATTACAAGTTTCTCCTCTCAACTTAGTGTCATTTTTACTACTTGAAGCTGTGCGACCTTTGAAACGCACTGAAGTATTGACAGTACTTTCGCTTCATTCTACAGTAAAAAACATACAGTATTTTTCTTTTTGTGCAAAAAGAACGATATGAACTAAAGCTTTCCAATGAAATTCATCATAAACCCGAGGAGGAAAACACGTCATGTTTAAAAAGAAATTATCCCTGTTTCTTCTGATCTTGTGTGTCACTGTTGTCGCTGCTGCTTGTAGTGGTGGAAAAGAAAAGTCAGCTGCAAAGGAAAAAGATACAAAATCCCTTGATGCAGCAGAGGTAAAGGTAGAAAGTGCTGAATACACATTGCCACCTCAATACGATACATCTGTACAGGATGATCAGTATGTTCTAAAAGTGAATGTATCTGTAAAAAATATCAGCAAAGAGCCTCTAAATGTTGATAAAAGCAACTTCACGCTTTACCAAGATGACGCACAGGTGTCTACGATCTCTCCAGATGACTACAACGAAGTATTATCTTCAAGCTCTCTAAATGCAGACAAAGTATCAAAAGGCGGTCTTTTCTTTGTTGTTGACAAAGACAAAGACTATCAGCTTGTGTACAATGAGCCAGGCAGTGGTTCTAAAAAAGATGACAAAACACTAGAGTTCGATATTAAAGGGAAAGACTTAATGAAAAAAGCAGATACACTTCAAGCATCTGCAAAAGCTCTTTCTTCTTATATTGATGTGATGATTTTTGGTAAGAATAACGACGAGTTCGAAAAACTAACAGGTGATAACAAATCAACCGTTATCAACGAATTTGATAAATCATTCAAACAAGGCTACATCACGTCATCAGGTATTTCTTCTAGCTCAGCGAAGGACGAAAACCTTGATAAGCTTCTAAAAGCTGTAAAAGAAACATTAGCTGAAAAATCAAAAGTATCAACAAAAACAAAAGCCATCAGTGGCGATAAAGCCGTTGTGACTGTGACCCTTACACCAATTGATGCAAGCCCGCTTGTCGATCGTTTAAAAGAAAAGGCGACTGAGTTCTACAGCAAAAACCGTACAGCGTCTTATGATGAAGCACAAAAATATTTACTCTCGATCTACCCAGAAGAGTTCAAAAAATTAGGACCATCCTCTTCTGAAGAAACAGTAGAAGTCAACATGAAGAAAAATGACATCGACCAATGGAAACTTGATTTGAACGATTACAAAACAAGCTCATTAGTTGAAAAGTTCATCAAGAACTAAAGAAAAACCCCCGGAAAACGGGGGTTTTTCATTTATCGTTTTTTCGGTTGATTCCTATATTTGATTCCGAAATACAGCCAAGAAAGTAAGATACGGTCTATTACGAAGGATTTTCTTTTGCCGCTTCATACTCTTTTATCACCTCAACCGGATCAACAGCATCCTCCTCTTGTGCGTATTCCTCTACATAAGGAGTGGTTAATTTCTCAAACCTTTGCTCATCGTCTACTAAAGCAATATAAGTTTCGTATCCTTCAAAATCAGATGGATATAAATGTGCAACGGAACTGCCCGTTTCTAACGCTTCATCTATTGCTTTTCTTAATTCCAATAACCCTTTCCTGTTCCCCAAAATAAACGCTTCAAAATGGTGTGTTTGTTGAGCATATATATTACATAACTCTAGCACATCATCGTCATCTGTTTGATAAGACATACACCAATCACCTCTTTAATCAAATTAGGATAATAATGTAAGTTCTCTTCTATTATGCCATTTCTTTAACCCGATCGTGAACCTCTTTTATATGAATCTCTGGATATAAAAAAACTTGTAGAATAATCTACAAGTTTTACTTTCTTTATTTCGCAAGCATCCATTTCTCTTTCATAAACAAGCTTCTCACGATGACAAACAAGATGACGACTGCGAGGGCTGAGGAGCCGAGTGTCAGAGTGATGGACATCGGATCGATGATGCCAAACATCAATTGCTTACACAATGCATGAATATTAAGGAATGGGACAGCAAAGTAGTACGTATCTAGCTGCGTAGCACCTGCTCTCATGGTAAAGAACATTGGGATCACACCTAATGTAATGATCATGGACATGTACGACTGCGCTTCTTTGACTGAGCCTGAAATGACACTGAGTAGCAGTTCAATCATCGATACCATGAATGAGAAGATGATAAGTGCCGCAAACATGACGGCGATAATGCTCCACATTTGATCACCAAAGTTCAGTGCTTGTTTTAGCTTTTCTGTAAAGAGCAGCGTGGATAGAAGCAGCATACCGATTGCTACAATTCCACTTAAAATACCAAACATAGAGACAGCAAGCCATTTTCCTATGAGAATATGAAGTCTGCTGGCAGGTGTCAGGAACAACGCTTCAATGGATTTCCGGTCTTTTTCACCCGCTACAATATCAAGCGCAGCTGGCAAAGCTCCTGAGATAACGGAGGTCACCAAAATCATCGGAAGGAGAATCGACAAAAGCATAGCGGTCATTCCATTTTCCCCTTCATCGCCTTCTTCTACATCAACGGCCTGCACCTGAAATGGATGAATAACAGACGTATTAATTTGATCAGCTGCTAAACGCTTTTCTACGACTTGGTTTTGATACAGCTCCAGTAAGGATTGCAGCATTTGAACCGTTATGACAGAATCATCATCTGTTGTGTACCCATGAATTTTAATCTCAAATGATTTTTGATGCTGAAGCATGTCGTCAGCCTCTTTCGGCATTTCCAGGTAAGCATTCGCCTTCCCTTCTTTGACAGCTTGCTGCGGGTCATCAAATGTTTCAAGCGTGAGGTTTTTGACCTCTTTGATCATTTGATTCATTTCAGTTGGAAGCTTTTCATTGATTGCGACCGTATAGGTTTCATCCCCTGGATCTGCAATCATGCTTTCATAAAAGAACACCAGTCCAAGCATCGTCAAAAGAGGAATCAGCACTGTTAAGAGTAAGGTTTTTCGGTCCCTGAGTGCATCTGTCATTTCTTTTAAAAATACGGTTTTCCACATTATGAAATCCCCCTAGCGAGCTTCGACATAAAGATATAGTTCAAGTCATCACTTTGTTCCTGTGTATATAATTCTGGAAGTGTCCCTTTGTACACAAGCTCTCCTTGATGAATCATCATGACACTGTCACAAAGCTGGCTGACTTCTTCCATGATGTGGCTTGAAAAAAGGATGGTTTTATTTTGCTGCTTGAGCTGATGAATAAAGTCTCTGAAAATATTACTTGATGTGATATCCAAGCCTGTTGTCGGCTCATCAAATAAGATAATGTCAGGATCATGAATCAAGGTTCTGGCAATTGCCACCTTTTGTTTCATTCCTCTTGAGAATCCTTTCACCTTGCGATCCATATATTGTCTCATCCCAAAACGCTTTGCCAGATCCTCTATTCTTGCTTTGATTTCATGCTGATCTAAGCCATATAATTTGCCAAAGTATTCAAGATTTTCTCGTGCCGTCAAACGATCGTAAAGCCCTGTCTCACCGCCAAACAAAACACCAATTCGCTTTTTCACTTCAGTTGCTTCTTTCACCGTATCAAAGCCTGCGACAGTGACTGTTCCGTGCGTAGGCTCTAATAATGTGGCTACGGCGCGCAATAATGTGGTTTTTCCTGCACCATTTTCTCCTAAGATGCCAACGACTTCCCCTTCCTTCACGGAGAACGTCATGTGTTTCATTGCTTTCACGACTTTTTTCTTATCTTTAAACCAGCAGCTGCAATCGCTGAGAGTAATCATTTGGTTCGCCCCTTTCAACTTTCTAAGTCTATGATAGAAAAAATAACGCTTCCCTGACATAAAAATGTCGCGAAACGTCCTTTTTCTGTCTTGAAATGATCTATTTTAAAAAAACAAATGGTAAAATAGACAAATAATAAGAAGAGTCACAGGTGATTTTTATGATAAAAGTAGGTCTCGTTGATGATTACCGAATAGATTTAGAAAAGCTGCATGCCATTGTAGGCAGAATGGAGGCTGTAGACATTGTCTTTGTCACGCAGTCAGCAGAGGATGCATATAAGAAGGTCAAACAGGGAGACATTGATCTGTTGTTCGCAGACATTGAAATGCCCGGAATGTCCGGTTATGAATTAGCGGATCTCATTCACTCTCACGCACTGAATGTCGATGTTGTATTTGTGACAGGAAATAGTGGATATGCGGTCCATGCGTTTGATTTAAATGTTCATGATTATATTATGAAGCCCTACCAAGCCGATCGAATTGCCAAATCCTTAGATCGCTATCTGTCCACCAAGCAGGAGAAAAGCATTCATGGACGGCTTCTCATTAAGCAGCAGTCAGATATTCATGTGCTGCAAAAGAAGGATGTCATTTTTGTTGAGCGAACAGGCCGGTCAACCACCATTGTCACAACAACAGGAGATATCCAGACATATCAGACATTAAACGAGTTAAAGGGCGATCTGGCTGAAAAAGATTTTATCCGCTCCCACCGATCGTTTATCATCAATATTCATTACATTAAGAACTTCTCGGCGTATGCCAAAAATTCGTTTATCGTGTCTTTTGAAGGTACGGATAAAAAAGCCATGATGACCAAGCAGCAATTAGAATACTTTAAGAAATACTATTTTTAAGGAGAACGAACGTGAACGCTTTCTATCTTGGATTCCGCATTTATATTCTCATATGGCTAGGTCTTGCGTTTCTTGCAGCTGCTGAAGCTTTTCTGCCGCTATCATCAGGAGTGCTGTGGCTCCTCACCTTTTGTGTGATTTGTCTTTATACATTCTTCATATACAAAAGGTTTTTGCCTCATGTGAGTGATTATGTGATGCTGGGCGCTTTTGTGCTCTTCACCTGTGCAGGTCTTTCCCTTTTTCTGACGCAAGGAAATGGGCTGAGCTCTCTTTTGGCTTTGATGATCATCATGACAGCAGATATCCTTTCATTGAAGATGATGCAGACGGAGAGACGGTTAAATGGACGGCTTCAAGAGCTGATCAACGCAGAATCAAGAACCAATGAATTGCTGCTTGAGCTGCGCAGTAAACATCATGAAACAGCTAGACATTTAAATGCCTTTTCCACGTCGAACGACGAACATGAGATCAAGGATTTGATTCAGCAATACGTGAAACATTTCCCATGGATTAAAGGAGAAAATGCTTATTTGGCCTCAACCTTGCACCCCTTTTTTGAGCGGGCTGAAAAAGAGGACATTGCCCTTTCACTAGACCTTCAAGCACCATTTTCATCGCTTCCCTTTTCTAAGGCGGATCAGGTTAGTTTTACTGGCAACCTTCTTGATAATGCCCTAGATGCGGCGATTGAAGCGAAGCAAGCCGGGAACGAGGGAAGCATCTCAATCACGACCTCTATTCGGAGCGGGCTCTTTTTAATCCATTGTGAGAACAGCACAAAAGGAATGGAAAAACACGTGTTAGACCATTTGTTCAAAACCTATGGCCGCTCGACAAAAGGCGGCGATCATCAAGGAATGGGGACGTATATCATTCATCAGCTTGTTGAAAAGGCAGACGGTACACTTGATTTCACTTACCGTTCTCCAAATTTGCGGCTCGTCATCAAAATCCCCCTCACGATGTCATAAAAAAAAAGGTGCAGCTAGGCACCTTTTTTATGTTAAGAGAAAATGTGATCAATTTGATTGATTTCCTCTTTTGTTAATTGAACATCGTTTGTTTTTAAGTTTTGCAGAACTTGCTCAGCTCGTTTTGCACCTGGAATGATGGCGTCGATGCCGTCCTGCGCTAAAAGCCAAGCCAGTGCGACGTGTGCCGTTTCAGCGTTCTTTGATTGTGCAATTGCCTTCAGCTTGTCTACTTTTTCGAGGTTTTGAAGGAACGCCTCGCCTTGGAAAAGCGGGTCTTTTGCTCGAATATCATCAAATGTCGCATCCTTCGTAAATTTCCCAGTCAACAGGCCTGACGCCAACGGGAAATACGGAATAAAGGAAATACGATGCTCGACACAGTATGGGAGAAGATCCTGCTCTGCCTCACGTTTCAGCAGAGAATACTCCGACTGAAGCACGTCTAAGTAGCCATCTCGATTAAAGGCTTGAAGCTGTTCGAAATCAAGGTTTGATGCACCAATTGCCCTGATTTTTCCTTCATCCTTCAATTCCTTTAATGTGCCTGCTACTTCTTCCAGCGGCGTCCGGCCGTCCGGGAAATGCATATAGTATAAATCAATATAATCTGTTTGCAGTCGTTTCAGGCTATTTTCGACCTGCTCTCTTAAAAAGTCCCGGCTGTTATCCAGTTCAATTTGTCCGTTTACTTCTTTATGAGCCCCCTTTGTCGCAAGGACAAGGTTTTCTCTGCCGCCTCTTTTGGCAATGATCTCACCGATCAATTCCTCTGAACGGCCCAGCCCATAAATAAAAGCAGAATCTAAGAAATTGACACCTTGATCAAGAGCCGTCTCCACAAGCTCTCGTCCGGCATCTTCACTCAGGTTCGGGAACAAATTATGTCCACCTACCGCATTCGTACCAAGCCCTATCGGATTCACCTGTAAATCAGTTCGTCCAAGCGTTACCTTTTTCAAAAGCTCATCTCCCTTATCCGCTTAATCATCCTTATTTTCCCATGAATCCTTTTCAACATTCAAGTATCCTGCTCTCTGAAAATTAACTGGGAGGTGGACGGTGAGAAAATAAATGGACATATAGTCATCTCTCTGAAAGCATTAACACCTCCACTTCAAAATTTTTACCTAAAAAACATTTAAAACCCATGATAAATCTATAAATTAATTCTTATTAACTAGTATATTAGACTTACAAAATTCCTTTTATTAAAGATGTTTGTGTAAATTTTTTTCAAAGATAGGGACTAAAACCTATTCCTCATCATGATCGAATTTCGATAGAATGAAAAGTGCAAATCGTCATAAGGAGATTTTCCCCTGTAACACCCGAATATACCATCCTATCTGTTTCTTTTTTCATAGTCAGATAGCGGGAATGAAATGACGAAAGAAAAGCAAAGGAGCATCAACTGTGAATCTAAAAAAAATAAGTGCACTCCTCATGATTTCATTCGTGATGATCATCTCTGCAGCCTGCCAGAGCTCAGCAAAATCAAGCAACACTGATCAAAAATCAACAAAAACAGCAGAGGTAAAAGTCAACAGCTACGAATATACGTTACCAGAAGACTCAACAACTACGCTAAGAGACAATGAATTGGTACTAAAAGTCAACCTGACGATTACAAACAAAGGTGACAAGGCTCTTTCATTATATAGCTCTGACTTCTCCCTTTATCAGGACGATGCCAAAGTAACTGATTTAAAATTTTACGGCAGTAAAGACCGTCTTGACCTCGGTTCATTGAACAAAGGCAAATCACAATCAGGTGCTCTTTATTTCCTAGTAGACAAAGGGAAAAAATATCAGTTCGTGTACCAAGACAGCATCAAGAAAAACAGTGATTCGATTGAAATCAACCTAGATGGAAACAAAATACTGGATACAGCGAAAAAGCTGGATAACCCTGCAAAGGCGCTATCCGCTTATACCGATATGATTGTCTTTGACAAAAAGAACGATCAGTTTGCAGATTTAACGGGTGACAACCAGTCAGATGTCGTCAATAAATACCACGACATGTTTGTGAAAGACTTCAAAAGAAGTGCCGGCATTTACGGAAATGAAGTAAGTGACCGTGATATTCTGTCTATGTACAAACGTATTCAAAACACCATGAAGGATAAAGCCAAAGTAGAAACAAGTGTAAAAACCATCTCTGATGACGAGGCGAAGGTTGTCGCTAAAGTAACAGGCCTTGATGCTTCTAACTTAAAAGACAAGCTAGACAAGCAAAGAGACGAGTTTTACAACGGCAAGATCCGCTCTAAAGAAGAATTGTATAAGAAAAGCTTAAACATGTACGCATCTGAATTCGAAAAGCTTCCTCCAGTCTCCAGCCCAGCTGAATACGAAGTGAAAATGAAACGTAATGGGGATGGTCAGTGGAAAATTGACCTCAACGATTATAATACATCGCAGTACATGAGCGGTTTTATTAAAACAAGATAATCATGAACTAAAAAAAGACGCTGGCCCATGAAGGTGCCGCGTCTTTTCTTATGCTATACAGTCGCCTCTTGCTCTTCTTTCACCGCTTTTTCAATATCTTTAAAACGGCTCGATACAGTAGACGCACTAATGCCATACTTTTTCGCTATTTGCGCTTGAGAAAGCGGTGCATCGCTTGCAAGTGAATGAATGTAATATTCGATTCCCGCAGCAAATGATGCCGCTTTACGGATTACAGGTGATTTCTGATCACAATAGGCTTTCCACACAGTTAAAGCGCCATCAGTCAGGCTTTGGTCCCCGTGTTCCTTCATTCCGTCTTCAATCAGCTTAGCTGTTTCCAGCTGAACATCACTTGCCCAGTCCATGCGATCTGCTGTTAGACCTGTATCGCCTTCTGTTTGAGCAGATGTTTCTGATTCTTCTACTTCTTGCTTCGCAAACATGCACTTCAGCACGTCAGGGAATGATTCTCTCATAAATGTGCTGCGCGTTCCTCCATTTGCCTCATATGCTTCAACAAGCTGACGAACTTGAAGAAGAAGCGTATCTGTAAACTCTTTTGCAAACATCGTATATTGAATGAAAAACTCTGCTTTTTCTTCAAATTGAACAGGGAATCCAAGCACGAGACTTCCTTTTTCAGGAAGCACTGTTTGATCAGGTTTTACATCTACTTCAACCTTCTCAGCTGTCACCATATTCTCAAAGTAAAGAGACTCGTCCGTTTTTTCATTTAATAAAAGCAAAGATGGTTCCATGTCTGTCCATGATTGAACCACTTGTTTTGTTTTCGGACGGGTAATATCCTCTGCTTTCTTTGTCAGGAATTCTTGGAAGATGGTTTCTTTCTGATCCGTTAATGGACGGAAGAAAATGCCCCATACACTTAAATGGAAAACTGAAATTTGTTGCGTTTCTTTATCCATATCTGCAAGGAAAGAAAACTCATTAATGAATTGATTAATGGCTCTCTGATGCTTAGAGAAAGCATAGTTCATTAAATCCTTTTGAACTTGTACAGCTTCCTTAAACACAAGCTCAGACGTTTGTTCTCCGCCTGACTTTTGACCACAGCAATGTTTATATTTTTTTCCGCTTCCGCATGGGCAGAGCGCATTTCGTTTAATTTTTCCCAAAATAAAACCTCCGACATTCTAGTCTAACCTCACTATTTTAACAAACGATTGCACAGGAGAGTTTTATTTTCAAGAAAAAAGAAAAATCAGAATGATCAGTTAAATAACAAAGGTACATGAAGATCACGACAGATCATAGGAATAGCAGTCTTTTTCTGTTTATTTTCTCCAATCATTCCAACAGTTTTTCTTCAGCTCATTCCTTCAAATAACTGCTTTGCTTCAAAATAAAAGATTTGAACAAACTTCTTCGTATTGACTCTGCCTGTCGATCCTGCGGATGAAGAGGTCTTCTGCATTTCTTTCATTCTTTGGCTGACATCGGTAAAGTCAAAAAACTTCGACGCATAGTGCTCAAACTTAGGATTCGAGAAATCTGTTAATCCTAGTGAAGCAAAATGATTCAAGGAATGATGAATAGCGCGTCTAATCCGCTGCTCTGCTGCTTTCACTTCTCTCATCACTTCGACATCGGTTGCCCCATCATCCAGCTTCCTCTCCGCTGTTTTGATAAAGAGTTGCTTTAGCGGCGGGAAATTGACCTCATGAGAATTGGCTGACTGTGTTTCATGTAAGTAGATCAGGATCTCTAGTAAATCCTTAGATCCGCTCTCTCCGACAATTCCCAGTTCGGATAAGAGAAATTCCCCTGCCTCTTTCATTGTCCTTTTTTTCGCCCCAGCACCCGTCGTATCATGAGAAATTACAGGCTCTAACGGCAGCACATGGCGAAGGGAAGCTTGAATATCATATATCGATTTCTCCAGCTTAATACGCTCCATGACTTTTCGAATCACACTGACGATCTCAATTCGATTGACAGGTTTATGAATATAATATTCGATCCCTAATTCATAGGCTTCTGCCATCATCTCTTTCGCCTCTACTTGGGAAATCATCATGATTTTACCTTTGAATTCAGGGTGAATATGACGAATCGTTTGAATGCCGTCTCTAGCAGGCATTAAAAGGTCAATCAGAAGGATGTCTATTTTTTTTAGGTTCAATGAATGTGCTTCTAATCCAACTCCGTCATCGGCTTCATCCACGACCTCTCCTAAATCTTCATCCTCAATGATTTGTCCTAAAATCGAGCGTATTGCACGATCATCATCTGCAATGAAAAACCGCATACACTCACCCTCTCTGTATTAAATTTTGTATAGGAAGGATTAGCTGAAAAGCTGTTCCCTTTGTTTCTCTTTGTTCGATTTTAATTTGACCGCCAAGCTCTTTAACCAACTCTTTCACATAGGATAATCCAATCCCAGTTGATGGTGTTCCATATGCATCAAATTTAGAAGTATAGCCTGGATCAAATACAATTTCTCTCATTTTTTCAGGAATCCCCGGGCCATCATCTTCAATCCGAATCTCTATTTTATCATGACTTCCTTTTAATACGAGTGAGATCATTCCAGTATCCTTTATGGCTTCAACCGCATTTGCCATTAAATTATTAATGAGCGATAAGAAAATGAACACATGGTAATCATGCAAATGAATGCCCCTTATATCAGATGTAAAAGAGATGTTTTTCCCTAGAGATAACGCATATTTCTCTTGAATGCGGATGACAATCTGAACCAGCTCTTCAGCCTTCATATAGTCTTGCATATTTTCCTTAGAAATCAGCTTCGAAAGACCAGCATAAATACGCTGATTGTCCTTTTTCACTTCATGGATTTCTCCTGCGAGCTTCAACAGCTCCTGACTCACTTTCTTGCCTGCTTCGTGTTCATGCAGCAGACGATAAAGTCTGTATGATTCTTGCGTAATATGCTCTGTATGTTTTAACGTTTTCTTTAAATGAACCGTTTCTTCATATAAATTTGAAATGACCATCATCATATGCTCATTTTGTTTCATGATCTGCTTCTCTCTTGATTGTGCCTCGTACAGCTTCATCATATTAAAAAAGCTGATCACCACAAAGCTGTGAGCAAACGCAATGAGAAACATATCACTCAGCTTTGATAATGTCATCGTCGTATCAAACACTAAAAATTGTACAAACAGCTCAACAAAATCAGCTACTAATTCGATCATGAGACCAATGATCCCAATAAAAATAGAGCGCTGTTTAAAACGTCCCGTACGGACGGCAAAAAACAGGAAAGCATATGTAAAATAGAAGAAGAAACTTGGGAATTGCTGATAAAATGATGCAGCCAGTCCAGCATTATGCTGAATCAGATCTAAGCCTACTCGAAAAAGCACAATGGCTGCGCCTGTTAAAAACCCAGGCAAAAACGGTCTAGATTTCCTTAAGAGTAATAAACAAAAGAAAAACGCAGGTGCGCCAAAGCTGATCCGGAACGTCTCATTCACAGGATAAAACTTCAGTTCTCCTGCAAGCGGCACAATAACCACCATAAAAATTAAAATGAATGCGTCTTTTTTGACAAGCTGGTTTAAACTCAAATGACTGACATCCCTTCCCCTTTTTGCATAGCCACAGTATACAAGGAGACTCTTTTCTTCACAATGTGCAAAAAAATAATTTTCACGGCTCCTTCTTTCCCCAAAATCCTTTTTTATGACTATTCTCCGAGACGGCATGGTGACCTTTCAGCTATTCAGCGTTTTGGTGATTGTCTACAATAATGGGAATTGTTTAGACAATCATCGACAAACCGATTTTTATTTGTAAGTTTTTCTGTAGATTTTCGTCAGATTGTGTAGTTTCCAAGATAAATTAAATGAACAATTTTAGTGAAACTATATGTAAGCGTTTTCTGAATTTTCACTAAAAACCCTTTTTGTTTTTTCGCCGCCAAAGCCTTCAATTGAACATATATTTAGGTGTAAAGGAGTGGTACAAGCAGCGCATGACAAGTTCTTTGAAGATGTGTAACATGTTTTCGTGCCTATTTGATCGCATTTTTTGTCATCCGCCAATTCAATAGGGTACTTTTTGATTTTTGATTGGAGGAATCGTATGAAAACAGCAATTTCTAATAATACACAACACGCATGCCAGTCTTCTGTTGATCAATGGGCAGAAGAAATACGTCCGTATTACAAAAACGGGCAGAATGCTGGCTACATTCCAGCACTCGGAAAAGTGAATTCCTCTCAACTTGGTATCAGCGTGATAGGCCCAGATGGATCATCTGTACGATATGGTGATTGGGACGTTCCCTTTACCCTGCAAAGTATCTCAAAAGTCATCAGCTTTATAGCTGCCTGTTTAGGAAGAGGCGTTCCTTACGTCTTGGACCGGGTAGATGTAGAGCCAACTGGTGATGCATTTAATTCCATCTACCGCCTTGAGATGCATAAACCGGGGAAGCCCTTTAATCCAATGATTAATGCTGGAGCTATTACCGTATCCTCCATCCTTCCCGGAAAGACTTCTACAGAAAAGCTAGCATATATTTTCGATTTAATCGAAAACTTAATAGGAAAGCGTCCATCTGTTAATGAAGAGGTTTTTCAATCAGAATGGGCAACTGCGCACCGCAACCGTGCTCTTGCTTATTACTTAAAAGAAACCAATTACTTAGAATCAGATGTCGAAGAGACATTAGAAGTGTATTTAAAGCAATGTTCCATCGAGGTCACAACAGAGGACATCGCCTTGATTGGACTGATTATTTCAAGTGATGGCTACCATCCCTTTAAACAGGTCCAAGTCATACCAAAGGATATCGCAAGACTAACAAAGGCATTGATGCTGACATGCGGCATGTATAATGCATCTGGTAATTTTGCTGCTTTCGTAGGCGTTCCAGCCAAAAGTGGTGTGTCTGGAGGAATTATGGCTTGCGTTCCGCCAAGCGCAAGAAGAGAATTCCCATTTCAAACAGGCTGCGGAATCGGTATTTATGGTCCCGCCATTGACGATTGCGGAAATAGTATTACCGGTGTCATGATGCTGAAAAAGCTCGCCAAAGAGTGGGATCTCAGTATTTTTTAAAATGAACAGTCATGAATTCGAAGAGGTGATGTTATGAACGAAAAAGCTTTGCTATCTTATTTAACAAATACAAATGATTTTATTTGGACTTATATTGTGATTGCTCTGTTACTTGGAGTAGGGGTCTACTTCACATATAGAACTCGCTTCCTGCAAGTGAGAATGATTAAAGAAATGGTGCGTGTCCTGAAAGAAGGAAGAAAAGAAAAAGAGGGGATATCACCGTTCCAAGCATTTGCCATCAGTATGGCGGCACGTGTAGGAACAGGGAATATCACAGGGATTGCTATCGCCATTGCAATTGGTGGACCTGGGGCAATTTTTTGGATGTGGATCGTAGCCATTATCGGTTCTGCCTCAAGCTTTGTTGAAAGTACATTAGCCCAAGTGTATAAAGTGAAAGATAAAACAGGATTCCGCGGTGGACCTGCTTATTACATGGAAAAAGGGTTAAACAAGCGCTGGATGGGAATTTTATTTGCGATCCTAATTACAATTTCTTTTGGAATCGTCTTTAATGCGGTTCAATCAAATACGATCACCGTCGCTTTTGAAAACTCCTTTGGATTAGACCGTTTAACAGTCGGTATTGTAATGGCAGTTATTTTTGCAGCAATCATTTTCAAGGGAATCCAAGCCATTGCAAAAGCTTCTGAATACATTGTCGTTGTACTGGCTCTAGCTTATATCGGAATTGCATTCTTTGTTATTGTGACAAATATCACTGAACTTCCTGGTGTCATCAGTACGATTGTGAAACATGCCTTCGGGTTTGAACAGTTCGCTGGCGGAACACTAGGCGGGGCATTATTACAAGGGATTAAACGCGGTCTCTTCTCGAATGAGGCTGGTATGGGTAGTGCACCTAACGCAGCAGCAACAGCCGTGACAAGTCACCCTGTAAAACAAGGGTTAATCCAGGCATTTGGCGTATTAACAGATACGTTAATTATTTGTACGAGCACAGCCTTCCTTGTCCTATTCTCTGATGCGTACAAAACAACGAACCTGCAAGGAATTGAATTAACACAGGCTTCACTCAGTCAGCACATTGGGCCATGGGCCTCTGGATTCCTTGCTATCATGATTTTCCTATTCGCCTTTAGTACATTGATCGGTAACTATTACTATGGTGAAACGAACATTGAATTCCTTGGTGCCAACAAAATTTGGCTTAACATCTATCGAATTGCCGTTATTGGAATGGTTCTTTTCGGTGCAGTTGCAACTGTTCCTCTCGTTTGGGGTCTAGCCGATCTCTTCATGGGACTCATGGTCATCGTCAACCTCATCGCCATTACCATGCTGTCTAAGGTCGCCTTTGCAGCATTGAAGGATTATACGAGACAGAAAAAAGAAGGCAAGGACCCTGTCTTCTATAAAAATGCCGTTCCAAACAATGAGAAAATTGAATGCTGGGACGACGAACCTGCTTCGTTGAAAAAGAATCAAATCGGATAAATAAAAAAAGCTCTGGTCCTCGGGACTGACCCCATAAGATGAGACAAATAAAAAACACCTTCAAGTTTGAAAATGGATCGTTGTGATCCGAAATAAAACATGGAGGTGTTTTTTCTATGGGGACAAGAGTGAGTTATCCGGTTGAAGT
>NZ_PVRA01000006.1:0-210946 GCF_002998555.1 Bacillus sp. NMCC4 | reverse complement strand
GATTGCCACACACCTAGCGAAGCTAGGCTAGGTGTGTGGGAGGCCTTTTTCATTAAATCCCATCCATCATAATTACGATGAAAATAAAAAAGATTGTAGAAAAACATGAGTTTCTCTACAATCTGAGCAGCTCATGAATGAGCTGCTTTTTTATGATGACTGAATTGGCGTTAATCTTTGTTCTATTTCTGCTCGTTTGTGCTCTAGAAATGGCGGAAGGGCTAATTGATCACCAAGCTCATCTACCCCTTCATCGACTGTAAACCCAGGGCCGTCTGTTGAAATTTCAAATAAGATACCATTCGGCTCTCTAAAGTAAAGGGCTTTAAAGTAGAAACGTTCCACAACACCAGAGTTCGTGAAGCCTGCTTTTGATATTTTGTCATACCATTTTTCCAGCTCCTCTGCATCTTCCACGCGAAAAGCTACGTGATGCACACTTCCTCTGCCGGAACGCTCAGAAGGTCCTTCAGCTTTTTCGATCACATGAATTTCTGTTCCAGCACCGCCATTTCCTGACTCAAAAATGGTCACGATCTCACCATCATTTGATTGTTCACGCGCTCTTTCAGTGAAGCCAAGGATGTCTGTTAAAACACGGATCGTTTTGTCCGCTTCTGCAACGGTTAATTCAACTGGACCCAAGCCTCTAATTGCAAACTCTGCCGGAATATCGTCATGCACTGGCGGTGAGCCCGCTTCTTGTGCGTTCGGTTCTACTGTTAAAAATAGCTGCTGCCCTTCTGGATCTTGAAAACGCAAGGCAGGTCTTCCGCCTCTCAAGGAAGCCGTTTCTTGCTGCACACCTGTCTCATCAAACCGCTTTTCCCAAAATGAAAGTGCTTCTTCAGAAGAAACGAGAAGGCCTGTGCTTGTGATGGCGTTTGTTCCTTTCAAACGACGGGCAAGCATTGGAATTTCAAAGAAGGTGAGCTCCGTACCCGGTGAAGCAACCTCATCTCCATAAAACAAATGATACATAGATGGGTCATCCTGATTGACAGTTTTCTTTACAAGTTTTAAGCCAAGAATCTGGCGGTAGAAATCAACATTTTTTTGAGCATTGGCTGTTAATGCAGATACGTGGTGAATCCCATTGATTTTCATTACGTTCACTCCTATTTCAAAATATCTCGAATTCAAGATAATACCCTTATGAATAAAATAGGTCATTTTTCAAGAAAAGTCAACCATTTGGCTAGAAGTTCGGTTTCTGACGATAAAATTAACATTAAATCAAAAATAATCTTTTATCGTTCGTTTTTAAAGCAACGTTCATCCTGATATCTCCAATAAACGAACACTTTTAAATACAAATGCGAAAATCAGAAAATTTTTTTAATTCTTGTTTTCCTAAAATCGTATTACAATGAACAAAATACATGTCACAGTAACGTACGAAAGTGATGCAGGAGGTCGTGTGTAATGAACAAAGAACAACCAGCGTTAAAACAGGACATCGGCTTATTTTTTGCCCTATCTCTTGTCATCGGGACCATTATCGGGTCCGGCGTCTTTATGAAGCCAGGCAACGTCCTTTCCTATTCAGGAAGCTCAGACATCGCCTTATTTGCTTGGCTGCTAGGTGGAATTTTAACCCTTGCAGGCGGACTGACTGTTGCTGAAATTGGCACACAAATCCCTCGGACTGGCGGATTGTACGCTTATCTTGAAGAAGTGTACGGTGAGTTTTGGGGCTACTTATGCGGCTGGGTGCAGATTATCATTTACGGACCTGCCATCATTGGAGCGCTCGGTCTTTATTTTGGTTCATTATTAGCCAATTTATTTTCTCTTTCTTCTTTATGGTCGACAACAATTGGCATTATCACTGTTTTATTTTTATGTTTGATCAATATTATGGGAACGAAATACGGTGGTTTTGTACAAGGGCTGACCACCATCGGAAAGCTTGTCCCGATTGCCGCTATTATTGTGTTTGGCTTATGGAAAGGAAACGAAAATATCTTTATGGCTGTCAACGATAGTATCGCTCAAATGAACTTCGGTGCAGCGATTTTGGCTACGTTGTTTGCCTATGATGGCTGGATATTGCTTGCAGCACTTGGCGGTGAAATGAAAAACCCAGAGAAGCTGCTTCCTCGTGCAATGGCAGGCGGGATTTTAATCGTCACGGCTTGTTATCTCTTTATTAATGTCGCTCTTTTGCACGTGTTACCAGCAGATCAAATCGTCCAGCTAGGTGAAAATGCGACAAGTACTGCTGCGACAATGCTCTTTGGACCAATGGGCGGTAAGATCATTAGTATCGGAATCATCATTAGTATCTTTGGCTGTTTGAACGGAAAGGTTCTTTCATTCCCACGTGTGATTTTCGCGATGGCTGAACGAAAGCAAATTCCTTTCGCAAACGCGATTTCGCGTATTCACCCTACCTTCAAAACACCTTGGATTGCTGTATTTGTGCAAATTTTGATCGCCATTGTGTTTATGATCGTCAGTAATCCAGAAAAGCTGTCAGAGGTTTCGATCTTCATGATCTACATCTTTTATGTCATGGCCTTTTTCGCAGTCTTTAAGCTGAGAAAACAAAATAGCGGAATGGAGCGTGCTTATAGCGTACCACTTTACCCGCTCACACCGATCGTTGCAATTATCGGTTCTTTATTCGTCTTAATCAGCACCATGATCACCGACTGGAAAAGCTGTCTAATCTCCATGCTGATCGGGATTGCTGGACTGCCTATTTATTATTATATGAAAAAAGCACAAAAAAAAGCAGAGCGCTAAACAGCGCTCTGCTATTTTTTATATTGCTTGATCACTTTGTATGATTCGTTTAAATATCTCATGAGCCGGTATGGCTTACTAAGCACGCGGATTGGGAGTCTTGAGATAAATCCATTCAAATTCGCCTTATATTCCTGCGTCATCCGCTTCGGCTTTGTCGCAATTTTTTCGTATACTTCTTTGTAAAATTCCTTCATGATGTCGACTTGCACACTGATCTTCTGATGACACTCTGTACACTCAACGCTTTTCATCTGATCATTCACATAAACGATGCTGTGGAGGGTCTCTTCTTGGCACCGAGTACAATGTAGGTTTGCTTCCATTTCGGTTTTCTTCAAGATACACAGCTCCTTTCTCGTTTGATGTTGCTCTTTTTATACAATTCGATTGCTATCAGCCGTTTATTGGACGGAAGCTTCCTTTAAAATGGCTGCCGCCGTTAGTTCGTCTGTCACCAGCACTTGAATAAAGCCGCCATTTAAAGCCCCTAAAATACTTTCAGCTTTATGGGTTCCTTCTACAACAGCGATGACCGTTTTGACACTTTTTAACTGCTCCAGTGATAAACCAATGACCTTTTGGTTCAGTTCATCTTGGACAGGTTTGCCTTGACCGTCAAAGAAACGAAAGCCAATATCACCAACAGCCCCTGATTGCCTTAAACCAGATAAATCCTCTTCTTTTAAGTAACCAACTGTTTTTAACGTTGAACCTTTATGCGGGTTGCCAATACCGATGAGGGCAATATCTACATTTCTACCTTCTTCAAGCACAGCTTCTATATCCTGCATTGCCATAAGCCGCTCTTTTAATTCTTCTGTTTCTAAAATCGCCGGGGCATATAAATAGGAACACGTGCCATTCATTTTCTTTGCCAGCTCATATGCCAGCTGATTGGCATGAATGTCGACTGCCTGCCTGCCCATTCCGCCCTCTAATGGAATGACCTTCACATCGTTTCTTCGCTCAAACGGGTATTCCTTTACAAGCTCAGCCAGTGTGGTTCCCCATGAAATGCCGATTTTCTCCGCATCTTTCATGTTTTTAGATAGATAATAGGCACCTGCTTGACCGACTGCCCGTTTCACCATCTCAGACATTGTCCCGACACTTGGGACAACGACAGCATCTGTTAATTGAAATGTTGTTTCTAGCTGCTTTTCCAGCTCCACCGTATGAATACTTTCGTCCTTAATGTACACCTCAACGATTCCCACATCTTTTGCTTTTTGTAAGAGCTTTGAAATGACTGGTCTTGAGACATTGAGCTTTTTTGCGATTTCCTGCTGCGTCCACCCGTCTGTATAATAAAGATGAGCAACTTTGACGAGCTGTCGTCTTTCTTCCCAATTCAGCATGTGACATCATCCTTTTAATATACTATGATTCCCAGTATACCAAACATTCGTTTCTAATTGGAACAATTGTTACGAAAATGACAAAAAGAGCGATTACCTCTTCGCTCTTTTTCCCTCCGTATATTTTGGCTGATACGTTCTCCCGCCGTCTAGCAGGATAATTTGTCCGTGCAAATAGCTTCCCTCGTCACTTGTGAGAAATAAAGTGAGTCCTGCGATATCCTCAGGTCTTCCTAATCTCCCAACAGGTATAAGCGATTGCAGCTGCTTTTTCTCCTCCTCAGTAGGATAGAGCGTATCAAGCATTTGAGATTCAATCACACGGGGTGCAATCACATTGATACGCACATGGTGTGCCCCTAATTCCTTTACAAGCGAACGCATCAGGCCAAAAGCACCTGCTTTTGAGGCGTAATACTGAATTCCGCCGCCTGAGCCAGTTATAGCAGATCCTGATCCAATCATGACAATGCTTCCTTCTTGCCGCTCACATATATAAGGTGCTGACGCTTTGATGCAATAATAAAGACCATACAAGTTCACAGCCAGTGTCTTTTTCCAAAGTGAAAAATCGACTTCTAAAAAAGGAAGTGATTTTGTCATCCCTGCTGAATACACAAGATGAGCAATGCCGCCTAGCTCCCTTTCAGCTGCTGAGATCATCTGCTGAACACTTTCCCACGATGAAACGTCAGCTTGAAATGTCAGCAGCTCAGAGTGCTGTTTTTTTAAAAGTGAAAGTCCTTGTTCATCTATATCGGACACAGCCACTCTGTATCCTTCTTTTAAAAAACGCTCGGCAATTTCCTTTCCAATCCCTTGGGCACCGCCAACGATGAGAACTGGTTTTTGATCATTATCCAGCACTCTCACCCCCATCAAGCATAATCGCTGCACCATCTGTAAATGCGCCATATGATGTACTTAAAAAGACCGTCATATGGGCCACAGTCTCCTTGATTTGCTCTGTGTCAGAAACCAAATGGAGAGGAGGCGGCAATAGGGCGAGCACACGGATACCTTTGTCTTTAAATTCTCGCGCCAGCCCTTTTGTCATGGCATTCAGCATAGAATTCGATGTAGCATGTGAGATCCCGCCATCACCTGTAATACTGCCTGATGACGATATATTAATAATACAGCCTTGCTTCTGGTCCACCATGTGCCATACGGCGGCTTGACTGGAAAGAAAGACAGTATTCACAGCTGATTCCACTTCGTCCACCCATTTATCAGGGTGAGCGGCATCAAGCTCCGCTTCCGCTCCTTGCGCTGCTTGATTGACCAAAATATCTAGTTTCCCGCATGTATCGATCACTTGCCTCAGCATACGCGTGGCATCACGCGGTGTTTCTAGCGGGTTCATGATGATACTCGCCTGACCGCCCATTTTTTGAATGTCTTCATAAATGGATCTAGCCTTTGATTCATCATAAAATGTGTGTAAAAAAACATGTGCACCTGCCCGGGCTAAAGCCAGGCAGATGGCTTCTCCAAATCCATCTGTGCTACCTGTCACAAGTGCCGCTTTCTGATGAAGCTGGACGTGCACATGCATCTCCTCCCTATCCCTTGTTTGGCATTTATTTTCTCAGCTTACTCACGATATCAAGAGCTGCTTCATAAAAACCTTCTGAGATGGTCGGATGCGGATGAATCATTTTCGCCATCTCTTCTGCTGTTCCTTCTAAATACATAAAGGAGGAAGCTTCTGAAATCATCTCTGTGACGTGCGGACCAACCATCGTCGCGCCGATTACTTCACCATATACTGTATCGTACACCAATTTAATAAAGCCTGATTGAACACCTGCCGCTAGCGCTTTACCGCTAGCCGCTAAATCAAATCGTTCTGTTTGTACGTGAAGCCCTTTGGCTTTTGCCTCTTTCTCCGTAAGACCGACACTTGCTACCTCTGGTAATGTATAAATACATCTAGGCATAATATCAGCATTCATTTTTTCATGCTCACCACAAATATTGCTGACTGCAACGGCTGCCTCTGCCATCGCCGCATGAGCCAGCTGATAGCCGCCAGCGACATCCCCAACTGCATATACACCCTCAGCACTTGTCTGCATCTGATCATTCACCTTGATAAACGGACCATCCAGTTGAAGATCAAGCTGGCTAACAGCTGATACATTCGGTCTTCTTCCAACGCAGACAAGCAGTCTTTCCGCCGTAAAGATGTGTGTCTCCCCTTTATCATCTGTTGCATGAACCGCTTTGACTCCTTCGCTTTCCGTTACCTCTGTCACAGTGGTTTTCTTCGCGATATGGATGCTCTTTTTCTTCAATTCTCTTTCTAGCAGCTTAGATGCTTCTTCATCCTCTTGCGGAATAATGGACGGTGCTGCTTCAATAATGGTGACTTTTGATTGAAGACTCTGGAAAATACAAGCAAGCTCAAGCCCAATGACACCTCCGCCAATGATGACGACAGAAGCTGGGATATCTGAGATGTCAAAGATCGTATCACTTGTATCAAATTGAATGTCTCTAAGCCCCGGTATTGGCGGAATGGCCGGTGTAGATCCGGTGGCAATGATCAGTTCTTTCGTTTCAATCGATTGTGATCCACCTTGTTTTTCAATCTCAATCCGATGCTTTGTCACAGCTGTGCCTCTGCCATTATACACATCAATCTTTCCTTGCTTTAATAAAAAGGCGATTCCGCCTCTGAGCTTTTCAATGACGTCATCTTTGCGCTTTCTCATTTTATCGAAGGAAAGGATCATGTCACCTGTTTCGATTCCCCAGCTTTTCGCCTTTTCAATGGATTCAATCACTTCTGCATGTTTCAGCAGGGTCTTTGAAGGGATACAGCCTCGATTTAAACAAGTACCGCCTAAAAAATCCTCTTCAATCAAAGCAACCTTCCGTCCGCGCTCAGCTGCTTGAAGGGCGGCAGTATACCCGCCAGGTCCTCCGCCAATGACTGTCAGATCATACGTTTTCGTCATCCGATTCATCTCCTACATTAGCAATTCAAATGGTTGTTCAAGCACTTTTTTAAGGTCTGTTAAAAAGGCAGCCGCTGGTGCGCCATCTACGACTCGGTGATCAAACGATAAACTGACACCCATCATTGGCCGCACCTGAATCTCTCCATCTACCACAACAGGTTTATCTTGAATGCGTCCTACACCTAAAATTGCCACTTCTGGCTGATTAATAATCGGGGTAAAAGTATCAATGGCATACATGCCTAAGTTACTAATCGTAAAAGTGGACCCTTTCAGCTGGTCTGGCAGCAGTTTTTGATCACGTGCGTTTCGGCCAATTTCTTTCGCTTCTTTTGTCAGTTGTTTTAATCCTTTTTGATTCGCATGAGAAATGACTGGTACCATCAAGCCGTCTTTCACCGCAACAGCGAGACCAATGTGTACATCTTCACGGAAATGGAGCTCATTTTGTTCAAATGTCATATTGATATGCGGGTGGCGCGTGAGTACATGGCTGACCGCATGAATGATGATTTCTGTAAACGACAATCGGTAGCCTGTCTCTTTTTCAATCGCTGGTAGTAGCTGCTGACGCACTTCTTTTGCTTTCGTCATATCAATTTCACTTGTTAATGTGACGTGCGGTGCTGTAAAGGCACTTTGTGACATGCGATCAGCAATCACTTTTCTCATCCCAGCTAGTTTTTGTGTTTTCACAGGCGAAGCCTCTGCTGTTTGTGCTGCTGCTTTTACATCACTCTTCATGATTTTGCCATGAGCGCCAGATCCAGAAACTGCTGCTAAATCGATTCCTTCACGAGCAGCGACTTTTTCTGCAAGCGGTGAGACGCGCTGGTCTTTCTCGCTAGAATGAACGACTGCCTCGACGTCCCGCTTTTGGACTCTGCCTTTTGGCCCTGTGCCAGATACCTCTTGAATCGCCACATGATGATCCTTTGCCGTTTTTCTCGCTGCGGGCGTGGCACGTACTTTTTCATCAGATGTTTTTGGGGCTTCAGTAGAACTGGATGAAGCTGTGTCTGGTGAAGACGATTCGCTGCTTTCTGAGGAATCTTCATCTGCCTGTGCTGGCGGCTCGCTTGGTACCTGTTCATTTGCCTCTCCGATATATCCAATAACAGCATTAACTGGAATTTGATCATCAGCTTCGTAGTATTTCTTTAGAAAAATGCCGTCATCATAGGCTTCCACCTCGATGTTGATCTTGTCTGTCATAATTTCAAAAAGAGGCTCACCGATTTCAACCGAATCTCCTTCTTCTTTAAACCATTGAAGCAAGGTTCCGATCTCCATCGTACTGCTTAACTTCGGCATAAATATCTCTTTTGGCATGATCTTCTCCCCTTTATTTAAGAGCGTACAAGCTCTTTTGCTGCTTCAATAATATCTGGTACTTGTGGAATGACCGCTTTTTCCAGTGTCGGGTTGTATGGTATTGGGACTGCAAGACCGCCAAGTCGTTTAATCGGCGCATCTAAGTAGTCAAACGCTTCACTTTCCGCTATCATACTTGCAATCTCTCCGCCGTAGCCGCCTCGTTTGACCGCCTCATGAACCACGATACATTTACCTGTTTTCTTCACAGATTCGATTATGGTTTCTTCATCTAATGGGACGAGTGTTCTTGGATCAATGATTTCAACATCGATTCCCTCTGCTTCTAGTTCCTTCGCCGCTTCTAACGCTTTGTGTACCATAATCGCTGTTGCTACAATCGTGACGTCCTTCCCGCTTCTTTTCACATCAGCTTTCCCTAAAGGAATCGAATAAGGCTCTTCAGGCACTTCGCCGATTGTTTTATATAAAAGCTTATGCTCGTAGAAAATGACAGGGTTGTCATCATCCATTGCTGCTTTTAAAAGTCCTTTGGCATCATAAGCTGTTGAAGGCTGAACCACCTTTAGTCCCGGAATATGAGCCATCCACGCTTCTAAGCTTTGTGAATGCTGCGCTGCGGCACCCGTCCCTGATCCTGCTGGTGTTCTCACAACGAGCGGCACTTTTCCTTTTCCGCCAAACATGTATCGTGTTTTGGCCGCTTGGTTTACAAGCTGATCCATCGCGATTGTAATAAAGTCAGAGAATTGAAGTTCTAAAATCGGACGCATACCGGTCAAAGCCGCTCCGACTGCGCCTCCTGCGATGGCTGCCTCTGAGATCGGTGTATTACGTACACGCTCTGGACCGAATTCTTCAATCATGCCGCGCGTGACCCCAAAAGCGCCGCCATATACGCCGATATCCTCACCTAAAATGAATACATCTTGGTTCTCTCTCATTTCCTGACTCATAGCCTCTCGAACGGCTTCTAAATATGAAATCTCTCTCACTGTTGTTTTTGTCACGTGATTCCCCTCCTAATTAGGCGTATACATCCTCTAATAGTGTATCGATTGACGGTTCTTTACTGTTTTTGGCGAATTCAACAGACGCTTCAATTTCCTGTTTCGCTTCTTCCTGTAAAACCGCTGCCTGCTCTTCTGTCAAAACATTCAGTTCAATCAAGAGAGACTTAAAGCGTTTGATTCCGTCTTTTTGTCTCCACTCTGTTTCTTCTTCACGTGTACGGTATTTTTTCGCATCACTCTTAGAGTGACCCTTCCAGCGATACGTTTTCATTTCAATAAGTGATGGACCTTCTCCAGCTCTTGCGCGTCTGACTGCTTCATCTACTGTGTTCATAATCTCGACCATGTCATTTCCATCAATCGATTTTCCTGGTATTCCGTAGCTTTCTGCTCTTGTTGAAATGTCTTCAATGTTGATCATTTCTTTTACAGGGCCAGACATGCCGTACTGGTTGTTTTCACAAATGAACACAACAGGCAGATCCCAAATGGATGCAAGATTTAGCGCTTCGTGAAAGCTGCCTTCATTTGTGGCACCATCTCCGAAGAAACAAAGAACAACAAAGCCTTCCTGTTTCATTTTAGATGTAAGTGCCGCGCCTGTTGCCAGCGGGATACCGCCGCCAACGATTCCATTTGCGCCAAGGTTCCCTTTTTCTAAATCAGCAATATGCATCGAGCCGCCTTTTCCTTTGCAATAGCCAGTCTCACGTCCGAATAGTTCTGCCATCATTTTATTGACCTCTGCACCTTTTGCAATACAGTGACCATGTCCACGGTGTGTGCTGACGATCTTATCTTCATTCTTTAATACGGCAATCGATCCAACAGCTGACGCTTCCTGTCCGACACATAAGTGAGTGGTTCCATGGATAAGTCCTTTGGCAAAGAATTGATCGACCTTTTCATCAAAATATCTCACTAACCACATTTGTTTATATAAATCTGCTAATCTCTCATGACTAATCTGTTCAGGCAAAGTGATTTGTTTTTGCATTTCTTCTCTCCCCTTTACATTTGTTCTTATATGTTACATTTGTAATTATCATACGTTTAAGTATCATTGAAGTCAAGCAATTCTCTTTCATTTTTAAGCGTTTTCATTTTTTGTCAGAAAAAAGAGAAAGGCAAGCCCTTTTCTAAAGAACTTCTCTTTCTCTTCCAATCTCCCATGTTCTCATTCATCTGGATACATCATGATTTTGACACTTTCTCCTTCAGGGTGCCTTGCACATTCTATCGCTTGAAGCAGCTGACTTAACGGATAACGGTGCGTCACCATATTTTCTGTGTTGACTACTTTTGCCCTTAGAAGCTCAAGGGCTTCACGATAGTGATAAGGATGCGAGGAATAGGCTCCTACGACTTTCACTTCATCATGGAAAAACCGATCAGCCGGAATGGAGACGTCTCCCTTTGGAAAATGAGCAAACACTAAAATCGTTCCACCTCTCGCTACCGCTTGAAACGCTTCTTTTAAAAGTGCACTGCTCCCAACAGATATCATGACGAGGTCTGCTCCCTTTCCATTTGTTTCTCTCATGACCCGGTCTTCCACCGGCTCAGAGGCTGGATGAAAAGCAACATCTGCACCTAAATTTCTCGCTTGCAGCAGCCGGTTCTCATTCACATCCGTTATCATCACTTTTCCAGCCAAGTAATGTTTGGCGAGCTGTAGTTGGATACAGCCAATTTGCCCTGCTCCAAGGATCAGCACAGAATCTCCTGGATGAACAGGTGCTCGTTCAAACCCGTGGAGACAGCAGGCGACTGGCTCCACCATTGCCCCTTGCTCATATGAGACGTCCTTCGGGAGCTTGCCCATTGTGTGCTTGACATGCAATGCAGGTACGCGGATATACTCTGAAAACCCGCCCGGCTCTACATTAGTGGCCGCAAACTGCGGACACATTGTATAAAATCCCTTTTGACAAAAGTCACAGGTAAAGCAAGGCACATGGTGCGCAACATAAACCCTGTCTCCCGTTCGGATATTTGTCACATGCTTTCCGGTTTCAACAATATCACCAGCGATTTCGTGCCCTAGCACCGTTCCAGAGGGTACCGTCTCATGTGTTGCCTTGTAAATATCCGTGCCGCATAAGCCGCAGGCACGCATTCTTAATAGCACTTCATCATCACCAATCGCAGGCCGGTTCCGCTCCTCATACCGAATGTTCTCTGAAGAATAAAAGACAGCTGATTTCATGTAGCTGCATCCTCCTTTTCATCACCCTTCGCAAAATCCTGCAACGTTTGCACAAGCTGCTTGTACTCACTCATCTCACTGGATATCCAGTAACGTCCTCCGAATATGCGCGATGGGCCCACCCTGACATAGACTTTCCCGATATGAGGATATGGCTTGATAAAAAGCTTTCCTTTAATATCAGAGACCGCATATGTGTGCCATCTGCCAAAAGCTCCGATTTTCAGCTTATCTTCACTAATGATGACGTTTGTCGGCTGGTTCAGTCCAGTAATACTAGAAAGCATGAGGATAGGCAGCGTATAAACGCCTAACACAGCTAACGGCTCAGGTCCTGCTGACATTAACGTATAAAGAGACCAGAGGAAAAGCAGACAGATGAGCACGGCTGGAAGAAAAATGGACAACACTGCAGACGTTCGGCTATAAGCATGATGCTGCATGAGACGTCCTCCTTTCAGGTAAATGGAAGGAGCCGCGAAAGCTCCTCAATGGAATGAGTGCTTACTTAATATGATCTATGATTTTTTCAATATCATCTTCAATGCCAAATCCGGTTAAAAAGGATAATGTTTGAATCACAGGCGTTCCTTTTGTGTCACTCACTGGCGTGGTCGTCACGATTAAATCGGCGCCCTCCGCTTTTTGCGGGACTTCAGATGCCTTACACTGTTCCACCACGACATCATAGCCTTTTTCCTTTAACGTCTCTTCGACCTTCTTTGCAACAACCGTCGATGTGGCAACTGCCGTTCCGCATGAAACCAATATTTTCTTTGCCATGAGAATCCCTCCAGCTCGTTTATTGTTCTTTCTGATCTAAGCCCATTTCTTTCGCATACTGCTTTTTAATATCATTTCGCACCCAGTACCATAGAAGCGCATAAGCCAGAGCACAGATGATGGCTGCAATAAAGTACGGGTTGCTCGGATCAAGAAGTCTCACCATGATCCAAGGAATGACGTGGGAACCAAGGTCAATACCTGAAATCATGTTGGCCCCTTCTGGGAAATCAAAGCCGACTGCTTTCCCCATTGTTGTCGCAAGCGGTGCGAGATTCGTTGCGATAAAGAAGACAATCATCAATGTAAAAATGCTGTTAATAAGACCGCGAATAATATTTCCACGAGCGGCTGCTACTGCCCAAACAACTGTAAATGGAAGAACCGATAAGTCTGCAAACGGGAGCATGCCATTGTAAGGCAGAACGACAGCAAGTAAAATCGTAATCGGCACCATGAGAAGGGCTACCGCCATATTCGCCGGATGACCAATCACAATCGCTGTATCTAAACCAATATAGACATTTTTCCCAGGGAAACGCTTTTGAATATAAGAACGAGCGCCCTCAGAGATTGGAATAAGACCTTCCATTAATAACGCAACCATTCTTGGCATTAGTACAAGAACTGCTGCCATTTGAATACCAAGCGTCATGACGCCTTTCGCATCATAGCCGCCTAGAAGACCAATAATGATACCAAGTATGAGACCCATCACAAGCGGTTCGCCAAAAATGCCAAAACGTTTCTTCAATGTTTCTGGATCAGCATGAATTTTGTTTAAGCCAGGGATCTTGTCAATGATACGGTTGGACGCATACATAAGCGGCGCGAAGTTGACCGTTTCAGCATGAGCCATCGATACGCCTTTTAATCCAAAATGGTGTTCGATTGTCGGTGCCGTCCAATCGGCTAATTTAAGCGTGATAGCAGAGACGATTAAACCAACAGCAAGGGCCAAGAACATATTATGATAAGCGTAGTAAGTCACGGAGGCTGCGAAAATCAAATGCCAGAAGTTCCAAATATCCACATTCAGCGTTTTCGTAAAGTTAACGGACAATAAGATGACATTTAACAAAAGCACAAGAGGAATCATCAAAGGGGCAACGGGTGTACCAAAGGATATAGCAGCTCCAATCGGCCATCCAACATCCAAAATATCGAGCTTTAGCCCAAGGGAATTAACCATGGCTTTTGCTGCTGGCCCAAGGCCGCTCACAAGCAAATTAATGACAAGGTTGACGCCGACAAATCCAATTCCGATCGTAATACCGGCTCGGAAGGATTTCTTAAAGCCTTGCCTTAAAATCATACCGAAAATCGTCATAATAATCGGAAGCATAATAGTTGGCCCAAGGTCTAATATAAAATCGACAACTTGCTTGATCATACATCCACCTCCTGGATTTCTCAAATAAAGCGCTTACATTATTTTTGTGAAAGGCTATTGGTTTAATTCTTGCTCAAGCACGGCAACCGCTTCTTCATACGATGTCATGTGAGACAGCCTCGTCATCACCTCTTCTTTTCTAAAAAGTGTCATGAGCTTCTCTAACATCACGAGCTGCTTACTAGGTTCAGAGATTGCTAGGACGAACACAATTTTGGCTAGCACAGTTTCATCAGGGCTCCCCATCTTGTGAAAGATAACAGGTTCCTTTAAAGTGGCTACACTAATCGCAGGTTTGTTCACATGCTCAGGATCTGTATGTGGAATCGCTACCCCAAAGGTCGCAAGTGGAAGGCCCGTAGGATATGTTTTTTCTCTTTCAAGTACCGCTGGTAAAAAGCTCGACTTAATATATCCTCCCGCTTCTAATCGCTCCGCTAAATATGTGGTCACCTCCTCTCTCGAAGATGCATCGTACTGCAGCTTGATCAGCTGTTCATCTAACTCAAACAAGTTGTTCAAACAACCACCCCTTTCATTTGGCATAAATATGAACACATGTAACAAAAAGAAAGAACATTTTGGAATAGAACCTTTTATAAAGCGCTTACAAATATAATTACCGAAAAATGTTCAATGTTGTTACCTTTGTAAAGATATTATAATATTCTAAATTATAAGTCAATGTCCTAGGAAAAATTTTATAAAAAAAGATGCAGTCTTTTTTGCATCTTTCTTCAACTATGCTCTACTTCTTATTAAATGTGACTTCCTCTCTCTAAAAGCTCATGTACTTGCTCTTTGATGTCAGCAACAACCTTGTCATTCATACGCAAAAAAGGCCCTTAGCCATTGAAATACATCACAGTCCTGTACTTCAAATGGCCAAGAGCCTTCGGTTGTCTGATCAGCTATGTATGATTCAAACTATTCTCAGTTTTCTACTGTTTTCCTTATATTTAGACAAAAAAGAAACGCCATAAGAGGCGCTTCTTTTCCCGGGAAATGTTCTTATTGGGCAGAGAGCTTTAAATTGACGCCAACAGCAGTCCCGTTTCTCGAGGAGTCAGCCACTCCAGTAAAGGTTCCTGCTTTTCGATCAATGAGTAGAGCTTGAACATTTCCTATATCAATAGGCGAGTTGCCAAAACGATGCCCCATATCATTAAGCTTTGTTCTCACATCGAGAGGGACACCTACTTCATAACGATAAGAAGTTGGGCTGTTTGTATAAATCCTTGGTTCTTCAACTGCATCCTGAAGCTCCATGTCATATTCAAGCAAATTCAATATGGTTTGTGAAACAGAAGCAATGATGGTCGTTCCTCCCGGTGAACCTACTGTCATGACAGGCTCGTTATCTTTGAATATGATGGTCGGTGTCATACTGGATAATGGACGTTTATTCGGCTGAACTTCATTTGCTCCGCCAGGTCTTGCATCAAAATCTGTTAGTTCATTGTTTAAGAAAAATCCATATTCCGGGACGAGAATCCCTGTACCAAATAACTGTTCAATGGTTGTTGTGAATGACACAACATTTCCCCACTGATCGGCAACAGTAAAATGTGTGGTCTCACCAATGGTTTTATCTTCTGGCTGCGGGACAATAGGGGATGGGGTTTTTTCATCCTCATACGCCCATGGATCTCCTTCTTTCGGGTTACGATTCATTTGATCTAATTCAATAAGAGAGGCTCTTTCTGAAATGTAATCATCGTCTAATAGTCCTTTTAGTGGAACATCTACGAATTCGGGGTCGCCGGCATATGCAGCACGGTCAGCATAGGAGAGATGCATCGTTTCAGCAAGCAGCTGATATTTTTCGAATGATTTGGGGTCATATTGAGATAGGTTAAAGTGATCAAGTATTTTGAGCATTTGCAGCATAAACACCCCGCCTGAGCTTGGTGGAGGCATACTTGCAAGCTGATATCCTTTATAGTCTCCCCAGATAGGCTTGTCAGTCTTGACCTCATAACGATCAATGTCATCAGTTGTCATCGTTCCGCCAAAATCTTGGACTGTATTTGCAAGTGCCTTTGCTACTTTTCCTTCATAAAATGCTTTGCTTCCTTTTTTCGCAATGAGCTTAAATGTTTTTGCAAGACCTGGCTGAACTAGGAGGTCCCCTTCTTTGAGCGGCTGATCATCTGGAAGAAAGATTGACGCTGCGGCCGTTTTTTTCAATTTTCCTTGATGATCATCAATGGCTTTTGCCAGGACAGAATCGATTTCAAATCCATCCTCTGCAAGCTGAATGGAAGGCTTAATCAATTCCTTCATCGAGCGGGTCCCCCACTTATCTAATGCCGCCTCAAGACCTTTTACAGTCCCTGGAACACCAACAGCATTACCGTGTGTGGATCGCTCAGCGAACGGGATGACTTCCCCCTCATCTGTTAAAAACATGTCTGGTGTTGCGCCTTGTGGTGCTCTTTCTCGACTATTGATGATGGATGTTTCTTTAGTCTTCCCATCATAAACCATCATAAATCCTCCGCCGCCAATTCCAGACATCATTGGCTCTGTCACATTCAGTGCGTACTGGATGGCAACAGCAGCGTCAACAGCGTTTCCACCTTTCTTTAATACATCTGCACCCACTTCTGATGCGAGCGGATGGGCAGTAGCCACCATGCCATCCTTCCCAACAGCTACTTTATTCCCATGAGTTTCGTTTGCAGTGACCTGACTGACAGGCAGAAAAAACGAGAAAACCAACAGACATATGGACAAAATAGTTAGAGAAATGCGTTTCATACACAACACCCCTTCCATATTCTTACTTTGACCTTACCGACTTCTTGACCAGAATACAATAGATTATTCTAAAATTTCTAAATTTTTCATTCTATCATCCTATATTCATCAAATATAAAGCGGATTTTCAAAACATATGACATACTTACTCAGTAGGGATAAAGACACTATACTTCCATGTATTTGATTTCACGGTATAATAAACACATCACAAAGGGGGAAGAATGATGAATCAGAAAAGCACCTTATTTTGGGAAACATATTGGGAAGAAAAATCAGAAAGTGCACCAATTGACGCGTCTGTTTCCGCTTGGGCATTTGGAGCAGACCCAGATCAATTGCTTGACCTTGTTCTGCAAGGGAAAAAAACAGCGACTTGTTCTGGACACCTTTTTTACGAAAAGGAACAGGAGCCGCTTCCAAAGGCAGGACAATATGCGGTCATTTTGGACAGCCATGACGAACCAAAAGCCATCATAGAGATCACGCATGTAGATGTCATGCCAATGAATGAGGTTCCAGAATCATTTGCACAAGCAGAAGGTGAAGGCGATCTTTCATATAACTATTGGTACAGAGCCCATCAAGAATTTTTTACAGAAGCACTCAAACCGTACGGATTAGAATTCAAAGAAGACATGCTCCTTGTTTGCGAGCGATTTAAACTTATTTATTCAGCTTCTTAAGCTTTAAGCGGCGCCAAAAATGGACCGCTTTTTTCATTTCTTTTCTCCTTTCTGAAAAAGGTGTGTTGAGAACACATCTTTAGGTCAGAATAAGATCAAATAGAAAAAGTGAAGAAATTTTCGACTACACCTGTTTTTTTTCGACAAAAGAATATATAATTATTTGATGTGTGCATTGTCTCATTTATACAATGGAGGGTTTTTACATGTTAAAAAGGAAAAAAGACAAGTTTTCCGTCTTGTTAACGGAAATTGCTAAAAATTTAGATGAAACTGCTGAGTATTTTGTTAGCTATAAAGTAACAAATCAAACCACTCTGAAAGAATTTTCTGACACATTGAAGGAATATGAGACAAAAGGTGATAATCATGTTCATACTATGATTAAAGAGCTGAACAAAGCCTTTATTACACCGATTGAACGTGAAGACATTCTTCAATTGACGAATAGCCTCGACGATGTTTTAGATGGAATTGAGCATTTTTCAGCGACAATGGAAATTTATTCAATGACAAGCTCTGACGAACATATCGACAAATTCAGCCACTACATCAGAGAATGTGCAAAGGAAATTTTAATTACAATCGATTTACTGGCTGAAAATCGCTTAAAAGATATTCAACCACACGCAATCAAAATCAAAGAGATCGAGCATAATTGTGACAATCTTTATCGTAAATCACTAAAGAACTTGTTTGGAAAAGAAACTGATCCAATCAAGGTCATTCAATACAAAGAAATTTACGAAACACTTGAAGAAATCGCTGATTCCTGTCAAAGTGTTGCCAACAATCTAGAAACAATCATTATGAAGAATGCGTAACGGGGTTAGTTAAACATGGACACATTACTCATCCTTACCATATTTATTGTCATTTGTGCACTTGCTTTTGATTTCATCAACGGATTTCACGATACAGCAAATGCCATTGCCACTTCGGTTTCAACAAAGGCGTTAAAGCCTAGACATGCTATTATTATGGCAGCGTTCATGAACTTCTTAGGAGCAATGACATTTACAGGTGTGGCAAAGTCCATCACAAAAGACATCGCAGATCCTTTTACACTTCAAAACGGTTCTGTTGTCATTTTGGCTGCTTTAATTGCGGCCATTACTTGGAACTTGCTTACTTGGTATTACGGGATTCCGAGTAGTTCTTCACATGCACTGATCGGATCAATCGCAGGAGCTGTTATTGCCTCTGCTGGTTTTGGCGCTTTAAACTATTCGGGATTCATTAAAATCATTCAAGCACTATTGCTTTCACCTATCCTAGCTTTCGTATTGGGATATATCGTGTATACCATTATCAAATTTGTATTCAGAAACAACAATCTCGCAAAAACAAATAAACAATTCCGACGTGTTCAAATTTTAACTGCTGCACTGCAATCGTATACCCACGGAACAAACGATGCGCAAAAAGCGATGGGAATTATTACGATGGCTTTAATTGCAGGTAATTTGCATACAACAGACGACATTCCTTTCTGGGTACAATTCTCTTGTGCGCTTGCAATGGGACTAGGTACTTCTATTGGCGGCTGGAAGATTATTAAAACAGTCGGCGGTAAAATTATGAAAATTCGTCCAGTAAACGGAGTATCTGCCGATTTAACGGGTGCAGCGATTATCTTCGGTGCGACATTTATTCACTTACCTGTTAGTACCACTCACGTGATCTCATCTTCTATTCTAGGTGTAGGTTCTGCACACAGAGTAAAAGGAGTAAACTGGGGTACGGCAAAACGCATGCTTGTCACTTGGGTGATCACATTACCGATTTCAGGAACTCTAGGGGCTCTTATATACTTTGTGTTAAATGCGATTATCTAATATCAAAGACCTGTCAGACAGGTCTTTTTTTATTTGCCCGCACACTTCAACACCTTGTTCCTACAAGGCATTTTTTCATGAAGCAGGGTTTCCAATCATATCCATAGAAATAAATAAGTATCCATCTGTCTATGGGAGAGAAGAACATGCTATTATTTTTTCAATTGACCGTGTGGTTATTGCTAGGTGCCCTTGCTGTATATGTATTTGCCGTATGGCGTTTTGAACAAAAAGTAAAAGAAAAGATGTTTGCCATTCGAAAAACGTGGTATTGGATTTATGTAGCTGGTGCTGTTGTGTACTGGACAAATGACCCTTCTTCAATCTTCACCGATTGGATGCACTACTTGATTATTGCTGTTTTTTTTGCATTAACCGATGCATTCATCTTTCTCAGCTCCTATATTAAAAAACTCGGAAATCACGAACTAGAAATCGACACCCACCAACTCCTAGAACAAAATAACGATCTACTTCATTCTTATCTCAACAAACTAAAAACGTACCAATACCTATTGAAAAACGAACCGATCCATGTATATTATGGAAGTGTAGAGGCATATATAGAGGGAATTGAACGGCTCATTTATTCTTTTGCCGACAAGATGAATATTCAAGCGGTTCTTTGTCCATACGATACGCAGGAACAAAAAGATGACCTGCTGCGGACACTTGACCAGCGAGCTCTTATTCAGGCGAAGCTTGACAGGCAGGAAGTCTATTACGATGATTTCGGCAAATTGGTGCTCATCCCGTTTTCTGTAGCAGATGATCACTTCGTCATTAAGCTTACCTCTGATGACATTGTCACTGAGTTCGACTATTTATTAATGACGTCACTTACAACAATTTATGACCTAATCTTGCCTGACGAAGAGGAAGGTGATGAAGATGGACCACGCACTTCAAGGGGATAACAACAATCGCAAGAAAAACCCTTTTAAGATTTTAAAGAAAAAGCAACATATCAGTATGGCGGATTACAAGGTAAGTCCCCATACAGAGCGTATTTTTAAAAAGAATGAACAGCTATTGGATGAGTATAAAAATAAAAGGGCTTGATTACACTAAAGGACGCGGAACAAAATCCGCGTCCTGCTTCCATTTTTACATAGACTTGCATACAATAATCTATACGTTGCAACGATTGAGGTGCCAATAAATGAAAAAGAAAATCAAACAATTGAGATATGTTCAGTTTGCTGAATATAAGTCGTCGCCTTATATGCGTCGATTAAATGAGCAAAGTGAAGCAGTCATCCAATCATACAAACAGAAACACTCACTTACTTAACAGCTTCAGAAGTTTTTCCTTCGTTTTAGGTCCGTATACCCCATCACTTGTCAGACCATTTACCAGCTGAAAACGCGCTACGGCGTTCGCCGTTTTTTCTCCGTAAACTCCGTCTATTCCTTTATTTGCAGCTGCTTTATCAGGATAAAAATAAACAGCAGCAAGCGCCTGTTGGACGAGGCGTACGTGCTCTCCCTTTGTCAATGGAGACGTCACCTTTAAAACCCCATCTGGCAGCTCATACGTGCTCTTTGCATCGTTACGATAAATTTTGAGAACCTGTCCAATTTGAATCTTATTCGGATCACTAATGTCATTCCACTTCTGTAAATCTTGAACTGTGACCCCATGAGCTTTCGCAATACTCGTTAACGTATCTCCGCTTTTCACGACATACGTGATGACCGGCTCCGGATCTTCTGCCGTTTCAATCCCTTTTTTAAATTCATCCCATGTAGAAAGAAGCTGGCGTGGACATGCTTTTCCAGACCAGTACTGATGTGTGACCACGTTTGCTAGCGGAATGTGATGTTCTTTTAATAGCTTTTGAATAAGCCATTGTGCATGTTTGACCGCTTGCTGAAAATTTCCATCTTCATTCTCACAAATTTCAATTCCGATCGACTTCCGGTTACCATTCCCATGTCCATCCCCTGCATGCCAGCCATTTTCATTTAACGGCAGATGCTGAAAGATTTCATGATCATCCACTGTAAAATGCCAGCTCACCTCTGTCGCTGGGCGTTTTACATAGGCCGCATGACTTTTCGCATCCGCTCCCTTTGACGTGTTTGCTGTGTTATGCACCGTCACATACTCTGGTGTCATCGCATATCCTGGGCGGTTTCCGTTTCCAACTGGAATAAAATCTTGATAAATTTGTACCATGTTCTGCACTCCCTTTTGCTAGATTGAATTGATCTTTCTCATCAATCGGTGGCGTTCGTAAGACAATACTTGTTTGTTTTCATGAGAAGACTATGGTAAAATTTGAATTCAATCACTCTTTTTAGTAGTGGAAAGTGCAAAAATACAGAAAAAAACAGGAATTACTTCCATTTTTCCTTGAATTTATGTTAAAATTGTTAAAAATAAGCCGATATAAAAAGTAAGTAATAGCTCAATTAGCTATTTAGTCCTATATGGGCTTTTCTTTTACGCCAAAAATAGAACATACGTTTGTATGGAGGTTTTTTAAATGACTGGTTTTTTAACCCATTTAGAAGAAGATATTAAGCGGTTATATGCTCAATTACAAATAAGCGGTCCCGCTTATAGAGAGATGCAAAGGATCGCTTCTGAATTTCATGTATGGGTCCACTACGAGGAGACTGGCAGCATGATGATCCAACATCAAGGTCTTTACAGTATTATATTAAACAGATCCCTATCACCTGAAGAACAATGGCAGGATTTTGCCCACGAGCTTTGTCATGTGCTAAAGCATACAGGCAATCATTTCAAAATGAACAAACTTTTTCGAGAACTGCAGGAGTTTCAGGCAAAACAATTCATGTATCACTTTTGTGTTCCAACCTTTATGCTGCTGCAAATGAAGCTTCCAACCCTTCGGCAGCAAGCCATTTTGCATATTGCTCAAACGTTTCACGTCACCAGAGCTTTTGCTGAAAAGCGGCTTGCCTTATTCGAACAGCGAAAAGCAGGCATTCGCTTTCAACAGGAGTTTACGTCTTATTTAATGAAAGCAGAAAAGGTCGCAGAAAAAGAAGCTGTTTATCAAACGTAAATCATCACATAAAACGATAATAGTTTATTCATAAAGGGCTAATACTTGTTTGAGTACATTTGTGTACCGATAAAATTGTTCAGTTTGTGTATCACGCCGGTAGCGACGCCTAAAGTCTTGAAAAAATGCTCTTCTTTGCGCCTGACTAATTTCAAGTTGTACACTTTTTCCCGTCAGACATTGGTTATTAATATTATCAGGATGTGTTCCAGAAAAACGATCAGATTCAGATAGAAGCAATGCGTGAAAGCCATTTAGCGTTAAACGTTTCACAGTTTCTGCCGCTCTTTCTCTGTCCGTACCTCCCACTAACGTTTGAAGCACCTCTGTTTCTCCGTAACCATGGAGTGCAAACGTATAATGATGGGTATGCACCTGTGAAAGGCAAACCGGCTCATCAAAACGTGTACTTGTAATATGAAGAACATGATTGCCTTTTACTTTAAGGCCTTCAAATAAATACATAGAATAATCACTAGATATTTCATGAATGAGCTCACTCACGCCGGATTCAATTCCTCCGGCATGAGGCGACAAAACCAGAAGCTGGTCACCTTTCCGCTCGTGAAGAATTCGATAATCAATTCCTATTCTTTCATGAGCGGAAAGCTCTTCATAACTTTGATACGTATCGATGATTTGTCTCATGTCATCTGCCCCATTTCTCTATATGAGCATAAGTCTACTGATCCCTTATTCTTTTGTAAAGAGGTTTCGAATCAAATACACCACTTGAATTCTTCCTTAAATTTTCCTTACATTTACGGCTTTCTGTTGAATTTTGAGAAAAAATGACCGATAATTGAAACGAATAGAACTTTTGGACTATATGAATCTTTTTGTATTCTCTCTCATAAATTAGAAATATTGTGATCTACATCTGGAGGAATTTTTCATGTTAAAAAAGAAAACCACCCTCATCCTTATCATCTTACTCCTTAGCTTCGCTGGCATTATTTATTGGAAATGCTTCTCTCTTCAAGGCGTGTCTCACGGAACATTCATCCGCTCGATGTCATCACCTGACGGAATGTACATCATCAACACCTATCAGCATAGCGGAGGAAAGCTAAAGGAAAACGCAGTTAGAGCAGAAATTGAAAACAAACTGACCCACCGTAAGAAGACGATTTACTGGAAATACCCTGACAAAGACCCTCTCATCAAATGGAAAAACGGACAGCTTGTTCAAATTGGACATGAGTTTTTAAATGTGGTGAAGGGCGACACGTATGATTATCGCTTTGATCAGAACAAGAGAAAATAGCGCATCAAAAAGACGAATCCCTCTTGGATTCGTTTTTTAAGTTGACATCACATGCTGCATGAATTCTTTCATTTCTTTACTTACGATCGTCAATCGTTCCACAATTTCGCTAAACTCCGTCACAAGTAAAGCCTGTTCAGATGAAGAACCTTTCATACGGCCCATACTCTCAAGTAATGTATGTATATTGGAGGAAATCCCTTGCAATGAGCTTTCGATGTTTTCTGTTGCACGTGAAGTTTCACTTGAAAGCTTTTGAACCTCACTTGCTACAACACTAAAACCAGCTCCCTCTTTTCCTGCCCTGGCCGCTTCAATTGACGCATTCAATCCTAGCAAACTCGTTTGTTTCGAGATGCCTTTAATCATTTTTGTAATATCGGCTGTTTGTTTCGAGCTTTCAAGTGTTTGCTGCGTTTGTAAGGTCATCTCCTCACTTGTAGCAGAAAGCTCCTCTGAATGTGCCGCCACCACGTGCACCTTTTCTTGAATACTTTGAATGATGTCATTTAATGACTCCATATATGCTTCAAGCTCTATTTGATTTTTGAGCGGAAATCCTAAAGCGAGGGCACCAATCACTTGCCCATTTTCATCATAAATTGGCAATCCCATTGCATTTAATGGTACTCCATACACTGATTCAGGTACAAACATACTTGATGTCTCACCTCTCAGCGCTTTTTTCATATTCAGATCATCTGCTTTAATATGTTCACCAGCTCGAATTTGAAAATCAACATCTTTCGATGGCAAATACAGCAAAAATTTCTCTCGGTCAATGATACCCATCGTCACTTCATTTTTTAAAATCTGCATCATATAAGGTGCTGCTGTCACAATACTCTGTAGTATATCCAATTTCTCTACCCCCTTATGTTATTTATCGGTAGTCCTTCTTAAAATAATAGTTATTTTTTAAAAATAATGATGATGTTTAAAGTTATTTCTCATATGTACGAGTAAAAAGAAGGAGATTCCCTCTCTATATTCAACAAAACGCAAATTTGCTATAATTTAAGCATCAACATATGATGAAATGGTCATGTAATCATTTTGTATATTCATTGGAGGCGCATGTTGTGAGACAACCTATGACATATGAGCAGGCGATCGCCATTGGCGGCGGTATGACGGGAATGCTCGCTGCAAAAGTTTTATCAATGTTATCAACTTAGAACAGCTGCATGACATGATTCAATCCGACGCCTCTGGAGAAACTGCTGAATGGTGGAGTCAGTGGGATAAAGAGGATGATGAAGACAATCGAGCTTTTTTCCATGAAGCGGTTCCTGACTTTCGTTTGCAGCACTTACTTTCATTAGATTGAAACAAAAAAAGCCCCTTCATGGGGCTTTTTCATTAACGTAATAATTGAAGTACGTTTTGCGGCTGTTGGTTTGCTTGAGCTAGCATCGCTTGAGACGCTTGAGAAAGAATGTTGTTCTTTGTGAACTCACTCATTTCTTTCGCCATGTCCACGTCACGAATACGAGACTCAGCAGCTGTTAAGTTTTCAGCAGAAGCACCAAGGTTGTTGATTGTATGCTCTAGACGGTTTTGTACTGCACCAAGTGCTGAACGTTGTTTAGATACTGCGCCGATTGCTTCATCAATTTTTGCTACTTCGACGTCAAAGTCAAAACCATCTTCATTCACTTTAATATCTTTGACAGTCAAGGTTTCAGCGTCCATTTTGCCGATCTGTACGTTGATATTTTGCTCAATGTTTGCGCCAATTTGAAATTGGAATCCATCTTCTACGCTACCATCCAACAGATTCTTTCCGTTAAATGCTGTACGCTGTGAAATCCCATCAATTTCATCCACCAAAGCAGTGAGTTCTTCTTGAATCGCTGTTAAATCTTCTGTTTGTTGAGTACCAACGTTACCCGCTTGAACAGTTAGTTCACGCATACGTTGAAGAATCGCATGTGTTTCTGTTAATGCACCTTCAGCTGTTTGAATAAGAGAGATACCATCTTGTGCGTTTTTAGATGCCATTTCTAATCCGCGGATTTGTCCACGCATTTTTTCAGAGATTGCTAGACCTGCTGCGTCATCTCCTGCACGGTTGATGCGAAGACCAGAAGACAGCTTCTCCATGTTCTTTTGCCCTGCTCCATTGTTTGCAGACAAACGATTCAGCGTGTTAAGTGCTGCGATATTGTGGTTAATTCTCATTTCCTATTACCTCCATGTGTTTGAACCAATTGAACATCCTTGTCCAAAAGTTCTAAATTAGAATTTTTTTGTAAGCCTTACAATCCATTTATCGAACACTGATGGAATTTGTTTAACAAAAAAGGGATAAATAAGGAATAAGTCTCATTCATTATGATCGTTTCGCTAGAGTATGCCAAATTTAAAGGTCATTTTTCATGATTTATCAGAGGGATTTAAGAATCATAAGACTGGAGAAAATGAGAAGAAAAAAACAGCATAAAAAAAAGCCCCATAAAAGGGGCTCTTCATTAACGTAGTAATTGAAGTACGTTTTGTGGCTGTTGGTTCGCTTGTGCAAGCATTGCTTGTGAAGCTTGAGAAAGAATGTTGTTCTTTGTGAACTCACTCATTTCTTTCGCCATATCAACGTCACGGATACGAGACTCAGCAGCTGTTAAGTTTTCACCAGAAGCACCCAGGTTGTTGATTGTGTGCTCTAGACGGTTTTGTACTGCACCAAGTTTAGCACGTTGAGATGAAACTTTATTGATTGCATCGTCAACAATTTTCAATTGTGCATCGTAACCATCAGCTGCTACATCAGGTGCATTAGTAGCAAATTTAGTTACATCTAAAGAAGAAACATTTAAAGTATCACTTGTTCCTAGAGCATCAGCAGACATTGCTTCAATGTTAACTTTAATTTGTTGCGTAGCATTCGCACCAATTTGGAAGATTAAATCCTTTTGGTCTGCAGGAGTAGTTGTATTAACTGCATATTCTCCAGTTAGTAATTTTTTACCGTTAAATTCTGTACGGTTAGAAATGCCATCAATCTCTTCGATTAATGCATCCATTTCATCTTTAATAGCTGTTAAATCTTCAGTTTGCTGAGTTCCAGTGTTACCTGCTTGAACAGTTAGTTCACGCATACGTTGAAGGATTGCATGAGTTTCAGTCAATGCACCTTCAGCTGTTTGAATAAGAGAGATACCGTCTTGTGCGTTTTTAGAAGCCATTTCTAATCCGCGGATTTGTCCACGCATTTTTTCAGAGATTGCTAGACCTGCTGCGTCATCTCCTGCACGGTTGATTTTAAGACCAGAAGAAAGTTTCTCCATGTTCTTTTGGCTCGCACCGTTGTTTGCAGACAAACGGTTCAATGTGTTAAGTGCTGCGATATTGTGGTTAATTCTCATTTCCTATTACCTCCATGTATGCGGGACCTGACAGACGTCCTTGTCTGAAAAAAGTCCTTGATTCTAGGGCTTATCAACCCTGACAATTCTATTATCGGATGTTGTTATAGGATGTTTAGCAGATTTTTAAAAAAATATCGCATTTTTCTCATGACGTTAATCCTAATTTTAACAATCCTATAAAAACAAAAGCTGCTGATCTATAATCAGCAGCTCTATCGTTTTATGATATCAGTATTGCTTGATATCAAACATTAAGATATTTGGATACACCACATAATCCTTCTTACTTGCGAAAGGACCTTTATTGTGTTCATCATTGATTTCATAGAAGTTCATCCCAATTCCAAAGCTTCTTTCTTTGTACCAATTTAGAAAATCATTAATCTCTTTCATTGAAAGCAAATAATCCTTTTGCAGCCCGTTTATCATGGTAATTGAAAGTATACCTTTTGTTGCTTCTTCACCAGGTTTTGTTCCATCCTGATCTTTTGGTTCTTCGGTTGACCCATCACCAGGCTTCGTTCCATCCTGATCTTTCGGTTCTTCGGTTGACCCATCACCAGGCTTTGTTCCATCCTGATCTTTCGGTTCTTCTGTTGACCCATCACCAGGCTTTGTTCCATCCTGATCTTTTGGTTCTTCGGTTGACCCATCACCAGGCTTCGTTCCATCCTGATCTTTCGGTTCTTCTGTTGACCCATCACCAGGCTTTGTTCCATCCTGATCTTTTGGTTCTTCTGCTGAACCATCATCTGGTTTTGTTTCATCCTGATCCTTAGTGACTTTTTGCAGATCTTTTAATGGAATTGAGATAACAGATTTAAAAGTGTTTTTGACAGAATGACTACCAATTGACTCAGCATAATCTCTTCCACCAATGACATATAATTGATCATCAGTAATAACTGCTACAGATCCAACTCTACCTTCAGGAATTTCATATAAAGAATCTTGGACTTGTCTAGTTTGTGGATCAAATATCTGAACTTGTTTTAATAACTTACTTGATCTATCTCCAATTTGCTGACCGCCAATCAAAAATAATTTATGATTGTATGTCGCATAAGCAGCTTCATATGCAAAAGAATTTAACTGAACATCCTTTAACCGTTGCCACTTCCCTAGCGTCATATCATATTCTAATATATCTTTATCATTCACTCGGCTAACGTTAGCCTCACCACCAGCAATATATAACTTTCCATTTATCTCTGAAATACTTCTACCCTGACGAGAAGCTAATTGAGAATTATCTAAACTTTCCCACTCTCCACTTACCGTATCATAGGAATAAAAATTTACTTGAGAGCTTGATAAAGATGCTACTATATAAATTTTTTCTCCAACTGTAACTGCTCTTAAGGAACCAGTTATATATGATGTATATATAAATTTCTCAGGCATCTTAATTGGTTCTTCTGTCCATTGATCTAGTTCTGTATCATAAACATCGATGGTTTTGTGAACTGTTTTAGTTGTATCAGTAAGGCCGCCAATGACATAGATTTTTTTACCTACTGTTGCGTAGGTAGCTCCTGTTCTTAATCTAGGCATACTTGTTTTTTCTGACCACAAATCAATTTTAGGATCATACATATATGTTGAATTGTTGAATTTAGACTGTTGACTTGCTCCACCGAATACATATATTTTCCCGTCAACTACTCCTACACTTGCTCCGATTCGCTCTTCCGGTAAGTCTGCTCGCTTCGTCCACCCATTTGTCTCAGCTGCATGAGCTTTTAACGGATGAATTGTGACCATCATAAAAATAGTCAAAAGCACTAAAAATAAACCTTTTTTCATCGTTTCTTTCCTCCATATCTTAAATATCCCTCCTTTTATCGACATATTTGTAATAAAATTTAATTTTTATCATTGTACACCAGAACAAATATCCTCAAATTGCACCTGTTATTTACTCTCACACATACATCACCGGTGTCGATATTTTAATAATCTTCCCGCCTCGACGATAAAACCTAGGAACGCGGCGGCTTAAGGTGGCGATGACTTCGTAGTTGATCGTATTGAGCATTTCGGCGATTTCATCGACAGAAATTTCTCCGTCCTTTTGACGGCCGTAAATGACCACTTCCTCGCCTTTCTTTGCTTTCATTTCTCCTAAACTGATCATCGTCATATCCATTGTGACTCGGCCAGCAATCGGCATTCGTTTTCCGCGGAAAAGCATGAACCCTCGATTTGATAAGGCGCGTGAGTACCCATCTGCGTAACCGATCGGTATGGTCGCAATGACTTCATTAGGTTTTGCTACATATGTTGCACCATAGCTGACGGTCCTTGGCTCTGTCACCATTTCCTTCACGAACGCAATCCTTGCTTTTAAACTGAGAGCGGGCTCTAGCTGAACAGCGTCTAAGCTTTCAATGTATTGCGAAGGATACAGCCCATATAGCCCGATGCCTAGTCGAATCATATCGGCGCTAAATTCAGGAAACGCGATGGCAGCCGCTGTATTGTTCATATGTACGGTCGGCAGCTTAATTCCTTGTTTTTTCAAAAAACGAAGAAAATCAATAAAAATGCTGTGCTGCAGCTGCGTAAAATCAGGGTCAGGCTCATCTGCAGTGGAAAAATGCGTAAAAATCCCATCCCATCTAAGGTTTTCACTCTTTTCAAGGGCTTCCACCACTCTTAACAGCTCTTCCTTCGTTCGTACACCTAATCGCCCCATACCTGTGTCGACATTGACATGAATCCCAAGCCGACGCTGACTTTCTTCTTCCGCTAAGATCTCATTTGCTTGAACAATCCAGTCTTCACGAAGGCCTGAAAGGTCAATTCTCCAGGCTGCAGCCCTTTTCACACAGTCAAGCGGCGTAAATCCAAGGACCAGAATCGGTGCTTCAATTTTTGCTCTCCTCAATACAATGCCTTCTTCCAAGCTAGCAACTGCGAGCTCCGTCGCACCGCTCTCCAGTGCCTGCCGCGCTACCTCCACTGAACCGTGTCCATAAGCATTCGCCTTCACGACAGCCATGATCTTACTTTTCCTCGGAATATGCGCTTGAATGGCCCCGATATTTCTTTTAATCGCGTCAAGGTTGACTTCGATCCAAACTTCCCTGCATAGCTTTTTCATTTATTTTTCCTCCTCATCACATGAGAGTTCTTTCTATCTCCATGTTCGCTTTCGCGTCTAGTCTATCTTTATTCATTTTTGAGAAAAACATTCAACTACAATGACCGGACCAGCTTTTCTTGGGTACACATAAAAAAAAGAAACCACATCAAACTGTGATTTCTTCTCTATGAGCGGTGATTAGCAGATTTCATCATTGCTTCAATATCATCATAAACCTCCTGCAAATTTTCCCGTTCAGCTAAGTAATGAGCGTTGCTTTTACGAACAGGTCCATCAAATTGCAAGAAGTTGATCGTGATCGTTGATGATTCTTGATCATTCATAGTTAATCTTAATTCAAGCGTCGAGACCTCTTCTTTATCATCACTCTCAGCTGAATATTCAATTGGCACACCATCTTCTAACATCTCAACTTGTTTCAAATCTTTCAAGGAAAGCTCAGTGACTGCAAATCTATATTTTCTAGATGAGCCGCCAGGTTGATGTTCAATATAGCGCAATTTCTCTAGCTCATCATCAATCGCAAATCCCTTATCAACTTGCTCTGAAAAGATATATGCAGATGCCTGAAATCCACCTTCGTGAAAAAGCATCATCATCTTCTCTAATAATATGTTGGGGTCATTCTGTTCTTTTCGTCTTTGTAATCTGCCGGCTATGAATAAAATGACCATTCCCCCGATGATGCTGAGAGCCGTCCCCAATCCATTCCCTACATCTACGAAAACAGTAAAACCTAAAATAGCAATCATAAAAGCAATGACAATGCCTATGATGAATATCACACAATGCTCCTCCTATCATGACCCTTCATTTATAGTTTAGCCTTAGTATAGCATTTGAAGCAACGAGTCCTAGATGATTTAACCATAAAAACAGACCATAAAGGTCTGTTTTCATTGACGTTCGATAAATTGTCTAAAAGATAGGCAGTAAGAATTCACACACCTTATCTTCGCCTTCCTCTTCTCTATATCGCTCTATAGTAGGTGCCTGACGCATGTTCAATTGATTGTTCTGAATATAGTCAGGTAATTGACTCCAAAACAAATTCACTTTTTCAGTTGTATGCCTCATTGTAAAAACAGCATACTTTCCCCCTTCAAAATGACCAGTCTGAACCATTTGATCATTAGAGAAATCTCTATTTGTCATGATCATGAGGTCATATCTGCATTTTTCAGGTAAAGTCCTTGCAGGATCATCTTGAGGAACCCCGTATATGCCATGTTTCTTTAATTCATCATTTAATTGATGTTTATTGATCCATTTTTTAAAATGCTTCATCATTTCTATATTCATTTTGCTTCCATACGGTCCTATATTCCTCATATACACCATCTTCATATTGCTTAATATTTCAATTTTGCAATTCATGATTTCCCTCCAACTCTTATTGGAAGATTGGCCAATCATTCCTTACATCCAACGGTAACACCCTTTAAAATATAATGCAGTAAGTTATTAAAAATAATTGAATGTATGATGGAAAAACATTTACAGGAATTGCGATTTAGATCATAAATTAAGTCATCTCATTTTCTCTTAAAATAGCATGTCCAATTTTTAAAAATAAAAAAGAACGGTCTTTAGCCGCTCACTTGTTTATTGATTTTCCTTTGAAGATTTAGCAAAGAGAAGGGTGACAATCAAATAGATAATTGTTCCGAAAAATAGACCATTTAACAAACTGATAAACAACATCTTACAAATCAGGCCAACATAATAAGACGCTGGCGTCCCTGGAAACACAGCCATATTGAACAGACTAATCATAAAGGTTAAAGCAAAAAATATAATGAAAATCCTTCGAAATAATGTTGATTTTAACATTGTCATTTTACTTCCTCCTCAGTATGTTTTCTATGGAAAAAATATTCTTTATTCATAGCATATATTCCGTTTTATAGTAAAAAGCCCTTAAAGGGCTTTTTACTTAAGCAGTATAACCAATACTTGCAGTATGACCTCTCCTAGCTTCATCATGACTTGCTGTCACTTCTGACGTAAAATAACTAACAACACTTATGACACTAATCATCACGAATACTACTGATAACGTTTTAAATTTCATACTGACAGTCCCCCCGCTTCACTTGAGTTTGGAAATAAAGAATCTTTTCATAGAAATGCATCGCATTGTCTTTATCTCCCATCTCATTATAATATTTTGCAGCATCTTTTGCTAAATCTTCCAGGTCAGGATACATTGACTTTATTTCTAACAATTCCATTATTTTTTCCAACTGCTCAAAATTGTTGTCAATGTATAGTGATCTTAAAAACTTGAATATCAATAATAGAACATGATCTTTCAGCTTTTCAGATAGTTCTATTCCGTTATTTAAAGCGTATGTACCTAAATCCTGTTCTTTCATTTTGAAGTAGGCTTTTGACAACATAATGAGCGGATCTAAGATTCTATTTAAATGCTCGTATCCCTGCTCTCTAAATGCTCTAATCGAGTCATTAAAGTGAATAATCGCTTGTGCTAATTCTTTGTTATGAAAATAACTCAACCCTAAATTATAAAGTGCTGATCCTTTTAATCGTTTTGTTGAGTTGTCGGCGGCTTTTTCTAGTGCGTGTTGAAAATGGGGTATTGCTTTTTCGGGGCAGCCCATATCTATATAGTTTAATCCAATGACAAAAGAACATTGGATTTCTCTTACTGTGTATGTATCTTTTTCTCGATAACATTCTATTGCCTGTGCGATATGGTGCATCGACATATGGGTTTGTTTCATGTGGTAATAGATTTCTGCCATCTTGTAATTGAACTCGGCACGTTCAATATCGTCGCTGACAAGAGACAGCTTTTTTTCTGCCCGCTTATAGAAGGTAATCGCATTGAGGTATTCGTAGTTTTCAAATTCGTACATGCCGTAGAAAAAATTGAAGTAATACTCGAGCAATCCTGTTAATTTCTCTTGATCCCTTTTGATCTTCATTGCGAGTTCCCTAAAGTTCGCCCGCTCTTTTCCATTTTCTAAAGGATTCAAGTAATCAAGCATTAATTTATGTCTGAACTCCATAAGTGAGAAATACAATAATAAATCCTGATTCTCTTCCATATGATCAAGCATTGATTTGATTTCTTCTTTATATGCCTCGGCGTCCGGTACGTTAAATCTTTGAATATGATAATACCATTCATTGATTTTCAAGCCGACGTGAGAAGAAAGCACTTTCTCCATCCGTCCTTACCCCTCCCTCTATTTTCCCTATAATGACATATATTATCATTTTGTGAATCGTCCGACACCGAAAAGAAACCGCAAAAATAAGAAAAAAAGCTCCTGTAAAGAAGCCATGTGAGTGATCGTAATTTTGATAAGAAGGAATAACTGGGCTCGAATCAGCGCCCCCTGTTCTCTCTAAAATAAGATGATACAATCAAGTTTAGTTCTAACGAAATATGTACATCGTATATCCTTCACGTCATACTTGTTTTAATCGTTTCCATTTACGAATTTGAGTACGGAAATTTTTAAAAGGAGCAACGGTATTCACATGAATAAATTTATAAACTGGCCAAACAGCCTTTGCTGTCGCATCATCCGCCCATTTTCGTTGATGAGGTTCAAACACTTCTTCTTCACTCATACGATCCAACATATCACAAATAGTTAAAACATTCTGTTTGAGCTGAGCTCTTAATGCGACTAGTGATTGGCAGGCATACTTCTCATTAAAAAGAGAATATAATGTGCCAAGCTGATTCCATTTATAACCTTCTGCTGGCGTATGGACAACCTTTCCTTCAGTTTCGTGTTGCTCCCATTGAAGCAGCAGGGTTGTCCAACCAACTTGATAGGCCAAATTTTCTGCAGGAGTTCGGCTTACATCCTCTATTCGATCATCTTTCATTTCTTCTGGAATCATATTGAATTCTTCATCGTATTGATTGTACGTCTTCATGATTGCTTGCTTTAAAATGTCTTTCGACTCATAGCTTGTCATATTATTCACCTCTAGTTCTTTTATGCAAATTTTTCTCGGAACATATCTTGCAAAAATAACTGGAGCTCATGATACTGAATTATTCTATCGCCTTCTGTTTTACAGTCTCTATTATAATCAAACTCTTAATCGAGCAAAAAAGCAATAGCATTTCTGGTTAAATGAAAGTATCACTGGTGTTTACTCCTAAAACAACAAAAGAGAGACAATACTTGCCTCCTTTAGGTGACTCTATTATTTTGTGAAATATTCCATTATTGCGCAAACTCAATAAAGAAAAGCTATAAAAGCGGCTGCGAAAAATGAAGACATTCCTTACGTTCCATCATAAACAAGCACCCAGTATCTCTCCCCAGGCTCCCCTTCTTAAGCAATAAAACCTCCCCGTTTTGATTGAAATGTGAAGCAGCATGATTTAACTCGACACTTCTTCCTCTTTTCTACCTAATTTCATTGATAACTGAACACCAATCATCAATGAGACAATGACGAGCATTGCGACAATGGAAGCTTGAAAATGTCCGCTTAGATCGAAAACCAAGCCAATGAAAAACGGACCAAACCCGCCCATGATGTATCCGCCCATCTGCGACATAGCGGACCATGTACCAGCCTCCTCCGGTGTACGCGTCTCAATAATGGGCAGCATAAGTGCTAAAGGAAATAATCCACCTGCCCCAATCCCTAGAAAAATGACGGCTGGCAAAATAGGCATTGGAAGTAGAAGGAAAATAAGGCCGATCAGCTCTGACACGCTGCATAAAATCAGAAATAATTTCGGTTTTCCTAAGCGAGTGACGACTCCTGGAACGAGTAGTGCCACCGGAATCTGAATCAGTGTAAATATCGTTAGCAGCATGGCGGCATACTGTGGACTATTTCCAAAACTAAGGGCGATGGGTGAAATCCATGCTGTTAACGAATAGAACATACTGGACATAAAGCCAAAGAACAAGGTGAATTGAATGGCTTTTTTGTTTCGCAGCGGTAGCCTTAGCGGTAAAACTGCATGATCAGCCTGTTGTTTTTTCCGAGCCAGCCCTAGCCATAAGATCAATGCGATGATCCCTAAAACCGCCCAGCAAGACAAGGCGAGCGGAAGGTTATGCTCACTGCGAAGATATATCGGAATGGTGAAGCCAGAAGCAAGTGCTGCACCAATCGTCATCGAAATAGAATAGACACTCACAATCCCCGGGTTTTTCGGGAAATACTTTTTGATAAAACTAGACAACAATGGTCCTGCAAAGCTAATTCCAACTCCTCCTGCAAATGCAGTGATGAGAAGGATGGCAACCGTTTGACTCGTCCCACGTAATCCAGTAGCGATCGTGATGAGAAGAATCGAGAAAAAGAGGGTTCTCTCTAAACCAAAACGGCGGCTTAGTTTAGTTGCTACAGGTGCAAAGACCCCCATGCACAAGACCGGTAAAGTAGTTAGAAGACTTGCTGTCAGTGCACTGACACCAAGGTCTGTTTGGATCATGCTCATCATAGAAGCCACGGACGTAATAATTGGGCGCAAGTTTAGTGCAGCTAAAAATAAAGCGGTTAAATAAAATATTTTTTTCATCAATGCTCTTCTTCCTCTCTCATCTTGTTGAAGTTACTTTGAGTATAAATCTGCTGCATTCATTGATCAATACAATAATTCGTATTATGATGATAGTAAAAAACTATTATTCATGAAAGGATGACAAATGGATACTCGTCATATTACATATTTCATGGCTGTATTCGATCATTTACATTTTACAAAAGCTGCTGAGCAATTAGGGATATCACAACCTACATTAAGCCAACAGATTCGGCTGCTTGAAGCTGAAGTTGGGATGCCGCTCTTTGATCGAATCGGTAAAAAAGTCGTTGCAACTGAAGCGGGTTCTCTGCTTTATCAATATGGTATGAAAATGCTTCAAGCTGAAAGAGATGCAAAAAATGCGATGAAAGAACTGTTATCTGAAAAACGAGGAACCGTACGACTTGCAGTACTCCCCTCCGATCTTGACTTTCAGCTTGTTCCGCTATTTGTAGAATTTAAAACACTTTATCCCGAAACCAATCTGAAAGCATATTCAACGATCTTCGTTCGTGAAGAAGTACTGTCGCATAAAGTGGATCTCGGCATCGGGCTGCGAGGGCCTGCGGATAAGCGTCTCGTTCAAATTCCACTTGGAAGTGAGCCCTACGAATTATTTGTTCATTCAGAAAGTGATCTAGCCCAAAAGAGTGAAGTGACATTGGAAGAGCTGACGCAGCATGCCTTGGTTATGTATCCGAAGGGATATCTAGGAAGGGATTTAGTAGATGACGTATGTAAAGAACAGGGTGTTGAACTGGACACCGTCATGGAAGTTGGGTCCGCATCTTCATTATTGCAGCTGGTTGAAGCCGGCATCGGTGCAACCATTCAGCCGCGAGGGTTGCTACAATACCATTCGACGTGGCCAAATATTGTTTCGATTCCTATTGCTGATCCGGCGCCTGTTCGTCACTTGGAATTAACTTATTATGCAGATCGATTTGTCAGTAAAGCACAGCAGCAGCTATCTGAATGGCTGATAGACTTTTTCAAATCAAAAACAAACTAAAAAATGAGGGTAAAACATGAGTGCAAACAGCATATTTACAAGGACACACCGGGTTGTTATTCGCCAATTTCAATCAGAGAGGGCCGCTAAGCGCTATTAAAAGACGCTTTTGATAAACCTTCTATATACATATAGAACTTTTCTATAACGCTCACCATGCTTTCTTTTTTTATAATAGAAAAAAAGAAATGTGGTGGCGTATATGTCTACAACGATCGGAATTATGGGCGGGATGAGTCCTTTAGCAACGATTGATCTGATGAAAAAAATCATTTCTCATACACCAGCGATAAAAGATCAGGATCATATCCATGTGATTGCTGATAATTATCCTCAAATCCCTGATAGAACCAATGCCATATTTGGGAAAAGCGAAGATCCTACAGATTATATGATTGCATCAGCTAAGAGATTAGAACGTGCAAGAGCGGACTTTATTCTCATTGCATGCAATACCGCTCACTTCTTTTTAGAAAACGTACAACATTCCACCCATATCCCTATTATGAATATGCCATTAGAAACCGCAAATTATCTGAACAAACATCACTATACATCTGTGGGCTTACTATGTACTGATGGAACATTAAAAACCCAGCTCTATCAAAGGGCTTGTGCTCATCACAAGATTGACGTCATGATTCCTAGTGAAAATCTTCAGAAACGTTATGAATAGGATATATGCGGTGAAAGCAGGAAAATTAAGTAAAGGCGAAAGTGAATTGGCGTTAGCTGCAGAAATTTTAATCAATCAAGGAGCAGAAGCCATCATTGCCGGCTGTACAGAAATCCCCTTAGTACTAAGGTCAACTAAAGATGTGAAAGTGATTGACCCTACTGTCATTTTGGCGAAAGAAGCTGTAAAATTAGTGTATGAGCTTGAAAAGCTAAACATTTAAAGAACGTAATATAAGGGGATAAAATGAATATTGAGAATATAGAAGTGTTTATTTATGTATGCCAGCTAGGCAGTATCAATAAAGCTGCGGAAGCACTGTATTTAACCCAGCCTTCTGTTTCGGCACGTATTCAATCGTTAGAAAAAGAATTAGACCTGAAATTATTTGATAGACAGAGAAATAAACTATCTCTGACGGAAAAAGGTGAACAGTTTTACCCGCATGCCAAAAAGATCCTCCATTCTTATCAAGAAGCAAAGCATAGTCTCAAACAAACGATGATCCCTTATGAATTGACGATTGGATGCGCATCCTCTATTTCCAATAATCTATTGCCTAACATATTACCCGCACTAAAAGAAAAATACGAAAACCTGAAAGTGAAAATCGTAACAGGACATTCAAAGGATGTTGTCAAAAAAGTGATTAACAACCAAGTAGACTTTGGGATTGTCAGAACTGAAACACATCCTCAAATTGAATCAATCCCTATTTTCAGCGATCCAATCGGGCTGTTCGTCCCAACTCATCACCCGCTCGCCAGCCATGACAACATCAATATGAAAGAACTAGAAGAACAGCCTTTTATTTTCTTTGACTATGGATCATTTGATTGGTTGATGCTCCACCGATTATTTCAAAAAAACAACATCACACCGAACATTTCCATTGAGGTTGATCATATGGAAACCGCAAAAAATTTAGTGCTTTAAGGAATGGGACTATCGTTTCTTCCTCATCATTGTGTTAGAAATGAGGTAGAACAAGGAACATTAAAACAAATTTCAATCGATCCATCCATCAATTTCAACATCAATATCGAGTTCATTTATAAAAAAGGAAGATCCAAATCAGTTTTCATCGATCAACTCAAACAGTTTTTTCATGAATTAGATTAAAAAAAGCCCTTTTCAGGGCTTTTTTTGGATTCGTTCTGATTGATTAGCTTTCGTTTGCCAACATGTATGCTGCAGTTTGATGCATATCTTTCAATCCTGATCTCTGTGCGTACTCGGCCACAGTGATCGCACTTGTAGCCAGAAGTTCTATTATATGTTCATCCATTCCTGGCCAAGTTCTCCCGCCTGCTTTTTCATACGCATGGATAAGTTTTGTTAATCCTTCTTTCCCAAAGAGAAGTTGATGCGACAAAAAGTCTGCAGATACATCACCAACCCCCACTTCAGACCAATCAATCACACCCGTAACACATTGATTTTCATCAATCAGGATGTGGCCTGGATGTAAATCTCCATGCTTCACCCCCACAAAAGGCGGCCATAAAGAATCTTTAGCTAGCCATTCTTGCCAGCGCTCCCATAAACCGCTGTTAATGGCGTATTGCGATTTGACACGTTCCATTCGCTGTTTCATTGATCCTCTTAATTCATGAGCACTGAGCATCTCCACACCGATCGTTTTAAAAGCCTGTTGATCTAAGGAATGTACATTCGCTAAAACTCTTCCTAATGATTCATAATAAGCTTGCGGTACATTCGTTTGATCAAAACTCCACACATAAGATTGCTGTTCCACATCAATACTAGCTGCCGGTACCCCCTCTAATTGTTTATAAGCAATCAGACTTTCTGTAAAGATAGACCACTTAGGGAGCTGAAAGTGAACCTGCTTACTAATATGATCTAATGTCTTTTTTTCCTGTAAGGTATGTTTCATTGATTCAGGTCTGCGAGGCATTCGTAATATCCATTGATCACCATGTAAATCTTCGACATGTGCGACACGGAAATCCACACCTGATTCATTTATTTTGATGGTATTCTCTAAAATTTCTAAACCGTGATGATTGGCTAACTGCTTTAATTCTAGTCTATTCATATTCTTTTCCTCCAATTGCTCATTTATTCATGATCAACAGGCGTTAAGAAAATCATCAAAAAAACCACAAATAGGCTGCTATCTGTGGCTAGAGTAAACACGGCTAGACTCATATCTCTCTTTATATCAATAAAAAATTACAAAAAAAGACAGAAACGATATCTGTCTGTCTTCAAGTAAAGTTACATACTTGACCGCTGAAGATGTTTAAAAATGTGCAGACTACCCCGTTTACTCTGTTTGATGAAAACAGAGCCTTTGAACATATGAAATTATTGATTGTTCAAAGTTTGCTGGCGTAATCTTCCTGCATGCATCATCTTTAACCATCCTCCTCTTTGTCATATAAAGTTACTATACTTTATTTAAATATGACTTTCAATAAGATTACAAAAAAAAGGATTTAAAATCATCCGACTTCCCATCGAATTACATATAATGTAATAAATGCATTTACTTATGTTATGATATGGTTATTGATTCTTTTGTCTAATAAATTTATTAAACTCAAAAACCCGATGTACTATGAATTTTGAGTGTATGAGAGGCAATTAGAACAAATCAAATGTAGCTAAGTCATTTAAAGGGAGAATTGGTATGACTCATTTAGAATTCGTATTCGGCTTGCTTCCAGTAAGTATAATCATCGCTTCTTTTATCGTCACATTGTTTGTACAAAAGATTTATTTTATGCCAGTTGTGAGCTTTATCATTTTGCTCATCCTGACATTTACACTTTTTAATGTCTCTTTCTTAGGGTGGTCAGTTGTTTACACTTTAGGCTCATTCATTGCTTCATATGTAGCATTATTCATCATGAAAACTTTAAAGAGGTCTTAAACCACGTTTTAAAAGCCCTTTTGAAGGGCTTTTATTCTTTCACTATCGTTTTTTCACTGGATGAATGTCTTCTCCCAAAAAAGCGGTATTAGACTCACCACTATTTTCTAGAAACTCCGCTATTTCTTTCAGCTCTTTATTGATACGGTCATTCCTCGGCATATCTGGATTTAACAAAAGGATGGAGTGAACCGTCGTGGCCGCTTCATACAAAACATTCTGATCTTTTATGTGTTTGATGCTTTGTTTCATACGATCGAAAAACCATTCAATCTCTTCAATGTCTTCCATTGGATAATGTGCCATTTTAAAGAGGTTCTGATGACGAAGGTCTTGTCTCTCAAAAATTTGTTCAAGCTCTTCTTTACTGACATACAAATCCGAAGATTCCTCATCAATCTCTAAAACCTCGATCATTGCATCTTCAGCTGTATATAACTGCTCAATAAAATCTTCGAAAGTATCCGCCAGTTTAAAATCGACTCCCATCTCTAAATCAAAATAGTGAATAGACGGGTGTTCTTTCGTTTGTCGATAATCCATTGCGATCCATGTATCTTCTTCTCCGCTGATGAAAATAAGTCCCTGAGGCAGCTCCAATTCATCACTTAACTGAGGGCTAGTCATAATTCCATCACCTATGGCAATTCCTCTTAGATGGTCAAATTGAACATGATCATCTGCCCATGAGTTCGGCCGATCAGTTGGAAACGCATTACGCACTGTAAAACCACCGTTCCAATCTAAAATGAGCTTTTTGTATGTAGCAGGTAAAGTGACACCAAGTCTTCCCTCTGCTTCACGAATTTTCTCCTCATCTACCTTTTCTAACGTGAAAGGACTCTCTTCTTCTTTCTCCCAAAATGGCTTCAAAGTGGGTGCCTCCCTATATCTATTGAGATAAGTATAACATTGACCAACTGTTCATTTGCTCATTCTACTTCATAAAAAAACAGACTATTAAAGTCTGTTTTAATCTTGTCTATACGTTTTCAGAGGTTGTATTTCGATCAATCATAGTCGTGTTTCGATTTGATTTTTGTTGTTCCTCCATTGTTGTATTCCGAATTGATTTTGTTCCAATGATTTTCAAAGTTTCTGCTGTTGAAACACTTAACAATACAATGGATACAATGACTAGTAATTTTTTAATAATCATACAGACACTCTCCTTTTTGAATATCATTTTGAGCTTTAAGAGCCTTTCTATAATATTCGGCAGCTTTTTCAAAGTCCCCCTTTTTTTCAGAAGATAATCCTATACTTTGAGCAAATGCCTCGACATAGACATATAGTTGCTTTTCCTCAAAATAATCTAGCACTTCTTGAATTGCTTTCTCATTACCATCTATATAAATCGCTTTTAAAGCTTTAAATAACATCAAACACAACGAATCATTTCTCTCTAAGGAGCACTTAAGACCATCTTCTACGAGTGGAGCGGCTTCATCATGTTGACTAGACTTATACAACGACCAACTTAAACTAAATAGGGTGATTGGTTTTATATCAATACTTCGTGGTGTAATAATGTCTAAAACTTCTCTGTAGCGTATGATTGCTTCAGTGTACTTTTGTTGTCGATCATATGTATTCGCTATGTTCAATAGAATTTTAGCAATTAACATATTATCGGCGAGCTCTTCTGCTATAGAAAAAGCTGTATTTAGATGCTCTAATGACTTGTCATATCGCTTGAAATCATCATAATTTCCTGCAATAACAATCAAGCTTTGTATTTGGCGAACTTTATATTGTTCATGCTGCTTATAGATGTCTAAGGCCTTTATAATATGATGCATAGAAACATGAGTTTGTTTCATAATATAGTAGGCTTCAGCCACCTTGAAGTGAAACTCTGCTTGCTCAATATCATCAACAACCAATGCGAGCTGCCTTTCAGCGATCTTATAATATTGGATAGCCTGTATGTATTCTTTTTTACTAAACTCATACATTCCTCTAAAAAAAGCATTATAGTATTGCAGCATACCAGAAAGTTGATGATTTGAATTTTCGATTTTATCAACCAAATCAGAAACAGAAGGCGATCGTTTTTCTGAAGGTTTAATATAATCGAGCATAAGCTGATGTCGAAAACACATTAATTGATAATAAATGAGCAGATCTTGATCCTCTTCCATCCGTTCAATTTTTTGTTCTACCTCAGCTTTCAAAATCTCTGCATCGGGTACACTGAATTGCCGAATCATTTTATACCATTCATTTATTTTCACACCTACATGTGAAGAAAGAACTTTCTCCATCCCTTATTCCCCTTCCACTAGACTCCCTTATATTACATTTATTATCACATACAATAATTTACAAAGCACCGAAAAGAAACCGCAAAAAGAACAAATGTAGCATCGTAAACCTTTGGCACATTTCATGATCATCACAAAACAAAAAGGCAGACTCATTTCAGTCTGCCTTCATCTTCTAGATTTCCATGGGAACACCTTTTGTCTTCAGGTAATATGCAATGAATCATTTAACCACTCTTCACAATGTTTTATAAGCCATCTCAAATATTCCACATATTGACCGACGTGATAGCCATCACAAACAGCATGATGTACTTGAATGGCGACTGGTAAGATGATTTTTTCTTCTTTCATCTTAAATTGACCTAACGTAAATATTGGTAGTAAATAAGTTTCATCTGTAGATATATTAAGATGAAAAGAAGTAAAATCAACCCACGGTAGACTTGAAATATTGAACATGTTTTCTGGCATATGAGATTTCGGAAACAGCTTGCTGCTTTTGCTAAATGTTTCAATGTCGGCTACACAGCTTTTATAAAACTGAGCAAAGTTTTCGTCATAAGGCGTCCAAATACTTGAAAATGTCTTTGTTTCTTTATTTAGAATCGTATAACTAGGATGGAGAAGTTCCCAGTAACCAAGTTCATCGTTCAATTGATCCATTCGAAACTCCGGTATTTTTTGCACAGCTCTTGCTAATAAATAAATTTGCACAGGATATACTTTTAACTTTTTTTCTTTCAATATTGAAAACAATGTCGTGATGTCTAGATCGATCACCAGGCTATATGAGCATCGGGTTAGAGTCATATAATGATGAAAGTGCTCTTTTCGCGGGTAATTTTCGTCTATTTGTTTAAACATTTTTTATCTCCTCCTGAATGTGATTTCATGTATTCAGGAGGAGACTTTATCTGTTTTCACCACCACAATCATCCTTTCAAGAGATATGTTATGTTTCTGTCTATCACAACTATGAGTTATAACGGTTTCATTCAAAGGCTACCATAAGCTTAACCTACGATAAAGCCTCCAGCAACTCTTCGTAAGTAATCTTGCCCAACGTGAACTTTTCTAGTGCTATGTATTTTTTCTCCGCTGAGGTATTCATTCTATTATGACATTCATTGACTAACTCATTTTCATTTGGTAATGGCTCATGTATATGTTCTTTTTTTCGAAATGCTTCATAGTACCTTATACCAAATATTCTCTGGGACATCGCATTGATGTGAATTCCGTCTGGGTTAGATATAAGACCTTTCGCAGTAACATAATAACAATTTTCATTATGATGTGCATATTTTTGTAGTTCCTCATTAATACGTTGATATTCCACACCCCCTGGGCCAAATGCCACCTTTCCCAAGTAATCGCCCAAACCTCCTATTAAAAGCGGAATGTTAGGTACAGATAATTCAGTTCTTAGTTCATGAAATAATCTTAGTATTTTTTCATAGTATTCTTTGTATTTCCCATCTTGGCTGTCACTTTCTCCTTGATGCCATAATATCCCGACCAATTCGCTATTTTCCTTTGCAAATTTAGCTTCATTTATTGCATGACGAAATAATGCTCCGTCTAGCGACCACTCATCAATGGAACTGCCACCTTCGGCACATGGAATAAGACCAATCTTCTCTCCTTCATGATCCTTGCACCAAGCCTCCGCAAAGGAAGCCGCCAGTCCTACGCCAGCTACCGGCCTATCAAAATGAATGGGTTCAGTCATCATTTGCCATCTACCATTTCGCAGCATCATGATTCTTTCATTATAAATCGGAGGCACTTCATGCTTGAAGCCGCGCCCCGCCATATTTGATTGTCCAATTAGTAAAAGTGACTTCATATCTTTCTCTCCTCCACTAAATATTTTATCAAATGTGTATTCTCCTGAACGTTATCAGTTTATCTTTCCTCTGTTATTTCTAGATTAGGGCTTCTTTTAATTTATTCGAAAAGTGCATAAAGCTATTAATCTACAATTTTTAAAACTAAACTTGGAACAACCACCTATACCTCTAACAAAGAGACAGGTAATATTTCTGCTTCTAGTAATTAACTAAAATCTTACGAAATAGCCGCAATTGAAGAACAAGTAAATAAGATTGCAAATAGCGTTGTATTAGAAAATCAAATGAATAAAGTTAGTAATTCTCTTGAACAGTTAGCGAATAATAATTTCACAACACAAAAACAAAAGGGAAAATGGGCGTGGTCCAAATATGTTCATTACCGTGTTACAGTAGAGGGAAAGGCAGCTGGGAGTAATTGCAGCAGCAATTTTAAACCATATTCCTTATGTTGGCTGGATTGCTGCTGCCGCTGCTCAAGTAATGATCCAATTGAAAATGAAAACAGGTTACTTCTCCGCACGTTGGGGAACACGTGCAGACACTGACATTTGTTACTTATGGAGAAAGAGACATTTAAAAATGTTCTCGGACAGTAAACGTAAAAATAAAAAACTGGACGAAATAAGTTCTCCAGGAAAAATGTATATGTGTGGAACTGGTTGAAAAAAAATAGCCCCATTCTAATGCAGACTAGGGTGTCTTTTATTGCTGTTTTTGTTCTTTTAGTTTTTTGAAAATCACAAATTGATATACTCCAAATAGTACGGTTAGGATGATGATTGCAGTAAATATTTGATCGACTGGAAGCAAGAAATATACGACAATAAAAAATAAAAGCAAAACAAAATAACCTATATTGAACGCTCTTTTAAATGTCATCATATTACCTCCTTTTTACAATCATATCACGTTTTACCTACCCTTATAACCAACTTTTACCAATTAAAACACAAAAAACCCATATCCAATAAAGGACAGGATTTACTTATTTCGATGCTTTTTGAAGAGCTGCTTTTGTCTTCGGACCATAGATACCTTCAGCGCTAAGCCATGCATGAGCTGGGACCGCATTTTCTGTTTTTGGTCCAAAGTAGCCGTCTATCCCATTGTTTTTGGCTTCCTTTTCAGGATAGAAAAATACAGCAGACAGTGCTTCCTGTAGAGCTTTTACTCTAGCACCCCTTGTCAAAGGCTCGGTCACTTTAACGATGCCAGATGGTAAGTCGAACACTTTAGTCGTTTTGATCCTAAAAATACTGAGAAACAATCTGGTGGATAAAGTTCGTCCCCAATTCGTCCCCAATCAAAAGAAACAGAACAAATATTCGTTGTCAAAAAAACAAAAAACCCTTGCTTAGCAAGGGTTTCAACGATGATTCCGACTGGGCTCGAACCAGCGACCTCTACCCTGTCAAGGTAGCGCTCTCCCAGCTGAGCTACGGAATCGGGTTATGTATCAGTTCTGGGCTTTCTGTTACTGACATTCTCTATTATATAACCATCATGATCAGTCGTCAATGGTTTTGTTCAAAAAAGGTCAAAAAGCCGGTAACCGGACCGGCTTTTTTCTCTCCTTTATGATTGGTTCACAAGAACTGGCTTAAGTTGATCGAGTGCTTGTTTGAAGTCGCGTTTAAGGTCTTCTCCGTTTTCGACCCCTACACTTAATCGAAGCAGGCCATCTGTAATCCCTCTTTTTTCTCTTTCTTCTTTTGGCATAGCGGTATGTGACATTTTGGCTGGGTATGACAGAATGGATTCGACGGCGCCAAGGCTGACGGCGAATACAGGTAATGTGACAGCATCCACCAATTCTTTGACAGCTGCTTGGTTTTCTAATTCAAATGAAAGAACAGCTCCTGCTCCGCTTGCCTGCTTTCGCTGAATGTCCGCCCCTGGATGGTCATCTAAGCCTGGATAGTACACTTTTTTCACCGCAGGATGCTCTTTGAGAAATGAGGCCAGTTCGAAGGCCGTTTGGCTTGCTTTTTCTAATCTGACCTGAAGGGTTTTTAACCCTCTTAACACAAGCCAGCAATCCTGCACGCCAAGCACCGCACCAAAGGAGTTTTGCAGCGAATAGAGTTCTTCTCCCAGCTTCTCGTCTTTCACGACAGCTAAGCCTGACAGTACATCACTGTGACCGCTCAAAAATTTCGTTGCGCTGTGCAGGACTACGTCAACGCCAAGGTCAAGCGGACGCTGAAGAGCGGGTGTTAAAAATGTATTATCTAAAAAAGTTAGACAGTCATGTTCTTTCGCAAGCTGGACGACGCCCTCAATATCCGTAATACCTAGAGTCGGGTTTGACGGTGTTTCCATGTAAATGACTTTTGTATTCGATTGAATGCCTCTTTTGACTTCATTCAAATCCGTCATGTCCACAAAGGTATGCTCAATGCCAAATCGAGAAAGTACTTGGGTGATCATCCGAAATGTACCACCGTACACCTCTCTTGTGACAAGGACGTGATCCCCCTTTGATAATAGAAGAAAAGCAGTTGAGATGGCTGCCATGCCTGATGCAAAAGCAAGCCCTCTTGTTCCTCCTTCTAGCGCCGCAATCGTATCCTCTAATGCTTGACGTGTAGGAGTCCCCGATCTTGAGTAGTCATATTGACCAAATTCATCGAAGCTGCTTTGATGAAAGGTGGATGCATGCTGAATTGGCACACTGACTGCACCTGTTGAACGATCTGTTTTAAACGCATTATGAACGAGTTGGGTTTCGAGTGTCCAATCGTGTGTGGTCATTTGGCGTGTACCTCCTCTTTCACTTGTGATAGTGCCTGTTTCAGGTCTGCTTTCAGGTCATCTACGTGCTCAATGCCAACGGAGAAACGGAGCAGTTTGTTACAAACGCCATTTGCAATGCGAATCTCCTCTGGGATATCCATATGCGTTTGCGTTGCAGGATACGTAATAAAGCTTTCGATTCCGCCAAGACTTTCAGCAAAACAGATCGTTTTCAGCTGCTTCAAAAATGGATTGACCCAGTCCTCCTTGGCTACACGGAATGACAGCATTCCTCCCTTGCCTGGGTAAAGGACATCTTGAATTTCTGGCTGTTTCTTTAAAAACTCTGCCAGCTCCTTCGCATTTGCCTCGTGCTGGCGCATTCTAAGAGCCAGTGTTTTCATTCCTCTCATTAAAAGCCATGAGTCAAACGGAGATAAAACGGCTCCAATTGCGTTTTGATGCTGGAACATGTCTTCAGACAGCTGCTCTCCTTTTGTCACCACAAGACCGGCAAGGACGTCATTGTGTCCGCCTAAATATTTGGTTGCGCTATGGATGACAATGTCCGCTCCAAGTGTAATCGGCTTTTGCAAAACGGGTGTGTAAAAGGTGTTATCGACAATGACCAAAGCGCCATATTCTTTTGCAATCTTTGCTATTTTTTGAATATCTGCTTCCTGCATAAGTGGATTTGTCGGCGTTTCAATAAAGACCGCTTTTGTGTTTGGCGTGATTTTAGAACGTAAACAGTCTTCATCTGAAAAATCATCGTAAAGAAACCGTAAGCCGTACTTTTTCCATTCGTTTTCAAACAAACGGTATGTACCGCCATATAGGTCTGATGAGACGATGAGTTCATCTCCGCTTTCAAATAATGCCATGATCGTTTGGATCGCAGCCATTCCCGAACTGAAGGCAAAGCCGGCCGTCCCTTCTTCGAGTGAAGCAATCGCATCCTCTACAAGCTGCCTTGTTGGGTTTTTCGTTCGAATGTAATCAAATCCGGTTGATTCCCCTATGCCTCTATGTCTGTATGCTGTTGAAAGATAAACGGGGGGACTGACCGTGCCAGTCGCCTCTTCGCTGCGGTTTCCAATTTGCGCTAATGTCGTTTCCACATGTTCTGTCATTTGACACCATCCTAAGTAAAAATCTGATTTCAAAACAGAAAACCCCTTCTTCATAAGAAGAAGGGGTTTTAATCGCTTCCTCTTATCTTCCAAGCAAAAAAGCTGCTTGCTGGATTTAGCACCTTGGTACATCACATGAAGTGATGCATACCGGTTGCTGAGGTTTCAAAGGGCCAGTCCCTCCACCTCTCACGATAAGAATGTGTTGTCTGTCTGTTCTAATTCTTAATACTGTAACGCATTAAATCTCATTTTTCAAGAGGAATCGGACCAATTAATTAAAATTTTCTGTATTTTATAACAGATTCGATGTCAACTGAATGGATTGCATGTTAGCATATAGGAACAACGCTGTTTTTCATGTTACAATGAATGGAAACGTTTCACTTTGTGATGAAATTGGTTAGCTGGAGGAATGGATTATGGTGAAGAAAACAGGCATTATTCAAGAAGAAACCTTACATTCAAAAGAACTTGGGGCGGATATGACCCTTTTGATCTATTTACCAGTCAATTACTCCCCCCTTTATACATATCATGTCATCATTGCCCAAGATGGTCATGATTATTTCCGCTTAGGCAAAATAGGCAGACAGGCGGAAGAATTGATGCAAAACAAAGAAATGGAACGCTCGATTATCATTGGTGTCCCTTATGAAAATGTCTCGGAAAGACGGAATACGTATCATCCAGATGGCACAAAGTTTGAAGCATATAAACGCTTTTTAGCAAATGAACTTGTCCCTTATATTGATACGCACTATCCAACCTATCAAATTGGATCAGGACGCACGTTTATTGGTGATTCGCTAGGTGCTACGATTTCTCTTATGACAGCGATTGATTATCCTTCTTTATTTGGCGGGCTGATTTTGCAGTCTCCTTACGTTGATGATTCAGTCCTAGAAGCCGTTAAACAGTCGACAGCCCTTTCTCCTTATGCCATTATCCATCAAATTGGGGTGGAAGAAACGGCTGTGAAAACGACAGATGGCCAAGTGCTTGATTTTATTCAGCCGAACGAAGATTTAAAAGCCCTTCTTGAACAGTCAGGTGCGGATTATTTATTTGAGACATTCGAAGGGGATCATAAATGGACGTTTTGGCAGCCGCTCATTGCGCCTTCGTTAAAAAGAATGCTCCCATATTCGTTAATCAACTGAATTTTGTTATAATAAACAATAATAAATACTTTCTTAATCAGGAGGGAACACGATGAAATACGGAGTTGTTTTATTTCCATCAAAAAAATTGCAAGATATTGCGAACTCTTACCGGAAGCGTTATGATCCGAACTATGCACTCATACCGCCTCATTTAACATTAAGGACACCTTTTGAATTAACGGATCTAGAAGCGGCTGAGGTCGTCTCAACGTTAAGAGAGTATGCAAAAAATGCTTCTCCTATTACGTTACGTATTAAAAAATTCAGTTCATTCGCTCCTGTAAACAACGTCATTTATATGAAAGTAGAACCGAACGAGGAAATCATGGCGCTCAATGAAAGGTTGTACGCAGATCCACTTGCTGGCACACCTGAATATGCTTTTGTTCCGCATGTGACAGTAGCTCAAAAACTATCAGATGATGAGCATTCAGACGTACTTGGTACATTAAAGCTGAGAAAGATTGACCATGAAGAAACCGTGGATCGCTTCCACCTTTTATATCAGTTAGAGAACGGATCTTGGACCGTCTATGAAACATTTATTTTAGGAGAAGAGGGTTAAGGACATTTGAAAACAGTCATCGCAACAGCACAAACACAACGAGAAGATGCATACTACGTTCGAAAAGAAGTGTTCGTCAAAGAACAAGAAGTCCCGTTAGAGATTGAAATAGATGAACTAGAAGACGAGGCCATTCATTTTGTCATTTATAATGATGAAATGACGCCTCAGGCAGCCGCTAGACTGCGGATCATTGAAGGGCCAAAGGCAAAGCTGGAACGAATTTGTGTGTTAAAAGAGGCGCGCGCTTTCGGCCTTGGCCACAAACTATTAGAAGCGCTGGAAACAGAAGCCATTGCTAATGGAGCGAAGGAAGCGGTTATGCACGCACAAGTCCAAGCTCTTCCTTTCTACGAAAAGAAAGGCTACAAAGCCGTTTCTGAACCGTTTGAAGAAGCAGGGATCACACATGTCAAAATGACAAAAACACTATCTGTTTGACCAAAAGAAAAAGCGAGAGCATCCATGATGCCCTCGCTTTTCTTTATCATCGTTCGTCAAGGGAAGAAAGCGCAATCATTTATATATACGCATTAATATGAACGCCTTTGCCTTCTTCCATAAACATATCTCGTACAAAGCGTTCCCGCTTTTTTTGCTGTACTTTCGTTTCTGCTTCTGTCACTAAGTCCTCTTTTTTCTCCAGCTCTCTGTATACCTTGTCATGAAAGGTGCGAGTAACCTTTGTTACTTTCGCGTAGTCTTCTTTATCCTGAGGAGCAGGACGATTGATATATTGAAAATACAGATCCGGCTGAATCGGGGCTATATATCCCATCAAGAACGCCTCCTTTGCTTCTCTTCTACTCTACTATTCCCTAATTATGACTGTTTGAAACACGTCTCATTTGATATGATTAGATGTGTTTCTTTTTAAGATTGATTAACTATTGGAGGACTAGCTTTGAAATGCGCACGACGACATGATCGAACGATCTCATTACATACGTATTCGAGAGAACATTATCAATTCCTCCATGACGAGGGAAAAAAAGGGCACTTATCCTGCCCATATTGCGGACAACCAGTCTTTTTCAGATTAAATATACATGAAGAACCTGCCTTTATTCATAAACATATGACGCAGCAAGAGATGTGTGAACAAGCAGAAGAACAAGAAGATCAGAAAAAAAATGCAGAGCAAGAGGAAAGTGCTTCCTATAAAGAACTTGGGGGCTTCCGTTTTCCAACAGGTAAACAGATCATCTCGCAAACGAATGAATCATATGACTGGCAGGAACCAAGGTCGATTCAATTTAGCGATGCGTTACATTTAGAAGAGAATGAACAAGCACATACCATCGATCTCTTTCCGCATATTACCTTTAGCACACCGCAGCTTCAAGCTGTCACACATAAAGACGGTCCAATGCTGGTGCTGGCTGGCGCTGGCAGCGGAAAAACAAGAGTCTTGACAGCAAGAGCGGCATATCTCATGTCACATCATCATATTCCTGCTCACCATATCTTACTCGTGACTTTCACCACAAAAGCCAGCAGTGAAATGAAAGAAAGACTGCGCAAGCAATACCAGCTTCACCCATCACAAGCAAGCCAAGTGGTGACAGGCACCTTCCACAGTCTTTTTTATAAAATGCTGCTTCATGACGATGCAAGCAAATGGAACGGCCAGCACCTGATCAAGTTTGACTGGCAGAAGGAACAGTACATTCGAAAAGCCATCATGAATGAAGGACTTGATGAAAAAGACTACCCTACCGATCAAGTACTGCAATCGATCGGCTTTTGGAAAAATGCTTTTTTACCAGGCGAGCTTCCTGATTTGAAGGATGAAAAGGAAAAACACATGTGGACGATCTATCAATCTTATGAACAGCAAAAACGAGACAATCAGCAATTTGACTTTGATGACATGGCAATCGCCTGCTTGCACATGCTGACAGAACAGCCTGAATTGCTGAAACGATATCAAGAACGGTTCAAGTATATTTTAGTGGATGAATTTCAGGATATTAATCCAGTTCAATATCAATTGATTCAGCTTTTAGCTGGAGAATCTGAGCAGCTATTTTGTGTAGGTGATGATGATCAAGCCATTTATGCCTTTAGGGGCAGCAATCCTGCTTTCATTCTTGAATTCAAACGGGACTATCCTTCGGCTCAAATCGTCCATTTACATGCGAATTACCGGTCGCATCATACGATTGTCGCAAGTGCGGATGCCATTATTAAGAAAAATCAGCATCGTTATGAAAAAACGTTAAAAGCCGTCCGTGCGGAGACAATCCCGCCTACGCTCTTTTATCCATTTGACGAGGAAGAGGAAGCGACCATGATCGTGGCAGATATTCAGGAGAAAATTAAAAACGGCGCAAAGCCGAATGATATCTGCGTACTCTTTCGCACCAATACAGGAGGCCGCGCGATTTATGAGCGTCTGCATCAATCCGCGATTCCGTATGAGACGGAGGCTGGTGTCAAAGCCTTCTACAGCAGACGAATTGTTCGGGTTCTTCTCGCCTTCCTCTCTTTAAGTCAGGATGCCGATGATGTGGCTGCTATGAAACAGCTGCTTCCGGTTTTCTTTTTAAAGCAGCAGGCCTTGAACACGATGAAGGCACTGACCATCACGGAAGATTGTTCAATGGTAGACGCACTCGGAAAACTAACAGATATTCAGCCGTTTCAACGGAAAAAGCTGCAATCCATTGTTCCTCTGTTCCGCACGTTACGAACGTTAAAGCCGTCTGACGCTGTGGCGTTTATTGAACAAAAGATGGGACTTGGTGATTACTTAAAAAAACGAGTGAACGATACGAATGTGCTTGAAAAAGGGGCGGATGATGTACGAGATGTAAAAACCGCCGCCAAACGCTTTGAAACGATTGAAGCCTTTCTCGCACATGCCGAACATATGAAATCTGCCGAAAAGGAAAAAACAGATGAACCAGGTGTTCAGCTAATGACGATTCACCGCGCAAAGGGACTTGAATTCCAAACGGTGTACATCACTTGCGTGGTCGACGGAGCACTGCCTCATGATTTCTCACTCGATGAACTAAGAAACGGTGATGAAGAAGCCCTAGAAGAAGAACGCCGTTTATTATACGTGGCCATGACAAGAGCTGAACAATCTCTTTATCTATCTGTTCCATCATTTAGGCGAGGAAAAACCGCTCATCGCTCGCGCTTTTTGTATCCCCTACTAAAGAAAAACCGAGAATTATTCACAGAAAAACAACAGGCCCCCCTTTAAGCGGAGAGCCTGTTGTTTATTTTTTGTTGTTCATCATTTTAGCGATTGTATTGAAATCAAGCTTTTCTTTTCCACTTGTAATCGATTGAACGATTTTGTCTTCCATTTCTTTAGGTACACGCTTATTCGCAAGCTGCGCTACTTTTTTAATGACGCCTCGAACCGTTGCTTCATCTTTAAAGTTGGCATTTTGCAAAGAACCTGCAAGCTTAAAAACATCATTCATATTCACACCCGTTTTATTTTCAACGCTTTTAAAGAATTTATTATCCATTCATTTGCCTCCTCTTTGTGGAGTAATCACCTTACTATATGAAAATAGGCGAGATATGTGCCTATCCTAAAGCCTTGTTTGCCCAAAGAGAAAGGAAAGCAAAAGGCTCCCCCATTGCTTCCCTCACCTTCTTACTGTTTAGTTAAAGAAAGAAGCACCAACGATGATTAGAAGGATGAAAAGCACGACGACAAGAACAAATGTTGATCCATATCCGCCGCCATAACCTCCGCCGTAGCCGCCGCAAGAACCGCCACCGTAACCGTAACAACTCATATATAAGCACCTCCTCTTCTCCCTTACAAAATATGAAAAATACTACAAATGGTTTGGACGATCACATAAAAAAGTGCGGAATTTTTATTTCTGCTGTTTAAAGACGTAATCTGCCTCTCCATGACGCATCATGAATGCTTCTGTTTCTTTCGCAAAAGCATCCATCTTCTCGCCAAATACCTTTAAGTGCTGCTCAAGATCATTCGCTTTATCCGCTAGATCCATTTCACCCTTTTCGTGCGCTTGTTCTTTTCCATCATGAGGTTTAGTGAACAAGGAGCCGATTAATTGTTCGAATGCATCCATTCTGGTCACCCCTTCTCTCTTACATATGCATCACTCAAAAAAAGGGCAACAAAAAAACCGGATAAATCCGGCTTTTGTTTTTTCTTCTATTGAGGTTTCTTTTTCTTTCCACAACCGCAATCTGCTTTTTTGATTTTCTTCGTATAAACAGATTGTTGATTTGACTGCGCTGGATAACCTTGAAGCATATGTGACGGTGTTTCAGTTGGTTTCATCGCAACCCTTCCTTTCCTATTCCATGATAGTATATGCATTTTTTGAAAGCGTGTCTGATCAGTATGCCTGTTTATTTCACCAGCTTTGAGACGATCGCTTCAATAATGCCTGCTGCCGCGGCAATTGCTAATAGTAAATTAAGCCACATGCTGATGACAGGAAATAGTATGTATATCAGAAGTAAAGCAGCAGTGCACCACATGCCAGTACACCAATAACAGCTTAACAGCTCTCCTACCCAAGACCGCAGCCCTTTACCTTTAATGATGATATATGTCTCCACTTCACCTTGTTCATTGACCTCTTCCTGTTCTTCATGAAATAAACGGCGGAAAGGAGCAGTAATGGTATCAAACACAATCAGCCTCGTCAGTCTAAAGGATGCGAGGGCAAACACGACAAATGACAAAGCACCACTCAGGAGCCTCCACCTCCTTTTTTCTTCTTTTTTGCGTCCTTTCTTTATATATGCAAAAAGAAAGACCGCCATGATGAATCGAGCGGAAATAAAATTGGGTTGTACTTTTTCACGCTTTCCGATTCCACCTTGAGCCTCTGCTGCATTAAATAATGTATAGATAAGAAAGGAGTGAAAGTATTGTCTATTGAAGAAAGTGCTGATTTATTATACACACAACTGTTAAACGAATTAATCAGCAGTTATGATGATTTCATTGAGATCAAAGATTCCGAAAATGTCACAATTCATAAAACAGATGTAACAGCTGCACTCTCCCTTCAAGCGACCGTAACGACAATCATTACTCTTTTAATTCAACTTCTTGTACCAGACGATGAATTGGCTGCAGACATCACAGATCAGCTTTTATCCACACAACAAGTGACAGTCCAAAAGAAAACTGTGATTCAAATCATCAACTGCTATAACATTACGATTACATTATCAGATGCATCCATTATGAACTCCGTCCAAATTCTCACTCAAACATTGAATGTACTCTTAGTTGAAGCCGGCATTCTTTGACCCTTTCTTTTCTAACATGACGTATGAAAGAGGTGAAATCATCGTGGCTGAAGAGAACGAAAAAAAGGAGTTTCAAATCAATACTGATGTTGATCCATTAACGAGTCTTCTTGTAAGTGATGTGTTAAACAAAAACAATATCACAGATGATCAGAAAGCAAATATCTCAGATGATCAAAGAAGAATGATTTTGAAATTAGTCGAGGACTTACAAAAGAAAGCAAATGATTTCGTAGAACAGCAGCAGGAGAAAAAAAGGCAGGCTGAGGCAGCAAAACATGCGGAAGAAGTACAGCCTGAACCAAAAGTACGTCCAAAACGAAATTCACTTCGAGATCGTATTCAGCAGCGCCGTGATGCGCAGCGTAATAACGATTAAATAAAAATGGGTTGCCTGCTAGGGTAAATGCCCGAGACAAAACCACGCATTCCAGCATTTAATAAAGTAAACGGAAGGAGGAATAGAAATGGATTCTAAACCATATTCTTGGGTCGCTCTAGATCGTAACTGTACACACCACGGACACCACGGACACCACGGCGATTACAACTATGAAAGAAAAGCAGTTTGTGATGGCCACTATTATGATGATGAAGATGTCTTGCAAGACTTTGATCAATTGAGTTTTACAAAGCAGACATCTGAGGAAGTCATTATCGTCAGAGACTCTTGTGACATTAACGTCTCTTCTGTTGATGCACAGGTTGCAGCATCTATCCAAGTAGCTGTTCAAACAGCGATCATCACCATTACAAATATCTCAATCGCAGACGGTGATCTGGCTGACCGCGTCACACAAGATCTTTTACAAGCCGCTACTCACAAACAAACAAACCGCCAGAAACTTGTCATCGAAAACTCTAGAAACGTTACAGTATCGACAATCGATGCGGATATCTCGATCGCGATTCAAACACTTACTCAAACACTTGTTGCGACAATCGTTGCAATTGGTATCCTTTAATGTCCAAAAGCAGAGCGAAAAGCTCTGCTTTTCCTTTTATAAAAATACAACAAATATAAATAGTCATTTACCCACACCAACTAGAGGGCGCATACATATGTTGTTAAGGACTAAAGTCAAATACCTTGTTAAAGGAGCTGAAATCCATGAGCTGCGGAAAACACCATGGCCGACATGATGAAAACTGTGTATGCGATGCGGTTGATAAGATTTTAGCAGAGCAGGAAGCTGTAGAAGATAAGTGTCCTACGAGCTGCTACAGTAATTTATTAAGCCCGACAGTTTCTGGAAAAGATACAATTCCGTTTTTAATTTTTGATAAAAAGGGCGGATTGTTTTCTACTTTCGGAAACATTGGAGGATTTGTTGACGATTGCCAATGCTTCGAATCCATTTTCTTCCGGGTTGAAAAATTACACGACTGCTGTGCTACGTTATCTGTATTAAGACCTGTTGATGTACACGGACATACGCTAAGCGTGTGTCACCCTTGTGACCCTGACTTCTTTGGTCTAGAAAAAACGGACTTTTGTATTGAGGTTGATCTAAACTGCTTCTGCGCGATCCAATGTTTAAACCCAGAGCTTGTCGACAGAGTCATGCCATCGAAAGATAAAAAGCATCATCACCACGGCTAAACCAATCGTCCGTTGACCTAACTTGTCATGAGTCAAAGCATCCCCTTCCTTACGAATGACAGCCAATCATGCGGAGCAGTCAGCATAAGAGCTGCCGCTTCCGCATTGATTGAAAGTAGAAGTATCAACTGGCAAAACAAAAAAGCTTGTAGATGATGACAGTGCTCAAACACTCAAACAAATTTCCTAGTATAGGAGGGTTGAATATGAGCCGCAAACATTCATGGAGCTGTGTAGCAGAGGCTGTTGAAAATATTAACGACTTACAAAGTGCCGTCGAAGAAGATTGCCCGACCAGCTGTTACAGCAATCTCCTTTCTCCATCACATTCATTAGGTGACACTGTCCCGTTTGTTCTCTTTACATCCAAATCAAAACCATTCGTCGCATTCGGAAACGTCGGAGAAGTAGATGCAGGTCCTTGCTTCAGCACTGCATTTTTCAGAGTCGAACACATCTGTGATCACTGCGCAACACTCAGCTTGCTTATTGCATTTGACAAAGACCGTCATATTTTAGATTTTACAGATAAAGATTCCTTATGTGATGTGTTCCGATTAGAAAAATCGAAGTATTGCATTGAAGTAGATCTTGACTGCTTCTGCGCAATCGAGTGCTTAAATCCACGACTCATCAACCGTAACTGCTAACAAAAAAAGTCCCTCTATGGGACTTTTTTTATTCGTTAAAAGCCAAGCGGATGAATCGAGGAAATTTCATCTATTGCTAATTCAACTGGATTTCCCCCGCCCGCTGTTCGAATGACCACTAGATCTTCTTTTCGATCCATGATAATCCCTCTATATGTTTTACCATCAGCTTCAATCAGGCAAAGGGCTCTTGGCATATTATGAGGCAGGCTTGTGAGAAAATCGACTTTTTCGTCAATACTCATCTGACTTAAAGGCTTTTTCACTCGTTTTCTTCTACGTTCTTCTTTTGTTTCATGAAATACACCTTCTGGCGGCTTTTCCTCTTCTCGCTGGGGTTTTCGTTCTTGTATAAGTTCTGGTTCTTGTGTGATGTCTTGTTCTTGTGTAAGCTCTGCTTCTGGCGTGATGTCTTGTTCTTGTGTAAATTCTGCTTCTTGTGTGATGTCTTGTTCTTGTGCAAGTTCTGCTTCTTGTGTGATGTCTTGTTCTTGCTGAAGTTCAGGCGGCCCGACTTCTTTTTTCTTCTCTATTTCTTGAGCCACGGGTTCCTCGTGCGTGCTTTCTTCGATCACGTCTTTTGCACTCTGATGACTTTCTTGCGGTTTTTCTGATTTCTTTCGTTTTCTCACGATATTTTGCATGGCCGGCATTGATTCATCATAGCTCGGCTGAACAATATACATAAGCGGCTTCTGGTTCTCATCACCTTTATTTGACATACTAATCCCTCCCGAATGATTCATTCCTTATATATATGAGCGGATGTCTCAAATCAGAAGAAAAATAAAAAAACAGCATACCCATCTTTGGTATGCTGCAATTCAATGATTCGTTTAGCGGGCAATGATATGGAAGCCAGAATCAACATGCAGATTCTCACCTGTCATGCCGCGTGATAGATCACTGAATAAGAATAGAGCTGTATCGCCAACTTCTTCAGGAGTCGTTGTACGGCGAAGCGGTGCACGTTCTTCAATATCCTTCAGGATTGTATTAAAGCCGCTGATGCCTTTTGCAGACAGCGTACGAATTGGACCAGCAGAAATACTGTTCACACGGATACCTTCTGCGCCTAAATCAGCTGCTAAGTATTTCACACTTGCTTCAAGTGCTGCTTTCGCTACACCCATTACGTTGTAGTTAGATACCACACGCTCTCCGCCTAGGTATGTAAGCGTGACGATGCTTCCACCTTCTGTCATCAATGGACGTGCTGCTTTTGCTACAGCTGTTAATGAGTATGCACTAATGTTGTGCGCCAAAAGGAAACCTTCACGGTTCGTGTTTAAGTATTCACCGACAAGTTCTTCCTTGTTTGCAAATGCAATCGCATGCGCAACGCCATGAATGACTTGTACTTTTTCTTTAATTGTAGCGAAACATTTTTCAATCTCTTCGTCACTTGTCACGTCACATGGAAGAATGATTGAATCATTGCGCTCAAGTGTGCTTGCAAGTTCTTTTACAGATTCAGCAAGACGATCTCCAACATAAGTAAAAATCAAACGAGCTCCAGCTTCGTGAAGTGAGCGGGCAATTCCCCAAGCGATGCTTCGTTTATTGGCAACACCCATCACCACGATATTACGGCCTTCTAAAGAAAAGTTCATATGTAATAAAGCCTCCTATTTTTTCAAGACATAGTATTAGTACCTGATCACAATATTATCACAGATCATGAGAGAATGACAATTTCCGCTGAAAGAAAGTTTCTTTTTCATCAAAAAACCGTCCTCGCAAGTGAAGACGGTTCGATTCTCTTATCGTTTGAGCCTGTTTTGCTGATAAGCAAAATGGTTGGTAGGTCCATGTCCAGCGCCAATATTCAAAGGGAATTTGATGGCTTCATGGACAAAGGTTTCTGCTGTTTCAAAAGCCTCTCTCATGGAGTATCCTTTCGCAATTTCAGCTGTTAATGCCGCTGCAAACGTGCAGCCTGTGCCATGTGTATGTGGGGTATCGATATGTTCGTTTGTGACTTCTATAAAGCCTTTTCCATCATACAACAGATCTGTTATCATACCGCCAGAGGGGCCGTGTCCCCCTTTGATCACGACATGTTTCGTACCAAGCTCATATAGACGTTCCGCTGCTAGATAGCGATCCTCTTTTGTCTGAATGCGCATGCCTGTCAGCACTTCTGCCTCAGGAAGATTCGGCGTTACGGCATAGCTGACAGGCAGCAAGTGTGTTTTCAACGCAGAGACCGCATCTTCATTTAATAAAGAAGCCCCTCCCTTTGCGATCATGACTGGATCGACAATCAGCTTCATCTCATATTGAACCGTTTTTTCAGCAACCGTATTGATCATTTCGGCACTCCACAGCATTCCTGTTTTGACGGCATCTGGCAGCAAGTCTTCTGCGACTGCATCTATTTGACTTTTTAACGCCTCGATTGAAAGAGGGTATATACCGTGAACGCCAAGTGTGTTTTGTGCTGTAATCGCTGTGATCGCAGACATTCCGTACACACCGAGCTCCTGAAAGGTTTTCAAATCTGCCTGAATGCCAGCTCCGCCGCCCGAATCAGAACCCGCGATGGTGAATGCTTTTTTGATCGTCATTTCATCACACCTCTCATTAGCCAATCCATTGATGATAAATGGTTCTTGCTTTGGCCATATCATTTGTACCATGTACAAGTGCTCTGCCATCTTTAAATAAAACAAGCTTATATTCATCCTTTTGACAAGAAAGTAAATACGGATTTTCAAGCACATCCATTCCTGCTTTCTTTAAGCGAATAGCCACTTCGTGTAATGGCGGCGGGATTTCAGCAGCACTGCGGATTTGTACCGTATTGCGGCCGCATAGTACATCTGCCTTCGCTCTCTTGTCATAGGAGAGAAAAGGATATGTCTTCAGCCCACAGCTTGGACATTGCTTCTTCTTTAAGGAACTGGCTGATCGGATGTCAGATCGTTCATTGGTCCATAAATCAAAGGATCTTAAAATTGGCGTCACTTGATGGCCTGTTAAATATTTAAGGGCATCTGCCACTTGATAGGCCGCCACCTGCTGCACCACTGGACTAATGATACCGGCTGTATCACAGGTCATGCCTTGTGCGGGTAAATGTTCAAGCAGGCAGTGTAAACATGGCGTCTCACCAGGAATCACAGTGAATTGAATGCCGTAGCTGGCGACACAGGCTCCATAAAGGAACGGAATTTGATGTTTGACAGCTGCATCATTTGCGATCATTCTCACCTCAAAATTATCCGCTGCATCCACGATAATCGAAGCCCCGCTGACAAGTTTATCAATATGTTGAGCGGTCACATCGATGACAATTCCTTTGACATGTACGTCACTGTTCACCTGCTTGAGTCTATTTTCAGCCGCCACAGCCTTTGGCAGCCGATCATGCACATCTTGCTCCGTGTAAAGCTGCTGACGCTGAAGGTTGCTCCATTCAATATAATCTCGATCCAAAATGGTGACAGATCCAACGCCAGCACGAACGAGCATTTCAGCACTAGCTGTTCCAAGCGCCCCTGCACCAATAATGACGGCCTTTGAGTCATTTAGCCGCTTTTGCCCCTCTGTGCCGATTGGCTGAAAGAGCTCTTGACGTGAATAACGTGTGCTCAAAATGCCGGCATTCCTTCCTGCGGACTGCTTGCTGTCCCATAATTTTTCAAAGGAATCCGTCCTGCCTCGAAGCCTAGTCTTCCTGATTCAATTGCCAGTTTCATGGCTTTTGCCATTTTCACAGGGTCCTTTGCACCAGACACCGCTGTGTTCAGTAATACAGCGTCAGCCCCTAGCTCCATCGCATAAGCTGCATCCTTTGGAGAGCCTACACCAGCATCAATAATCACCGGTACCTTCGCCTGCTCGATAATAAATGAGAGATTCAGAGGGTTTAGTAAGCCTTGACCTGAACCAATCGGAGAAGCCCCTGGCATGATAGCATGGACACCGAGCTCTTCTAATTTTCTCGCCAGCACCACATCATCAGATGTATAGGGCAGCACGATAAACCCTTCTTCGAGTAGCATTTCCGATGCTTTTAACGTTTCGACTGGATCTGGCAGAAGAGACCTTGAGCAGCCAATGACTTCTACCTTGATCATGTCACACAGTCCAGAAGCCTTCGCTAAACGAGCAATACGAACTGCCTCTTCCGCAGTACTTGCACCAGCTGTATTCGGAAGCAGCGTATATTTTGATAAATCAAGCTGCTCCAAAAAATTAGGCTGAGATGCTTCGAAAATGTTCATTCTTCTCACAGCAAAGGTTAAAATTTCTGCTTCTGATACGTTCACGGCTTCTTTTTGAACTTCAAATGATGGATACTTCCCTGTACCAAGTAATAATCTTGATGTGAATGTTTTTCCGCCAATGTGCAGCATGTTGTCATCCTCCTCCTACAAAGTGAACGATTTCAATCGTGTCATTAGATTGAATTTTTACTTGTTGAAACGCTTCTTTGTCAATAATTTCTTGGTTCTTTTCCACGATCACTACTCTATTTTCAAGCTGATAGGCTGATAGCAGATCATAGATCGTTCCATTCTCTTGATCGAAATCAACGATTCTGCCATTCAATTGAATTTTCATACAAACAGTGCCTCCTTTCGGCCAATACGAAACGCGTGAAGCCATTCCTTTTTGACCGGTTCACCTAATATCAGGTCGCGAATGATCTCTCCAGTAATCGGGGCAAGTAAAATGCCATTTCTGTAATGCCCTGCAGCAAAAAGAATACGCTGATCTTCTGGATGTCTTCCAATGTAGGGATGCCGGTCGCTTGTCGCCGGGCGAAGACCGGCCCAGCACTGATCAATCGGCATCTCCTTGATCGAAGGCATAAGCTGAGACGCCTTTTGAATCACAGCTTCGATGCCGCCAAGCGTTGGAACAGCCTGCCATTCGTTTGGCTTCATCGTTGCGCCAACGACCAGTTTGCCGCTATCTCGTTGAACGATATAACAATGATCATGGTAAATGGTGTGTGCGAGTGCTGGGCCATTATTCCATACAGACACACACTCCCCCTTTACTGGATAAAGAGAATGAGATAATCCAAGCTCTTCAAAAAAACGGCCAGACCATACACCACTCGCTACAGTCAGATCATCACATGTGAATGTTCCCTTCGTTGTTCTAATTGTTAACGCTTCTTTCTCCCGCTTCACTTCAATCACAGATGTACACTCTTTCACATCCGCCCCGTACCGGACCGCCGCCTGCCAAAATGCCCGGCATACCGCATAAGGTTCGACATGAACATCCTCTTTAATCAAACCTGCCCCTAAGATGTTATCTGCCATTTGAGGCATGCATTTTTTTACGCTGCTTGCGTCAAGCCAATCAAATGTAGACAAATACTGCATCCGGCAAAGTGCTTGTTTCTCTTCTTCTGTAAAAGCTACCTTCATGATACCGCCCGCTGATGTCCGAATATCAATACCAGATTCATGTTGTAGATCGACTTTTAACTTCTCGTACAATGCCTGGCTTGCTCTGCCTGCTTGGAAAAAAATATCCTCATGACCCTCTCCTTCAGCATGTGCACCGAGCATCCCAGCAGCCGCACTTGTCGTTTGCTTCCCTACCTCATTCGCCTCAAATAAGACGACCTGCTTTCCTGCTTTTGCAAGGTGATAGGCAATGGACATTCCTATGATTCCACCACCAATGATTGCAACGTCATAATGCTTCTTCATAAGGATGCTCCTTTACCTGTTTAGAAAATGCTTGTGCCATCATGCGCGGCTGATGATGAGTAAAAATCCCAGACATGACAGCAATCCCTTTCACATTCGCGTGTTTCAATTCTGGAATGCGGTCAGGTGTCAATCCACCGATCGCCACCACTGGAATAGACAGTGCAGATGTCAGTTCTTTCACAAGCTGTACGCCTCTTGCCTGAAGTCCTGGTTTACAAGTGGTGTCATATACGTGCCCAAACATGACATACTCTGCTCCATTTTTCTCCGCTGCTTTCGCTTCTTCTATCGAATGAACAGAGACACCCGCATGAAGGTGAGGGAATTTTTGCCGCAGCTCTTTTGGCGAAAAGCTATGGCCTGGGAGATGTACCCGGTGAATATTGGTGAGCAGTGCAACGTCTACTCTGTCGTTGATGATGAGCTTCTCTTTCGGTACACCTTCTAAAAAGAGTCTTTTCACGAGATCAACAAGCTCACTTGCTGTTTTAGACCGTTCCCGGATATGAATAAAATCCACTTCAGGTACGATGGCTTTTATTTGTTTGATCAGTTCATCCACAGGAAGCGAATCATTTGTCACTGCGTGGAGTTCCATTTGCACCAACCCCATCTAAGCATGCTGTTTGCCATGTTTCTTTTTGATACGCCATTTCCCAGAAATGGTATTCGTAATAGCTTGAAATCACAAAATTTTCTTTCATATTGGTCAGTACATGTTCTGGTGCTTTCTCGGCTAGTTCATCAAAGCGGTTGACCTGTTCAAAGACGAGCTCCTTAAACCAATCCCCTCCATATGTCAAAATCCATTCCTGATAAATCGGATGGTCAGGTGTGGTTTGTTTCAGCTTTTCACCCACCTCATAATATAGCCAGTAGCACGGCAATAATGCGGCTAAAATCTCTTCAAATCGCCCGCTTTTCACAGATCGGTACATATGAGAGGTATACGCATAAGCAGTCGGAGAAGGCTTAAAGTTCTCGATGGCTTCATCTGAAATCTGCAAAAGCTCTGTGAACTTTCTATGCAGCGACAGCTCTGCTTCATACGTACCCTGCGCATGATACGCCATTCTGCCCGTCGTATGTAAGTCCTCACTAATCGCTGCGCCATATGCTTGCACCTTTGCAAAATGAGTTAAATAATATGAATCCTGCATCACATAATACGTGAAACGATCGAGTGAAAGCGTGCCATCTCCAATCCCTTTGACAAATGGGTGTGTGAAGCTTCCATTCCACCATGTTGCTGCTGCTTCTTTACATTCAGTTGAAAACGTCATGTTTCTCTCCTCCTGTTTTTCCATATAAAAAAGCCACTTTCCGCGTGGAAAGTGGCTTGGAATTTGTAAAAAGCATAGTCAAAAACCGCACCACTTCCCTACGCAGGTATGAACCTGTTCAGGTAATGAGGGTCTAAAAGTCGACACTTTTATCTCAGCCCTTTTAAAGGACTCCCCTAGTGGATCAAATATATGATGTTGTACTTCTATCTTAATCAGGAATTGTTCATTGGTCAAGGATTCATTCTTACTCTAATTGGGCTCTTAGTCCTGCCACATACTCACGAGAGCCTGACACAAGCACACGGTCGCCGCTTTTAAGCGTCGTATCTCCATGTGGTACTAAGCTGTCTACCCCTCTGAAAATACGGACAAAGACCAAATCACCGGTAAACGGAAACTCCCTCAGCATGACATTGTGATAACGATGATTGTTCATTTGAATTTGATACAAAGAAGTATCCTCATTTGTTAATAATCGAATCGCATCCGGTGCTTCAATCAAGGCTCTTAGCACCGTTTTAGATGATAGGAAATTAGAAAACGTATCAATGCCTGCTTCCTTCAATGTCAGCTCTGTCTCAGCTTTGTTGACACTAGCAATGACTTGTTTCGCTCCTTCTTCCTTTGCAAATATAGCAATTTCCTTATTTTTCGTCTCACTGCCTGTTGCGACGACGAGGACATCCTCCTGGCCAACGCCTGCCTTTCGCAGCGTCTCATCGTCGTACTCTTCAATCGATTCGACTTCAAAGATGGAGTCAGCAAGCAGCGCTTCTTTATTTTCTTGAAAAACATGTAAAATCCGAATATCATATTCATCCTGATGTAAATCAAGTGTGACAGGTAAGGTCAGCTGATTTGCACCAATAAAGGTCACACGTTTTTTATGGCTCGCAGCTTGTTCTTTTTTAAACAGCGCTTTAAACCAAACAGGCGTTAAAATACTCGTCAGTACCGCGACTAGAATCAGCGCTCCAGACATTTTATGGTCAATGACTCCGAGCCGCTCCCCGATCGTCGCAGCTGCAATGACGAGTGATAACGTCGATGTTAATAAAAAGCCAGAACCGATCACTTTTTTCATGTCATACCATTTTTTCAAATAAAGAATCGGGATGAGCTTACTAACCAGTAATGCAATAAACAGCAGCGGGATCATGATCATAATGGTTGGGTCCTTGAACAGTGCCCATATATTTAAATCCACTCCGACCATCACAAAGAAGATGGGGATCAAAAATCCGTAGCCAAATGAATCCAGCTGCTGGACAAGCTCTTTATTCGGCGAAAGAAGGGACACAAGTACGCCCGCTAAAAACGCCCCAAGAATATTTTCAGCACCGAGTGATTCAGATAAGGCAACTAAGACTATAATGAGAGTAAAGATCGCCCTTGTCCCAATTTGCACGGTCCCTTTTGACATGGACTGAAAAATCGACTTTGTCTTAAATACGCGGCCAAATAAATAAAGCAGAATGCCCGCAGCAAATAATAAGAGCAGAAGCCACATATTCCCTGTACCATCGCCATAAATGGAGGAAAACACAGCAAGTAAAATCATCGTCACCAAATCAGCAATGACGGCGACAAGCAAGATGATTTGACCGATATTCGTCTGCATTAACTTTTCCTCTTTTAAGGTAGGAACCACGACCCCTAATGAGATGGTCGATATAATGAGCGTCATTAAAAAGGCATTTTGGATAAACCCTGCAAGTACAAACGCATAGGACAGGATAAAAGAAATACTAAATACGCCAAGAAAAATAATCGTGGCTGCCTTAAACGTATTTGGTTCTTTTAGACCATTTGGCAGTTCTCGTGCTTTCTTCTTTGACTCAAAAGAAGAAAAATCTATTTCAAGTCCACTTAAAAACATCAAAAAAATAAAACCGAGCATGGATAACGTGTCTAACCATGCATCATGTTCAACTACCAGTTGAAGACCGCTTTTTCCAATGATGAGCCCCATGATGATTTCAGCAACAACGACCGGAATGGTCAGCTTAAATCGGTGCAATAAAAGTGGGGTGAAAAAGGCGACAATAATAACGACAACGAGTGATGAAACAGATGTATGCTCCATTGGCTAAAGCCTCCTAACATTGATGTTTAATCTTTTAAGTTTTACGTTAAAGCATTGATTTTAACAATTGCCTAAATGAAAAGAAAGCCATTCGTTATATGTTCTAAAATTCAAACTTCTTTAACCCCGATGAATGGATGAGAAAGATCAGGAGGAAATCTTATGAAATTTGATATCATTGGAGATATCCACGGCTGCTACGAAGAGCTGCTTACCCTCATACACAAACTAGGATACGAACTCAAACATGGATTACCCGTCCATCCTGATAAAAGAACGCTAGCCCTTGTCGGTGATTTAACAGATCGAGGCCCTCAGTCAGTAGATGTGATGCGATTTGTCATTCATGCCTACGCACACGGCGCGATCCGCTACGTACCTGGCAACCATTGCTTTAAGCTTTATCGCTATTTGAAAGGAAATCCCGTGAAATTACTTCATGGCATCGAAACCACAGTGAACGAAATAAAAAAGCTGCCCCTTCATGAACAAACCAAATTGTCACATGAATTTAAGCAGCTATTTGAGAAGGCTCCGCTTTACGATGTACTCATTCCTGATGAACTGATTATTGCTCACGCAGCGATGAAGGAAAAGGACATTGGAAGAAAGCCGAACAAACAGATGCGATCCTATCTATTATTTGGCGCGGTCACAGGAGAAACATGGCCAGATGGACGACCTGTGCGGAAGGATTGGGCAAAGGAATATCGCGGAAAACCGTGGATTGTATACGGACATACACCAGTGAAAGAACCCCGATTCGTTGGCAGAACCGTCAATATTGATACAGGCTGCGTATTTGGCCACCGGCTGTCTGCCCTCACATATCCTGAGCTTGAAACGGTCTCTGTTCCTTCCTCTATACCTTATGAAGATTCAAGGTTTCAGCATTTCACATCATAAAAAAACCCGGTCCTGCGCTTGCAGGTAGCCGGGTTTCTCTATTTAAAGCAGCAATGATTTCATGTCTTCAGGAAGCGGAGCCGAGAATGTCATTTCCTCCCCAGTCATCGGATGAGGAAAGACAAGAGTCTCACTATGCAGTGCCTGCCGGTTCATCCGCTCACTCGTTCCGCCATATAGCGTATCTCCGATGAGCGGGTGACCAAGATACTTCATATGAACACGAATTTGATGTGTTCTCCCAGTTTCAAGTGATAGAGCCACATCTGACATGTTCAACTCAGCATCCACCGCTCGCACTGTAAAATGCGTCACTGCTTCCTGTCCAGTATCATCGACCATTCGCTCGATGATACTATCTCCTTTTCGGGCAATTTTTGCACGAATGGTTCCATACTTTTCCGAGATCATGCCATGTGTAAACGCTCTGTATGTTCGTTTGACCGCTCCACTTTTTTGCGCTTTTGATAAAAGGCTGTGGGCAAAGCGATGCTTGGCCACGAGCATGACGCCCGATGTATCACGATCAAGGCGGTTCACCAAATGAACCGTCAGCCGAACAGACTGCTCTGCATAATGGTGCAGCAATCCATTCGCAATACTGTGCTCTGGGTGCTCCCGAGAAGGAATGGACGGGATATATGGCTTTTTATTCAGCACAAGGACATGCTCATCCTCAAATAAAATATCAAGCGGAATCGGAGCAGGCTTCAGCCCTTCACTCACTTTTTCCTCTGGGAATAAAATGGTGAGCCTGTCTCCCTTATGCAGCTTGTATCTCACAGTCACATGCTCTCCATTAATGAGGAGATCACCGCCATCAAATTTAATATCCGTCAGCATCCTTTTCGAAATGCCAAGATCTATTAAATAATCCTTTAAAAGCAGCCCTTCTTCTTTGGCTGTCATGGTTTTGTTTAGCGTAAAGTATTCCAGCGAGAACGACCTCTTTCTTATTCTCCTTTTCCGATAAAGGAATCTTGCACCCTTCTCCAAAACGGAAAAGGTCTAAATCGGGCAAAACGGACATTCTCGTCTGCTACCCGGCATTGAATGGATTTAACGTCCTTATGAAGCAGCGTCAAATGATCAATGGTTACCTGAAAATCGACATCATTCATCGGTTTAATGACACAAGTATGGTGGTCTGGCAAAATAAGCGGTGAACCGACCGTTCGAAACACTCTGTTGTTGATTGAAGCCATTTCTGCCAGCTGAATGGCTCTAATGGAAGGATGAATAATGGCGCCTCCAAGTGCTTTATTATAGGCTGTACTGCCAGACGGTGTAGACAGACAAAGACCGTCACCTCTGAATGTTTCAAACAGCTGACCCCTAATTTCAACATCTGCCACAAGCGTCCCTTCCATACTTTTAATGGTACATTCATTCATCGCTAAATATTTCTCTTCTCTGCCGCCGTCGTTGTATCTGACAATGACTTCTAAGATCGGATATTCCACAATGTGATAAGGCGTTTTCGCAATAGCTAAGACGAGTTTTTCAATTTCACTTGGCACCCAGTCAGCATAAAAACCAAGATGACCTGTATGAACACCGACAAAAGCTGTTTCATTCAGACGGTCGCTATAACGGTGAAACGCATAAAGAAGGGTGCCGTCTCCACCAACCGTAATGACAAGATCCGGTTCCTCTTCGTTGAGTTCCATCCCGAAATCCAATAAGTAGGTCTGAATTTTATTTTTGAGTGTGTCAGATACAGAATTCCCTTTCGAAGAAACTGCAAATTTCATGAATTCTTCTCCTTTTCCACCTTGCTGCTATGAGAGGGCAGCATCATATTTGATCAAGCTCAGGCTTAGCTATCGTTTTTCTTTTTCCGGGAAAATGCCACTTGTGCTTCTTGAATTTCCCCTCTTATTTCAGACATCTCATCATCAAGAAGAGATGCTGCCTCAGAAGCTCTTTGAAGGCGCAGCTTGACTTTCTCCGGGATATTCCCGCTATATTTATAATTCAGAGAATGCTCAATGGTCGCCCAAAAATTCATCGCAAGTGTCCGAATTTGGATTTCGACGAGGAGCTGCTTCTCTCCATTGATCGTTTGCAGCGGATATAACACAACAAGGTGGTACGAACGGTATCCGCTTTCTTTATGCTCTGCAATATAGTCTCGTTTATCAACAACCACGAAGTCTTTTCGTGACTGAAGCATTTTTTTCACGACTTGTATGTCTTCTACAAACTGGCACATAATGCGAAGCCCAGCAATATCCTGCATTGTTTCGATTTCATGCATTGGGATGTTTTTACGCTTTGCCTTTTCTAATATGCTGGCAACGGGTTTCACTCGGCCTGTGACAAATTCTACTGGTGAATGATCATCCTCGAATTCATACAGCTTTCGAATGCCTTTTAGTTTCACTTTTAATTCTTCGACTGCTTGTTTATACGGTGCGAGGAATTGATCCCATTGTTTTTTGTCCATGAAACTTCCCCCAATTCCATATACCTAATTATTTCAGAGGAATGTGCTCTTCACTTTCTCTTCCATATCTCCGTAATTGGCATTGTCTTTAATATTGTCGATTAAATAATGTAATTCTTGATGAAGCTGAATGAGTTCTAACGAATGTCCTCCCGCTGCCAAATAGACAGGGATGTCAAGATTCATTGCTTCTTTTAATGGAGCCCATGTATGTTCCCCTAAGATAAGATATGAAAAGAACTCCTCATTTTCAAGTATGTAAACGAACGCAAAGTGATCAGAATCAACAAGCATTTGTCCTGATGCTTTTGCTTTTTGGATTTGCTCTTCTGACTTGGTCGTCAAAATCAGCCTGTCTTCTTTTAAAGTTGCTTCTGCGATTTCAATTCGGTTTTGCATCATGATCTCCTTTACAACAAAGTACAGCTTTATTTTATCATATCGAGTTCAATATTGATAAACCGAACTTTTTGAGAAAATCCTATTTTCTTCTTATAAATGATCCTTTCACGTAATTATCCATTGATTTTGGCACATGCGGAAAGAGAAATAAGAGATAAAAACAGTCTTTTACATGATGAACATACTTCATGTACAATAATCATATTTCCTCTAAATGAAAGGTTGATGTCAAAATGGCACAGGAAATTGAAATAGAACTAAAGCAATTGTTAATGAAAGAAGAATTTGAACAGTTGAAACAACATTTTCAATTGAAGGATTCGGATTTTCACACACAAACCAACTATTACTTTGATACACCCCAATTTGATATAAAATCTCAATTCGCAGCATTAAGAATGAGAGAAAAAGACGGTCAGTGGGTTCTCACGTTAAAGGAACCACACGAAATAGGCTTGCTCGAAACCCACCAAACGATCGCTCCTCCATCAAGCCTTGACGATTTTCAGCTGCCAGAAGGTGAAGTGGCTGACAGGCTAGACCATCTGAACATTCAAAAGGATCAAATTGTGTATTTTGGTTCACTTGAAACGTCAAGAGCTGAAAAAATGATCAAAGAAGGCTTAATTGTTTTGGATCACAGCCGATATTTAACAGTAGAGGACTATGAACTTGAATTTGAAGTGAGCGACCTGGAAATCGGACAAGCCGCATTCTCCGCATTGCTCCAAAAATTCCAAATCCCTGTACGAAACACGAAAAACAAAGTCGTACGTTTTTATGAAGAGAAAATGAAAACACAGAATAGATGAATTCCTTGAAGGAGGAACATGATGAACGTCAATCAACTTCAATCCTTTATGCAGCTTCAAGCGCTTAAAACGTTACAATCAGACCCTGGACAAACACAAATACCGGCCGGCCAAGAATCGAATGCACAAGCTTCATTTCAGTCGCTGCTGCAAGATTTTTTAGGCGGATCAGAATTATCACGCCTGCCGCTTTCTATTTCTGCGTTTATGGGAACGGACCCATCAACGGCTCCGAACACGCAATACGCGCGTACAAACCCATACTTGTCTGCTATCGCTGGCAGTGAGCAGCTTCAATCTCCATCTTCATATGCGAATGACGCTCAATTGAATACAGCGAACGGCATTGGGAATGTCTTAAACAACAGCTACACGCCGCCGCTTCAAAAGGCTGTTTCAAACGGTTCATCATCAAAAGAAATTAATCAAATCGTGTCACAAATGGCTCAAAAGCATGGCGTTCCAGAGAAGCTGATTCATGCGGTCATCAAGCAAGAATCCGGCTATCGTACGAATGCGGTCAGTCATGCAGGAGCACTTGGCCTCATGCAGCTTATGCCATCTACTGCTAAGTCACTTGGTGTGAATAATGCCTTTGATGCGGCCCAAAACATCGAAGGCGGCACGAAGTATATAAAACAAATGCTTCAGAAATATAATGGAAATGTCTCACTTGCCTTAGCTGCTTATAATGCAGGCTCAGGAAATGTTGATAAATACGGTGGCATTCCACCATTTAAAGAAACACAAAATTATGTAAAGAAAATCACAGCACAATATTTCGCTTAAACCGAAGAGAATAACCTCTTCGGTTTTTTGTATGTCGCTTTTCACCCTTTTTTGACTGAATGTGTTATGATATGGTCAATTGATCACGGAACCCGCCTCTCCCCTTATTTCCAATAGACCAAAGCGGTTTGTTTGTGGAATTGAGTTGAGGTTGTTAAAATAAGTATACAAGAATAGAAACAATAAAATAGAACAAACTGAATATCACTTTTGAAATAAATGAATTCACAATAGGGCGCTTCATCCTATTAACTACGAGTAAAAGGAGTAGTCAACATGGTACAATCGTTTAACGCACCTTACGAAGCGGTTGGAGAGGAACTTCTATCGCAACTTGTTGATACTTTTTATGAAAATGTAAAGTGTCATCCTTTGCTTCATCCTATTTTCCCGGATGACTTAAAAGAAACAGCAAGAAAACAAAAACAGTTTTTAACTCAATATTTAGGCGGACCCCCGCTTTATACAGAGGAGCATGGTCACCCTATGCTGCGGGCGAGACATCTCCCTTTTCCGATTACTGAGGAGCGGGCTGACGCATGGCTTGAATGCATGGAGGATGCGATGGATCAAGTAGGATTAACCGGCGATATTCGTGACTTTTTATTTGAGCGGCTTTCTCTAACGGCTCGTCATATGGTCAATCAAACACCTGAAAAGGATGGACGATCTTGAGCTGCAATACGCACGATCAATATTTCTCACACTGTCACGGACATCCTCAAAAGCCGATTGAAATCTATGTATTCATTGACCCTCTAAGTCCAGACTGCTGGTTATTAGAGCCATCCATTAAAAAATTGAAAATGAAGTACGGCCGTTTTTTCACTTTACGAACGGTGACAAGTTCTAGTATTAATGCATTGAATCGAAAACGAAAAAAGCATTTACTGACCGAAGCATGGGGGAAATTTGCTACCAAAACTCAGACCAAAAAAGAACAAATGCTGTCCGAACAAATTGTGACTTCACCCTACCTCGCCTCGCTTGCATTAAAAGCGGCTGAGCTTCAAGGCAGAAAATGCGGAATGAAGTTTCTGCGTCTCATTCAAGAATCACTTTTTTGCCATCAGCAAGATGTGACAAGTGAACATTTGCTGCTAGAAAATGCAAAAAGTGCTGGACTGGACATCGAGGAATTCCAGCGCGATATTCATTCTCAAAGTGCTGTTAAAGCACTACAATGTGATATGAAAATTGCAGCTGAAATGGACGTATCTGAGCTTCCAACCTTTGCCTTTTTTAATACAGTAAACGGGGATGAAGGTTTAAAAATTTCAGGTGCGTACTCTTATGATGTATACGAGGAAATCCTTTTTGAAATGATTGGTGAAAAACCAACACCTTCAGAACGGCCTCCAATTGAATGGTTTATTGCTTACTTTCAATTTGCATCTGCAAAAGAGATTGCTGTCGTTTATGACCTGACACTTGAAGAAGTTGAACGAGAAATGAAAAAGCTGGCTTTCGCTAAAAAGGTAGAACGTGTACAAGTACATCAAGAAATGTTTTGGCGCTATAAAGTAGATGATCATCATTCAGATCTTGATCTCTACCGCTGTGAAAATGAACATGGGTGCTGACCCATGTTTTTTCTTTACCCTAAAAAGGAATATACGTTCTATTTTTAAGCACGAAGAAACCGCGCCGGGATAAGCGCGGTTTCACTATGTCTTAACGACAACAAAGGGGATGGGAGAAATTTTTCACGGTCAAACAAAGGGGTAATGTTTGTATGTGATTAATTTCACATCTGTAGTATATCAAATTTTGTCGACTTATGACAACAGATATACTATATGTTCATATTTTTGTCACAAAACATAAGAGGGTTGTCACTTTCATATAGTGAAAGTAACGAAAAAATGGAGGGATCTGCATGCGCAGCACAACCATTGGACTTGTTTCCATTGGCTTATGTTTCTTTTTAAATATATTAGGTTTAATGAAAATGCTTCCTCTTTATCTAACATCCCCACTCTTATTTGCTTCTATTCTTTTTACACTTTATCGAATGAACCACCGGAAGACCTTTAAGGGATTTAAAGGTTGATGATAAGAAGCGGCCTCTATATGCGAAGAGGTCTTTTTTTATGAGAAAAAAACTCCTGTCAAAAGATGAGTTTGCACTCACGCGTCTGACAGAAGTCTTTTCATCACTCACCCGTTTTAGAGATGAGCTCTTCCATTTCTTTCAGCTTTTCTTCGAACAATTGACATGCTGCTTTGATTGGTTCTTTGGAAGCCATATCAACACCTGCTTTTTTCAACACATTGATTGGATAATCAGAGCTTCCTGCTTTAAGGAAGTCTGTGTAGCGCTCCACCGCAGGTTTTCCTTCTTCTAATATTTGCTTGCTTAATGCCTGTGCAGCACTATAGCCTGTTGCATATTGATATACATAATAGTTGTAATAGAAGTGAGGAATTCTCGTCCATTCTAATCCGATTTCTTTATCCACAACCATGCCGTCTCCAAAATACTTCTTATTCAGGTCGTAATAAAGGTTCGTCATAAATTCCGGCGTTAAAGCCTCTCCTTCTTGCGCTTTCACATGAATAAGATGCTCAAACTCAGCAAACATCGTCTGTCTGAATACCGTTCCTCTGAATCCTTCTAACAAGTGATTTAACACATACAAACGCTGCTTTTTATCATCTAGATGATTCAGCAGGTATTCGCCAAGTAACGCTTCGTTTGTCGTAGAAGCCACTTCAGCTACAAAGATACTATAGTTTCCATACGGATATGGCTGATGCTTTCTTGTATAGTAGCTGTGGACAGAGTGCCCAAATTCATGAGCCAGTGTAAATAAATTATCAATATTATTTTGCCAGTTCATGAGGATATATGGATTTGTACCATAGCTTCCAGATGAATACGCACCGCTGCGTTTCCCTTTATTCTCATAAACGTCTACCCAGCGATTGCTCAGTCCCTCTTTTAACACGGACACATATTCTTCTCCTAATGGCGCTAACCCTTTTAGCATATAATCTTTTGCTTCATCGTAGGTTAGCTTCATACCAGCATCTTTTACAAGTGGTGTATACAAGTCATAATTGTGCACTTCATCAAGCTTTAATACCTTTTTACGCAATTCAATATAACGGTGTAATAACGGTAAATATTGATGAACTGTATCAATCAGATTGTCATATACTTCTTCTGGAATACTGTTCCGAGATAGTGCCGCTTCTCTTGCTGAGTTATAATTTCGTACTTTTGCATAAAAATTATCCTTTTTAATCGAACCGCTCAGTGTCGAAGCAAGCGTGTTTTTATACTGATCATACGTTTTATACACAGCTTTAAAGGCATTCTTTCTCACTTCACGGTCATCACTGTTTAAAAATGTGATAAAGTTGCCGTGGGTAATCTTCTTTTCTTCCCCATTTTCATCCTTTACAGAAGGGAACGAAATATCAGCATTGTTAAACATACTAAAAGTAGTAGATGAAGTTGAGAGTGGTTCAGAGGCCTCAGCTAATAAAGCTTCTTGCTCCTCACTTAAAATATGTGGACGCTCTTTATTAATTTCTTCGAGAGCATGGGAATACAGTTTTAATTCTTCTTTTTCCAGAATAAACTGCTGCAATTTATCTTCTTGAATCGATAAAATCTCTGGAACAATATAAGCAGAAGTACTAGAGAGCTGTGTAAATAAATTCGATGCTTTATCATTCAGCGCTTGAAATGATGAGTTAGTTGTATCCTCATCGTATTTCATGTGCGCATATGTATAAAGCTTACCAAGCTTTTCAGAAAGCTGATCCTGAAAGGTTAGGGCTTCATACAGTACATCAGCAGAATGGGCCAGCTTGCCTTTAAATTGGGCTAGCTTAGGAATTTCTTTTTTGACAGCTTCGAATTCCTTGTTCCATGCATCAACGCTTTCAAAAATATCTTCAAGACGCCATTTGTTTTCTTCTTTTACTTCGCTTCTGTCTGGTAAATGGTTATTTTTGCTTTGTGAAGTCATATGAATCCCCCTTGCATAAGTTGTGTTGAACCAACCTTTCGGAAAGTGAAAGAAATTGGTGTTGTATTTATCTTCTTTGTTTTGAACTATATTTGTCAAATCATATGCAGAAATAAATACCAAACAGACTAAAAAAATGAGAAAAAAGCGTTTCTTTCTATTCAATCGCAGCACCACCTTTTTCTTATCATGATCAAAGTGGGCATGAAACATGCTAATGAAATAAGAAAGCATCTCGTTTGAACGCTTCATCTACTGTTCGTATCGGCATTTGATTCGACGCTACTTCATAATTACCCTCTTTCGTCATGTGTAAAAACCCTTGTCTGACAAGCGCCTTAACATATGCAGTGATGACCTCTTGTATTTCTTCTATTGAAACATCACCGTATCGGAGCTTTACTTCTTTCATCTGGACACACCGCTTGATTTCTTTCATCAGCAGTTGAACCGTTACTGGACTGCTTCCTTTTTTCCTCATCATCCAATCATACAGACACCCCTGCCAGACATAAACAGGACTTGTAAAAATATACGTTTCTTTTAGCGGGATAAATAATTCAGTTGGCAGAAAAGGGAAAGCCATTTGATGATGCTCATAGAAAATGTCTCTCAACCGTTTGCTTTCATTTGATAAAATGCGGGGAGGCCGCTGCCTAAATTGCTGTATACATCTAAGCCATTGCTTGAAGACTGGACGCTTGCTTGAGGGCTGAGATAGGAGCGCCGAAAGTTCGCGGTATGCTGTTGGCGGTCTGACAGTCATGGCGGCACATATTTTCGTTGGTTGAAATACGAGAAGTTGAGCAAGATGGATGAATCTATTCTGGAGCGGACAGTAAAAAATCAGACTCCCTTTCTGTGATTCCCTTAACATTCCCCAATGAATGGAGGAGAAGGAAAAGAGCTGGGCAGATATTCGCTTTAAACGATTTGCCCCTATTACCCATATAGGGATGAGCCCCGCTTCACGGAGTCCTGCCGTTCTTTTACGCAGCTCTTGCCGGGAAATATTTGAACATTGATATTCAATTGCATAGCTTGTTCCTCCAATAGAGACGGCCACGTCAGGACGCTGATGAACTTTTGACACATACTTTTCAAGCACCGGTTTATGTCCCAGCTGCTGAAGCCAATTCATGATGGCTTCTTTCCCCGCCTGATGATAAGCCGTTTCGCTTGAGGCTAGTGGACATGCTGTCAGCTGTTTATGTGCAAAATGATACACACGTTGTTCACCAAGCTTTAATTGCACCTCTTCCCTGCAATCAGGACAATAAAATTTGCACGTCGTCCTTACATGCTCCAGCCGGTTTTTAGATAAATGATGTGTAATTCGAATAAGCTTTCCATTATCCATGATCGCTGTATTCATTCTGCTCGCCCCTTACTCTTTGATGACCGTATTATAGCTTGTTCGTCTATTAAGAAGCGAATAGGCAAATTGAACTTTTATCATATCAAAACATGATTTTACTGATGTTTTCCTGAGGAAAATGAAAAAACCCCCTGATAAAAAGGGGGAAAATACAATCTTTATAGTAATGGTGATAATAATCTTGCTGTGGATTCAAACAGTCTTACCCTTAACGGTCTCTTTGCAAATTCTTCTGGGACAATTTCATGCGACTGCTCTAAATCACCTAAGAAGTCGTTCACGAGCTTCTCTGTGCTTTTCGTTTTATATAGGAAGGCATTCACTTCAAAATTCAAATGAAAGCTTCTCATATCCATGTTGGCCGTTCCTATCGAAGCCAGCTCGCTGTCCACAATGATAAATTTACTATGCATAAAGCCTTGATCATACTCATACACCTTTGCTCCTGCTTCTAAAAGCTCTGGGAAGTATGAACGGGACGCATGGAAGACGATCCGTTTATCTGGATTCTTCGGAGCAATAATCCGTACGTCTACTCCGCTTAATGCAGCAATTTTTAATGCAGACAAAATATCATCATCCGGCACAAAATACGGTGAAGCGATCCAAATAGACTTTTTGGCAGAGATAATCATGGAGAAAAAGAGATTTTTAATGACCTCCCACTGTTTATCAGGACCGCCAGCAATCATTTGTACGCCTTCTGTTGTGCTCTCAAGGTGACTGAAATCTTTAAAGTAGTCTACACCTGCGCATCTTTCATTCGTCATATAGTACCAATCCTGCATGAAAATCTGCTGCAGATCACGTACAGCTTCACCCTTAATCATCAAATGCGTGTCACGCCAAAAACCATATTGTCTGCTTCTGCCCAAATATTCGTCTCCAATGTTCAGCCCGCCAACAAATCCAACTTCTCCATCAATCACGACAATTTTTCGGTGATTTCGGAAATTGATTTTATTATTTAACAGGGGTAGTCTCACAGGTAAAAATGGAACGATCTGAACGCCGGCCTTTTCGAGGTCAGCAATATATTGACGAGAGAGCTTTAAGCTTCCTACATCGTCATATAAAAAGCGGACAATCACGCCATTTTTCGCTTTATCAATGAGAATATCTTTTAATTCTTGTCCAAGGTCATCGTGGCGGAGAATATAATATTCTAAATGAATGTGATGTGTCGCCTTTTTGATTTCTTCAAAAATATGAGAGAATGTTTCTTCTCCATTCGTCAGGACTTTAGAGGACGTGCGATACGTAATAGGGGTATGTCCGAGTCTGTGGGCCAGCTTAAATAAGAGCTGCTGATGATCACCCATATGCGTCATTTTCTCAATCGCTTCTCTATGAATATGCTCATCTTCCTGGATTAACTGTTCATCTAGAATGGCTTTCTTTTCAAACAGCCTGCGTTTTTTGATATTGCGTCCAAAGAAAATATAGAACAGAAAGCCGAATAACGGAAAGCTGCCAAGCAGGACAAGCCACGTTATTGTTTGAGATGGATTCCGGTTCTCCAAGAATATGACAAACCCGATGAAGATAATCGATAAAGTGAATAGAACACTGACAGAACTTAATACACTTACCGCTAAATCACCAGCAATTAATTGAATGACTAAATAAGCACCTATCGTAATGATAAGAAAAAATAGAACTTTGACTAAATTTCTCATTTCATTTTCTCCTTGCCGATCTCTTTATTTACCTATTCATTCAGATAAAAAAGCCGATTCCTCTATAGAAATCGACTTTTGTTGGTTACGAGAAGTGCTGTTGAATCGTTTCAAGGGCATTTCCTTCGATAATCAGCTGACCGTATTCTTTCAGTCTGTAAATGCTGACCACTGATTCATGAGCATATTCAAGCAAAATGCTGAGCTTATTCTCCACTTGCTCATCTGACAAATCCTCGTGGAAGTCAACATATAGATAATAACGGTTTTCAAACGAATATAAACTTGTGGTAAAATCCTGCATATTTAATTGAGAAAGTGCAATCAAATCTTCAAAGTCATCCATTTTCAACACAAATTGAAGTTGAAGTTTTTTGTCCTTCTCATTATGGTCTTCTTGATCCTGCTCTTCTTTTTGAAAATCATCAAGCAGTGCGTCTAGACTTTCTTCATCTGTTTGATCTTTTTTATCTTCTGGAATCGGCAATTCGAGCTTTTGTCCATCTTTAGAAAGTTGGGCTTTCGTCACGACAATTTCAAGACCTTTGTCAAGTGCCTGCACTTGAATCCAAAGAGGTCCCTCAACTGCAAATTCTTCTTCTTCGTGCACTTCGTCCATTACTTCCCAAAACAGCTCTTCACTGCGTTCACGATTATACCAAATTTCTTCACGGTCAAATCCGCGGTCTTCAATATCACCGTAGGAAATATAAAATTTCACTGTATGTTCATTAATTCTTTCGATTTCCATTTTGCCAACCTTCCCTTCTATATAAGATGTTGAAGGGACATACAAGCTCCCAATTAATAGTACTTTACTACACTTTACCCGTTCCGTCTACATGTTAACCTTTTAAAGAATTGAGGTATTGCTTCGTACTGTCTATTTTATGATAAAACATGAATAAAAGAAATAAAAACGCATTTTTTGCAGAGAAAACTTACAGAAACATATATTTGAATTGTCCTCATATATTGGTTGTACGAGCTCTATTAGACATGAGGTGAAATGGATGGAAACAGAGTGGATCATATCCTTACTGATGATTATTGGCATAGATCTGATTTTAGGCGGAGATAACGCGTTGATCATTGCGATGGCTAGCCGCAGCTTATCAAATGACAAACGCAATAAAGCCATATGGATCGGTACACTTTTGGCAGTGCTGATGAGAATTACGATGACAGGTGCCGCAGTTTATTTATTGACCATCCCTTATTTGCAATTTATCGGCGGGCTTTTTCTCCTTTATATAGGATACAATTTGTTAATTGAACAAAAGAAAGAATCGATTCGCATTAAAAGCAGCGGCTCCCTTTGGCGTGCGGTTCAGACCATTGTGATTGCAGATCTCTTTATGTCACTTGATAATGTGATTGCAGTTGCAGGTGCGGCAAAAGGCAACATGCTGCTGACCGCTTTCGGCCTTATGATTTCAGTACCGATTATTATTTGGGGAAGTAAGCTAATTCATGCCGCTTTAACCAAATTCCCGTTTCTTTTATACGGAGGAAGTGCTCTTTTGGCTTTTACTGGCGGTGAAATGATTGTTCGTGATGTGAAATTGAATGAATTTATGGCTCAGCATGCGACTCTTGAATTCATGCTCCCGTTTTTAACGGTTGTAATGGTCATTTTAGCCAGCTTATTTTACGAACAAACAGCTGAAAACAAATAAAAAAAGCTGCCAAATGATCGGCAGCTTTTCGTTTTTCAATTAGTTAGCAAGTCGCTGAGCTTCTCTTAGTTGGAATGTACGAACCGTTCTTGGAAGGAAACGTCTAATTTCATCTTCATTGTAGCCAACTTGTAGTCTTTTTTCATCCAAGATGATTGGACGTCTTAAAAGACCTGGATGCTCATTGATCAGTTTATACAATTGTTGAAGAGGCATTGTCTCAACATTCACATTTAGCTTTTGGAATACTTTTGAACGTGTTGAGATAATTTCATCTGTACCGTCTTCAGTCATTCGAAGAATTTCTTTGATTTCATCGATTGAAAGAGGCTCAGAAAAGATGTTTCTCTCTTGATACGGGATATTGTGCTCTTCTAACCACGCTCTTGCTTTTCTACATGATGTACAGCTTGGTGATGTGTATAATGTTACCATAAATCTTCACTCCTCAATTTGTAGAATGAATATTGATCTGTATTCTTAAATTAAAATTGTTCTAAATAAGTAATCTTTATAGTGATTATACTATAAAAAAGTAAGTGTGAACAGATTTTCTTGCAATTTTTGTGACAAAAACTAGACAATTTCATTCATTTTGTGGTGCCGTTTGATGTCTGAACATTCTCATTTAGTCGAGATGATCGAAAATATTTTTTTGTTTTCTATTTTCAATGACCTTCAATACATCATCAACATCCTCATACGACTGCCCATACCATTCTTCATCTTTATACGTATGGATTCGTTCATAGGTCTTCCTCATAGCCTCCATCATTTCTTCCTCATTATCTGTAAGAGGCGACCAATAAAGGATTTCCATGCGGTTCACTTCATTTGTTGCAAGTGACCTGCGTTTATAACCGATTGATTCTGCGTGCTTGAAGTGCTCTCTTTGGTAAAACTTTAGGCGTTTTGCAGTATCTGCATCATCTTCATCTACAGGCTCGACCTCAAGCAAGATCGGTTTCTTTTTTTCCTTCAGCTTATGAATGAGCTTTGATCCGAGGCCTTCACCTCTTGCATCTCTGGAAACAAATAAATAATCAATAAAGATGAAAGAATCAAATTCGGCGTACATCATCACATGATGAGGTCCTTCCTCCTTATGATAAACATCACTTCTTTCCTTTAATAAAGCTTCCATATGCTCTTTTGACTTCATTTCTTCTATCGGGAAGTATTCACTGAGCTTTTCATACCAATTCATGGATCCGCTCCTTATGATATCGTTAAGAACCACTTCCTTAGATATTCCCGATTTCCTATTATTTAAACGCCTGTACTAGTAAGACGCAGCAAAGTCTTCACTAGTTTCACTTTTTTTCAAACAACAGAAAAAAGTTTTATATCGAACGGTCCATGAGTAGTTGAAAACAAACAAAGAGGATAAGTGTCATCGCTATTTGAAACATAATGAAATAAAGATACTTCATGCGCCGTGCTTCTTGCTTCTGATTGCTTGTCTTTCGGTTAAGCATATATTCCACCGAAAAAGACACAATGCCAATGAGCACCATAAACACGAGCATCCACTGTCCCCCATTTGGTTTCCTCAAAAAAGACGTTGAAAAAAGCATGAATACAATTAGAAAGTGAAATAATGAGTAGCGAAACGTCTTCCATATGGACATCTGATTTCCTCCTAGAACCTGCTTGTTGTTATCTAGAAATTACCATCATCTTATTTTTTTGTAAAATAAAAAAAGAAGCACTGACATAGCAGCGCTTCTTTCTTCTTATGATTGTTTAGCTTGAAGCTCTTTGAATTCTTCCTCTGTGCAGCTCACAAAGTGACCTGGCTTCACTTCACGGAACTCGGTGTTCGTTCCTTTGTGAACAGATGGATCATACTTGATTCGTTTGCGGTTACGCTCATAATCTGGATCTGGGAGCGGAATCGCAGATAGTAATGATTTTGTATATGGATGAAGCGGATTTTCGTATAATTCATTCGCTGGTGCCAGCTCAACCAATTTTCCGAAATACATCACACCAATACGATCGCTGATGTATTTTACCATAGACAGGTCATGGGCAATGAATAAGTACGTTAAGCCTTTTTCTTCTTGAAGTTCTTTCATTAAGTTGACGACCTGTGCTTGGATCGACACATCTAATGCAGAGATTGGTTCATCGGCGATGATGAAATCTGGTTCAACTGCTAATGCACGGGCAATTCCGATACGCTGCCTTTGACCACCTGAGAATTCATGCGGGTATCTGTTTGCATGCTCTTTGTTCAATCCAACGGTTTCAAGCAATTGGTATACACGCTCTTTACGTGCTTGCTTTGTTTTCGCAAGGCCATGAATGTCGATGCCTTCTGCAATGATATCAAGCACTGTCATTCTAGGGTTGAGTGAGGCATATGGATCTTGGAAGATCATCTGCATTTGACGGTTGAACTCAAGCATTTTTTGTCTTGATTTCTTCCCGTGTACACTTTCCCCTTTATAAAGAACCTCACCATCTGTCGCATCATAAAGTCTAATGATGGAGCGGCCCGTAGTGGATTTACCACAACCAGACTCCCCTACAAGGCCAAGTGTTTCACCTTTATAAATATCAAATGAAACTCCGTCAACTGCTTTCACAGTCCCTCTTGCTGTATGGAAATGTTGCTTCAAATTTTTGATTTCTAACAGTTTTTCTGCCATGCTATTCACCCTCTTTTACTAATACAGGTTTTTCGTAGCTACCTTCTAGTTCACGCATTCTCGCCTTTACAGAAGCAGGCGGTTCAACTTTAGGTGCATTTGGATGAAGTAGCCATGATTTCACATAATGCGTATCTGATACTTTGAACATTGGCGGTTCTTGTTCAAAGTCAATTTTCATTGCATAATCGCTTCGGAGTGCAAATGCATCTCCTTTCGGCGGGTTTGTCAGATCTGGCGGTGTTCCTGGGATTGCAGTCAGCTTTCCTTCATCTCCGCCATCTGTGTCAAGGCTCGGCATTGATGCTAAAAGTCCCCACGTATATGGATGTTTTGGATTGTAGAAAATTTCATCAACAGTCCCTGTCTCCACAATCTGTCCTGCATACATAACGGCTACACGATCAGCGACGTTGGCGACAACACCTAGATCATGCGTAATAAAGATAATAGATGTTTCAACCTTTTGCTGAATTTCTTTCATTAATTCTAAAATTTGCGCCTGAATCGTTACATCTAGTGCTGTCGTCGGCTCATCGGCAATCAATAGCTTTGGATCTGCTGCGAGCGCCATCGCGATGACAACCCTTTGTCTCATCCCGCCACTAAATTCGTGCGGGTATTGCTTGATTCTTTTTTCAGGCATTGCAATTCCAACAAGCTCCAGTAATTCAATGGCTCTTTTTTCAGCCGCTTCTTTTGAAATTTGTTCGTGCTTGAACAGTACTTCTGTAATTTGCTTCCCGACTTTCATCGTTGGATTCAAAGAAGTCATCGGATCCTGGAAGATCATTGAGATGTCTTTTCCTCGAATGGTTTGCATTTGTTTTTCTGTTTTCTTGACGATATCTTGCCCATCAAACAGGATCTGTCCGCGCTTGAAATAACCCGGCGGCATCGGTATTAATCTCATGATGGCCTGTGATGTCACACTTTTACCAGAGCCAGATTCACCTACAATAGCAAGTGTCTCGCCTTTATTTAAGTGGAAGTTCACACCACGAATGGCTTGAACCTCTCCACCATATGTTTTAAATGAGATTGCAAGGTCTTTCACCTCTAGAATACGTTCACGTTCCATCCTAATCACTCCTTATTTACGCAACTTCGGATCTAAAGCGTCTCTTAGTCCGTCTCCAACCACGTTAAAACCAAACATTGTTATACAGATAAATGCGGCTGGGAACCATAATCTCCAAGGATAGTACGTCATGGCCGGAATTCCGTCAGACGCCATTGTTCCCCAGCTCGCTAATGGAGCCGGTACACCAAGTCCTAGATAGCTTAAGAATGCCTCCGTGAAAATAGCTGAAGGAATGGTGAGTGTCATTGTGACAAGAATTGGTCCCATTGAGTTTGGAATTAAGTGTTTAAATAAAAGTCTAGATGTTTTCGCACCTAATGTTTGTGCAGCAAGAACGTACTCTTGACTCTTTAATTGTAGAACCTGTCCCCGAACGATACGTGCCATGTTTATCCAGCCTACGACTGTCATGGCGAGGATAATTGTTAATAATCCTTTTGGCAGAACAACCATCATTAAGATAACCATTAATAGTGTTGGAATTGCCCATAAAACGTCTGCGATACGCATCATGACTTCATCTGTACGGCCGCCTTTGAACGCAGCAATACTTCCCCAGATAATACCGATGATCACGTCAAGGACCGCTGCAGCAAGACCGATGAAGATCGAAATTCTTGCCCCGACCCATGTACGGACAAACATGTCACGTCCTAAATCATCTGTACCGAACCAGTGCTCTTTTGAAGGTGGCTGGTCTGCATTCAGTAAATCGGTCGTCGAGTAATCATATTTAGAAAAAATCGGAACAAAGATGGCCAGCATCACAATAATAAAAATGATTGAAAGACCAACCATTGCAAGTTTATTTGCACGGAAGCGAAGCATAGCATCCTTCCATAAAGATAGACTAGGTTTAGAAATTTTTTCAGATTCTGCTGCGTCAGCTGTCGCAGGAACAAATAAATCTTTTCTCATCTCTTCCATGTGTTAGACCCCTTTCTTCGCCTTCGTCAGTTTAATTCTAGGATCGATAATACCGTAGAGGACGTCAACGACTAGAATACTGATTAATAGAATAATACTGTAGAAGACTGTGACACCCATGATGACGGTGTAATCACGGTTTGTAATACTTGTGACAAAGTGAGAGCCTAATCCAGGAATACCGAAAATCTTCTCCACGACAAAACTACCTGTTAACACTGAAGCAGCCATTGGTCCCATATATGTAATGACAGGTAACAATGCGTTTCGAATTGCGTGTTTAATCGTCACAGCTGATTTCGTTAATCCTTTCGCTCTAGCCGTTCTAATGTAATCACTGTTTAGAACTTCAAGCATACTTGACCGTGCAAGTCTAGCGATAAATGCCATAGGCATGAAGGAAAGTGCAATAGAAGGTAGTACGGTGCTGGCCCAAGACTCCCATCCTGCAACTGGGAAAATCGCTAAAACGCTTGCCTCAGATGCAAATACATATTGTAGCAGCGCAGCTAAAATGAAACTTGGAACTGAAATTCCAAAGATCGTTAAAATGGCAATCGTATAGTCCTGCCACTTGTTATGATAGAGCGCTGCAAGGACCCCAAACAATACACCAAATGCTAATGCGAGGAGAATTGCCTCAATTCCGAGGGTAAAGGAAACGGGGAATCCAGAACTGATTAAGTCATTTACAGTTTGTCCTTTATATTTAAATGAGGGACCAAAATCTAATTTTGCAACTGAACCTAAGTAGTTTACATATTGAACAAATAAGGGCTTGTCCAACCCGTAGTGCTCGTTTAGGTTTGCTTCAATTTCAGCAGGAAGTTTCTTCTCACCAGAGAATGGACCACCCGGTGCTGCCTGCATGAGAAAGAAAGTTGCAGTTACAATAACAAACAGTGTGATTAAAATATATATTAATCGCTTACCGATATATTTAAGCAACGGAATTGCACCTCCATGATTTTACAACATTTTCTCTAATCAGCAAGAAAGGTATATGGAGAGACATCCTCCATATACCTTAAGATCCTTGCCGTAGATCTCTTACACTATAATTCTTACTTTTCGAAATGTGCCCATTTGTATTGAACATCACCTAGTCCAGATACAACCACACCTTTTAGTTTTGGATCTTGTACCCAAAGCTGAGTGTAGAAGTAAATTGGTGCTATAGGCATATCGTTGATGATGATTTCTTCTGCTTTTTTCAGCATTTCTTCACGTTTCGTTTTATCTGTTTCTTTCGCAGAATCATTCAACAATTGTTTGTACTCTTTGCTTTCCCATCCAGTGTCGTTGTTTCCACCGTCTTTATCTTTGTAAAGCTCAAGGAAGTTCACTGGATCGTTGAAGTCACCTAACCAGCCCATACGTCCGATTTGGTAATCTCCGCTGTGGATCTTGTCGATGTATACGTTCCACTCAGAGTTATCAAGTTCAACTTTCACGCCTAAGTCTTTCTTCCACATTTCTTGAATTGCTTGTGCAATCTTTTGGTGGCCTTCATCTGTGTTGTAAGAAAGTTTCAATGCTGGAAGATCAGAAACTGACTTATAACCTAATTCTTTCACACCTTTTTCAAGAAATTCTTTCGCAGTTGCTACATCGTGATCTTTGAAGTAGCCAGTTTTGTTATCAGTGAATCCTTCCATTGTTGGAGGAACGATTGCCATAGCTGGCACTTGCTCACCTTGCGTAATTTTGTCAACGATCGCTTGACGGTTGATTGAGTATGCAAGGGCCTTACGGATGTTTGCATTGTTTAAAGGTTTTACTTCTGTGTTGAATTTGTAGTTATAGATACCTGCGATCGTTTGGATTTTAAGACCGCCTTCTTTTTTCAATGTTTTTAAAGACTCAGTTGGAAGGCTTCCAGTTGGTGAACCAGCCCAGTCAAGCTCGCCTTTTTTGAACATGCTAAGCTCAGTGTTTGTATCTTTGATCATAGACATGTTGATCTTTTTCAATTTCACAGTATCTTTATCCCAGTATTCATTGTTCTTTTCAAGCGTGATAGAACCGCCATGTTTCCATTTAGAAAGAACGAATGGTCCGTTAGATACGTAGTTTTCACCAGCATTTGTGAACCAGTTTTTATTCTTTTCAGCCACTTTTTTGTTGACTGGCATATACGTATAGAATGCAGTTAGTTCAGTAAAGAACGGTGTTGGGTTCTCCAGCTCAACTACAAGCGTTTTGTCGTCTTTAGCTTTAATGCCAACATCAGCAACTTTCGCTTTCCCTTTGTTCGCTGCTTCAGCACCTTTAATATAATAAAGCTGGTAAGCATATTGAGATTCATTTTTAGGATCTAATGCCCATTTCCAAGCATATTCGAAATCTTTAGCTGTGACAGGGTCACCATTAGACCATTTTGCATCACGAAGTGTGAATGTGTATGTTTTACCATCAGCACTTGTTTTGATATCAGAAGCCATTGCATTTTCTGGCTTACCTTCAGCGTTAATTCTTGTTAATCCCTCAAAAGTCTGACGGATGACACTTCCTGAAGTTGAATCATTTGCCAATCCCGGATGTAGAGAAAAAGGCTCAGTGGAGATATTCACATTTAATGTTGTTTTAGCCTCTCCAGAACTGCTCGTGCTGTCGCCTGATTTGTTTCCGCTGAAACCACAAGCGCTTAATACAAGTGTGAAAATAAGCATTAAAGTAACAACAGACCAACGCTTTTTCAACTGTATTCCCCCTTATAATATGTTTTAGTTCAAAGGTCTCGATAGAAGATGAGATTCAGATTTAAGAAATAGCGTAAAAAAGTCCCTAAATAGCTTACTTTCTATTTCTTTTGTTTTTTCTGAATTTTCACTATGTAAAGAGCCTAGCACAAACGTGTGAACAAATTAATTATAATGAATAGAATAATTTATTGCAATATCAATTTCATATATTTTAAAAAAACGTAAATGGGGATAAAGAGGGATTTTTATAAACTAAAGTCTCAATCACTTCAACAAATTAAAGCGTAAATTGATTAAAATAATTTAACAAATTCAGCAGGAATAATGTTTTATACATATAATTAATCATCCTTTTTTAAAAAATTCTGACAGATAGTTGGTTTTTTATCTAAAATTTTAAGTGTCAAACGGCATGATGAGAAGGTCACTTGGGGGCTTCGTGACTTTTTTATGGTCATCCTTTATAATAGATAGACATACTGTTGCGATGAAAAAGAAGAGTACATATATTCACCATTTACAGAGAGTCTGCGGCTGGTGCGAGCAGATAATGGCATGTATGGAATGGGCTTTGGAGCAGCTAACCGAACACTTTTGAAAGTTAGTAGGCTTAGACGGAGCAGTCTCCGATATCAACGTCTTGAGTGATTTCTATGTGAAATAACAAGGGTGGTACCACGGTTCATTCGTCCCTTTTCTGTTGAAAAGTGACGGGTGGGCCTTTTTATATTGAAGAAAAGAGGTTTTAGTATGACAAAGAAGACAATTTTTTCAGGCATTCAGCCGAGCGGTTCTGTGACTTTAGGGAACTATATTGGAGCAATGAAGCAATTTGTCGATTTGCAGCATGATTATCATGGCTATTTTTGTGTAGTCGATCAACATGCGATTACGGTGAGTCAGGACCGGCTAGCTCTTCGCCAAAATATTAGAAGCTTAGCAGCTCTTTATTTAGCAGTTGGACTTGATCCAGAGAAGGCAACATTGTTTATCCAATCAGAGGTACCTGCTCACGCCCAGGCAGGATGGATGCTGCAATGTGTTGCTTATATTGGGGAATTAGAAAGAATGACCCAATTTAAGGACAAATCCGCTGGTAAGGAAGCGGTTGTTTCAGGCCTATTAACGTATCCCCCATTAATGGCTGGCGATATTTTATTATACGGTACTGATTTAGTCCCTGTTGGAGAAGATCAAAAGCAGCATCTTGAATTGACTAGAACGCTTGCTGAACGTTTTAATCGAAAATACAATGACATCTTCACTGTACCTGAAGTGAAAATTCCAAAAGAAGGCGCTCGGATTATGTCTTTAACAGATCCAACGAAAAAGATGAGCAAATCCGATCCGAACCAAAAATCCTTCATTACCTTATTAGATGAACCAAAGCAGCTAGAAAAGAAAATCAAAAGTGCTGTGACGGATTCAGAAGGCATCGTCAAATACGACAAAGAGAACAAGCCTGGTATTGCCAACTTGCTGACGATTTATTCTGTATTAGGTAACGTATCGATTTCAGAGCTGGAACAAAAGTACGAAGGCAAAGGGTATGGTGAGTTTAAAGGAGATCTTGCGAACGTAGTCGTTGATGCTTTAAAACCAATACAAGATCGGTACTATGAACTCATTGAGTCAGACGAGCTTGACCGCATTCTTGACGAAGGTGCTGAAAAAGCAAACCGCGCAGCAAACAAAATGCTGAAAAAAATGGAGAATGCGATGGGTCTTGGCAGAAAACGCAAATAAAAAAAGCTTGCAGCACATCACGCTGCAAGCTTTTTCTAATTCACCTTTGATTCGTTTTCCATTTCCCAAAGCTTTTCAAAAAACGGCTGTCCTTTAATCATTTTTTCACAGAAAGCTAAATGATTCTCTGACCATCCATCAATGGTTTCATTGTAAAGCATGTTCCAAATCTCTTCGAATGACATTCGTTTGATTTGGTTGTACATGTGCGGGTTCCATTCCGTATACCAATACGCAATCTCCGCCCTGTTTTGAAGACCTTTTAATTGATCGAGCGCCATAAACATTAGCTGCTTCAGCTGTCTTTCTTTTCTCGTTAATCCACTGATGTGCTGCGGCGGCAATGACAAAATATGATACTCCTTCGCCGACTCAAGGCTGCCCTGAGAGAATTCATATTCCTCAGCCTTCACATCTTTCACCATTTCATACACCAATTGCTCCTGCCTTGGGATTAAACGGCTTTTCCTCACAGGAATGGAGTACCCAATCGTATCCACGGCAATGATTCGAATGCCGTCTGTGACCACAAAGCAATACTCTAATTTACGCCGTTCATGATTTTTTCGAATATATGATTTCTCAAATACAGATTCTAGCAGCGTCTTCGGCAGCTCTGAAAGATCATTCTCTATGTAATCAAACAAAGGACTCTGCACCTTGAGTAAAGGCACTTGATCTAACAGCTCAACGCTATCCTCCTTGCGCCACTCATGAAAATGACAGACATTGTAGCCATTTTCTTCCCCTTCAAACCAATTCACCCATACGTCATGAAGAAATAACATAACCAATCCCTCACTTTTTAAAAACTGTTGTCCACAGTATGGGCAAGGGATAGAGAAATTATTCCAACTTTATCAAAACTTCAAGCGGAGCGAATGATGGCGTGCATTTTTTTATTTTTATAAAGAAAACAAAGTGCGTGTCGCAGAGTCCCTTTCATCTTGTCATAAAAAATGAGGCATTACTTTAGCTTTTTAGGATCAAGCGCATCTCTCAGCCCATCTCCTAAGAAATTAAAGCATAAAACGGTCAGCAATATCAGTAAACCTGGGAAGAGCGGATACCACCACGCTTGCACCATAATCGAGAAGTTTTGTGCATCTTGCAGCATGTTGCCCCAGCTTGCTGTTGGCGGCTGTATGCCAAACCCTAGATAGCTCAGCGTTGATTCGGCTAAAATGACGGAACCTACTTTTAGTGTAGCTGACACAATAATAGGACCGATACAGTTCGGTAAAATATGCGAAAAGATGATGACATGGTTTTTCGTTCCAATGGTTCTTGCCGCAAGTACGAATTCTCTTGTTCGTAGTGATAAGAATTCACTGCGGATCAGTCTCGCGGTTGTGGTCCAGCCGGTCAAAGCAAAGATTAATATCAATTTATCAATGCCCGGTTTGAAAATGGTAACAAGCGTGATCAATAGAAAAATGTCAGGAATCGACAATACCACATCAACAAATCTCATTAAGATAGAATCAACAAATCCTTTGAAATACCCTGCTACCGCTCCAACGACGGTGCCAATGGTGATCGCCCCGACCACTGAGACGAAGCCAACTAGCAGAGAGACCCTCGCTCCATAAAGCACCCTTGAGAAAATATCTCGGCCAAACTTGTCAGTTCCCATCAAATGCTCAGCACTTGGCGGCTGGAGCCGCTTCAATAAATCTTGCTGCTCTGGTGCATAAGGGGCAATCACTGGAGCGAAAATGGCTGAAAAGATAATGACCAATAAGATCACGGAGCCGGCAACCGCCAGTTTATTTTTGAAAAATTTCTCACAAAATAAACGCAGCATCGTCTCTGGCTTTGGCGGAAGACCCTCTTTTAATTTGAGATCAACAGGAGGTGTTCCCATATTAGGCTGTGCCAATTGTGCTTCAGCTCCCTTCTAATATTCAATACGCGGATCAACGATCGCATATAGAATATCCGCTATTAAATTTCCAACCACCACGAGCACTGCGGAAATAACAGTCATCGCCATAATGACCGGATAATCTCTCGAAAAGGCAGAATCGATGAACAGCTTTCCAAGCCCTGGCCAAGTGAAAATTTGTTCCACCACGACTGCGCCGCCAATAAAGGATGGAACCATCAATCCGAAAATCGTAATGACAGGCATAAGACCGTTTCTTAACCCGTGCTTGAAAATGACTTTGTTTTCTCGAAAGCCTTTCGCTCTTGCGGTGCGAATATAATCCTGCCTCATGACATCAAGCATACTCGACCTTGTGTACCGGGTGAGCCCTGCCATATCAGCAGTTGCTAAAACAAAGGCTGGTAAAATGATGTGATGGAGCCGGTCAAACACATTAAAATCGGCATTTAAGGTAGAAACACCGCCTGTCGGGAACCATCCTAGATTCACAGATAAAACCATAATCAGAATGAGTCCAAACCAAAAGTTCGGAATAGCCAGTCCGATAAAAGATGTAACCGTAATGCCATAGTCAAGCTTTGTATATGGACGTTTTGCTGAAAGAACACCAAATGGGATGGCGATAATCAGTGCGACTAATGTAGAAAAGATCATGAGGATGAGGGTATTTGGCAGCCGGGCAAAAATCAAATCAGCCACGGGCGTTCCCTTTTTAACAATGGAGGTGCCAAAGTCACCTTGAAGCATATTGCCAAGCCATTTCATATATTGCACATATTCAGGATCGTTCAAGCCGTACTTATCAATAAAGGCTTCCCGGTCTGCGGCACTAATGGTCGGGTCCATCATGAGTGACATCGGATCGCCTGGTGCTGCTTTCATAATGGCGAAGGACAAAATGGTAATCCCAAATAAGATGGGAATGGAAAGCAGTGTCCTTCTAATGATATATGTAACCATATGCACAACTCCTTTTTCATCGGATCGCCATACTGTGATGAAAAAGGGCTAAAATAGTCTTTATTTTAGCCCTCTGTCTTCTTTGCAGCGTGATATGAGAACCCTTTAAATCTAACTGGTGCTTGGTGAATGAAATCACCGTGAGCACCAGCGCGCCGGACTGACACCGAATAGAAAGGTTTGTCTTCACACTGAAAGGGGAGAAACCTCCCCTTCTTCAATAGCAGCCTACTGTTCAATCCACCATTTCTCGATTTTGTAATACTCATCTTTCGGGTGGTAAGAGTAGCCTTGGAGATTAGATGGCATCGCGCGATGTGAGTTGGCATAATAAAGGAACGTATATGGCTGATCTTCTGCGATCAGTTCATAAATTTTTTCATATGCCTTTGAATATTCTTTTCGATCGCTTAAGTTCTTAGCATCCACTAACAGCTTATCGACCTCTTCATTTTTATACCAGATGTTATTCAAGCCTTTTTCTGACTGGCTTGAGTGGAAGATGCTGAATTGATCAGGGAATGTGGCAAGGCTCCAGCCGAGCAGCAGCGCATCGTAATCCCATTTAGGCGGTGTCGTCTGCTCAATGAGTGCACTGAATTCCACAATTTGCGGCTTCGCTTCAACACCAATTTCTTTGAGCTGCTGCTGGACAACGACAGCGATGTCTTCACGGACTTTGTTTCCTTGGTTGGTCTTTAAGACAAAGGAGAATTTTTTGCCGTTCTTATCAAGATAGCCATCTCCATCTGTATCCTCCCAGCCCTCTTCTTTCAGCATCTTTTTCGCTTTTTCTTGATCAAACTCAAATACTGGAACACGATCATTCTTCGGATAGTTCCATGACAGCGGACTTTCTGGAATGTTGGCTACTTTGCCGTCTCCATCTAACACTTGATCGACAATCGTTTGGCGATCAATGGCATGTGTCAGCGCTTGGCGGATCTTTTTACTTTTAAAGAGATCATTTTTTTGGTTCCAGCCAATGTATGAATAATTGAGCCCTAGATCAGATTCAATTTTAATGTTGCTGACTTTTTCAGCTGTTTGCAGCTCTGCTCCCGGTACAGCAAAGAAATCAATATCGCCTGCTGACAGCTGGGCAATCGCTGCATTCTGATCAGGAATGGTTTTAATCGTGACGGTATCAAGGTATGGACGTCCATCCCAATAATCGTCAAAGGCTTCTAGTTTAACGTAGTCTCCTTCTTTCCACTCGGCAAATTTAAATGGACCTGAACCAATTGGATTTTTTCGGTTAAATTCATTTTCACCGAGATCCTTTACAGGCACATCACCTAAAATATGCTTAGGCAAAATGCCATAGCTTCCTAGTGTGACATTATAGAAATAGGGATCTTTTTTATTGAGCTTGAATTCGATTGAGTAATCCCCTGTCTTTTTAACGGAATCTAATACTTCAAAGCCTGATCCGCGCTCTCCATTGTAGTCCTTATTGATCGGAATGCTGTATGTAAACACAACATCATCAGCCGTCAGTTCTTCACCATCATGAAACTTTACGCCTTTTTTAATGGTCACATCAAACTGCTTGCCGTCATCAGATTCTTTAATATCCTCTGCCAGCGATAGCTGAGGGTTCAGCTTTCCGTCAGTTTGAAGTAAGAAGCTGTAGATTCTTTCCTCAATATCAGAGCTTGCCACGTCTGTTGAATACAGCGAGTTAAATAACGTAGGCTCTGCAATTGAACCGATGACAAGGTCTCCGCCTTGTACAGGTTTTCCAGTTGATTTCTTTTCACTGTCTCCAGATGTTTTATTTCCACTAGAGCAAGCCGCAAGCATGAGTGTAAAGATCAGCAGTAAACTGACCAAAATGGGTTTTCTATTTCTACCTTCCATATACAATTCCCCCTATCCTTTTTTAGAAATGACGACAGATGCCGCTTCATCCCCCCTCTCAAAGATGAGATCTTCCAAGCTGATTAAGCGTCGTAGAGGTGGCAGGCAACGAAGTGGTTTGTTTTTAATTCCTGAAATGCTGGTATTTTTTCTTTACAGATTCCCTTTGCATGCGGGCATCTTGTGTGAAATACGCAGCCTTTTGGCGGATTCGCAGGACTTGGCAGATCGCCTTGAAGCATGATACGTTCTCTTTTGATCTGACCCTTTTTACGGGTAACAGGAACAGAAGAAAGCAGTGCCTGTGTATATGGATGGAGCGGTTCATCATACAGGCTGTGCTTATCGGCAAGCTCCATCATTTTGCCCAGATACATCACGCCGACTCTATCACTAATGTGCCTGACCACACTTAAATCGTGAGAGATAAATAGATATGTCAGGTCAAATTCCTCCTGAAGCTCCTCCATCAGATTAATCACCTGCGCCTGAATGGATACATCAAGTGCTGATACCGGCTCATCTGCGATGATCATTTCGGGATTCATGGCAAGCGCACGAGCGATGCCGATTCGCTGCCTCTGCCCGCCAGAAAATTCGTGAGGGTAGCGATTTGCAAAGCTTGGATGAAGGCCCACCTTTGATAAAAGCTGTTCTACTTTTTCATTTCTTTCTTTTAAGGAATATAAGTGATGTGTTTTGTAGGGTTCTTTGATGATGCTTCGAAGTGTTTTTCTAGGGTTGAGTGATGCAAAGGGATCTTGAAAAACCATTTGGATGTTTTTTCGTGTTGATTGTCTTAGCTTTGATTCTGATACGCGGGAGATATCTTGCCCTTTAAAAAAGATTTGACCGTCAGTTGGCTGATATAAGCGAATCATTGTCCGGCCTAGTGTAGATTTACCGCACCCTGACTCCCCAACAATGCCTAACGTTTCACCTTTATAAATCTTCAAGTCTATGCCGTCAACAGCTTTAACTGCACCGACTTTCTTCTGAAAGACGCCCGCTTTAATCGGAAAATGTTTTCGGATCTGTTTCAGTTCAAGGATGGTTTCTTTCTCTGTTAGATCTGTTGGCTGTGGTTGATTTTGAGCAAGGGTCATGTATGGTCTGCCTCCTCATATAAGAAGCATCTGACGCTTCTGCCATTTTCAAATGTCCTCAGCTTAGGCAGCTCTCCTAGGCAGCGCTCCTTCACTTGCGGGCATCTAGGAGCAAAGCGGCAGCCAGCCGGAAGCTGATCTGGCGCAGGGACATTCCCTTTGATCGCCGTTAACGGCTGTATGTCTCCGTCAATGACAGGAATCGATTCAAGCAGCCCTTCTGTGTAAGGATGAAGCGGCTGATCAAATAATTCTTCGACGGTCCCATTTTCAACAACCTGTCCGCAGTACATGACAATGACTCGATCTGCCACTTCAGACACGACACCTAGATCATGAGTAATGAGAAGAATAGATGTACCAAATGTCGTGCATAAATCTTTCATCAATGTGAGCACCTGGGCTTGAATCGTTACATCTAGGGCAGTTGTCGGTTCATCTGCAATGAGAAGCTTCGGATCGCAGCTTAGCGCAATGGCAATCATCACTCTTTGCCGCATGCCGCCTGATAAACGGTGCGGGTAATCTTTGATGATTTGTTCCGGTCTGGAAAAACCAACAATCTTCAGCAGATCAATCGCTTTTTTCGTCGCTTCTTTTTTTGAAAGTTTTTTGTGATAGATGAGGATTTCTGTTATTTGTTCCCCGATGGTTAGGACGGGATTAAGTGAGGTCATGGGTTCCTGAAAGATCATAGATACGTCATTACCACGAATGCTGCATAATTCCTTTTCTCCATATGTAACTAGGTCCTTTCCATCAAGCTTGATGGAACCGTCCATAATTTTTCCACCAGTGCCGTTTATCAACCCCATAATGGATAAGGACGTAATGCTTTTACCAGATCCAGACTCACCGACTAATGCGACAGTTTCTCCTCTGTTGATGCTGAAATCAACGCCATCAACAGCAGGTATCGGTTCTTTTTTTCGAAAAAAATATGTTTTTAAGTTTTGCACTTCAAGCAGCTTGGTCATTCATTCGCCCCTTTCTCCATAGACAATAGAAATGAATAAAAAATTCTGTCTTTTTTGAATAAAAAGAATTATCAAAATTTATATTTGTATATTATTACATTGTTATGACGAAATCAAGAAGAATTTAGTAAATTTGTAATATGTCTCTTTTTATGTTAATCATTCACTTTATGAGTCTACCGCCTTTAAAAAAGTTTCGGACGGCTCTGCAATCATAGACTCCTCGCTGATTTGGTGCTCACTGAAATACTTTTTCACGATATAAAACCCGGTGGCGTAACCAAGCATTTTGGGGTAGTTCCCTTTTCCATAAAGGAGGTTCTGTATCAGTCTTTCGTCGTCCTGCACTTTTTGATCAAGATGACTGGATACCCATTTCTTATACAAGTGCTGAAGCTGCGTTTCGTCATAGAGAGTGGTCCATTTGGCTGTATAGCTTTCTCCGTATCTATGATACACAGCATATTCAGCGAGCCCCTCCATCATGATTGTATCAAGGAATGTAAAATCTTTTTCTTCTTTCGTGAGAAAATGCAACCTGCATACATGGTGATATTCATGAGTCAGCAATGTACCGATACGTTCTTTCAGAGTATTTGGCGACAAAAAGAGAAAGACCTTGTCGTCAAATGCCATGCCGGATTGATAATAAAATTGTTCTCTAATTTCTTTGCTGCTCTCATTAACTGGCAAAATAAAGACAGGAATGTCAGGGCCTTTCCACTGCTTTTGCAGCGTTTGGTATTCTTTCATGACGAGCTGGAAGTACCCTTTTTCTTTGAGCTTGTCGATCATGTCTTTGCATGATCTAAAAGACCGAATCATTCCGTGATGCTGCAGGTGGGAGAGAATAGAGGACCATTCTTTTTCCTCTGCCCCTTTAAAATAAGGAATAAAGCGCGATGCCAGCTCCTGAAATGATGATGATTGATGAATGAGATATTGTGTATTGACTAGACCCATACCGCTAAACACCTCCATTTTCATCATATGCAAAAAAGCGGCGATCTGTTTATAGATCGCCGCCTTCTTAGGAAATATTACGCTTCGTATTTTTTAAAGATAATTGTCGCATTATGTCCGCCAAAGCCAAGTGAGTTACTTAGAGCCACTTGTACTTCTTTTGAACGTGCTTCATTTGCCACATAATCAAGATCACATTCTTCATCCGGTGTTTCAAGGTTAATGGTTGGAGGAATGACGCTGTCTTTAATCGCAAGAACAGAGAAAATAGCTTCTACTCCGCCTGCTGCGCCAAGTAAGTGACCTGTCATTGATTTTGTCGAACTGATGGCAAGCTGATTCGCATGCTCTCCGAACACTTCTTTAATGGCCATTGTTTCAAATTTATCATTGTAAGGTGTGCTTGTTCCGTGGGCATTGATATAATCAATTTCTTCCACAGACAAACCAGCATCTCGAATCGCTTCTTTCATTGCGCGGACGCCGCCTTCTCCGTTTGGAGCCGGTGCTGTAATATGATACGCATCTCCAGTTGAACCATATCCAACAATTTCTGCATAAATCGTCGCCCCGCGTTTTAACGCATGCTCGAGTTCTTCAAGAACAATAATCCCTGCACCCTCACCCATAACAAATCCGTCACGGTTTTTGTCAAATGGACGGCTTGCTGTCTCTGGATCAGGATTTGTCGAAAGGGCTTTGTTCGCACAGAAACCTGCAAACGACATTTTTGTTAACGGCGCTTCTGTTCCGCCTGTGATCATCGCATCTGCATCTCCGCGCTGAATGACTTTAAATGCATCACCAATTGAGTTTGTCCCTGTTGCACATGCTGTCACTGTACAAGAGTTAACCCCTTTTGCGCCAAGTGCAATTGAAATTTGGCCTGTTGCCATATCTGGAATCATCATTGGAACGAAGAATGGGCTTACGCGTCTTGCCCCTTTATTTGAATACACTTCAAACTGCTCTTCAAATGTTTCAAGTCCGCCAATACCAGACCCAACCCATACACCAACACGCGGTGCGATTTCATCTGTGATTTCAAGACGTGAATCTTCTAGCGCCTTTTGAGCAGCAACGACTGCATATTGCGTGAAGCGTGCCATTTTTCGCGCTTCTTTTTTCTCCATGTAATCTTCAATGTTAAAATCTTTTAGTTCTGCTGCTACTTTTGCGGTATATTCACTTGAATCGACACGTGTGATTGGTCCAACTCCTGATACACCTGCTACAGCATTTTTCCATGTTGACTCTACATCGTTGCCAAGAGGTGTCAAAGCACCTAATCCTGTAACAACTACTCGTTTTTTATCCATTAATTTGTGCACCTCACTCTTTTATCGGCCCCATCGCATAGCGATTGCGCCCCACGTTAATCCGCCACCAAAACCAACCATTACAATCACATCGCCGTCATGAATTTTTCCGGCTTCGATTTCTTCACATAGTGAAATTGGAATAGATGCTGCTGATGTGTTTCCATATTTATGGACTGTCTTCGACATTTTTTCAACTGGCAGCTCTAGGCGTTCGCGGGCTGCTTCCATAATGCGAATATTTGCTTGATGCGGAATCAAGAAGTCAACGTCTTCTTTTGATAGTCCAGCTTTTTCGATGACGTTTACGCTTGACTCGCCCATTTGTCTTACAGCAAATTTAAATACTTCTCGTCCATTCATGATTGTATGATCTTTTTCATCTAAGTACAAGTGCTTCCCGCCTCTTCCATCGGCTCCAAGCTCAAATGAGAGAATTCCTTTACCTTCGCTGACTTCTCCTAACACAGCAGCGCCTGCTCCATCTCCAAACAGAACAGCTGTATTGCGGTCATCCCAGTCGGTAATGCGAGAAAGCTTTTCAACGCCAACGACGAGCACGTGCTTGAACGTACCTGATTCAATAAATTGTTTTCCAGTAACAAGCCCATACATAAAGCCAGCACACGCAGCGCTAATATCCATTGCACATGCTTTATGTGCACCGAGCTGCTCTTGAATCATACAAGCGACTGTCGGAAATGCTTGATCTGGCGTGACTGTCGCCACAAGAATCATATCGATATCTTCTGCAGCCACATCTGCGTCAGCTAATGCTTTTTTTGCAGCAGCAAGCGCCATATGAGATGTATTGACATCATCAGAAGCAATTCTTCTTTCTTCTATACCTGTTCTAGTACGAATCCATTCGTCAGAAGTTTCAACCATTTTTTCTAAATCAAGATTTGTTAACACTTTTTCAGGTATATAGCGGCCAAGGCCAATAATTCCAGCATTCATTGAATAAGACTCCTTTTACTCATACGAGCATGTAATATTGTGATCTTATATTAGTATCTGGTACTAATTTTACCTTATTTTTTTCTCCTTGGCAATACAAACGTCTAACCTTTCCTCTCACTTTTTTCATAGATTATTGATATACCGATAGTAGAAAGGAGCATGTGATATGGCGCAAAAAGATATTTTTTCGGCTATGATGTTTGGCCAGCCGCTTGAAAAGGAGAAAAGCAAGACAGAAGCAAAGGAGGAACGTGAGGAGACATCTCCAAGTGAAGACTCAATTGATTACATGCATGTCATGAATCAAATTGGGAACATTATGAACTCCATCGATGAACTGAAGCCTGTGTTTAAAGATGTTGGCCCTATGATTAGTGCCTTCAAGAAAAAATTATCATAAAAAAAGCCACTATTCTGTGGCTTTTTCTGATTCTGCATCTGCTTTCCCCAGCTCATATGCCTCTTGCATGACAGATGTAAACAATGATAAAAGCGGCTGAAGAGCTTCGGGCTCAAGCTGAATACCCGCTTTATCTAATTCTTCTTTTGCCTGCGGAAAATACTTCATGGCAATTTGTAAAAACTCCATCGATTTTTCGTGCTGCATCGTCGTATCCTCACTTTTCATTTGGCAGTTTGCCAGTTTTTTTGTAAGTCGCAATATCACTTTCAATATCTTTCACAAAAGCACGGTCAATGGTGGAACTAAATTTCCCCATTTCGATCACTCCTTCTTTAAAATCAAAGGAGTAGTCACCTTGTTCGTTTAGCTTGCCTTCATTAAATTTCTTCGCAATAATAGTGTACGCTTTATCCACATGCTGGACTGTGCTTGTTAAGACGGTATGACTGCCGAGGTTGGATTGATCAGTGACATATCCGATCGCTGATAAATTATCGGCTTTGATTTGTTCAATGACAGGGATATTATAACCATCGCCTGCTGGATATACAACATCTACGCCCTGCTTTTTCAATTTTTGATAGAGCTCCACGGCTTTGTCCGCATCATCCCAGTTTTCGACAAACTCGGCAAGCACTTGTACATGTTCATCTTGATATTTTGCACCTTTGATAAAGCCATCTACTTCGCTTTGCCAATCATATGTAGCAAGAATACCAATCTTTTTTGTTTTTGACATATGTGCTGCTGTCATGCCTCCGAAAAAACCCATCGCTTCACCTTTAAACGTCACATTCGCGACATTATCCGCCTGAGGCTTGTTTCCATTTACCGTGATAAATTGTGTTTTCGGATAATCTTCACTAATTAAGTTGAAAATTTCGCTGTATTCATTGCCATGGCCAATAATCAAATTGACTCCTTTTTTGTGAAATTCTTCAATGGCATCAACGATTTTCTCTTTGTCGACCATTCCTTCCTTATAATAAACATCTACACCAAATGTTGATTGAATATTTAATAAGCCTTTATAACCTTTCGTTCCCCAAACTTGATCATTAATTGTATCGGGGACGAGTAAACCCACCTTCTCAATCTGTCCTTTTAAAGGTGCCTGTGAGCAGGCAGATAATAGGAGAAGGAACGAAAAGATCATGAAAAGCCGCTGATACTTCATGCCATGTTCAACTCCCTTTGCCACATGCAGGCATGAACCTGTATGTTAAATATAGGTTTATTTTATACTGAAAAAAGATAAGATGGAAGATCATTCTTGCTTTTTGTCGAAAAATGTTGAGTTTTGTCTTTTCCATTCTACCATCATTTCTTCTGCTTGTTTGTCATCCGTTTGTCTTTCTACCTTCAATTCATATATCATTTCCTGTCTTTGTTCAGAGCCCGATGACCACTTGAACAAATCCCTTACCACATCTTCTACAAAAAATGCTTCATCACGCTTAGTTCTTTCTTTATTAAGTGCCCATGGTCCGAACATGCGAGGGAGAATAACAGCCGGCACATTCTGATTGGACGATTCGTCTTCGGGTTTTTCGTAAAGAACCCGGTACATGCCATGCTTCGCTTTCATGTCTTTGTGTCGTTTATCTGATTCCTCTGATTGAATAAAGATGAGGTCATACGTGTCTTTTCCATCCTGAAGGTCAATGACACGGAAGAGATCATTTCTGCCGAGCCACATCATTCGCTCTTCTAATAACATCTTTTGCTCTTCTGTATGATCATGAGGACATGTGATATCCACTTGAATGCCCTCTTTCATCATATATTCACACAGCGCTAGACCAAAAAATTCATCTGCCCCTATGATCAGTCCTGTTTCCATGTTCATGTCCCCTTTTTTAGCTTATCGAATAAAAAGAAGAGCCCTTTCCATGAAGGGCTGTTATCATCCTATTCATCACAATTCTCTTTCATGCGATTTATAAAACTTGTGAATGGATTGAAAGATTCTTCTCGGATGATCAAACATATGCAAGGTGAGATCGATCTGACAATGCTCTGGATTCTTCATATGCTGATCTATAAAAGGCTTTGCATGCAGTTCATATGCATACGGTGCGCCGTTTAGTCTTTGCCATATGTGAATCGGTACATGAGCAGAATGAACAGGGCAAGCAGGGAGCGGGTACGTTTCCGCTTCCTTTTCAGAGCAGCCGTAGCTTTTCGCTAATTCTTTGATCAGCTGTTTATAAAAGAATTTGTGTTCCTTTTCTCTTTCTCGTTGTGCATAGAGATGCAGACATGGATTCACGAGCGCAATGGACCTTAGCACTTCTGGCATCTCTTCAGCAAGGCTCATGGCAACGAGTGCGCCCATCCCCTCTGCCAGCACATGAATTTCCCGGTTTAATATTTCTTGTTTTAATGTGTGATGAACGAGCTGCTTTGCACTAAAAACAGCATCTTCGCATCCCCAGTGATTCCCATGAAGATGACTATTAAACAATGTATATCCTTCATCCTTTAAGGCAGTTAAAAGCTGGTTTCTTCCATAGTGCTGAAGCCAGAATGATGTATTTTCCTGCACAAAGTGATTTCGGTCACCGAGGATAAGAATGCCAAAGCCATTTGGTTTTTGAGGAAGGTGAATGACGTTCCACTGGGAACCAAGCTGGAAAAACCGTTCGCTTACACCCATATGGCCAGCCTCCTTTCAGTGATTCTGCTTTCTATGATATGAACAACAACTCTTGTAGGAATAAGGAAATCCCCTAAAGAGAGAAGAATTCTTTTTATTTTTATAGCAGAAGGTCTTAAAATGGTCACATAAAGGCTAAAACAGTCTTTTCCCCTCACTCGTATCTATGGTATGATAATCAATAGATTGTTACATAAAGGACGGTGGGATTATGCATTATATTATCACCCTCATTTGGACTTTTCTGCTGACACATATGGCTGGCTACATCGTTGCCTCGATGAATGGCGCTGCTTATGACTTTACTTTGACTTCTATTCTTGCAGTGGTGTTTACGGTTATTTTATTCGTCTTTGCTGAAGTAAGTCCAATGAAAGAAACGGAAAGTTCAACAAAACACTCTTAATACGTAAGACTTGATTGCTGAGGAAGAGCTAAAATGATGTTGATTTTAGCTCTTTTTCTTTTTGATTGAAAAGCGGTACGCTAAAACCCCCTGCAGCTACAGGGGGTTTTTTTATCGATTACACCTCGACGGTTTCGGACTTCTGTTTGTCTGCTGTCAAATGGCTTTTCGCAAGCCCTGTAAACAGGAAGATCGCGATACCGGATAAAATTTCAAGGACCCCACCGCCAGCAATGACAGGTCCTGCTCCAAACCTTTCTGCCAGAACACCTGATACGACAGCTGCAAGCGGGAGAAAAACATTTGATGAAGCATTGATCACGGCGTATACTTGCGGCTGATCGTCTTGGTCGACAGACGTTTGAATAATGACCATTTCCGGTACATTGATCGCACTAACGGCGGCACCGAATATAAAGGATGCAAGTAGAACGACCGGCAGCCATGTACTCATCCCTGTGATAAAGAACGCAGCTCCTTCAATCATACCAGCGACAATAAAGAACAAACCAAATCTCTTAATTTTCACTTTCGCTAGAGCAAAGCCCATCATAAACGCGCCGACTGCGGCAACACCTCTTAAAATGGAATACACCATGGAATCGCTTTGCAGTGCTTCTGCTACGTATACAGCAGATAGTGCCTGCCACGGTGCTGCGGCGACATTCATTAAAATACAATACAGCGTCAGTGCAAATAAAATGTGATGATTTTTGACGACGAGAAAACCTCTTTTTAAGTTATACAAATATGTATTCTTTGCTTGTTTAATGCCTGCTGCTTTTTCTTCATCGGTTTTCTTTAGTTTGACGCCGATAATAAACAGGCCGGATATGATGAATAAGGCAGTGGTGATGAGCAGGGTATCTGCAGGTCCGATTAATTTGACCAAGAGACCAGCCACCATGACTGCTGCAAGTGCGACAATCTCAAAAGAAGATTGCAGGATGGCATTTGCTTTTTGAATCAGATGCTTCGGAACAATCTGCGGTAAAATGGCCACAGAGGCTGGATTATATGCTGCACCTGTTGCCGATTGAATAACCATTAATGAGATCAATAACCATAAAGGCAATAGATGCGAAAAATGCAGAAGCGGAATAATGAGTACAATTGTTGCTCGAACGACGTCTGAAGCGAACATCCATTTAGACAAATGGTGCTTTTTCATAAGAGGTCCTAGTATTGGGGCTAACAAAGATGAAGGAAGAACGGTTACTGCTAGGAGAAGTCCTGTACCGAGTGCTCCATCCCCTCTCAAAATCAATAGCCAAAGGACGGATGTAAAAGCAAAACTTTCTCCTGTGTTTTTAATCAGTCTTGATATGAATAATGAGGTGAAGCGTTTATTCCAAACACTTTCACTGAGATTCGTCTTTTCCATCACACAAATCCTTTCAACAATATATTCCAATTACATATTTTACCTTAAATTTTCTTTTTTTTATACTGTTTTTTGAAAATTGGAACTTAATTGATTTTTATTATAAAGAAAAAAGAGGCATGACACATGCCTCTAAAGACTTATTCCTTCTGACTCTTAGTCAATTGCTTATGGCTTTCTTTGGTAGGTCCAAACACGATTATGGTTCGAGTTATCCGGAAAGACGTCGCCTGCTTGAAGCTTAATCTTTAAAGGATCTTTCACCATACTGCCGGTTTCACCGATCTCGATATACACACCATTATTCGGTGCTTTATTCCCTGATTTAAATTGATGCTTCTGACCCATTCCCATCCTCCTTTCTCGATGATGTTATTATGTCCCGTCACTTGCCTCTCCAATCCTTTATGCAAAAAGTCCCTGCTCCTACGAGTCAGGGACACTTTTCATTTAATTGGTTTGTTGATACATGAGCTCTTTGATTAACGCTTTTTGTACATGCAAACGGTTTTCTGCCTGCCGAAAAACTTTTGAGTGCGGCCCGTCAATAATGTCTGCTGTCACTTCTTCTCCGCGGTGTGCCGGGAGACAATGAAGGAAAATATAATCCTTTGCTGCATAACTCATTAGTTCGTCATTGACTTGATATTCTTTAAATTCAGCAAGACGTTTCTCTGTTTCTTCTTCCTGCCCCATGCTTGTAAACACATCGGAATAAATGACATCTGCATCTTGAACAGCAGCGACAGGGTCTGTCGTAACGATGACTTCTGCGCCCGATTGTTTTGCAAACTCACGTGCCGTGTCTGTTACTTCTTGGAGCGGTTCATAGCCTTCTGGTGATGCAACAGCAATGTCACAGCCTAGCTGCGCACAGCCAACCATCAAGGAGTGAGCCACGTTATTTCCGTCACCAATATAGGCTACTTTGATTCCTTTTAATGTTCCTTTTACTTCTTTGATTGTCAATAAATCAGCAAGTGCCTGACATGGATGGGAGTAGTCAGTCAGTCCATTGATGACAGGAATAGACGCGTATTGTGCTAGCTCCTCGACCTTCTCATGTTCAAAGGTCCGAATCATAATGCCATCTACATAGCCAGACAGCACTTGTGCCGTATCACTGATCGTTTCTCCTCTGCCAATTTGCAAATCATTTGAGCTGAGGAAGAGCGCATGTCCTCCTAGCTGCGTCATTCCCGCTTCAAACGATACACGGGTTCTAGTTGACGATTTTTCAAAGATCATCGCTAACGTTTTCCCTTTGAATAAATCCTGATAGGGATTTTGTTTCATTTCTTCCGCTTTTTCAATTAAATAAGCAATGTCATTGATTGAGAAATCTTTTAACGATAAAAAGTCTTTTCCGTATAATGCCGGTTGCACGTCGACTTGACTCATGCCGTCACTTCCTTTTTATATAATTCTTTGAGCGATACTGGTGATACATCTCCATTTTTCCCTTGCAGGAATGCTTGAGCTGTTTCATCTTCGGTTAGAACTTGGACGCCATGTGTGAGTGCTTTTACACGCTGCTCTTTTGCCTCTTCATCTTCCCCTAAATGGATATGAAGCGACTTATCTTCGTTTTGCAGCCAAGTTTCAAAGCTGTCCGTCCAGACGTCAAAGCCTGCATGTTTCGCTTTATCTACCAATTGTTCACTGCCTTTTATAAAGAGGCTGCCTTTCTGATGCCAGATTGACGCAAACACTTTTTTCAAAGCGCTTTCGGCGTTCTTGCCTACACACATTCCTTCTCCTGTCGCTTTCATTTCAGGTGTCAGCTTTAAGTCAATATCTTGAATGGCATGTGATGAGAAGACTGGGAATTTGACCGCTGTTCCCCCTTTGTTTTTCGTTGCAGGGTTCAGTTCTTCAAGCGTCGCACCCGCTAATAATTGAGTCGCAAGCGGAATCATGTCAATGCCCATTACTTTGCTGACGACTGGAACCGTCCGGCTTGCCCGCGGATTTACCTCTAGTACAAGCGCCTGATCCCCTTTGATCACAAATTGGATATTCATAATGCCCTTAAACGCTAATTTCTTCGCTATTTGTTCGGACGCAGTATGCACCTGCTGTTTGATGTCTTCGCTGATGGAGACACTTGGTAAAATGGCAAAGCTGTCACCTGAATGGACGCCCGCTTTCTCTATATGCTCCACGATCGTTGGAATGAAGGTCGTTTTTCCGTCAGAAATCAGATCCACTTCAACTTCTTTTCCAGTGACATACTCATCAATTAAGATCGGGTACGGCAAATGATCTGGCTGATCAAGCAATGATGTCAAATGTGCTTCTGACTGGACAACGATCATCCCCATTCCGCCAATGACATACGATGGGCGAATTAACACAGGGTAACCAATGATTCTGGCATGTGCGAGTGCTTCTTCTTTTGAGTCAGCCGTATTTCCTTCTGCATGAGGAAGATTCAGTTCATCAAGAAGCTGATAGAACAAATCACGATCTTCGAGCGCATCTAGCGTGTCAAAGGATGTACCTAACAACGTGACACCGGCTTTTTCTAAGCCTTCTGCTACATTGATGGCAGTCTGTCCGCCAAATTGGACGATGACGAAATCAATTTTTTCTGCTTCGACAACGTTTAAGATGTGCTCTAATGTAATGGGTTCAAAATATAAACGATCTGCGATCTCATAATCCGTACTGACCGTCTCTGGATTGTTGTTCATCATGATGGTTTCAAAGCCAAGCTTTTGCAGGGTAAGAACGCCATGAACTGCACTATAGTCAAACTCGACTCCCTGCCCAATTCGAATCGGACCAGAGCCAATGATGAGTGCACGCTGCTTTGTTTTCTCCTGATGCTCTCCATCACTTTTGCCAAAGTATGTGGAATAGAAGTAGTTCGTTTTTGCATCAAATTCTGCCGCACATGTGTCGACAATTTTAAATGAAGCCGTAATGTCATATTCTTGACGAAGCTGTCTAATAGCCTCTTCACTGTGGCCTGTAAGAAAAGCAATCGTTTCATCAAGGAAGCCCTTTTCCTTTACCTTTTTCAAGGTGTCTTTTGAGAGCGTTCCTTCATGGTTCTTCAATTCCTGTTCGAGAATGATCATATTCTTGAACACATGTAAGAAGAATAGATCAATTTTCGTCGCTTGATGAATCGTTTCGACCGTTTCTTGTCTTGAAAGAAGCTCCATGACAGCGAAGAAACGTCGATCGTCTGGTGTTTTGATCAGTTCAAATAGTTGTTCAGTCGATTGGTCTTTCAATTCTGGCAGGTAGAAGCCCTTTGTTTTGATTTCAAGGGAGGCGACGGCTTTTTGAATGGCTGACTCTAAATTACGGTCAATCGCCATGACTTCGCCAGTCGCCTTCATTTTTGTTCCTAATTGACGATCTGCCTGTTTAAATTTATCAAACGGCCAGCGTGGGAATTTCACGACGACATAATCGAGTGCCGGCTCGAAACTAGCATAAGTTGTGCCTGTGAGCGGGTTTTTGAGTTCGTCTAGTGTATAGCCTACCGCAAGCTTTGCCGCCATTTTAGCAATTGGATAGCCTGTTGCTTTTGAGGCAAGAGCAGATGAACGGCTGACCCGTGGATTCACCTCAATGACAAAGTATTCTTTACTGAGTGGATCAAGGGCGAATTGGATGTTGCATCCGCCGACTACATCCAGTGCTGAAATGATTTTCAGGCTCGCTGAACGAAGCATTTGATAATCCTGGTCTGTTAATGTTTGGGAAGGTGCAACGACAATCGAGTCTCCTGTATGCACACCAACTGGATCGATATTTTCCATATTACAAACCGTAATACACGTATTTTGACGGTCTCTCATGACCTCATATTCGACTTCTTTAAAGCCAGCGATGCTTTTTTCAACTAAACACTGATGAATCGGGCTCGCTAAAAGGGCTCCTTCAATGAGCGGTTTAAACGCTTCTTCTGTTAAGGCAATTCCGCCGCCCTTTCCGCCAAGTGTGTATGCTGGTCTTAGGATGACTGGGAAGCCTACTTCTTTTGCAAATTGAAGGGCATCTTTCGCATTATCCACAATTTCACTATCTGGCACAGGTTCGTTCAACTGCTTCATGAGAGCACGGAATTTCTCTCGATCTTCACCGTTTTCAATTGTTTCAACTGACGTTCCGAGCAGGGTTACCCCATGCTTCTTCAGCACACCGGCTTTTTCTAGCTCGACAGCAAGGTTTAAAGCGGTCTGTCCGCCAAGGTTGGCTAAAAGACCATCTGGTTTTTCCTTTTCGATGATTCTTGTCACTGAATCAACTGAAAGCGGTTCAAAATAGATTTCATCAGCAAATGATTCGTCTGTCATAATGGTTGCTGGGTTGTTATTCACTAAAATGACTTTGTAGCCCTCTTCTTTTAAGGCTATACATCCTTGTGTTCCTGAGTAATCAAATTCTGCTGCCTGACCAATGATGATTGGACCAGACCCGATGACTAGAATGGTTTGTATGCTTTGATCTTTAGGCATGTGCAACTTCTCTCCTTGCTTGTTTCACTTTCTCAATAAAATCATCGAATACCCATTCACTTTCAGCAGGACCTGGGTGTGCTTCTGGATGAAATTGAACTGACATAATTAGCTTCTCTTTATGAATGAAACCTTCTACAGATCCATCATTGACATGAAGGAATTTCACGTCCACTTCTTTGTCATTCATGCTTTTTTCATTCACCACATAGCTGTGATTCTGACTTGTCATGAAAACACGTTTGGATTCTGTATCTTGTACAGGGTGATTCGCCCCGCGGTGGCCAAATGGAAGCTTATACGTATCCCCGCCAAGTGCGAGAGCGATTAATTGATGACCTAAGCAGATTCCAAGTGTCGGGAAGGTCATCATGATGTCATGAATGGTTTTTAAATATGGCTTCATTGTTTTGGGATCACCAGGTCCATTTGACAGCAGAATCGCATCTGGCTTGATCTCAAACACCTTTTCCAGCTGTTTGTACGGAATGACGGTTACTTTACAGCCACGCGCTTCAAGCGAATCTGCAATTGATTTTTTAAAGCCAAAATCAATGAGCGCTACATGTTCCTCGCCGCTGCCTTGTGTGTAGATCTCGTCCTCTGTCACCTGTGCGACCACATTGTCTTGTTTCATGGCCGGCGGTGTTTCGTTTTCGTCTACACTGATCACAGCGTTCATCGTCCCATTTGCCCGGATGTTTTGCACGACTGCACGTGTATCTGTATGCGTCAGAAGCGGAATGTTCCACTTCTGTAAATAATCTTTTAAGCTAACCGCTGCAAGATGATGAGAGAAATGATCAGCTGCTTCATACACAACGACAGCTTTCACTTGTGGTTTTTTGCTCTCAAAGTCTTCATGATTAATACCGTAATTTCCGATGAGTGGATATGTGAAAACAATGATTTGTCCCTTATAAGAAGGATCTGTGAGCACCTCTTGGTAACCTGTCATCCCTGTAAAGAAAACCACTTCACCTGTCATGCCAGCTTCTCCTGTCAGATCTCCTTCAAAAGAGGCTCCATCTTCTAAATTTAAATAACCTTTCATGCTTGTGTCACCCCAAATTGAATAATTAGTAATATAAATGCATTTTTATGCGTTTTGGTGTAAAAAAATTTATACCGTCACTGCTTCATTTGCTAAAACCTGAGTAATCGCTTCTATTGCATGATCTATTTCTGCTTTTTCTACATTCAGCGGAGGTAATAACCGAATCACATTTGGACCAGCTGGAAGTACCAGCAACCCTTGTTCTCTAAGAGCTGTGATATAATCACCGACTGGCTGATGACATTCAATCCCTGCCATCAATCCTTTTCCGCGTACTTCTTTTACAATATTCAGTTGTTTCAGATCTTGCAGCTTTTCTAACAGATAAGCGCCTTTTTCTTTGACTTCTGAAAGAAACTCTTCTTTGAAAATGACATCGAGTGTTGCATTCACTGCGGCCATGGCAAGCATGTTGCCACCAAAGGTTGTTCCGTGTGAACCTGGTGAGAATGCATCTCCTAAAGCCTTTTTCCCTATGACCGCACCGACTGGGAAGCCGTTTCCTAAGCCTTTAGCAGAAGAGATAATATCAGGATCAAGTCCCGTTTGTTCGTATGCAAACGCTGTTCCTGTACGTCCAATACCCGTTTGAATTTCGTCTACGATCAGCAGTGCTTCATGCTTTTGGCAAAACGCTTGAACGGCTTCTAGAAATTCTGCTGTCGCTGGATTTACTCCACCTTCTCCTTGCACAACCTCAAGCATCACCGCTGCCACATCATCGACTTCACACGTGGCAATAGCGTCTGGGTCATTAAACGGTACATAATGAAAGCCTTCCAGCATAGGGCCAAAGCCAGTTTTAATTTTATCTTGACCTGTAGCAGCCATACCAGCATACGTGCGCCCATGAAAAGAGTGCAAAAATGTCACGATATTTGTTTTCCCTGTTGCTTTACGCGCTAATTTGATCGCACCTTCATTTGCCTCAGCCCCGCTATTGCAGAAAAACACGAGGTCTCCTGAACTGTTTGCCGCAAGCTTTTCTGCTGCTTTTTCCTGCAGTCCATTTTCAAATAGATTCGATACATGCCAGACGTGATCAAGCTGCTTCTTGATGGCTTGATTGACCTTTGGGTGATTGTGGCCTAGATTTGTAACCGCAATGCCTTGTATAAAGTCTAAGTATTTTTTTCCATTTGTATCGACTGCCCAAGAACCTGCTGCCTCTTTAATTTCAACATTCCACCGTCCATACGTTTGAAAGAGATGACTCACAGGACCGCCTCCTTTTGTTTCACAATTCTTGTTCCTTTAAAGGTTTCCCCTGTAAAGATACTGCCTTTGCCATTCACGATCATGACTTCATCCACATCTCCTGATAAAGCACTCAAAGCGGATTGCACTTTTGGAATCATTCCCCCGGAAATAATGCCTTCATCAATGAGTGAAAGGGCTTCTTGTTCGGTGACGACATCTAATAATTCACCATTTTTTAAAATGCCTTCCACATCTGTGACAAACATGAGCTTATCAGCTTTCATGGCTCCTGCGACAGCTGATGCTGCTAAATCAGCGTTTACGTTTAACGTTTGGCATTCTTCTGTCATAGACAGCGGTGCAATCACAGGAATAAATTGTTTTTCCATTAATGCTTCTGCCATCTCTGGATGGACTTCTTTGATTTCACCAACGTATCCGTACACGTCTTGATCGAGGAAATCCGCGACAAGCATCTGCCCATCTTTCCCAGACACGCCGACAGATGAGATATCATGCTTTGCGAGCTCTGACACAAAGTATTTATTGACCGTTCCCGAGAGGACCATTTCGGCTACCTCTAACACAGGCTTCGTTGTTTTGCGCTGTCCATCAACAAATTCTGTTTTCACTTCTAATTTTTGCAGCATGCTAGTGATTTCAGGACCTCCACCATGGACGATAGCCAGCTTAAATCCAGCAGCTTGAAGTGAGCGGACATTTTCATAAAAGGTATCTGAAAGTTCTCGAATGACACTACCTCCACACTTAAATACGATCGTTTTATCCATGTCTATCTCCTTCATTATGTGCGATAGCTCGCGTTAATTTTCACATAATCATAGGTAAGGTCACAGCCCCATGCTGCTGCTTTACCATTTCCCTCATTCATTTGAATCAAAATCGTGATCTCATCCTGCTCTAGATACGCTTTTGCTTCCTCTTCTGAGAATGGCTGCGGTTCATTATGTTTAAACAGACATTGTCCGCCTAAATAAACTTCTACCTCTTGTGGTGTGACGGAAGCTGCACTATGACCAATGGCTCCAACGATTCGCCCCCAGTTGGCGTCGGTGCCGTAGACGGCTGTTTTCACAAGACTTGAACCAACGATTTTCTTCGCTATGATGCCGGCTTCTAAATTATTTTTGGCGCCAGCAACTTGCGCTTCAATTAATTTCGTTGCACCTTCTCCGTCTCTTGCAATCTCTTTGGCAAGATCCTCACAAGCTAGCTTTAATCCTTCTTTGAACAATGGCCATTCTGGATGCTTTTCATTGAGTGCTTCATTTTCTGCCATGCCATTTGCCATTACGAGTACCATATCGTTTGTCGATGTTTCCCCATCGACGGTAATTTGATTAAAGGTCACATCGGTAATGTCACGAAGTGCGTTTTGCAGGGCTTCCTGTTCGACATTTGCATCCGTTGTCACGAAGCCAAGCATCGTTGCCATGTTCGGATGAATCATGCCAGAGCCCTTTGCTGCACCTGCAATCAGAATCTCTTTGCCGTTTATCGTCAGGGTGTATGTTGTATTTTTAATGACTGTATCTGTCGTTAAGATTGCCTCTTCAAAATGACCATTTCCTGCTTTTGCTTCTTTCAGCTGCGAGATGCCTTTTTTGACTTTATCCATATCCAGACACTCTCCAATGACACCAGTAGAAGAAACAGCAATGTAATCAGGTTCTACCCCTAACATATCTGCGCAGGCTGCCTGCATTTCGTATGCGTCCTTCAAACCTTGCTCACCGGTACATGCATTGGCGATGGCACTATTGACAATGACACCTTTTAATTGCCCTGTCTTTTTTAAGCTTTTCTGAGTGACTTGTAGAGGTGCAGCTTGAAAGTGACTTTGTGTATATACCGCTGCACTCGCTGCCGGCACCTCACTGACAATCAGTCCAAGGTCTTTTTTTGAATAGCGTAATCCAATATGAATCCCTTTTGCTTCAAAGCCTTTTGGTGATGATACGTCACCGTCTATTTTTACAATGCTTTTTTCATTCAATTCGATCATGTTTGTTGTCTCCCCTGTTCTTATGGATAGAGAGGTGTCATTGTGAGGCCCGCCTCTTCATCTAAGCCTTTGATGATGTTGAAGTTTTGAACCGCTTGGCCGGCTGCGCCTTTCATGAGATTGTCGATCACAGACACAATCGTGAGTCTGCCTGTACGTTCATCTAAATGAAAGCCAATGTCACAGAAATTACTGCCGTAGACTTCCCTTGTTTGCGGATACACGCCGTGATCTCTCACTCTGACAAAATAGGAATCTTCATAAAAGCCTTTCATATGCTTCATCAATTCCTCTTTTGTGATATCTGATTTCAGCTGTGTATACATCGTCGCCATAATCCCCCTTGTCATCGGGACAAGATGCGTTGAAAATGTGATGTTCGCCGTTTGCGGATTCCATTCTCTTAATATTTGCTCTATTTCAGGTGTATGTTGATGTTCATTTACCTTATAAATTTTGAAATTGTCGTTTAGCTCTGAAAAATGTGTTCCAAGTGAGGCAGATCGTCCTGCACCGGACACGCCTGTTTTTGCATCTATTATGATCATAGATTCATCGATTAGATTCTGTTTCATCAGCGGTGCTAAACCGAGAAGAACTGCGGTAGGAAAGCACCCTGGGTTTGCAATAACTTCAGCCTGCTCAATTGTTTCACGATTTAATTCAGATAATCCGTACACAGCTTGTTGAACAGATGCTTGATCAGCTGCCCTTCGTTTATACCAAGCTTCATAGGTTGCGCCATCTTGAATGCGCAAATCACCTGATAAATCAATAATGGGCACTCCTTGATTCATGAGCTTCGGCGAAAGTTCACTTGATACGCCTGCTGGTGTCGCTAAAAACACAGCATCTGTTTCTCGCACAATGGAAGCTGGATCAATGGCTTTTAATGTTTGATCAGTAATAGTTGTCAGATGCGGATAAGATTGACTGTATAATTGCCCATCACCACTTGATGAATACAATATACATTCCTCCACATGTGGATGATGCTTGAAGATACGAACCAATTCCGCACCACCGTACCCTGTAGCACCTATAATACCTATTTTCAACGTCAATACACCCTCTTGATCTTTGTGAAATTATTTAACATTATAACATGTATAAAAATTAATTCAATTGTATATTTAATATTTGTTTTCATTTTTTTTCAACAAAAAATCCGCATATCTTCATGAGACATGCGGATTTATCTTTCGTTTTTGATATAGATGACCATGAGCGCACTGCATAAATATAATATGGAGCTTGCATAAAAAATGAAATGAACGGTAAAGAAATCAGCAAACAGACCGCCAAGCATAATCGCGATGGATGAAAAAAGAGCTGTCCAAAAATGATAGTGGCCAACCTCCTTCATTCTTTTATTACCTGTTGTCAGTTCCGTGACGAGCAGTTTCTCCCCGTGTTTTTGAAAGCCGCCTAACGCACCAAGTGCAAGCTGAATCATATACACTTGCTCCACTTCTGTTATATGCGGAAATAGCAGTAAAAGAAACGCCATACCGAACGAATGAATGATTAAAAAGAGACGCCTGTCAGTAGTTTCGGGTAGTTTCCCTAAGAGTAAATGAATAAACGCTCCGCTTAAACCAAAGAGGCCATAGGCAAGACCAAACTGTGAATAGCTTGAACCAACATTTTTAATAAAAAGAATGTAAAAAGGGAAAATCAAACTGCTGGCGAAAAACAGCAGGCTTTGTGAGTAGACGAACCATTTCATTGCTTTTGCATTCATTGTGTATTGTACCTTTCATAAAAGTAATTGATAAACCTGCCATCTGGATCTGCTTGCTTTTTCTTTTGGAAGAATACATCGGTTTTAGGATACGCCCGCTTCATTTGTGCCTTCGTTTGATAAGGCATGTACGGTAAGTAATAGCTTCCATGGTGCCGCAGCGTGATATCTGTCATTTGCCGGATGATCCGCTCTGCTTCTGCCTTCTCTTCTTTCTCAAAACCACAATTCACTAAAAGAACAAGGGCAAACATATCTTCTTTCGCATATGAGAGATCCGCTTTTTCATTTTTTTGTACGTAGCGTATCGTGATGTTCATTAAATTCAATTCTTCCTGTTGTAAAAAGTCTCTCATTTCATCGATATACGCACGAAAGCGGTCAACTGGGACGAAATATTCCTGAAGCACATCTGTGTCTGACTCATTTTCATATTCTAAAAAAGCAGAATCTGAACGCATCACATTGTTTCTTGTGATCAGCTGATCATTTTGACTTTGGAAATACTTTTTTTGCAAATTCCAGAGCAGATCTTTCCCCATATCAAATCTTCTTGAAAGGCCGAGCATAAATTTCAATGGCATGACGAGCTGATCTTCCTTTAGCTCTCGGTATGGTTCGAGCTCTTGATGAGTTGAGAGGGAATAGTTCGTTACATACATCTCCTTCAAAAAGTTTGTTTTCGCTGTTGAGATTCTTGCGAGATGCATGCGTACTTCTTTATTGTGTTTGACATGCTTTTGAAAATAATCGGTGTATTCACGATAATCAAGAGAGGTTGTCTCCATTTTGTATAATTCATCTCTCGTTAGCGAAAGCTCAACATCTAAAATCACGCCGAACAAACCATATCCGCCAATCACGGCTGTAAACAAATCATCGCCTGGCTTCACTGTAACGATCTCCCCATCTGCCTTTAGCAGCCTAAAGGAACGAACCGTGTCAATGAGTGATCCGTAGCGAATGTCACGTCCGTGTGCGTTTGCACTGAGAGAACCGCCAATCGTGAAGATATTCTGTGATTGCATGACCTTCACGGCAAGACCGTAGGGGTTCACATAAGTTTGTATATCATCCCATGTAGCGCCGCTTTGGACACGGATGGTTTTCTTTTTTTCATCAAATGCTAAAATCTGACGGAATTTGGTCATATCAAGCACGATGCCATTTTCATAATACGTGTGGCCACCCATGCTATGCTGTTTCCCTGCAATGGATATCGGCAGGTTTTTTGCTTTCGCTTCTTTTAATACTTCTTTTAAAGTGTCTATTTCTTTTCCTTGAACGACTTTTTTTATTTTGACAGGCATAAGATGACTGACATCTGTAAAGGCTTCAAGATCTTGGCTTTTGTGTGCTTGCTCCTCACGAATGGTGATTGATGCAAAAAATGCAGCAGCGTATCCCACTAAAAGAACAATCCATAACCATTTTCGTTTCATTATGAGGCTCCGATCTGTTATATTACACCCATTATATCAATACGTTCTCTTCCTCCACCTTATTTTTTCATAAAAAAAACCTGGCATGAGTTCAACTCATACCAGGCATTTTCATTTTTGCTTATTGAATACCGAGCGCGATTTTTGCGTATCTTGACATTTTGTCTCGTGTCCAAGGCGGATTCCATACGATGTGAACTTCTGTTTCTTTTACTTCTGGAAGATCACTTAATGCTTTTTTGACTTCATCCACGATAATTGGTGCAAGAGGACAGCCCATTGATGTTAAGGTCATGGTGACATCCGCTTTTCCATTCTCATCAAGATCGACATCATAGACAAGTCCAAGGTTGACGATGTCGACATTTAGCTCAGGGTCAATCACCTGTTCTAGGGCGCCTAAAATATTTTCTTTCAATGCTTCATCCATGATATCCACTCCTTTTCCATTAGTATAACGTACTTTTTCCTTTGACTAAACGTTTGTGCTTTTCAGATGTGTCACAAACCAGTCAATCGTTTCAAACATTGCTTGTCTTGAGACCTTATGGCCAGCTTGTCCGTCTGTGGTAAAACGAATCAGGTGCGGGTCTTCTTTATATTGGGTTGCTGCTAACTCGTCATAAAGAGCCTTTGCATGCCGGTAAGGGACAACTGGATCGTTTTCTGCATGCCAGAATAACAGTGGTCTTTTGTTTAATCGATCTGTTTGCAGCGTTAAATCATAAGGGCGCAGGGCGTCTAACTGCTGATGAACCTCTTCGTCTGTAATCTCTTTCATCAACCCTTTGTGCCGCATGTCCATGATTTGTGCTTGTAGAAATGTCGTATATTTCGGACTGCCCATCAAGCTGACTGCTGCTTTAATCCAATCATGCTTGGCCAGTGCACCAAAGGTGGTGATACCGCCCATGGAAGTACCCGCAACACCTATCAGATCGGCTTCAATCAATTGTTTTTCTTGAAAGTATGTTTTGAGTATATCGATTTCACGTATTTCGTTCAGGACAATTTCCCAGAACTTTGATGCCAGTTCCTCTAAGCTGAGGTTTTCTGATCTTACACCATGATAAGCACAGTCAGGCAAAATCACTCTCATGCCTTTTTCTGCCAAATGAAAGGCGAAGTGTAAGTTGTGCTCACGTGCACTTGTAAATCCGTGTATGAAAAATACAAGCGGCAGCGGTTTGTCTTTATTTTCAGCTTTTACGATATGTAAAAATGGAATATCGTGTTCAGTTTGCTCATCAATGGTGATCACAGCCTATGAATCCTCCTTTATCATTCCCGTCTTTGTTTATTTTAACATGTAGACAACAAAGATGTGATAAAGATACACTATAGATAGAGGCGCCGCACGAACTGCCTCCTATCACTTACAGATCAAAGGAGATTTTATGGAGACTAAACCTTATCTAATCGCACTTGACCTGGATGGCACGTTATTAAAAGATGATAAAACCATCTCTACACACACGCTTGACGTCATTCAAAAAGTGAAAGACAGCGGGCATCATGTCTGTATTTCAACCGGCCGGCCATTTCGTTCCAGCTCTCCTTATTATCAGCAATTACAGCTTGATTCACCCATTGTGAATTTTAATGGAGCGTTTGTCCATCATCCTCTTGATGAAAAATGGGGCAGATTTCATACGTCACTTGATCTCCAAGTCGTTAAACAGCTTGTAGACATTAGTGAGGAGTATAAAGTGCACAATGTGTTAGCTGAAGTGTTAGACGATTTGTATTTCCATTATCATGATGAGAAGCTCATTGATATATTTAATATGAATGCAAATAAAGTCACCGTGGGAGACCTTCGGGACAACCTTGGAGAAAATGTGACGAGCGTGTTAATCCATGCAAAAGAAGAGGACGTCGGAGCCATTCGCAGCTATTTATCAGATGTTCATGCAGAAGTGATTGATCACCGGCGATGGGCTGCTCCGTGGCACGTGATTGAAATCATTAAAACAGGCATGAACAAGGCCGTTGGACTGCAAAAGATCAGTGATTATTACGGCGTTCCACAGGAGCGGATTGTGGCATTCGGAGATGAAGACAATGATTTAGAAATGCTTGAATTTGCTGGATGCGGCGTGGCAATGGGCAATGGAATCGATGCGGTGAAACGTGTTTCAAACGAAGTCACTGATACGAACGAACAAGATGGGATTGCAAAGTTTCTAACGAATTACTTCTCGCTTTAATTTTTCCATTCATACATAACCGAAGGAAGCGGGCATACTACCGTTAGACAGGTTGTCCTGTCAGCTTGTGTAAAGGGGCGGATTCCGAATGGGTAAAAGAAGCAAATCGAAACGCTTTATACAACAAGGTAAAGATTCAGTCAGTCTGCATGACGCACGTTTTCCTTATCGTTCGACACTTGAAGAAGCGGCAGCGGACAGGGGAAATATGAAGACTGATGCTTCTGGAGGTTCATTGTGAGAAACGAACTTTTTGATCAAGCCAAATCATTTACTGAAGAAGCCCTTACTTCTTCATTTTCATCTGGGTTAGAGCGTCAACAGGCGGTCAAACGAGCCAAAAATGCCGTATCTTCTGCATTTGCCAATTCGACAGATGCAGAAAGAAACCAGCTGCATACCTTCCAAGACTTGCTCGATGATCTCTAACATAAAAAAAGCTGTCCACCATTGGACAGCTTTTTCTGATTCTCATGAAGCAGGAAGCACTTATTTCACTTGGAACGTTTTCTTTTCCGTGATTTGCTTCAGCCCTTCTGCTTTTCCTTTAAATGTGACGATCGCTTCATACGTTCCCGGCTTGACACCGTTTGACCACGTATCTTGAAAATCATAGGCTTCGCCTTTCTTCAGCACAAATGATTGGATGGCCTGTGTGAACATACGGTCTTTCGAATAGCGGTATTGTTCATTTCCGTTTTCGTCATACACACTGAGCTCGAATTTCTGGCTTGTGTTAAAAGTAAATTCAATATCTCGATCTGATTCATTTTTCAGCGACATGTTAAATTGAACCGAAGAACCTTTCTGGACGGGGTCTACTGTGAGTACAACCGTTTTTTCTCCCATTTGACCGGATACCTCCTTGTCTGGTTCATCCTTTTTTTGTTGTCCACAAGCGGCTAAAATCAATAAAACGAGAAGAAGCACCAACCCTTTTTTCATTTGCTACCCACCTTTTAATCTCGTCTGAAAAATCCTAGAATATTGGTTGTTTGCACAATATTTGTAAAGGCTTTTGGATCGACTTCTTTAATAATTTGTTCAAGTTCATACAGCTCATACCTTGTAATGACGATCACCATCATTTCTTTTTGCTCGTTGGTAAAAGCTCCTTTTGCAGGTACAGTCGTAATGCCCCTGACCATTTTTCCATAAATGGCTTCTTTGATTTCATCAGCTTTCTTCGTCACAATCATCGCGGTCAGCTTCTCATGTCTTGTATGGATGGCATCAATGACCCTTGTGGTCACATATAATGTGACAAGGGTATATAATGCTTTCTCCCAACCTTGTAATAATCCTGCTGTAAAGATGATGATTCCATTTAAAATGAAGAAATATGTGCCGACTGGTTTATCCTTCCACTTCGCTAAGATCATGGCAAGGATGTCGAGCCCTCCTGTTGATGCCCCGTATTTGAGGGTGATCCCAATCCCGAGTGCAGATATGACGCCGCCAAACACAGCATTTAGTAATATATCCTGTGAAACACTCGTTTCCGGTAAGATGCCGAGGAAAATGGTCGTCAGTGCAACACTGATGATGCTGTATAACGTAAAGGAACGGCCAACTTTCATCCAGCCTAAAATGCCGACTGGAATATTTAAAATAAATAATAGGATCCCTGTTGATATATAAAATGGCGCATATTGATCCATTAAGCTGGATAACAGCTGGGCTACCCCTGTAAACCCGCTCGCGTATACATCAGCTGGGATTAAGAATAAGTTCAGTCCAATCGCATTGAGCAGTGCACCAATGACGACGACAATGAGTTTTTTTGCTTCTCCAATGAACATATTGTCATTCCTCCACTTACCATTCTCTCTATGGTTTTCCCTAAAATTTAGAATTTGAACACGAAAAGATGATTTCTGTGATATAGTTAGGCTAAAAAGATGTAAAATATGGCTGATATTTTTAGAAAGAAGGGATTTTGATGACTGTTCATATCATAGCAGACAGTGCTGCTGATCTGCCTCTTTCTTATTATGATGAACATAACATGACGCTCATTCCGCTGCGTGTGTTACTTGGCGAGCAGGAATTTGAAGATTTGATCACCATTGAACCAAAACAAGTATTTGATGCGATGAGACAAGGTGCCAGCCCAAAGACGTCACAAGCTTCACCAAACCGAATCAAAGAAGCCTTTGTTTCTCTCGCACAAACTCATACATCTGCAATCTATGTTGCCTTTTCATCAGAGCTTTCCGGTACATACCAAACAGCTGTGATGATGGCAAACGAAGTGAAGGAAGAATACCCTGATTTTGATTTGCGAATCATTGATTCTAAATGTGCTTCACTCGGCTATGGGCTTGCTGTCAAACACGCTCAATCACTTGCCATTGACGGAAATACAATACAAGAAATTGAAACGTCTGTAAAGCATTTTTGCGAATCTTTACAACATATTTTTACTGTAGACGATTTATCGTATTTAGCAAGAGGCGGAAGAATCAGTAAAGCGTCCGCATTTGTTGGCGGTTTATTAAGCATTAAGCCCATTTTACACGTCGAGGATGGAAAGCTCATACCACTTGAGAAAATCCGCGGACGTAAAAAGCTGTTGAAACGCATTATTGAACTGATGAAAGAACGTGGAACGGATTGGCCAAATCAAACGGTGGGCATTAGTCATGGTGATGATCCTGCACTTGCAGAAGACATGAGACAATTGATTGAAGCCGAATTTCATCCAAAAGAAATTGATATTCAGATTGTCGGCGCGGCTGTTGGGTCCCATTCAGGCCCAGGCACGCTTGCAATCTTCTTTACAGGCAAACCATCATAAAAAGCACCCTTCCCTGACACATCACGGGAAGGGTGCTTTTCTTATGACTTATGAAAGTTTAAACCGATGGACGGTTTCATTTAACCTTGCCGTCATACTCATCAGTTCTTCTACCTGTTTGTTCATTTGATGGAATGATTGCAGCTGTTCATTGGCAGAGGCAGAAATTTCTTCGCTGCCAGCTGCTGTTTCTTCTACAACCGCACTAATATTTTCAATCGAGTTCAGCACTTGTCCGCCAAGCTCTGTTGATTGAACAATTTGGTCATTTAAGACAGCCATTTCTTGTTTAATGTGCTGCGCTTTTGTTTCTATATCTTCAAAGGAGTGTGAGGTTTTGTCCATCGCATCCTGCTGTTGAAGTGAAAGCTTGACTCCTTCTTTGACAGTTTGACTAATGGATTGAATGCCTCTTTCAATATGACTGACCATATCAAAGATTTGTCTTGTAGCGTTAGATGATTCATCGGCAAGCTTACGAATTTCATCTGCAACAACAGCAAAGCCTTTTCCAGCTTCACCTGCTCTTGCCGCTTCAATCGCCGCATTTAGCGAAAGTAAGTTTGTCTGATCCGCAATGTCAGAAACAGTTTTGGCCATGGCCGAGATGCCGCTGGCGTATTGCGTGAATTCTCCTGCTGACTGCTCGATTTGCCTTGTGGCATGTGTATTTTTTTCAATCGCCGTTTTTGTTTCTGTTAACGTGTGCTTTCCACTTTCCACTGCTTCTATGGCATCCTCAGTACTTTGGATGACTGTTTGTGAACGTTCAGAATTTTTACGTCCATGCTGATCCATTTTTTCAATCAAACTGACGCCATGCTGGAGATCCTCTGAAATGGCTTGTGACCCATTTGCCATTTCGTCTGTCGAGACAGATACTTGATTTGCAGATTCCATCAGCTTTTTGTTTTCATCATCTAACTGGATCGAGAATGTCTCTACTTGACTTGAGACATTGCTGATTTCTTTAATCAGACTAATCAGCTGATCTGTCATTTGATTAAAGGATTCATTCAAGCCGCCGATTTCATCCTTGCGCTGAATGTCCATCCGTTCGACAGCAAGGTTGCCTTCTGCGATCTGCTTCGCTCGGTAGGATAGTGATTTGATAGGGGTCACGATGGATCTTGTTAACCCAATATTTAAAAAGACAGCAATGACAATTAGTGTGAGGGCTGCAACGAGTGCACTGGTGATGATCCATTGCACATTATCAGATGTATTCTCTTGATTTTGTTTATACGCTTCTTCTGCTCTTTTATTCATTGTATGGACGTCGTTTAAAACACCATCAATTCTTGCAGCGACCCGTCTTGCATCCGATGCGTTTTTTTCACCAATGGCATTATTTGCTTCCTTGGTCCACGTGTCATATTTTGCATTTAACCTTGTTAATGCATCTTTGTTGATATTTCCTGCATGTTTGTTTAACGTTTGCAGCTGTTTTTTTGCTGTAGAAATATCGGTTTGAACAACCTCTAGCTGTTCATCAGAAAGTGTCATTGAATAATTGGTCATGGCTTGTTCGACGCTTTCAAAGCTTGCTTTTGTTTTTTGAACGTTTAATAAGGTTTGAACTTCTGTTTCATTTGATGATTGGATCTTTGTCATACTGACAATGATAAAGGCGATTACGCCAACTGCTAAAAGAAGTGAGACGAGTGAGTTGAGTAAAATTTTGATGCGCAAGCTCATGATGCGTCCCCCTCTTCTTTTAGAAGTTTCTGCTTCAGTTCATTTACTTTTTTGGTCAATGTCTCAGCATTCTTCAGCACCCGAATTCTTGCCATATCGATTCCGTCATTGCTTAAGTCGTAGATAACATGCCCATTTTTGATTTGATTGTTCTTGACGAGCTGTTCGCTGAATTGATAGACCACTTCATCGACTTTTTTTACCATGGACGAAATTACCGCTTTTTCAGCGGTGTAGTACTGATCACTATCTACACCAATGGCATATTTGCCCTGCGCTTGCGCTTCTTTTAATACACCGACACCTGTATAGCCAGCTGCGGCATATAAAACGTCAGCTTTCTTTTTGATCATGCCTTTGGCTATTTTACTGCCTTTGCCCGCATCACTAAACGTATTAGCATAGGTGGATAAGATCTTGATGTTCGGATTTACTGATTTAGCGCCTTTTTGGAACCCTTTTTCAAAACGATGGATCAAATCCGCATCGACACCGCCAACAAATCCAATGACATCACTTTTCGTTGTCATGGCAGCAAGTGCGCCCGCTAAATAGCTGCCTTGCTCTTCTTTAAACGTCACGGAGGTCACATTTTTCAGCTCAGATATGGCATCGATGAGAAGGAACTGCTTCTTCGGATATTTCTTTGCGACTTTTTCTAAATCTTCTTGCATACTGAAGCCTACTCCGATGACGAGGTCATTGCCATCTTTTACGAGCTCGGTCAGTCCTTTTTCATATGTATCGGTTTCTGCAATTTCTCTATAATCAAATTCAATCCCTAGGTCATCACGTGCTTTTTCTAATCCTTTAAATGATGAATCATTAAATGATTGATCACCAAGACCATCATCTGTGAGCATAACGCCAATATGCTTCGCATTTGATGCCGGTGGTTTCCCTTGCTGATTGCTGCATGCGGCGAGCACCATAAGCAGGGCTGCCACCAGAAGCAATGAAATTTTCACTTTCATCCACACACACACTCCTTTTATCATCCTTACTCCTTTCTTATCGGATTTGAGAGGCGTTGTTTCAATGATTAAGTGAAGGTTTTTCAGCTTTTTTCATGACTTTTTTCACTGAAAAAACCCATTATTTATAACAAATATAAAAAAAGGGATAAAATCATGATGATTTTATCCCTTTTTCTTCTTTTCAGTGTGATATGAAAACCCTTGAAGTCAGGGTTTGTTTTCACGCTGCTCATTTTTTCTCGTATGTCCAGCCCTCTTTTTGGTAGATTAAGTCATTTTTCATCAAATGACCTAATGCTCGTTTAAAGGCTGCCTTGCTCATTTGGAATCTTTCGCGGATGTCTTCTGGATCACTTTTGTCCCCATAAGGCATGGCACCATTTCTCGTTCTCATATAGGTTAAGATTTCTTCTGCATCGACAGATAACGCTTCCTGTTTTCTAGGAAGCAGAGAAACGTTCACGGTTCCATCCTCTTTCACTGCAATGACGCGTCCTGTCACGGTCGATCCTAATCTTGGTTCTTCCTTTCGTTCCGTACGGTGGATAAACCCACGCACGCCTGTATCTGTCAGCATAAAAGAGCCTGTCGCAATTAAGCGATAAATGGTACCAGTGATTTCTTTGTTCATTAAGGTTTCAGGTGCCTCAGTAAACAATTCACTGATCACATCTTCAGTCGCTGGCTTTGCGAACATTCTGCCGTAGCTTGTGACTTTCAGCATACAGTAGAGTTTGTCTCCTTTTTTTGGCCATGCTTCCTCAAAAGGCGGGAGGTGTTCTGTTGCAACAAGTGCATCCTTTGACAGCCCGACATCGACAAATGCGCCCATGTCTTCTACCACGTCTACGACTTCTACCCAGCCATATGTATGCGCATTGATTGTAGGTATTTTCATCGTGGCAGCCAGTCTTTCTTCATGATCTACATATAAGTAGACCTCTACTTCATCTCGGTCACCAATATCCTCTGTCATCTCACTGCGGTGCAAGAGGACCGAATCTTCACCATCTGTCAAAAAGTAGCCGTATTCCATCTCGTTCTCTATTTGCAAGGTCAGTTGCTCACCTGGTCTCATGTTCTCTTCCTTCCTATCTGCCCATAAAAGAGCGTTCGTTCATCTTTTGATTCACTTTATTCTACTATACTTCTCCTCACATGAACATCTCTAGTTCTGTTAGCTAAAGTGGACAAACTGGACACGATTTATACCGCTGCCGGCTGAACTCTTTGACTCGTCTCTTCGATAAAGTTTCTTCTTCTCCTATTTGCATGATAAAATAGACGCAATATCTATACATGGAGGTCATGTGTTATGGCAAAAGAAAGCTCATTTGACATTGTATCGAAGGTTGAACTGCCAGAGGTGCAAAACGCTGTTCAAGCAGCGCTGAAAGAAATTAAAAACCGTTATGATTTTAAAGGAAGTAAAAGTGATATTTCTCTTGAAAAAGAAGAGCTTGTTCTCATCTCTGATGATGACTTTAAGCTGGAGCAGCTAAAAGATGTGCTTGTGACAAAGCTGATCAAACGAGATGTTCCTACCAAAAACATCGACTACGGAAAAACCGAGCATGCCCTTGGCGGAACAGTACGCCAGCGCGCGAAGCTGATCAGCGGGATTGATCAAGACAACGCCAAAAAGATCAATGCACTCATTAAGCAATCCGGCATCAAAGTGAAGTCACAGTTTCAAGATGACCAAGTGCGTGTAACAGGGAAAAATAAAGATGATTTACAAGAGGTTATTTCACTTATGCGCAAGGCAGATTTACCGATTGACGTTCAATTTATAAATTTTCGATAAATTTCAAATTTTCCATTGATTATTTTCGATTTTTTCGATACAGTTGATGGAAGTTCAATTCATTGACATGTTCATATCACTTTCTTATCAAGAGAGGCAGAGGGACTGGCCCTGTGAAGCCTCAGCAACCGGTGTAGTAGAAATATATTTTCTATGACCAAGGTGCTAAATCCAGCAAGCAACTGCTTGGAAGATAAGGAGAAGAATTACGATACAGCCAAAAAGTCTTCTTCTTATCAGAAGGCTTTTTTTGTTACATAGAAATAAGGAGGAAACCAATGGGCCTATTACAAGACTTACAAAACCGCGTACTGATTGCTGACGGTGCAATGGGAACACTTTTATACTCTTACGGCATTGACCGCTGCTTTGAAGAATTAAATTTATCGAAAGAAGAGGAAGTAAAGCGCGTGCATGAGGCATATGTGCAGGCTGGTGCTGACATCATCCAAACAAATACGTACGGTGCGAATTATATTAAACTATCCCGCTACGGCTTAGAGGAAGAAACGAAGCGCATCAATACAAAGGCCGTACAAATCGCAAAAGCAGCCGCAGGCTCCGCTTATGTACTCGGAACGATCGGCGGCATTCGAACATTTAACAAAAATGCCTACTCTATTGAAGAAATTAAACGAAGCTTTAGAGAGCAGTTGTACATTCTATTAAATGAACAGCCTGACGGATTATTGCTAGAAACGTACTATGACATGGAAGAAGCGAAGGCCGTTCTCCAAATTGCACGCAAAGAAACGACTCTCCCGATTGTCATGAACGTCTCCATGCATGAACAAGGTGTTTTGCAGGATGGAACCCCGCTCAAGGATGGTTTATCTGAATTGTCCTCTCTTGGCGCAGATGTCGTCGGCATCAACTGCAGGCTAGGCCCTTATCATATGATTCAGGCACTCGAAGGCGTACCGATTTTAGAAAATTCCCATTTATCAGTCTATCCTAACAGCAGTCTTCCCTCTCTTGAAGAAGGCAGACTCGTCTATGATACAGATAACGATTATTTTCGAAAAAGTGCACTTGAATTTAGAAATCAAGGCGCACGTATTATCGGTGGCTGCTGCGGAACAACGCCTCAGCATATTCACGCAATGGCTGAAGCGGTCAAGGATTTAGCGCCGATCACTGAAAAAGAAGTGAAAGTATTAAAAGAAGAAATCATTTCGATTCAAGATCAGCGGACTGAACCAGGTCTTGATGAGCTGGCTGCGGAAAAACGGACGATTATTGTAGAACTTGATCCGCCGAAGAAGCTGAACTTCGAAAAATTTCTCGTCGCGGCAAATGAGTTAAAGAATGCAGGCATTGATGCCTTGACATTAGCTGATAATTCTCTTGCGACCCCGCGCATTAGCAATGTGGCTTGCGGCGCATTATTGAAACAGCAGCTTGATATGCGTTCACTTGTCCATATTACGTGCCGTGATCGTAATTTGATTGGGCTTCAATCCCATTTGATGGGTCTCGACACACTTGGTTTAACTGATATTTTAGCCATTACAGGCGATCCTTCTAAGATTGGAGATTTCCCAGGTGCAACGTCGGTTTATGATTTAACCTCCTTTGATTTGATCCGGCTGATCAAGCAGTTTAACGAAGGTCTTTCTTTCTCAGGGAAGCCGCTTGGTAAAAAGACCAATTTTTCAGTAGCTGGCGCGTTTAACCCGAATGTTCGTCACATTGATAAAGCGGTCAAACGTCTTGAGAAAAAAATCGAATACGGCGCTGATTATTTTATTTCACAGCCTGTTTATTCTGAGGAACAGCTTGTGAAAATTCATGAGGAGAGCCGTCATTTGGATAAACCGATTTATATTGGCATTATGCCGTTAACAAGCAGCCGAAATGCAGAGTTTATTCATCATGAAATTCCAGGCATCAAATTATCTGATTCCATTCGTGACATTATGGCCAAGGCTGGCGAGGATAAGGAAAAGCAGCGAGCAGAAGGCTTAGCGATTGCCCGCTCTTTATTAGATACAGCCTGTGAATTGTTTAATGGCATTTATTTAATTACCCCTTTCCTTCGATCAGATTTAACAGCAGAACTGACCACCTACATTCATCAGAAAGAAAAGGAGTCAAACATCCATGTCAACTATCACTGAACAGCTAAAGAAACGCATCCTCGTCCTTGATGGTGCAATGGGGACCATGATTCAAAATGCCAATCTCACAGCAGAAGACTTTGGCGGAGAAGAGTATGAGGGCTGTAACGAGTATTTGAATGTAACAGCCCCTCACATCATCCGCGCGATTCATAGGGAATACCTTGAAGCAAGTGCCGATCTCATTGAAACAAATACATTCGGGGCTACAAAGCTCGTCCTTGATGAATACGGGCTTGGCCACCTTGCCTATGAACTCAATGTACGGGCTGCCCAGCTGGCAAAGGACGAAGCTGACCGTTACTCCACGCCGGAGCAGCCTCGATTTGTTGTAGGCGCAATGGGACCCACAACAAAAACATTATCTGTGACAGGCGGCACAACCTTCGGTGAGCTCGTTGCCAACTATGAGGAGCAGGCCCGCGCCCTGATTGATGGCAAATGTGATGCCCTTCTTTTAGAAACAAGCCAAGACATGCTGAATGTAAAAGCTGGATTCAAAGGCATTCAGGAAGCCTTTCAGCAGGCAGGCATTCAATTACCACTCATGGTATCAGGTACAATTGAACCAATGGGAACCACCCTTGCTGGTCAGGATATTGAAGCCTTTTATATCTCTCTTGAACATATGAAACCAATTAGTGTCGGCCTTAACTGTGCGACTGGTCCTGAATTTATGACAGACCATATCCGCACGCTCTCCTCCATCGCCAAGTCAGCGGTTAGCTGCTATCCAAATGCTGGTCTTCCAGATGAAGAAGGTCAATATCACGAATCCCCTGTTTCTCTTGCTAAAAAAATCGCCGCTTTTGCGAAGGAAGGCTGGTTAAATATTGTTGGCGGCTGCTGCGGAACAACACCTGCACATATTCAAGCTTTGTCAGATGAAGTACGCACGATTCAGCCGCGTCACATCGCGCATGAATCGTCTCAGCATACCGTATCAGGAATTGAGCCCCTTATGTATGAGGAATCAATGCGTCCTCTTTTTGTAGGAGAACGGACCAATGTTATTGGTTCACGCAAGTTCAAACGACTCGTTGCGGAACAAAAATTTGAAGAAGCGTCAGAAATTGCTCGCGCACAGGTAAAAAACGGCGCTCACGTGATTGATGTGTGTCTCGCTGATCCAGACCGTGACGAGGCAGCTGACATGGAAGGCTTTTTACAAGAGGCCATGAAAAAAGTCAAAGCCCCTTTTGTCATTGATTCAACAGATAAACACGTGATTGAAAAGGCGCTCACGTATTCCCAAGGGAAAGCCATCATCAATTCCATTAACCTCGAGGATGGCGAAGAACGGTTTGAAGAAATTCTCCCTCTTGTGAAGCTGTACGGCGGTGCACTTGTTGTCGGCACGATCGATGAAACAGGGATGGCCGTAACAGCAGAACGAAAGCTCGAGATTGCCGTACGCTCTCATGATCTATTAACGAAGAAATATGGAATTCCCGCAAGTGACATCATTTTTGATCCACTTGTCTTTCCAGTAGGCACTGGAGATGAGCAGTATATTGGGGCTGCCGAAGAAACGATCAAAGGCATCAAAATGATCAAGGAAAATCTGCCTGAGTGCCTGACGATTTTAGGCATCAGCAACGTGTCTTTCGGACTCCCGCCTCTTGGCAGAGAAAACTTGAATGCCGTCTACTTGTATCACTGCGTCCAAGCAGGACTTGACTACGCCATTGTGAATACGGAAAAGCTTGAACGCTTCGCTTCCATTCCAAAGGAAGAAATCAAGCTGGCTGAAACGCTGCTCTATGAAACAAATGATCAAACACTTGCTGAATTCACCCAATTTTACCGAGGCAAAAAGAAAACGGAGAAAAAACCAAAGGTCTCCATATCACTTGATGAAAGGCTGGCACTCTACGTCGTCGAAGGAACAAAAGAAGGACTTATCGATGATTTATCCCTTGCTCTAGAGCAATTTGAATCACCACTTCATATCATCAATGGTCCGTTAATGCAGGGAATGGCTGAGGTTGGACGTCTTTTTAATCAAAACGAGCTGATTGTGGCGGAAGTGCTTCAATCGGCAGAGGTCATGAAGGCATCTGTATCGTATCTCGAGCAATATATGGAAAAGCAGCATGCAAGCGGGAAAGGTAAGATTCTACTTGCAACTGTAAAAGGAGATGTCCATGATATCGGGAAAAACCTTGTCGACATCATTTTGAGCAATAATGGCTTTCAAGTGGTCGATCTCGGCATCAAGGTGACACCTCAAACATTGATCGAAGCTGTGCAAAAGGAAAAACCAGATATGATTGGATTATCAGGATTGCTTGTGAAATCAGCTCAGCAAATGGTACTCACCGCTCAGGATTTACAAAAAGCGAATATTTCCGTGCCCATTTTGGTCGGCGGCGCTGCACTTTCTCGGAAATTTACGAAAATGAAGATTTCGCCTCATTATGACGGACCGGTTCTTTATGCAAAAGATGCCATGGACGGCTTATCTTTAGCCAATGAGTTAAAAGCGAATCCTCTTCAGTTTCAAACAAAGTCCGGAGAAGAGCCTGTGGCACCTTTCAAAGAGAAAGAAGCAAAGCAGCCACAAGCTGTCATTGAATTACTAGAAAAACGTGCGGCACTCCCGCAGGCACCTATTTTTACGCCAGAGACTATGGCACGTCATTATGTGCGGGACATCGATTTGCATCACATTATGCCTTATGTGAATGAACAAATGCTCATTGGTCACCACCTTGGATTAAAAGGAAAGGTCAAAACATTGTTAGCTAACCAGCATCCAAAAGCATTGGAATTAAAGCAGCTTGTCACAGACCTTCTAAACGAAGGCAGAGAGAAAAACTGGTTTGCGCCGGCATTTGTGTATCAATTTTTCCCTGCCAGTTCAAACGGAAATGATCTGCGTATTTATGATCCCGCAGCGCCTGACCGCATCATTGAAACGTTCCAATTCCCAAGACAGGAGAAGCTTCCGTACCGCTCTATTTCTGATTATGTGCGGAAAAGCGGCGAAAACGAGAAAGATTATATTGCCTTATTTGCCGTCACAGCTGGTGCGCGTATACGTGAAGTTGCGCAGCAATTTAAGCAAGAAGGAGATTATTTAAAAATGCATGCGGTCCAAGCTCTGGCGCTTGAGCTTGCAGAAGGATTAGCCGAAAGAACCCACCAAGTGATTCGTGACAAATGGGGCTTCCCTGACCCAGTCGATTTCACAATGGAAAAACGATTTCAGGCAAAATATCAAGGGCAGCGCTATTCCTTTGGTTATCCCGCTTGTCCAAATCTTGAAGACCAAGAAAAGCTGTTCAAGCTGCTTCAGCCTGAAAAAATTGGCATCCATCTGACAGAAGGGTTCATGATGGAACCTGAAGCATCTGTTTCAGCAATCGTCGTTTCTCATCCTGAAGCTCGATATTTTAATGTTCATTAATGCAGGGCCTCCGGAATTGGAGGTTCTTTTTTGATTGTAAACACCAATTTTTACACTATGCTTCTTATGGTACGATACATATAAATGAATTCAGCTAAGAAGGAGTTGCGTGTCATGACAAACGTTGTTCAACGAGCATTAACAATTGATGACATACCAGATCTCATCGCATTGTCTAAAGAGGTAGAATGGCCTGATTACAATGCGGAAGAACTCACATCTCTTTTAACAAATGGATATTTCACAGGTTTTTCAACAACGGACGGACAAGTCATCTCATGTGCGGGACTTTTCCAATATGATCAATTGGCGTCAATTGGGGCAGTCATTGTATCTGAGACACATCGCGGATTAGGTCTTGCACGGAAAATGATTGACACCCTGATAGGTCAAAGTGATCAAAGCATTCCTGTCGTTTTAACTGCTACTGTCCAAGGGCGGCCTGTTTACGAAAAAATCGGGTTTCACACGGCTGGTTACATTCATACTTACAAAGCGCAAAAATCGAACCCAGAGGCGCTTCGTGTGTCAGATGACATTCACCTGTCTCCTGCCGATGAAACGCACCTTCCGTCCATTGAAGCACTTGATGAAAAAGGCGCAGGTACAAATCGATCAAGCTTTTTAAAAAACCGGATGAACCGGGCAGCACGGCGTATCATTGCAAAGAATGAACATCACGAAACAACTGGCTTTGCGTTTGGCGTTGAAACACCTGCCAATTTAATGATTGGACCGCTTGCAGCAATTGATGAACTTACAGCTCTTTCGCTCATCCATTCGCTCATCTCGTCTTATTCGGGTGCGATTCGTTTAGATATGCAGGAGGAAACAGCTGAGCGCCTGCACGCAACACTTGTTGAAGCAGGTTTTACGAAAACAAACAAAGCGCATTTTATGATGATTCGCGGAAAAGAAAAGCAGAACGATCCCGCACTTCTTTATTTCCTTGCCTCTCAAGCATTTTCGTAAAAAATAAAAGCTGTAGACAGTTGATGTCTACAGCTTTTCTATTACTTCTCACAGGCGGACGAAAGAACATGAGCGAGTGCATTTTTGACCTTCCCATGCTCTGACGCATGCGGGCGGTCATCTCCATCTCCGTACCCATAATCAATCATTCGATTACGATTTAAGCACAGCTTTGTCAGCTTCGGCTGGAATAGATCAAATAGTTCAAAACGGTCCTTCAGCTGCGGGAATTGTTTTTGATAATGCTGAATTTCTTCTGCAAGCAAGCGCCAAAGAGTCGTTTCATCTAACAATTGATGATTGTCTAACACATTTGATACGTAACGCAGGTTACAAATAAACAGTCCTGTAAAGATAAACTGCACTAACCCTTCCGGCGGCTCACTCCGCAGCACTTCTTTTAAATCTTCTCCTAGTGAAGCTAATTCAGGCAGCGGCTGATCACTAATATTCACATCATCAACGAAATCTTTGATCGCCAAACGATGCGGCTGATGATCTTTTAACACAAGAATCGTATTTTGTCCGTGCGGTGAAAAGACGGTGCCGTATTGATACATAAAGTGCAGCAGCGGCGGCATCACCACATGGAAAAATTTCGCCATCCATTCCTTTGCTGAGAGACCAGATTTTTCAATCAGCTGTTTCACATATGGCTCACCTTCATGATCCTCATAAGTGAGTGCTGCAAGTGTAACAGGGCTCTCTCCTTCATCTAAATACGTATAAATGCTTTCTCTAAAAATCACACCGAGCATCTCAAGATATTGATACGGCGCACCAGGCAGTTTGCTGTAGTAAGGATGATCGACATTGATACTTGCGTTCTCACCAGGTAAAATCACGCGGCAGACATCCGATAAAAATGAGTCTTGATCCGCAATCCCTTTAATATGCGCTGTAATACGAGGGGCAATGACTGTCCGTTCTGACGGAAGTCCCCGGTACACGAGTGTATTTAAAATACTCATTGGCAGTTTAATATGATGCTTGCCTTTATTTGAGATGTTTGTAAAGGTTCTGATGGACTGCTGCGGGATATATTGATCCAGTCCCTCTCCTACATACACAATCCGGCGCAAGGCCAAATCTTCCGGGAAATGCTGAATAATCATATGCGTCCACTGCCACTTATGAACAGGCATCAAATAATAATCAGCTGCATTCAATCCTTCATCCTTTAACACGCGGTGAAATTGACGGATCGTGACTTCATCTAATTCTTTGGCGATCACCTGCTCATAATTTTCATGATCGACCGCATGGAATGTCGCAAGGTCCCGGTGAACAGCAATCCAAGACAGCTGCACACTTTCTTGCCTTTCAGGTGCATAGGCTAGGTAGTCATCGTAACTGAACCCAATTCGTCCTTTGTTATACACAATCCAAGGATGGCCTGTCATCTCTCCTTCAATCCAAGCGTAATCTGTATCTGTCAGTTCATCCGCACGAAGTGCTTTTTTCGACAGCAAATGTACATCTGCTAACAGGGTATGATGAAGCTCTTTGATAAGATGGCCTGTTGTATCAGAAGACATTGGAATGAGCGGCTGAATGTCTAGTAAAAACACAATCGCACTGACATCCTTTGACCATTTTCCGTCTTGACAGCACTCGATTGATTCAGCGATTGTATCAAAACTATCAAACAAACGAGGTTTTGCGAGATAGCGATATTTCTTATGTTCGTGAATGATTAATTCATACTGAGCGATGCCATCCTTACGATCTAGCTGCACTGGATGAAGCATGTCCTCATACATGTATTCAGACAGCATTTTTGCCACCATTCGCTGATTTGCCTTTTTCCAAGCAGCAGGATTCACCGCTTTTTTCAATTCATCTTGTACACTCATCGCTTCATCCTCCTTAACCTTTGATTTCTTCAAATGTGTTAACGTTCTTGTGTGTACCAAATGTCTGGAAGACGTGCTTTTGATAAAGTGGATACACGGTTTGACGAGCAAGTTCATTGATAATTACACTGTTTCGGTAAGCGCCAAGCCCTAAATCCGGAGCGCCAACCCCATGTGTATGAAGCTCAGCATTTTGCACAAAAATATCATTTTCACCCATTGTATTTGTTTTTAAACGATATTCACGTTCGACCTGGAATCGTCCTTGATCGTCCCATTGAATATGATGAGAAATTGGGTTGATAAACGGCGGCAGTACCGATTGATAGCCAGTCGCCAGCACAACAATATCGGTCTCATGGGTAAAGGTGTCCTCTTTGACCCATTGCATGCATGAAAGGGACAAGCCGTCCGCTGTTTCCTCAATCAAGTTGACCTCTGTCATTGCTTGAAGCACTGTGTTCAACTGCTCTCCGCAGGCAGAACGTTCATAAAGCAAATGGTAAATATCACGGATCATTGCAGAGCTGATGCCTTTATACAGCAAGTCTTGCTGCTTTAACAAAGCATCCTTTTTTGTTTGGGGAAGCTCATAAAAGAAATCAATATAATCTGGAGAGAAATATTCAAGACCAAGGTTTGAATATTCCATTGGGAAAAATCCTTTAGAGCGTGTGAACCAGTGAATATCCTTTGCCTCATCATCTGATAAAATATCATAAAACACTTCTGCCGCACTTTGGCCAGAGCCGATAACTGTCACAGATTTCCCTTTAAAACAGCCTTCTTTCTTTCGTTTTAAATAGTCAGCAGAGTGAAAAACTTTCTCTCCTAAAGCTGGCTGGAGCGATGCTGGTATCGCCGGCTGTGTACCAATTCCTAAGACGAGATGCTTACTTTCAAATACCTCTACGGTTTGATCATTCACATGACGGACATGCACTTCATATCGCTTTTCTCCTGCTTTCTCAATCAATGAGACAGATTCGACGTTCATGCCAAATCGGCAAGAGTCTAACTGATCTGCGACCCAGCGGCAATAATGGCTATATTCCTTGCGCGGGATATGAAAATCCTCTAGAAAGTAAAATGAATACAAACGGTTTTGCTCCTGCAAATAGTTAAGAAAGCTATATTTGTTTTTCACATCTGCCATGCTGACAAGGTCCGCTAAAAAGGGGACTTGCAGTGTCGTCCCTTCAATGAGCATACCTGGGTGCCAATGAAAGGCTTCACTTCTTTCAAAAAACAAAGCGTCGATTTCATTTACCTCTTCAGATAATGCGGCCAGTCCCAGGTTAAACGGACCAATGCCGATTCCAATTACATCCACTACATTATTTTGCTTGTTGAACCGCGTCATGGTTATACTTCCTTTCGAATCGTTCTCGATCACAAAACATCAAAAGACCTGTTTTATCGGGTAAATTGACTGGTTTTACACGTTCAAATCCGCATTTTTCAAATACATGGATCATTTTTTCATTGCGAATATCCGGCTCAGCGACGATTTTTTCTGTTCGTTTGTTCTGCTCAAATTGAAAGGCTGTCATTGCCTGAAGCAGCGGGGCCGCAAATCCTTTCCCCACATAATCCGGCTCCCCTATTAATAGATGGATTCCTTGATCATGCGGAGAAGGCTGATAGTAGGATTCAATGACGTCACCTTTGACGTTGTATGCCTCAAAATAACTCATTGGCGTCCCATCAATTGTTCCTAAATAAAGAGTTTGATGCGGATCATGAATCGCCTGATAAAAATGCTTTTCAAAAGCAGGAAACGGAATATTCAAATGCCAAAATGGGTGAACATACTCTTCTTGCATCCACTTGTGGACAAGCCGGACATCCCTTTCATATTCAGCGCGAATAAACCTAATACGATGCCTCATCCAATCAGCGCCTCCTTATGTAAAAAGAGCGGATTCAAGACAGCTGTGTAACGAGACTGTGTTTCCAGAGATCCTGTCAGCTCATCCATATCTTCAAACCGTGTCAGCAAATTCGCTTTTGAAGGCAGCTCCTTTGAGCGGAGAAGGCTGTTTGTCAGTTCAGATGCCCCGTATGTTTCCTCATGAGCGAGCAATGTGTCTCTCACGAGTGCCAGCAAGTCTTCTTCCTTTGCCAGTCCTTCTGTGCCAAAGCCGTTAATGAGACCAAATAAATGATTAAAGAAGAAATAATAACGCAGTCTCTCAACGGCTACATCATCTGCACAAATGGTTTCACTTCTCACGCTCAAGTTTTGGACAAGGTTTGCGAGTTTATCCTTTTTCGATTCACTATAATAGTAGCCTTGGTTGTCACGATAATAGAAGGTGTCCGGGTAACCAGCCTTCATTTGCACAACAGCATTTTGCTGATGGGCTTCCAGTGCAAGACCATATGTTTCAAACAGCCAGAGCATCGGTTCTAACGAAATGGTTAAATATTGCTTAAACCAATCTTGGCTCACAGCATCTGTTGATCGGCCTTCTGCGTCTGCAAGGTCATGAATGATCCCTGCTAATCGCGATTTTCCACCATACGCATGATCCTGACATAATCCAGCAATTAAGCTTGCCCCTTTTTCACGATGCAAAAATGGATTTTGACGAATGACTACTTCAAAGCCAGATTCCGCCTCTTCTCCTTGAATGGATAAATAGGCAGGATCTTCAATGACCCGGAATCCAGAGAATTTATCGTATAAAGAAATGCCTAATTCTGTTTTTAAAATGCGAGACATCTCAACTCCGCGATCCAGTTCCTTTTGTTTATTGACACGTAAGGAGTTTGTAATTTTCACAGGAACAGAGAATTTGAGCATGTAAGCAGAATCTTTTTGATAGACAGTTCTAAAGGATGAGGTCGCTGTGTATTCAGACCCCAGCGGTCCTAAATAAGTCAGTTTCCCTTCCTCTATATAACGCTGGACGAACGCTTTCTCCATGACCACTTTGACTTGCAGCGGGTGAATCGGAATGAGCACATATTCTCCGTTTTCTGTTAACGTATTCAGTCTCTCTGTTTCTTCTGGTACCTGGCGCAAGAGCTCTTCTAACATGAGGCTTGCCGCAGACTGTGCAATAGACGAATCCTGAAGCACAATCGAATGGTGCGCTTTAAAGTAATGAAGCTGGAAAGCCCCTTTCAGCTCAGGAGAATAGACCGCTTCTTCCTCCTCCGTCATCCCTTGTCTGCTTTTTGGAGTGGGATGCGTTAAATGTCCAAGAAGAAGTGACTGCTCAGCCTCGATATACTCAAAATCGGCTTCAGAAAGAGCTGCTCGATCACTTTCTCGCTCCTTTAAGAATCGTTCAATATTTCGGCAGCTTAAAATGATGCGAAGCATGAATTCATCCTCTGCATCTGTGCGGCCATATTCAATGAGAAGCTCCTTTGAACATAGAGCAACAAGTGTCGTGTAATCGGCGATTGCGCCCTCTTGTTCACTGCCTTGCGGACGGAAGCGAATCGGAAAATCAAAGAGATGGCGGCCAACAGATGAAACATATCGGATCGGAATCACAAGCTCTAGATCTTGCTTTGCTAGTTTTGCGATGAATACAAGCGAGCCATCTGCTCTCGTCTCTTTTTTTGCAGATCGATCGATTCCTGTTTCACGTAAAAAACAGTTTAAAAAGCTTTGCATAGTTGCATTTTCAGCCATTTGTTTATATTGACTCAACGTAGTACCCTCCCGAATTGAATATGAGCGATCCCGATATCAACGATGTCAGAAAGGATTTCCTCAATATGTGTGATTGTCGTTCTCGGATTTAACAAAGTGAATTTTAAGCATGTTCGGCCATCAACCACTGTTTTCGCAATGACAGCAGTTCCCGTTTTGAACAATGTCCGATGAATGATTTTATTGATGTCATCTGTTCGGTGCTCATCCTTAAATCGGAACACAATCGCATTGATTTCTGGCTCAGGATTGATTACTTCAAGGTGATCATTTCTCTCAATAAGCGCGGCCACATCCTTCGTAAAATGAATGGTATGGTCAATGATGTCACCAAATCCTTCTTCTCCAATTAGACGAAGAGAGAGAAGTAACTTCAGAGCATCAAACCGGCGCGTCGTTTGGATAGATTTATTGACGAGATGTAGAATACCATCTAGTTCATCTTCCTTTGGATTAAGATAATCTGCATGATAATCGATCAAACCAAAATGTCTTTTATCCTTCAGCAAAAATGCCCCGCAAGAAATCGGCTGATAAAATTGCTTATGAAAGTCGATCGTGATTGAATCAGCAAGCTCCATACCGGCTAATTTACTTCGGTAGGTTTCGCTTAATACAAGTGCTCCGCCGTAGGCAGCATCTGCGTGAATCCACAGACCGTCTGGTTTGACGATGTCATACACATCTCGAACCGGGTCAATACTTCCAAAATCAGTTGTCCCGCAAGTCGCTACTACCGCAAAAGGAAGCAGGTTCTGATCCTTTAATTCAACCATCTTCTTTTTCAAATCATTGAGGTCCATTCGGTGATGCTCATCCGTCTCGACCAGTACAACAGCCTGCTCCCCTAAACCGAGCTGGGATGCAGATTTTTTCACCGTAAAATGAGCATTTTTAGAGCAAAGAATTCTCATGCGGTGAGCTTCACTTGGTAAGCCTTTCTGCTGAACATTCCACTGCCATGTGTTTTCACAAAAGGCATCTCTCGCCAGAAGCAGCCCCATATAGTTAGATTGGGTTCCACCGCTTGTAAATGTCCCATCTGCTAAGCCGCCATAAGAAAACTTTGCACATAGCCACTTGAGGATTTCCTCCTCAACCAAAGAAGCAATACCGCTTTGATCAAAGGAATCCATTGATTGGTTAAAGGAACTCACCATCACCTCTGCGGCAAGTGCAGGAATGAGCGGCGGACAATGCAGATGTGCCAAGCATTTAGGATGCGATACATCAATCAAATGCGGCAAAAGATGTTCTTTTATATCTTGAAAGACAGATTCAATTGATTCTCCAAACGGTTGAAATCGGAATAACGATTCGACACTAGCCGCTAATTTCCCAGGCAATATTCCGCTGTATGGTCCTGTGTCTTTTTGCCATTGCTCCAGTAAGCTGTCGATAGATGTATGAAGAGCCGCTTGGAAGGACTCTCTTCCAAGCTGGCTTTGATTCATAAATAATGAATCCACAGAAGCTTTAGTTGATTGCATCGTACACGGCCTCTTTAAAAATAGCGATGACTTTTTCAAGCTGTTCTTCTGTCATAATGAGTGGCGGCAGGAATCGAATCACACTTCCGAAACGGCCTCCTGTCTCCACAATTAAGCCTTTATCGAAGCAATTCTTTTGAATAAGACTGGCCAGCTCTGGATTCGCTGGATAGCTTCCGTCCACATCCTGTTTCTCATTTGGATTGACTACTTCAACGCCAATCATTAAACCTCTTCCTCGAACATCACCGAGAGCAGGTACTTGTTTTTGAATGTCTTTTAGGTGAGCCTGCATACGATTTCCTAACTGTTCTACATGATCAAGCAGGTTGGTTTCTTTTATAAATTTAAGCGTAGCGGTTCCTGCAGCCATCGCCATTTGATTCCCTCTAAATGTCCCGATGTGTGCACCTGGATTCCATTGATCTAAATCTTTATCATAAATCACAACTGAAAGCGGCAGGCTTCCACCAATGGCTTTTGACAGCACAATGACGTCAGGTACAATTCCTGCATGTTCAAAGGCAAACATCTTACCTGTTCGGCCGATGCCTGATTGAACCTCATCAATAATGAGCGGAATCCCTTTTTCTTTTGTGATTCTTCTCATTTCCTTCATCCATTCAATAGATGCTGGAATGGAGCCTCCCTCGCCCTGCACTGCTTCAAAGATCATACCTGCTGGCGGAAGAATACCACTTTCAGGATCATTTAATACGCGCTCAATATACGAACTTGAAATGCGGTGCGAATCCTTCCCTCCAATTCCAAATGGGCAGCGATATTCATATGGGTAAGGCATAAAATGAACATCAGGTATTAACCCTTGCACTCTTTCCTTTGGAGATAAATTCCCGCTTAATGACATCGTGCCATGTGTCGCACCGTGATACGCACCGTGGAATGAAAGAATGGAACGATTACCTGTCGCTGTCTTGACTAATTTAATAGCTGCTTCTATGGCGTCACCACCAGTTGGCCCACAAAATTGAATTTTGGCTCTCTTTGCAAACTCTTCTGGCAAGTGAGAAAAAATTTCATTCACAAACTCTTCTTTAATTTCTGAGGTTATGTCCAACGTATGCAACGGTCTTTTTTCATGAAGCATACGTTCAATAGCTTCTATCACAACTGGATGATTGTGACCAAGTGCAAGTGTTCCTGCGCCTGCCAGGCAGTCATAAAACTCTCTGCCATCCGCATCTGTCACGATCATACCCTCGGCTTTTTGCATGGCTAATGGGAACCGTCTCGGGTAAGACCTTGCATTCGATTCTCTTTGACTTTGCTGCTCTAAAAATTGCTGATTTTTAGAAACGGTTTTGATGGACATAATAAAACACTCCTCCAATTGATAAAGATTATCATTTTCATTTACTAGCCTAGAGGATGTGAGATATGAAAGTCAATTGTATTCAAAAAGATGATTCGAAAAGCATATGAATGCTATATTCTCTTTTTAGCGAGTAATTTCGTGTCATTTTGACAAACCTCTACTGCTATAAGGTAAATAAACGCGTGAGACGGAATGATGTAGAAAAAAATTACAAATCATTCTTCCTGGTTCTTTTGTTCTATTCATGACAAAGCACTTATTTTATACAGGTAAGTGGATGAAAGTGATGTAGAAAAAGAAAGAAAGAAACGTCATTCTATATTGATATAAATGGTTATAATGGTATAATTTCTCTGAAACAAAAGGGATTGGAGAGGGATCTGATGATTGTAACAAAGCATGATCTTCACCACTATTTAGCTCAGGACAAGAAAGCATTAGCCATTAAGCGCAAAAGACCTAAGTGGTTTGGGGATGATATATGGAAATATCAAAGGATTTTACGAAAATATGAATACTATTCTAATAGCGGCGCTACACTTCGCAAATGGTTTTATCGCTATTTACATAAAAAGAAAGGCATGCAGCTTGGCTTTGATATTCCGATTGGTGTCTTCGGCCCTGGCCTTAGAATCAATCATACGGGTCTCTTAATTGTGAACAAGCATGCAAAAATTGGGGCATTTTGTGATATTCATCAAGGGGTGAATATTGGTCAGAACCATCATGAAAAGGATGTGCCAACCATTGGGGATCATGTATGGATTGGCCCTGGTGCTAAGCTGTTTGGGGACATCTATATTGCAAATCATATTTCAATCGGAGCAAATGCTGTTGTAAACCGTTCTTTTCACGAGGAGAAGATTGTTATTGCAGGTGTGCCTGCGCAAAAGGTAAAAGAAAAAAGCCCTTCTTCATGAAGGACTCACCTGATAAAAAAGAATGATACCGATCAAAACAGAGATGAGCAGCATGAGATAAAACAAGATCGTTAAAATGAGAATGGTCCAGCCAAGTCCCTTCCTCTCTGTCTTGATCAAATAAATACCGAGAACGATGGTACTAAATAGGACACCTAAAATGGCCCACAGCCATTTGTCTTTATCATGCTTTGGCGCATCAAACCATAAATAAATGGCAACAGCAAGTGAAACGAATAACCCCGTAATTCTCACGTTCAAACTCCTCCTTATGTAAATTACATGTTCTCTATTATGCTTTTTAGCCCCCCTTCTTCTTCAGTTTATTCAAACATTCGATCCTTTTGTCCTAAAACGATTCATCATTGTTAAGTAGCATGTCGCGGGAGGCTTTTCCATTCCTCTCTCAGCATCCCATAGCGCATCGAATCATAATATTCTCCTTGATAGTAACGGACCTTTCGCAGTCTCCCCTCAAGGACAAATCCGCATTTCTCTGCGCACCGCATCATCCGTTCATTTCCCGACCATGTGGTAAGACCAATTCGAGGGATATCAATGTGTGTAAATAACTCATCAGTCCATAGACTTAACGCCTTTGTCCCAACGCCACCGCTCCAAAAGCGCGAGTCATAAATGAGAATGCCGCATTCAAGCCACCGTGTACGTTCATTCTCCCAATAATATGACACGGTGCCTTTGATTTCGCCGTCTATTTCAATGCCATATAGCTTTGGCGGAATGGATGTGTCCTGTAAGTATCGTTTTTTAAATGCAGCAAGCGGGATTTCGTGTTCATAAAAATATGGGGCATTCCACTTTCGATAGGACTGATCTGGTGCTTTGAATTTTAAATGCCATACCATCTCTAAATCGGCTTCGTTTAATGCTTGTATGCTCACATGCTCTTCCTTTTCCCTTTTCATCTGTTCACGTTCCTTTACTTTGTCGTTCTTTTTGCTAGATGACGGTACTCGATAGGCGTCATGCCTTCGTTTTGCCGAAACAGTTTAGAAAAATAAGTAGGGTCGTCAATGCCTACGTGATCAGCAATAGCTGCGATTTTATCATTCGTTGAGGCAAGCATGCTTTTGGCTTTTTCGACCTTGAGACGATTGATGTATTGGTTTGGCGTCAGTCCATATACCGTCTGCATGCACCTTGTCATGTAATCAGGATGATAATGCAGCTTCTCTGCAAGCTCTTCCATTTGTAGTTTCTTCATAAAGTGACGCTCAAGATAATGAACCACTTCTGAGGCGACATTCTCCTTTGCACTTGGAATATGAAATGCTTCTTTTTGTAAATGAATGAGCATTTCCTCAAACTGAAGCTGCTTTTTCAGCGGCAGTTCAGACGCGTCATCATTTAGTGCACGCATTGCTGAAAGATGTTTTTCGAACACATTTCTTCCTTTCACTTTTCCTATACGAGGCAGGCTAAATTCATATGTTGCCGGCTTTTCAAAGGTGGCTTGATTTTGTTTCATATCAAACCAGTGTTCTCTCAGCCGATTCGTCAACTCAAATGGATCAATTGAAAAATGCAGCCACTCATAGTGAGTTTCTTCTTCGCATGGCAGGTGTCCCCCATGAGACAAGCCAGGTGAGAGAATGATATATTCTCCTTCTTTTACGTGATGAGCCTCTCTGTCTTCTGTGATCCATAGTTCCCCCTTTGTGACATAAAGAAGATCAAACACAGTGAAGGTTCTAGAGATATGTCTTTCTCCTTGATGAAATACACCTTTGCCTGAAGCAATATAAACCGGGAACGGCGGTACAGTAAATGTAATAAATCGATTCATATTCATCCCCTTATGAAGTCGGATTTCTCCAATAAGTTTCGGTTTCATCTCTTCTTATTATAGTCGATGCAAGGTACACTATAAATCGGATTTATACGAAAGGAGGTTGATTGATGAAACCTCAATCACTGCCAATTCAAAAGGTTCAAGCTAGGGGTAAGAAAACCCATCCTTCATTATTTGCATTAACTTGGCCTATTTTTATTGAAATCTCTTTATATATGCTCATGGGAAGCGCGGATACCCTCATGCTCAGTCAATATTCCGATAATAGTGTTGCCGCAGTTGGTGTAAGCAACCAGCTCCTGAATTTATTGATTGTCATGTTCAGTTTCATTACAACTGGAACGACGATTGTGATTGCGCAGCTTTTAGGAGCTAGCCGCAGGCAGGAAGCGACTCAAGTCGCCTATGTCTCACTAGGAACCAACTTCTTGATTAGCTTTGTCATTAGTCTTCTCATGTTTGTATTAGCTGTTCCCATTTTACACCTGATGGGCCTATCAAGTGAGCTCATGCCGGATGCGGCGGTATTTTTACAAATTGTCGGACTGCTTTCTTTTATTCAAGCGCTCATTATGACGTATAGTGCTATTTTAAAAAGCTACGGATATACAAGAGATACGATGTATGTCACCATCGGAATGAACTTGCTAAACGTTGCCGGTAACTATCTGGTCATTTTCGGTCCGTTTGGCTTCCCCGTATTAGGTGTGATGGGGGTCGCTTTTTCTACCTCACTTGCTCGGTTGATCGGATTAATGGCAATGATCCTCATTGTACGCCGCCGAATTGGATTACGCTTTTCACTGAAGAAGATGTTTCACATCCAGCGGACACATTTAAAAAAGCTTCTGAAAATCGGGATTCCTTCTGCTGGAGAGCAGCTTTCTTATAACGGCTCTCAAATGATCATTACACTGTTTATTACGTTTATGGGGACGCAGGCATTAGCAGCAAAGGTCTATACTCAAAATTTAATGATGTTCATTATGCTATTTGGTGCAGCCATTAGCCAAGGGACACAAATTTTAATCGGGCGCCATATTGGGGCGAAGGAATTCGATGCTGCCTATCACAGATGCATGAAAAGCTTATACTGGGCCATTGGCATCTCCCTTCTTTCTTCCACTGCTTTATCTTTATCATCGACGCATTTGCTTGCTTTCTTCACTAGCAACAGCGAGATCATTCAAATCGCCGCCACACTCCTCCTATTGACAATTATTTTGGAACCTGGCCGTTCTTTTAATATGGTCATTATTAATTCCTTGCGGGCTGCTGGTGACGCGAAGTTTCCAGTGTATATGGCGATGATTTCAATGTGGGGCATTGGGCTTCCGATCGCTTACTTTTTAGGCATTCAGCTTGAGATGGGTCTCATTGGAGTTTGGATTTCTTTTATCGTGGATGAATGGGTAAGAGGCATCTTTATGTATAGGCGGTGGCGTTCAAGGGTATGGACAGAGTATCGCTTTTCTTCCACATAAAAAGGACTGCGGGTGCAGTCCTTTTTTACGTAATATCTTCTAAAGTAAGTGCTTTTTCCTGATTTGAAATAAATAATCGCTGTGTAAACACGCGGTATTCATTTTCTCTTGTTTTATCTAAAATGGCTTTATAAAAGTGAGCAGCTGCTTTCACTGGTATACGTGAATAAAGCGGGAATTCATGAAGATGGTCAAAAAACTCCTCGTAGTATGCCTCTGCCTCAAAGGCAATGTACTCCCATACGTGCTGAAATGCTTGATTGACAATGCCTTCTTGCAATTCTTGCTCTGTATATCCGAATTGATCCATGACTTGCTTTGGCAAATAAATGCGGTCTCTTTCAGCCTTATCCTCGCCGATGTCACGAAGGATGTTGGTCAGCTGCAAGCCAATCCCTAATGAAATCGCTGCTTCTTTCAGCTGCTCTTTTTTACGCGGTGCAATAATGGGAAGCAGCATGAGTCCAACGGTACTAGCCACATGGTAGGAATAGATGAGCAGTTCATCTAACGTTTCATACCGGTGCTGCTCTAAATCCATCTCCTGACCTTGGAGCAAGTCACGGAACGGGGCTTCATCCATACGAAACTCTTGAAATGTATGTTCTAGCGCTACCCACATCGGATCATTCCGATCTACCTCACCATGTAAAAATCGATCAAACGTCTCTCGAAAGGAGGCAAGCTCCTCTTTTGGTGAGGGGGACTCATCTACAATATCATCTGCTCTCCGGCAAAAGGAATACACAGCCCAGACGGCCTGTCTTTTCTTTTTAGGCAGCATGGAAAAGGCACGGTAAAACGTTTTGGAATGGGTTTGAATGGTCTCCTCACACAATTTCAATGCTGTTTGTACATCAACCACTTAGTTTCACTTCCTTTCTGTCATTCAAATCTTTTAACAGCACAGAAGCCATCAGCTTCGCACTTTGCATCACGATCGGCACCCCGCCGCCAGGATGGATGGAAGCACCTACCGCATAAAGATTGCCCGTCTCAGCTACCTTCACTTGCGGGCGGAAGACACCTGATTGAAACAAGTTAGGCGCAAGTCCAAAGCTGCCGCCTTCAAACAATCCTTCTCGCAAGGAATCATTTGGTGTTCTGATTTTTTTCCAGACAATCGACTCTCGCAATCTTGGAAAGCCTCTTTTCTCAAGACGATCGACCATTTTCTCTACAAAATCCGTCTCCTCTTCCCAGTTGATATGATCTCCTGAGGGAACGGGAATCAGCATATATAAAACACTACAGCCTTCCGGGGCAAGAGATGGATCAATAATCGATGGATTAAACGTATAAAACGACGGATCTTGAGGGATCGTCTTCGTTTGAAAAACCTCTTTCATATGCTGATCAAAGTGTTCGCCCATAAAAAATTGGTGAACAGGCGCATCATGGTACATCTTGTTTAACCCTAGATACACCATCACACAGCCAGAAGACGGCACGTATTTACGCCGATCTTGTTCGTCTAAACCAAGCTGTTTTAACGCAGCTGGATAATCTCCGTTGATCACAAATGCATCAGCTGCTATACGGTCGTCACTGACTTTTGCTCTAACCACGCGTTTCCCCTCAAACTCTAGCTCCGTGACTTCTTCATTTTTTCTTACATGCACACCCATTTTTATGAGCTGCCTCTCCAGTATATCTACTAAGCTCGCATAGCCGCCTTTTAAATAGTAGATTCCATGTGCGTGCTCACTATATGAAACGAGCGAATAAATAGCAGATGCTTCATACGGGTTCCCTCCGACATAGAGGGTTTGCAGTGCGTATGCATCTCGCAGGCGTTCGTCTGAGAAATACTTTTTCAGAGCACTTTGAACCGTTCGATACGCCTTTAATTTCATTAAAATCTTCATGTTTGCTTTTGTAAAAAATGTACGTTTTTCATGAAATGATTTCTCTAGAAAGGCTTGCTGCCCTTCTTGAAAACGGTCTGTCATTTCTTCCATAAACCTTAGAAATCCTTGATCTTCCTTTGGAAATACACGTCTGATTTCCTCTAGCTGACGAAATGCATCAGAGTACTTCGTGTAGGAGGTTCCATCTTGATATTGAATCGTATACAGCGGATCAAGCTGCAAAAGATCAAGAGATGCTTCGTCCATTCCAACCTCATGTAAAATACCTTTTAACATATCAGGAAGTAGGACAATGGTCGGACCTTCATCTACTTTATATCCTTTCTCACGTACAAAAGCAAGTCTTCCGCCAAGTCGCTCATTTTTTTCGACAAGCGTGACATCATGTCCAGCTTTTTTTAAATAAAGTGCTGAGATCATCCCGCCAATCCCGCCACCTGCAATCAATATATGTTTTTTCATGAGGCACTCCCCTTTTCTTGGTGCGGCAATGTTTTGTGCGTATGTTTCTCTTTTGAAAGAATCGCATTTGTCGTGATACGTGCTGATTCTAAAATGGTCGGCAGCCCGCTTCCTGGGTGCGTCCCTCCTCCTACGAGCCAGCAATGGTCCAATTCATCAAATTCATTGTGCGGCCTTAGGACCATCATCTGCGTCAGCTGGTGGCCAAGGTTAAATGTAGCTCCTTCGTATACGTAAAGGTCTTCCTCCCATCGCTTCGGTGTGATCATCCGTTCGACTTCTATATGCTGTCTCACATTCTTAAAACCGGTTTTTCGCTCAAGTGTGTCCAGCACAAGTTCTCTAAATTCATCTTGATGCGCTTCCCAGTCAATACCGCTTTGATTGTTGGCAACAGGTGCCAGCACATAAAGAGCTGACTTTCCTTTTGGCGCAAGCGAGTCATCTGTGACACTTGCATTTTGAATATAAATAGAAGGATCATCTGGCAGCTCATACGTTTTCGTTATGCCTTTGACAAATTGAGCATAATCATCGGAAAATACGATGGTATGATGCGGCTCCTCATACATGGTATCTAATCCTAAATAAAGCATAAAGGTGGAGCATGAGAATTTTTTCTTTTTTAATTTTTTCTCGCTATATTTCTTTAAAAGTCCTGGCTCTACAAGCTTTGTCATCACATGTGCAAAGTCTCCATTTACGACAACCTCATCTGCCTGTATTTCTTCCCCAGATTCTAAGCGAATGCCTTTTACTTTCCTGCCTTCCGTCAGCAATTTTTCGACGCCAGCTGACAGATGAATCGTCGCTCCAGCTTCAACCGCTGCTTTTGCCATCGCTTCTGACAGCTGATTGACCCCGCCCTTCGGATGGAAAACACCTGTGTCATGTTCCATAAACGATAGAATGGAGAAAGCACCAGGGCACTCCCACGGTGACATGCCTAAATACTTTGATTGAAATGTAAACGCATATTTCACTGATTCATTTGAGAAATAATCTGACAGCACATCATATAAACTCTTATTCAATGAAAGCTGCGGAAGTGCTTTGAGCACCTTTGGACGCAAATAGTGATGAAAACGATCCATTTTACTTTGTAAAATAGGTGTAAGCTGATCCATTTTGCGCTTTGTATCGTTCATAAATCGTAAATACCCTTCGCCCTCACCAGGTGCAAAGGCTTCTAACCGTCTATACATTTCATCACGATCTCGAATCATATCTAGCTGATCGTCTTGAAAAATCAATCTATACATTTCTTTTAATTCGATCACATCAATATAGTCATAAAGATTTTTACCAGCAAAGGTGAACAACTCCTCTGCAATATGAATCATGCTGAGAAAGGTAGGACCCGTATCAAACGTGAAATCACCGAGTTGAAACTTAGAGTTACGTCCGCCAACAAAGGGCTGTTTTTCGTATACCTGAACATCATGTCCTTTGCTTTGAAGCATCATAGCTGCCGCAAGTCCCCCTGGTCCTGCTCCGATCACAATGATTTTCATTATCCTTTTTCCTCCAAATTAATTCACTTTAAGTTAATTATACAAATTAGAAAGATTAGATCAACTTTTGATGTGCTCTATTCGTCTCATGCTATGTATTAAAAAAGCCGGCTTCCCTTCAACAAATGTAAGAAAGCCGACCCTTTATTACGCTTCTATATCAATTCGATACGTTTCAAACCAATGATGAATCTGCGCCAGATGAGCGATTAACTGCGGGCCCTTCATGAGCTGGCCATACCAAGGCACTTGAAAGGAGGCTCCTTCCGTTTCAATCAGCTGGTTTAATTGATGTGCATCTAGAAATTCGTGAAGGACAGAATCTTTTTGCGCAAGGCAATCTGTTAACATCTCTTTCACAGCCTGGGTATAGGCTGGATGATGTGTTTTCGGATAAGGACTCTTCTTGCGATAAAGTACTTCATTCGGTAAAATTCCCTCTAATGCTTTTCGTAAAACCCCTTTTTCACGATTTCCATGCATTTTCATTTCCCAAGGAATATTCCACACATATTCGACAAGGCGATGGTCTGCAAATGGCACTCGTACCTCAAGACTCGCCCCCATACTCATTCGGTCTTTTCGATCTAGCAGCGTTGTCATAAACCAGACCATATTTAAGTAAAAAAGTTCTCTCCGGGCTTTATCCACTCCAGTTTCTCCATCTAAAAGAGGCGTTTCAGCCACGGTTTCTTCATATTTGCTTTGTGCATATTCTCTTAGTGACAGCTTCTTTTGCCACGAATCTTGTAAGAGCTGCGTTCTAGCTTCCGTCGATCTCATCCAAGGAAAACCATTCGTTTCATTTGCCGCATGGAACCAAGGATAACCTCCAAAAATTTCATCCGCACATTCACCTGACAAACCGACAACAAAGTCCTTTTTAATTTCTCGACAGAACCAAAGCAAAGAAGAATCAATATCTGCCATACCCGGTAAGTCTCGGACCTCAACCGCTTCCTTCAAATAAGCAGCCAGCTCCTTTTGTCCAATGACGCAGCTGTGATGATTCGTTTGAAACGCCTTGGTCATGCGGTCAATCCATGGACCGTCAGCATTCGGCTGGAATTGACTTGCTTCAAAGAATTGATCATTTCCTTCGTAGTCAACCGAATACGTATGAAGCGGTGCTTTCCCTATTTTCTCAAAGTGCTTAGCGGCAATGGCGGTAATGGCACTCGAATCGACGCCACCCGATAAAAATGTACAAACAGGCACATCAGAAACGAGCTGTCTTGTGACGGCATCTGTAAAGAGATGCTTGACGTGCTGGGCGGTGTCATCAAGTGAGTCCGTATGCGCCTTGCTTTTGACATTCCAGTATCTCCACACACGCAGTCCGTCTTTTGAAAAAGTCAAAGCATGAGCAGGTCTCAGCTCTTTTACCCCTTTAAACACTCCTTGCCCTGGTGTTCTAGACGGTCCTAAACCAAAGATCTCCGATAATCCTTCATGATCGACTTTTGCTTTCATATCAGGGTGAGCAAGTAGCGCTTTGATTTCCGAACCAAATAAAAAGGAATGATGACGTTCTGTATAGAAAAATGGCTTGACGCCGAGCCGGTCTCTCCCTGCAAATAATAATTCACGCTCACTATCCCAGATCACAAATGCAAAAATACCATTAAAATGGGTCACACACTCTTCCTTCCATTCTGTGTAGGCGTGAAGAAGAACCTCTGTATCAGAATGTCCAAGAAAGCGGTGGCCCCTTTTTAACAATTCTTTTCTTATATCTTCTGTGTTATAGAGCTCTCCATTGTATACAACGGTATAAGCATGGTTTTGATGTGTATATGTCATCGGCTGTTTTCCGCCTTCTACATCTACAACCGCTAACCTTTTATGCCCAAATAGAACGTGCTCACTTTTCCACGTATTTGTATCGTCTGGCCCTCTTTTAGATAATGTATCTGTCATTTGATTGATTACATGATCCTGTTGGATGAGCTGCTTTTTAAAGTCTGCCCAGCCTGTTATTCCACACATCATCATCAGCTCCCATCCGTTTTTCCTCAAGTGTTCTCATTCAGCCTTTCTTAGTTTATGCATCGTCTCCTTGATAGTTGATTTGTCCTTTTTTTCTCGGGCGTATAGGACAAGCATGATTTGGTAAGAAAAGAAAGAGGAAAGGAGCTTTTGCAAATGGAAAAACGAATGAAGCAGCTTGAACGCTGCAGTCGAAGATGGTGCAGCGGGTATTTACTGATTGAAAACGGGTATTGTCTGATTGAAGATGAAGAAGGAGACATCATGCTGCCAGAAAGTCTTCAAAGCACGATGATCTGTTTGAAGGAAAATGGCAGGTGGACAAAAGGGGAACTGCTCGGGTCCATGATACTTCATGAAAGTGGGCAGCTAGTAGAAGTACAAGGCGGTGAAGTGATTCAATATACGGCATCACTTGCCAAAGGATGGCTTGACCTCCTGATGTTCGTTCCTGAAAACGTTTTTTATGAAATCATTGCACAGGTAGAGCAGCTTGGTTTTTCCGTCTACGATTGTGTTTTCTCCTCCTTTCATTCTTTTCAACGAGTTTCTTTCTTTCAGTTTTCGACAGATTCACAATCACTTGCCCTTCAATGTCACCATGACTCCGCCGCAGGTCAAATTCGTTTTGAATGGACCACTTCTGACGGTCACCGGTCGGTTTCACAGTTTGATGGCATATAAAAAGGACACTGCTTCGTATAAGCAATGCCCTTTTTATGTTAAAAGATATGGAAACCGATCGGCAGACGTAAACCGAGAAGAATGGTCACAATGGCGAATACGATAAAACCAATCAATACACCAGTCACCGATTTTCCTTTTTTCTTGCGTACAAGAACCATTTCCATGAAGCCGATCACAAGGATACCGAGAATCATTTTACCGATATACTCGCCACCGAAACCTGGAATTTTCATTCCTGTGCGAACATACAGCTCTACGCCTGTTGCGATAATGATCAAGTACAATAGTCTGACAATCATGTGCACAATTTTAGCACCTTTGTCATTTTTACCTGCTAGAGCAAAGGCAACGAAGAATAAAATAATCCCTAGCACCCATGCTGTAATATGTAAATGCGTTCCCATCTGTTATTTCCCCCTTTATCAGAACAATTACCTTCTCATCGTACCACGAAATAAGTCGAACACAAAGCGACAATCCTGTGTCATCGCACTCTTTATTTGACGCGATTCGATAGCGTTCCAATCGGCTCAATCGTGATGTCAATTCGATCCCCTGAAGCTAAGAACTTAGGCGGTTCAAAGCCTTTGCCAACCCCAGAAGGTGTTCCCGTTGCAATGATGTCACCAGCTTCTAGTGTCATCCCTTTTGAAAGAGTAGAAACAATATTCTCGATGGAGAAAATCATTAATTCTGTACTGGCAGACTGGCGAACCTCTCCGTTTACCTTTGTTTCCACATGGAGCGCACCATGATCCTCGACCACTGACTTATGCACAATATAAGGTCCTATCGGGCAGGTTGTATCTAAGCTTTTACCTATGAAAAATTGTTTGTGTTTTTTCTGCAAATCTCTTGCCGTTACGTCATTTAAAATGGTGTAACCGAATAGATAATCACGGACCTCTTCAGGTGGAATACTCTTCCCTGATTTGCCCATCACGATCGCAAGCTCCCCTTCATAGTCCAGCTCACTGGTCACATCTTCATGAAGGAGAATATCCGCTTCATGTCCAACGACTGAAGTAGGTGCCTTTGTAAAGATCATCACATCTTTAGGAATATCCGCTGCACTTCCCATCTCCATGACATGATCTTGATAATTCTTTCCAACACACATGATGTTTTTAGCTGGCTTTGGAATCGGCGCATGGAGTTTCACTTCCGAAAGCGGATATACATAAGAACCGCGGTCTTCTTCTTTTTTCTCAGCCCAGTCAAGGAGCTGTTTGACATGCACAACAAACTTGTCCCCCATATTAATACATTCAGCTAAAGAGTTTGGCAGTGTCTCAAGCTCAAATAATTTGGCTTCTGCCTTTTTGACGTCCATGACCCATTCATCATCAATCACTACCCCAATAAACATTCTGCTATGTATCTCACCTGTAAAAAACTTCATGTCTTCCCCTCACAATCTTCATTTCGCTAAGTGATGATGTCTCATTTTATTTCTCTATGAAATAAAAAAAACCCTTTTTTATCATACTCTCTTTTAAAAAGGGTTTCAAAAAAGATGATCTGATGTTTAGCGGTAGCGGCGATACTCCCACATGTTCCCTTGGTCCCATTTGCGATCAACATTTCCTCTGCTGTGGGAATGATGCTTTTTCTTTCCACATCTTTTGCAAGAGCGGCTGCGTTTATGGTGATGAGATCGTTTAGATCGATGGCAGCTTCTATGGTGATGAGATCGTTTAGATCGATGGCTGCGATGTGACTTGCGGCAGCTTTTCTTATGATGGGATCTGTGTTTGCTGCGGCATGATTTTTTCGGTTCACTCTTTTTACTTCTGCAAGATTTCTTGCTTTTGCACGACTTTTTACTTTTGCATGGTTTCTCACTTTTCACGCTTTTCTTTGAACAGCGACTTTTTTTCGAACGATAGCTCTTACAGCTTTTTTTACTGCGGTGTGATTTACGGCATCCGCCTCCACCAAAGAACCAATGACGGCGTTTTGAATGGCGAGAACGTGCTGACTTGTGCGATCGTCTCGATTCTGGTTCACGATCTAAGTGATGATCACGTCCTTCACTTCGAAGTGAATCCACTGCATGTTCAATATGTGAATGATCAAATGTGCTCACGAACGATTCCCCTCCCAGTCTATACTTTGACAAAACAAACAGATCAAGCTGTTTATCTTCTCTGCTTTATGTTACGAGACTTGGTAGACAAGTGTTCTTGGCGGATGCCCCTTTCTTTTAAAACTCCATGAATACCTAACAAACGGGTACAGGACATTCCTTCATTTTCATATCGTAAAGAAGAGCATAGGAGGATGATGAACGCATGACCACAGAACCTTTAAAGCAAATGGATATTTGGATTCATCCAAAGGACCTGATTGAATTAAGAAAAGACATATGGAACGACGAACCTGTTGAGGCCATTTTGAAAACCGGCCAGATCAAATCACATATTTATGCTTCATACCGCGGGTCTCACATTAGAAAGCTGAAAAAAAAGTCCTATCAAATTGAATATCGTAAGCCAAAGCAAAGACAAGGCGAATCTATCTTTCATTTAAATGCAGAGTACAATGACCCTTCGTTTATCCGAAACAGGCTGTCCTTTTATTTCTTCGAGCAGATAGGGGTGCTAAGCCCTGCTGCTTCTCATGTGTTTCTCACTATAAATGGTAGAAAAGAAGGCATTTATTTAAAAATAGAATCCGTCGATGAGCACTTTTTTCAGAAAAGGCAGCTTTCAGGAGGCGGCATTTATTATGCAGTCGATGACGATGCCAACTTCTCCCTTTTGAGTTCGTTTGATAAAAAGCCCAAAAAACACCTTCTCCTCGGGTACGAGAAAAAAACGGGGACTTCTCAACACGATCAGCAGCTGAGTGAATTTATTTACTTTCTCAACACAGCGAAAGATGACATATTTGCAGAAAAAATTGAGCAATACCTAGATGTAACACAGTATTTCCGCTGGCTCATTGGTGTCGTGTGCACACAAAACTTTGACGGCTTTGTCCATAACTACGCTCTTTATGTGAATGAACAAGGAAAATTTCAAGTACTTCCTTGGGATTATGATGCGACATGGGGCCGTGACATTCATGGAGAAGAAATGGCATTTGATTATATTCCAGTAAACGGCTTTAATACTTTAACTGCTAGGTTACTAGATATCCCTTCATTTAAGAGAGCCTATTACACGCTTTTTCAGCATGTACTCGATACACATTTTTTAGAAGACCGGCTTTGTCCAATCATCGAGAAATGGCATGCCTCTATCGAGAACCGAATTGGAGATGATCCTTATACGAGAGATCGAAAAGACATCCTACAATCAGAACGAGAGGTCATCCGGCAGTATATCAACAAAAGACGACGTTATTTACAGGCTGAAATAAGAAAAGAGATATATGGCACGTAAGGACGCTTTCGAATTTTGTCACTTTATTACTCATATTGACGAAACAGCTTTTTTTATAGAAAAATAGGGTATACTAACCATATCCTTCTATTATATAAAAAATGTGAGAGTTGGCGTCCGTTATGATCAATTATGAAATTGAACAAAAAAGATTACATTTAATTGAGACAGCAAAAAAATTCGGGATGAATGCCGAAGAAACCATCAGGTGCAGTCAAGAGCTTGATACACTCTTAAATAAAGGCATCAAATACACCTCGAATGAATGCTCTAAAAAAGGGTAAACCATACACCTAATTCCTCTCATCAAAAGCTTTCAAAAAGACAATCACACATTAAAAGACCCATCATAAGCTATGGTGAAACGCCCAAAAACAAAGTGCCTTATTTTTATAAAGGATGTGCACCGCTATGCCGGCTATTGTTGGAGCCTTTAAAGTAAATGCCGTCGGAACGAGCGGAGTCGTTCATGTTGGAGACTGCATCACCATTTCTCCAAATAGTCAGGTTAAAACGTTTGCTGGCGCAGGCAGTTTTAACACTGGTGATCAATTGCGCATTAGCAACTATAAAAGTGTGACAAATACGTACGACAGTGATGTCATTGATCAACCGCTTGTTGGTAACTTGTAAGGAGTGAGAATCCGTTGAACTTCTATATTAATCAAGCGATACAAATTAATTATTTGCGTGTAGAGTCTGTCAGTAACTCCTCTGTGCTGCAAATTGGGAGCGCTGGTTCAATTAAAGCTCTTTCTAATCTGTATAACACGGGCAGCTACGTAGAAGCAGCACCTGCCGCAGCAGGTACACAAGGAATTGAAGAATCCCAAGGCGCAATCACAACACCTTTTGTACCGCTTCAGTCACCAACAACTTAAGTTCATCTGCTATCCCCGGAGGTGTATGTCAATGTATGATTATCAAAGCAACGCTTCACAGGTGCATGGCATCATTCAAAAGCAAACACAACAAATTATGATGCTTGAAAAAAGGCTTAACGAACTTCAGCAGGAAATGCAAATGATCAAAGATAAACCGACAACGACGATTGAACGGATTGATTATCAATTTGATCAACTGAAAATCGAGCGGCTTGAAGGCACACTGAACATCGGCCTCAATCCATCTGATCCAAACAGTGTTCAAAACTTTGAAGTGGGCCAAACAACAACCCCGGGTATTGGAATGATGCAGCAAGAAATGGCTGATCAATTTTTCAATCAAACACGCCAGCTTGTCGACGCATTCTTAAATGAAGAAGCGCCAGAACTTCTTGAAGAGCTAGAGCAGCGATATGAAGGGTCTCTTGATGAGAGCAACAAACACCACATCATTGAGGACATTCGCAAGCAAATTGACAGCAGAATCAAATACTATGCAGGACAGCTCCCGCACCGGGAAGATATGACCCCGCTGCAGCGTTCAGAGCAAATTGCTGAATATGTGAAGCATGATGTCAAACGAGCGATTGAGCATTTCTTAGCCCATATTCCAAATGAAACGAAAGGAGAGGAAAACGGATGAATTTCACAGTCGTCAACCGCAACATCGAGACCGGATGCATTAAAGTAGTTGGGGTTTCGTCCTCTTCCCTATTTATCATCGGGGACACAGATCATGTACAATTATCCTCCATTTTTGATACACCGCCAGAATCTCTTATCATTGGCCCGTTTGTTCCTCTGGCACCTCGATAATGATAAAGCGCACATCTCAAGTGAGTTTCACGAAGGTGAATTCTGTGGGGATTTCAAGTGTTGTTCAAATCGGTGATACTCAGGAGCTATGCCCGAAGGTTAAGGTGTTAGCTGTTCAACGAACCATTAGTTTGTTTTATGGCAATGAAGCAGAAAACTTAAATGCGAAAGAATTTGAAGTGTATTATGAGCCTATTCCATTGATGCTGCCGGAACGATCCGTCAGAACAGCATTTTACCATGAAAAGCCTGTGATTAAAGTGTCTTCAATACATGTAGAAGGGGTGTCTTCCTCCTCTGTGTTTCAAATTGGCTCTACGTGTGGAGTGAATGGCGTTGCAAGAGTGAAGCATATTCGAGAGTTATTTAGCAACGACGAAAGTCCGCCAAACTCACAAATGGATCTACCTACGCATATGATGGTGATATGACTTCGAATAAAGGATGTCGATTATGCCAGCAATTGTCGGACCCATTTACATTAACTCTATTTCTGGAGGCGTCGTAAACGTCGGTGACTCATTCTACCTGTCGCCTAAAAGTTCGTCAAAATCTGCTTTAGGCTCTGGAGCGGGAAATACCGGAGATTTCTTGATATTAAATAATGGCATTAGCGCCACCAACTATGTGGATCCTGACTTAAATGATCAGAATATGGTAGGCAATGCATAAAGCAGCTCCTCTACAGTCATTTCATTTAGAGGAGCGCTTTTTATGCTTATTTTTTTCTGCGTTGTCTCGATTTTTTTGTTTTAACCAGCTTGCTTGCCGGCTGTTTTCGAATCCATTTGATGTACGAAGCAAGCTTTTCATCCTGCCTTAGTGCATCAAGTGTGTTCAAGCGTGCGGCAAGCTCCTGGTTTGTAAAGAGTGCATGCACTTGTTTATGGCAGGGGATACACAGGAAGGCAGTCGCTAAAAAAGCCCCACCTTCTTCTCTTGGTGTTAAGTGGTGTTCTGTGAGCAGGACATTTTGTCTTCCGCACAGCTCACATAATCCAATGGTTTGCTTTGCCACCCTGTCATCACCTCAACAATTACATTAATTCCATTGAGACCGTTGTCCCTTTCCCGCTTGGATCTGCTGGATGGACAATCAGTTTCTTCGGCAGTCTCATTTTCAATTCTTCCACGTGGCTAATCACACCAACTGCTAAATTGTGAGACTGCAGTTTCTCTAATGCGGTAATGACCGTATCAAGCAAGTCTTGATCGAGCGTACCGAATCCTTCATCAAGGAAAAAGAATTGCAGCGGGAATTCACCTCTCAGCTGAATTTGTGCAGAAAGAGCAAGGGCAAGCGCCAGCGATGTCAGGAAGGTTTCCCCGCCGGACAAGCTGGACACAGGACGCCTGACACCACCATTTGCATCATCACGCATAACAAAGCCGCCTTCTGAGTCGACCTCAATCGCATATCTTTGTCTCGTCAACATACCCAAGCGGGCGGATGCATCACGACTGACACTTTCCAGCTGTTCTTCTGCTAAAAATTCAACAAACGTATTCCCTTTAAAAACGGTTTGCAGTTTATCGAGGCGATCAATTTCTTGCTGCAGTGCTTCCAAGCGTTCGTGAATACTTGCAAAGCGCTGATGATTTTCTTCAATCACACGCAGGTGTTCATGTGCGGACCCACTCATTGCTGTCGCTTCTTCCAATGCTTTTTCAGCTGCATCTTTTCTGTGCTGAATGTCAGTCCACTGCTTTTCATCCAGTGACTCTTCTTTCAGTAATTCAGAAATTCGCTTTAAGTTTGCGGCACATTCCTTTCTTTTATCCTCAAATTCCTCCATTTCCTGTTTGACCGATTGACGTACTGCCTGTTCCATTGAAGCAGACTCAATTTCCTGCGGCATATGAAAAGGAGAGGATTCTGTTTCTTTTTCCCATGCTGCTTCTGCTTCTTGTTTTCGCCGGTTCGCCTCTTGAAGCTGACGCTCACTGCTTGAAAAATGGCTTTGCGCCTCACTAAACAACTGCTGTGCGTGCTGCAATTGCTTGTACGATTGCTGTTCTTTTTCATAAAGAAGAGCAAGAGAATGTTCAACCTCAATAAGTTCATCAGAAATAGAGGCAGCTTTTAATGGATATCGGCCTAAATCTGTTTCATATTGATGGATAAGCTGATGCTGACTTTCTAGCTGATGCGCTAGTTTATCAAGTTCTTTCTCGACATTGTATATCGCTGTCTGCAGCTGCTCTTTTGCTAGCTGTTTTTCTTCCAAAAACGAAATGCTTTTCTCAATACGTTCTTTATAGCCTTCCGCTTGTTGGTCCTTTTCATCGATTTGCTTTTGCAGCTCTTGTACTTGATTCAATGTAAAATGAGGGAAGGCCTGTTCAAATTGAGTCGTTTGCTCTGAAAGCTCAGATTGAAGCTCTTTGATCAGCACCTCTAATTCTTCGATGCGCTGCTGTTCAAAAGTCATTTGCTCTTTCATCTTGCTCATCTCTGCTGCTTGATTATGCGTTTCATCCATTAAACGAGCTCGTTTACGTTCAACTTCTTGAATATCCTGCTTTATGCCTCTCCATTCTTGCATCAGATCCTGCAAAGACTGCGGATTTTGTACGGTTTCTACTGCTGCAGCTACTTCTGCTCCCGGGGCTTTCTGAGATAAGAAAGCGAATTGTTTCACTAATTGATTGGCATTCGTTTCGAGGAGCTGCTTTGCGGCATACATGTCTCTCGCATACTCCTCTGCCTGCTTGAGCTCTTTGTCCATCCGTTGAATGACTTCATCGACTTGTGCCACGGTTTCTTCATGGTCATTGGATTCCAAAGCCTTTGGATCATGATGAATTGATCCACAAACCGGACATGGCTCACCATCTACTAGCTCTGCCGCTAATTCTTTTCTTAATTCAGCCGCCCTTACAACATCACGCTGTTTTAATTTTTCGAGCTTCTGATGTTGTTCTTTTTTATTCCATTCTGTTAGAGCTCGTTCGAATTCACATACATAAAAATAGAGGTGTTCAATTGCTTGAAACGATTGGTCTATTTTTTCATGATGGTCGTTTTGCTGTTTTTGAAGCTTTTCATATGCTTCTGAAGTCTGTGAGGCTCGCTTTTTGAGCTCCTCCAGCTTTTGCTTTTCTTTTTGAATGCTGCGGTTTATTCTTTCAACATTTTCACTTAAACGTAAAGCATCCTGTACACTTTTCCGTTCTTTTACTGAGACTTGTAACTGCTCCAGCTCATGCTTCAGCTGTGTTTGTTTCGTCAGTGCACGCTCTAATAGAGATTGAAGATTGTCCGCTTCTTTTTTCTTTTGTATGAATTGCTGCGTTTTTTCATTTTTTTGCTGTTCTATTCCTGTCTTTTCCTGAAAAGCTGTCTCTTTTTTTCGTTCAATTTCCTTTAGATGAATCAGCTGCTCTTTCTTTTGGAGAAGTTCTGGCTCAGTCTCTATTTTCTTTTGCCGGGCTTGCTCATACTCATGCGTCATTTGATCATAGATCGTTCGTTGATGCAGCAGCTGCTTTTCTGCTTCCTGCTTCTCCTTTGATGCTTGAGAAAGCTGTTTTTCAGCCTTTGTTAATGCATCCGCATAGGGCTTTAGCGCCTCTGCCTGCTCTGCGATATTGAGCTTGGCCTTTTTCTCTTCCATTGATGGTGCCAGTAGATTCAGTTTGTTTTGTTCAGTCTCATAAGCTTCTTGTTCCTTTTGATACTGCCAGATCGCTTGCGCCTTTGTAAAAGCAGTGAACGCTTCGTCCCGCGCTTGTTTTTTCTCATGAAAAATGGCTTTTGCCTGCTCTGCTGCTTCCTTTGCTTTTGCCAGCGCCTCTGGGCCAGCTTCCCCTAAACCATTCAGTTCAGCCAGCAGTTCATTTTTTTGCCCATATTGATTCTGAGCTTTTGCACGCAAACGCTTGACGAGCTGATCCCCATACTTTTCCAAGTTAAACAACCGCTGAAGCATTTGACGTCTGTCTGCCCCTTTTAGGGAGAGAAATTCTGCAAATTTCCCTTGAGGTAAGACAACCGCTCGCGTAAAATCATCAATGGTTAATCCGAGTAATTCTTCTACTTTACGATTGACCTCACTCGCTTTATCTGCGAGAACGGTCTGCGTATCACCGATTTCAATCAGGCGGCATAATGTCGTTCTGACTTTCATTTCATCCGCTCGTTTGAAAGCACGTTCAACTTTATAAGAAATATGGTGTTCCTTTTGCAAAGCAAATGTAAAGGAAACCGACAGCTTTTCTTCCGCTTGGTTCAAAATACCATGTGTATTATTTAACGCACGTTCCACTTTGCCATAGAGTGCCAGGGTCATGGCGTCTAATATGGACGACTTTCCACTTCCTGTCGGTCCAAATATGCCAAACACACCTGCATCACATAATGAGCTAAAGTCAATTGTTTGTTCTTCTCTGAAGCTATGAAGTCCTTTAATGGTCAGCGTAATCGGCTTCAAGTCGCTTCCTCCTCTTGCATTTCATTGGCTAGCTCTAAAAACAGTTTGACTGTTTTTTCATCGGGTAGACCGCCACCTGTCTGGCGCTCATAAAATTTCACGAACCGCTCTTCGATCGAGAGCTTTTCCACTTGCTTTTGCTCTTCTATTTGCTGTAGTTCTTTGAACTTTGGTCGAATGTGAACAAACCCACTATGCTGCTTACGGAGCTGATGAATCTCTTCAATAGAGAGCTGGTCTGTTAAATGAATCTCTAAATCAATCCACGCCTGAAGATCACGTTTTTCATCCAGCCACTCGTGCACTTGACTCAGTCCCTCAGTCGCCTTCCATTTCACAAGTGGTTTTCCGCTTGATAAAAACACTTCTTTCCAGCTTGCCTTTTCATTAGGTTTTGCCTCTACAATTGTGACTGATTTGGCATAGCCTGATTCAGAAAAGCTATAAGCAAGAGGTGATCCAGAATACCGGGCAATCGTTTTGGCACGTTTGATCGTTTGCGGGCGGTGCAAATGACCAAGTGCAACATAGCAAGCTGCTTCTGGCAGGCTTTCAGCCGCAACGGTATATGCGCCGCCTACTTCAATCGGTCTTTCTGAATCTGTTTGACTTCCTCCTGCCACATAAATGTGGCTTGTTGCAATATTAACTGTATCCGGCTGGAATTGAGTACTTAAATGTTGAAACGCTTGTTGAATTTTTAAATTGTAATGATCACGAAGCACTTTCTCTTCAAATGTTTCAGCCAGCACCTCATTTAGTCTAGCCTCAGACGGATAAGCGAGTGCTGCAATGGATAAACGTTCACTCGAAGAAGGAACATCGACACGGATGATGTCATTTGTCGGATATCCAATTAAATGAATACCCTGATCATTTGTTAAAGGAGATGCGGCTGATAAGCGATCCGGATTATCGTGATTGCCTGAGATGACCACTACCTGCCGTTTTCCTTTATCAGATAAGGCAGATAGACTTTCATAAAAAAGCTGCTCTGCTCTAGCAGGCGGATTCACTGTATCAAAGGCATCACCGGCCATCACAATGACATCAATGTGTTCGTCTTTCACGATTTGATACAGTTCATCTAAAAACTGTGCTTGCTCATCAAGCCGGCTTCGACCTTCAAGGGTTTTCCCTAAATGCCAATCCGCTGTATGCAGAATCCTCATGTGATTCACCTCTCATTCCGATACATTTATAAAGAGATTTCTAAATTCCCATCGAAGAAATAGAGAATTTTCTCCTCTAATGTTCTGTTTGTCAAACGCTCTACTGCTTTTGCATATAACGCTATTTGGGTTTCATAGCGCTTTTTCAAGATAGGTTCAGCAGCGTCAAGTCCACCTGTATATCTGCCTTGCACTCTATCCGTTTTATAATCTAGTAAATATAGCTTTCCATCTGTTTCAAATAAACAGTCAATCATTCCTTGAATCAGAACAGGCTCTCCCTCAGTATCAATATGACTGTATACCTCTTTAACAGGTAACACCATACTAAATGATACCTCTCGTTTTACCCAGTCCGCTTTCAGCAGTTTTTGACCAATTGAAGTAGAGAAGAAAGCAGCAATTCCTTCTTGATCAATTGACTGGACTTGCTCATCTGTTAGCAAGTCTCGCTGCTGTAAGGATTCGAGCAGGTGCCTTATACGTGATTCATCATAGGGCTCCTCAGAAGGAAGCGTGATATGCTGCATGACTGTATGCATTGCGGTGCCTTGTTCTGCGGCAGTGAGTGTTTTTTTCTTCATGAAAGCCGGCCGGTCATACAATGTTGCACGAGCTTTTCGAATAGAAGAAGGAACACTGTACTCATCCTGTATTTCTTTCATCCTTTTTATCTCGGAAACAGACTGCTTTGTGCCGACTTGCGAGGCCGCTAGATATGGATATTTCCATGAAAGTCTCTCTGCCACCTTCTCATCAGCATCACCATATCCTTCAACAGGCAGACCATCCATCAATGCTTGTACTACCTCGTCTTGCTGCTTCTTTTCAAGTGACATATCTTCCTTTAGAAGATCAGAAGCTTGCGTAAACGAGATAGTGAATGTAGACGGATGCGAAAGAACAACATCGCCTGTTTCTTCTAAAACAGATGACATCGCTTGATGACGGATAAGGGCAGGGCCAATAAAATCTAAGTATGTTTTCGATTGATAACGTTCAAAATCAGGGAGCAGCCACTCTTCTCCAGTCGCGGCATTTTGCCATTTGCTTAATGCTTTCACCTGATTTTTGACAGAGCCGACCAGAAATAATTTTTCCTTAGCCCTTGTGAGCGCCACATATAAGACCCTCAGCTCTTCAGATAATAACTCTTTTCTCATCTTTTTTTTCATCGCCACAAGCGGTAATGTCGCATAACTAATTCTCAGCTCTGGATGGATATACTTGCTTCCAAAGCCTAGCTCTTTATCAAGTAAGTAGGACTGGTTTAAGTCCATCATATTAAAGTTCCTGCCGAGTCCTGCAGTAAAGACGACTGGAAATTCTAATCCTTTACTGCTGTGGATCGTCATCATGCGCACAACGTCCTCTGTTTCACTGAACGTTTTTGCCGCACCAAGATCATCTCCACGCTCCTGCATTCTTTCAATAAAACGAAGGAATCGAAATAGCCCTCTAAAGGCAGCTTTTTCATATTGCTTGGCTCGATCATAAAGGGCACGAAGATTCGCCTGCCGCTGCTTACCTCCAGGCATCCCGCCAACATAATCAAGATACTGCGTATCTCGGTATACTTCCCAAATTAATTCTGCCACCGAATGATTGATGGAGAAATCACGCCACTTACGCAGCAATTGGAAAAATCGCTCTAATTTTTTGCATGTAGGGTGATCAGAATGCGTCACACTCATGAATGCCTTTACAGCATCATAATAAGTGCCTTTTTTATCACTCGTTCGAATAAGTGCCATTTCATTTTCATCTAAATGAACAATAGGTGATCTTAAAACAGCTGCAAGCGGAATATCCTGATACGGATTATCGATGACTTTTAACAAAGAAAGAATGACAGACACCTCTGTTGCTTCAAAATAACCAGAGGAAAGATTCGCATATACTGGGATTCCCTGCTTCTTTAATTCTTCCATCATTTGCGGGGCCCACGGCATAGACCGAAGCAAAATGACAATGTCACGATACTGCAAGTTACGGGTCATTTGCTGTTTTGCATCGTACACTTGAAATGGCTGCTCCACCAATTCTCTTATTTTTTTAGCAATGATTCTCGCTTCAAATTGGACGGTCTCAAGTTCTTCTCGCTCTTCGCCGGTTTCTGCTTCCTGCTGATCTAAGTGGACAAGGAGCATTTCTGTCGTTGTATCTTTGCTTTCTGGATAACTCGCTCCAAGCTTTAATTCAGCTTGTTCATCATATTCAATTTCTCCAACTGTTTCCCCCATCAGCTGCTTGAACAAAAAGTTCGTACTATCTAAAACATCTGAACGGCTTCGGAAGTTTTTATTTAAATCAATTCTCTTCCCTGTTTCTTTGCCGTCTGGTTGAAAGTGTTTATATTTGTTTAAAAAGAGCATGGGCTCAGCCAGTCTAAAACGATAAATGGACTGCTTTACATCACCAACCATAAACAGATTGCCCTCTGCAGAATGTTCCCCTTTAGACACAAGCTTTAAAATCGTTTCTTGTACGAGGTTTGTATCCTGGTATTCATCAACGAGCACTTCTTCAAACTGCTGTTGATAGTACTTGGCAGCTTCTGTTTCGATCAAATGTCCTTCTGCATCCTGCTCCGCTAAAATGCGTAAGCAATAGTGCTCTAAATCCGAAAAGTCGACAATTGACTTTTCCTGCTTCGCTCTCTCGAAACGCTCACCAAATTGGATCACAAGCTCTACAAGCGTCTCCACAACTGGCTTCATTTCAGCTAAGCTTTTTAAATGCTGGGCAGGACTGCGCATGAAGTATTCATCTTTTAGTTTTTCTAATTGTTTTTTTGCTTGATTACGTGCATCAGTGGCTTTTTCTAATAAAGCAGGGTCATATTCGTCACCTTTGCACGTTTTGAGCCTTTTAAAATTGACGTTCGGCAAAAGCTCATAAAGCTTCTCAAAATCATCTTGATGACGGATTAATTCATTGACTTGCTCTAAATCATCTATAAAATTCGCTGCTCTCGGTGCTGGGCCATCCGGCTCTTTTGATAGCGAAAGAGCTCGTTCAAGCAGCTCCTGGCAGCTCCGGAGAACGAGAGAAAGATCTTCTTTGATATATGGATAAAACGGTAATTCTTCTACTTTTGTTTGTGCATCTACATCATAAAGTGAAAGGAATGCCCTCATCCATTGCTCAGGTAAAGGATGAGACCTAGAAAACTCATAAATTCTCTTCACAAGCCATTGCAAATCTAAGTCATGGCGGTCAGAAGTGTAACGATCAACCAGTTCAAAGAATGATGGCTTTCCAGCCTTATATTCATCCTCGAACAGTTCATCTAACACTTCATCTCCTAATAATTCTCCTTCTGTTTGATCTGCCAAACGAAAGCCTGGGTCAAGATCAATTTCATAGTAAAAGGTGCGCAAAACCTGCAAGCAAAAGGAGTGCAAGGTAGAAATATTGGCACGATTCATGAGGGACAGCTGCCTTCTCATATGAAGGGACCCAGGGTTTTTGGCTAATTCTTTTTCAAGTGCTTCTGTAATCCGATGCTTCATCTCTGCCGCAGATGCATTTGTGAAAGTCACAACGAGCAGACGGTCCACATCAACTGGATGTTCAGGCCGGGTCATTTTTCGAATCAGCCGTTCAACCAAAACAGCTGTTTTTCCTGACCCTGCCGCCGCCGCAACCAAGATATCTTGTCCTTCTGAAACGATGGCTTCCCATTGGTCATCCGTCCACGTACTGTTATTCGGTTTTGGTATTTGCATACTGATCCCCTTCTTTTTTGATCCGGTCTATCACAACATCATCTTTCTCAGAGGTGAGCACCCTAAAATCATTATCCTCTATTGATTCATCGAATTGGCAAATAGACTTGAATGAACAAAAGCGGCAAGGTGTTTGATCCTTCAATTTATATGGATTAATTGCGACCTCTCCATTTGTAATTCTTTCGCCTGCTTCTTCAAATGTGCGCCGAACGTGTTGTGTGAGTATATGGAAATGATCTTCACTTAAAACTGCAGAGTCAGAACGGAAAGACCCATCCTTTTTCAAGCCGGCTTGAATGACTTGTGATCTACCTGAATCAAGCGTTTGATCCATGAGTTTTACTGCTTCTACATCTTCAAGCAATAAACCCTTCATTTTAAATTTCTTGAATATTTCCTGCTCAATGTCATCCTCCGCAAGCGGAATAGGTGCTTGAATGAGCGGATCATGGATATGGAAATATAAAATGCCAGCAGGCGTCGCTTCAACCCCGAGCCACTCTTTCGAATACGTAATGGTCAGGTCTAAGTAAGTGAGCATTTGCAAGGCCAGCCCATAGTATACTTCTGCTAAGTCAAGACCTTTCTCACTGGATTTGTAGTCGACTATTCTCAAGAGCAGCCCTTTTGAACCTTCTGCTTTATCTACCCGGTCAATTCTTCCGACAAGCTCCATCGTGCAGCCATTCTTTAATTGAAAAGTAAACGGCGGCAATGGCCCTTGCCCCCCAAAACCTAACTCTAGCCCTACTGGAGAAAATCCACTCACTTTGGCATGTTCACTTAATATAGAAGAGACTCGAATCAAGATTTTCTGGAGCTTTTCTTTAATATAAGCATGCCGATTAGAGCTTAATAGAATTTCCTTTTGAAGACGCGGAGCAAGCTGTTCAATCGCATGTTTTGAATAAGTGACACAATCTTCCTTCGTTAGGTTTTTCCAATCCTTTTTTTGTTCAACAAGCGTATCTGAAATATGTTTTAAAGCCGAGTGGAACAACTGGCCGATATCAGGTGCTTCCAATTTGTAAAATTGTCGATCCTTTAGTTTTAACCCATGGGAAGCAAAGTGAGAAAATGCACACGCATTGAATTTCTCCATTCTTGAAACACTGCCCTGAATATGATCACCATAAAGCTCTTTTGTGACATTAGGCTTTAATGGCTTCGCTCGATTTGTAAAAAACAAACTTGACATGATGTTTTTTGATACATCCCGATGAGGAGATGTCATTAAGTAGTTATAGACACTCCACCATACACCACTAATGGGATATTGATTGAGCCATTGCTGCAACTGTGAAACGGTATACGATAACGAAACATGCTCATTCGCTACAAATTTTAATTGCTCCTCGTCATCCAGTTGTTCTGGATCTAACACATAAAGAGCCTGCTGGTGATTTGGCATAAGCTCTTGGCAATACTTGATAAGTGTCGAAGGCAAAAGAGAACGTCCTTCTGCATCAGCAGCCGAATAGGATAGATACAAATGACGTGATGGACTCGATAACGCTTGGTAAATTAAAAATTGCTCATCTAGCAGCCGTTCCTTTCCTGTCTCTGCCAGCTCTGCTCCTGCTCGTTTTAACCATTCACGGTCATCCTCAGACAATACACTCTCATCAGAGGGGCGTGCGGGAATAACGCCATCATTTACACCAACGATAAACGTACACTTCACTTGATACATTCTCGATAAATCCATACTTCCAATAAATACTTGGTCGAGTGAAGGCGGAATCAAAGCGAATTTTAGAGAAGCTAATCCTGTATCCATCATTTGTTGGAATAAAGGAAATGAGAGCTCTTCTTCACCTAGCATTTCAACAAATTCATCCATTAATTGAATAACCGCATCCCATACTTGTCCGTGCTGCATTGCTTCAGCTAATCTACCTGCTTCTTCAGCCTCAAGCCTCGCTTTTTCAAGCTTATCTGGTACTTGTATCTCTTCTAAAAAGACATAGACAGCCTCTACCATGTCTCTTACCTTTTGCGCTTTTTTGAGCCTTTTCTGCAACTGGTAAAGCGGGGGCACGATCCATTCTTTGACGTCATTTAGCATTTGTTCCATTTCAATTTCTTGATCTGTTTGTCCAAAATCCTCATCTAATGATTGGAAGCGCCTGTAATGAAACCGGGAACCGTTTGTCCAGCGTTCTCCTTTTACACCATAAGCAATACAATAGTTTTCGAGCTGATCTGCCTGCTCTCTCGCTTTGTTCTTAGCGAGTTCAAGCGGAAATAAGAACTCTGTTTTCACGCAGCGAAATACCGCTTCATACCGCCAGTTTCCCTTTATGACATCCAAGCTCGAACGAATCAATTCAATGAGCGGATGATACTGCATCGATTCATTTCCATCAATAAAAAAAGGAATATCGCAATCTCGAAAAACCTCTTTTAATGTATCTTTATAGTCGTCTACATGTCGTGCAACAATCGAGATATCTCTCAATCTAAGTCCTTTTTCTCTCACTAAATCAAGTATATCTCTGGCTACACCCTCAATTTCAGCTCGTTTATTTGCACTTTTAGACACTGTGAGATGAGGGGTGTTTTCCTGATATGGCTGCACTGGTCTCTGCTCATATTGGTGTTCTAAATAAGCAAGATCTGGTGTATAAATGTGCCGTTTATTTCTTTCCAAAACGTTTTCAGAAATGTCAGCTCCGCACTCTCTAGCAAGCTGATAGAGCTGGAAATACGTTTTCCCTGTCATACGAAATAAATCAAGTTCATTTGGCTGCCTATCATGATAGGAGCGATCCACTGTGAAAGCAGCAGTTATTTTTGCTGCATGCAGCAGGAGCTGTTCAATGACAAGAAGTTGCTGCGGTGTAAATTGATAAAAACCATCTATATAAATGTGTGCTCCTTTTATTTCTTCAGATGAAGGAATTTGCTGCGTGAGAAGTGTCAAATAGTCTTCTGAGTGCACATATTCATCTTGTAAATGCTGCTCCATCTGCTGATAAAGAACATGCAGATCATGCAATTTTTCGGCTGCCCGTCTTTCTTCTGTATACTCTGAATACATGCTCGACATTGAAATTTTTTCAATATCCTCCGGCAACATACAATACCTTTTGAATTCAGCCATCGTCTTTTCAATTTGCTCCACAAATCCCGGCTTATCACTCGCTTTTTTGAACACTTTAAACTTTTCTTTCTGCTCTTCAATCACTTTTCTTAAAAGCATTTGAATTCCTGTGCTTGTCACAAATTGCCGGTTCGCTCCGCCAGTCTGCTGTAAAATAGACCAAGCAAGACGTGTGAAACTAAATACTTTGGCCCTGATCATTCCGCCAGCTTCAGACGTTTTTGCAAGCTCATATTCCATTAAAAATGTCATTTGATCCGGGACTAAAAAAATGATTGGCGGACCCAACGGATCAAGCCGAAGCTGTTCTTTGATTTCCTTTAAGATTGCAGTCGTTTTTCCACTCCCCGATCTGCCTGCTAAAAACTGAATCTCCACGTTCCACAACACCTTTCTTATGTACTCATATTCTAGCGAAAATAAAGGGAAATAGCTATTTTCCTATCACGTTCCCGTTCTCCTATCTGATTGAAATAACATAGGCACCTTTCCTCACTCTTTTCATATCATAAACCATCATGAACAAAAAGGAGGCTGGCAATATCATGTATTACGATTACTATGACTACTCGCCATATGACATGCGCCAAAACACAAGGATCATTTCAGACCTTGAGAAGGCGATCAATGGTGAATATTCTGCGATCCAATGCTACGAAAAACTTGCCCAAAAAGCAAAAAACCCTGAGGCGAAAAAGGTCATTCAAGAAATACGTCAGGATGAAGTCAGACACTATCAACTATTTTCAAAGCTATATTATTCTTTAACAGGTAGAAACCACAAACCAAGCGTAACAGAACCTTGTCCAGAACAATTCAGAGAAGGACTTATGTTTGCCTTTAAAGATGAACAAAAAACGGTCGATTTTTACTTAAGCGTATCAGACTATGTCCGTGACCAAGGAACAAAAGAGCTAATGAAACGTATCGCTCAAGATGAACAGCAGCATGCTGTATGGTTTTTATACCTTTTAACGCACCATGTGTCTTAGATAGTCCTATTTTAATAGGAGATCGTATGTTCCGTCAAAAAATGAAATCGATTTTTTGTTCCTTCAATATGTCAAAGTTAGCGCTAAATGTAGCAAAGTCTCACATCCCTTCCTCATTTTCAAACGAGAAAATGAGAATTTGACCATTAAAAAAACTCCTCTGCCACAAATGCAGAAGGAGTTTTTTCATGATCTTTTAATGAAATTTTGCTTCATTGCTTTGCTGCTGATGCTTGAGAACCCCATCAATTGACAGCAGCTTACTGCCGCTAAGTGTTAAATAAAGCGCCATGACGAGCAGAGAAAGTTCAAATTCATAACCGCCAACAAATCCTTTAGAAAAACCAACAGTAATAATCGCTACAGCCATAATTGGTACAAATAATGCTGCGAAAATACGTGTTCCTAGACCTAAAATCAAGGCGATACCCCCGACTAGCTCAATTGTCTTGACAATATAGGCCATAAATTCGGGTAAACCGATTTGCCCAAAGAATGCTGCTGTTCCTCCCAGTCCTCCTTGATATGCCTGAAGTCCATGTAAAAAGAAAATAATACCTAAAATAACGCGTACAAAAAGTGTTCCTATTTCTTGATTCGTTTTCATATAGTGAATTCCTCCTGTTTTTACACTACATAATGTAATGTTAATAAGTAAAAAAATTAGTAATTTAAGTTGAGCATAATCATTAAGACCACCATCAGAATGGCTGATGTGACAATTGGAATAATTGGTACATTAAAAGGAATATTGTAAGTTGGATTTAAGATTTTTTGTATTCTTAAATTCAATGCCCGATCTCCAAAGGACACCGCAAACTTTGTTTGTTTTTGAAACTGGGTTTTCTTTTTAATCAGTTTCAAAAGGGCCTGCCCTACTCCAAGCTCAGTACCTGTCTGCTGAATGGCATAGTCATCTGCAATCACTTCGCGAAAAACAGAGTAGCTTTGTCTCATATGCTTTAACACTGGAATGTACCAAATGACTTTTGTGAGCATTGAGAACATGAAAGCTTTTAAGGGATCATAGCTGTATTTGTGATGCAATTCATGATGAATAACAGCGTCAATCTCCTCTTTATCCAGCATGTCCATGAGGGCTGTTGATAAATAAACCTTTGGGTGAAGCATCCCCATTGCAAAGGCAAGCGGTTCTTGACAGTGAAACACAATGATATCGTTTTGATATTTCTCTGACAGAAATTCGGTTGACTGTTGTTCGAATGCCAACATCATATGTCGTTTGAATTGAATGTACTTGCTGATTTGCTTTGCCATATAGAAAATTGCAAATCCCAATGTGTAGAGGACTAAGGCATCTAGAAAATACTTTAAAGGAGTGAATCCATAAAATTCGAGCACGGACTGGCATACATGGATCAGGTTATATGCTTGGTTCCAGCCAAAAAAGCTTGAAAGCACGTAATACCCCATCTGATAAAAAATGGCTAAACCAATCAATATACCGCCTAAAAACAGCAGACTCGACTTCATTTTATTCATTTTGCTGCTCCTCTTTTTTAGATGCTAGCCTTGCTTCTAGAACTTTGAGTAATTCAGGATCAGCACTTTCAATCGCATCCACCATATGATTCACTGCCAATGGACCGAAATCGTCCATCAATCCTTGCGTAATCCATTTTGTTTGCTCATTTAGAAATTCTTCTTTTGTTAAAATGGGATTATAAATAGATGAGCGCCCTTTTGTTTTTTTCTCCACAATTCCTTTTTCGGTTAAGCGGTTCAGCACAGTCATCACCGTGTTGAAATTAATCGGCTTTTCATCTGACAGCTTCTGCTGCACCTCTTTAATCGGCATATCCTCACCTTGATAAAGGATCTCCATAATTCTTCCCTCTAAAGGACCAAAAAAACGATTCAATCCCTTTTCATTATATTTAAAAGAAGGAATTTTCATGTTATCACCCCACACTAAGCATTGTAGTGTAAATAAGCAAAATTTTCAACTATAATCCCTTGATTCCTAGGGTTTTCTTTATAATACAGTTTTTTTGATACTCCATTTTACTCCAATAACATTGCATACTTCTTGAAAATTAAAGGAGTTCATCTGGATAATTCTTTAAAAAGAACAAATGAACTCCCCATTAAATTATGCTGCCACTCTATCAGCAACTTGATATACATTTTCAGTTTTATCAATATTATTTTCAACAATTTGTGAAAATGCAACTAGACTAATCAACATTATAGATGTAACCAGAATTTTTTTCATCAATAAGCTCCTCCTCTCTAATTTTTCTTCTAACATCAATACTCATTCTAAAGTAATCATTTGCGAGTTTGAAGTTCTCATTTGAACTAAAATATTCAGCCACTTCCAAAGCCAAGTTTTCAACATCAGCATACATGTTTTTCTCTAAAAGGGAATCGAAAGCTTCCAAAATTAATGAGTGATCATCTTCATAATATAAACCGGTTAAAATCTTAAATTTCAACTTGTATTCTTCATCATTAAATTCTTCTACATATCTTAACCCTTTAATATAATAATACTTTGCTTCTAAAAACATACCTCTTTTTAAATAAACATGAGTTTGATTAAATAAAGCCTTTGTCACGAAACTGTTATTATGGTTCTCTAAGTAATTTAGAGCTAGATCAAGGTGTTCACATACATCACCATACTGCTTCAATTCCTCATAACAAATAGCAGCATTAATATGTGCCATCCCTTTAATATGAGCCAGTTTATTTTTTTCAGCAATATCTAATATTTCTAGAAACATATGAAGAGCTTTCTTAAACTTCGATTCGTCTATTAAATTGCCACCTATTACAAACCGACATCTAAGAGCTTGCACTAAATAATCATCATACTTTTCGTAAATTTTTAAAGCTCTTTCAGCGTAATTTAAAGAAAAGTAAGTTTGTTTCATATAATAATAAACATAAGAAACTTTAAAATAAAACTCAGCTTGCTCAATTTCATCATTAATTTCAGAAATCATCATTTCAGCTTTTCTATAAGCAGATATTGCGGTCGTTAGTTCCTTCCTCCGAAACTCATACATACCCATAAAAAAATAATAGTAATACTCTAACATACCTGTCAAATTTTCTTGCCTCTCAACTTTTTTCAATGTCAGATATGTTTTGTCTAAATCTTGAGGATTTTTTGCATTAAGATGACTTTCTAACAAATCGTGTCTAAATTCCAATAAAGAAAAATACAAACGGGCATCTTGATTTTCCTCCATACTATCTAGTTCAAACTTCACTTGCTGCTTAATTTCTCTCGCCAAATCAACGTTTTCTATTTTGATGGCTCTATACCAATCGTTCAACTTGGTAGTCACTAGATCATATGGTATCAAATCACGCATAACCCTTACACCTCCTTGATTATTCTTACTTTCGTAAATAATAACAAATATATCTATTTTTTTACACTATTAATCAATTACTTCCTTTCACTTGAACGTTATCAACAACCCATCCACCTTTTTCTTTTTTCAATTCTGTTTGAATAATCAATTCTTGTTTAGTTGTCACAGCATTCACAGTAAGCGCAATTTTTGCTTCATTCAAATAAAGCTCCCTGTCTTCATCTACCTTCTTTGAATAGCTTTCGAGAGATAACAAATCTCCCTGCATTGTTACACTATGTTTTTCAGGACTCTTTGAAGGAAACGCATAACTCATAGCCTTATCGGTTGCTAGCTTTCTAACCGCACCTTCTCGATCATCAGCATCTTCATATTGAAAGAACGCTTCAAAAAACTTTTGATTCATGTCAGCAGCTTCTGAATTCGTCATATGATTCATTTTATTCTCGATCCTTTGTTTTTCTTTTAGAGCTTGATTTTTTTCAGCACTTAACTTGCTGTATGTCATGTAATAACTCGTAATCCCTAAAATCAAAATCACACCACCCAATACCCAAAATACTTTTTTCATAAAATCCCCCTAATTTTTTATTCTTCCAAACGACACCAAGTGTTCACGCCAATATCCCTTTTTAAGAGTAGAGTATTGGACGCCACTGTCATTACTATTATACATTCTTCCATCCCCTACATAAATTCCCACGTGTGTGATAAATTTACCTTGATACGTACCTGTGAAGAAGACTAAGTCTCCTGGTACTGCCTGACTTTCAGCAATCTTTTTTGTGATACCGTATTGTTCTTGTGCAGTTCTGGGCAATGAAATACCCGCTTTTCTGTAAGCCCATTGCACAAGACCCGAACAATCAAAACCCGTTTTTGGAGTTGAACCAGCCCATTGATATGGATTCCCTTCATATTTAAGAGCTTCATTCATTACAGTTTCATATCCCTCCATAGCTCCGTTGACAGGCTTTACAGTGCCACCGCCCTTCAAATAGCGCATAACATGATCTACATAGTTTGGATCACCGTAACTACGCCAACCCAATTTAAGAGCTTGGAATCTGCTAAATTCTAACGCAAGGGCTTTTGTATACTTTCCCCCACGTTTTTTTACGAAGTCAATAAATCCACCACCATAATTGTAAGACTGTAATGTAAGGCGCACGTCTCCACCTGCTTTTTTAAAGACAGCCGCAAAATGCTTTACTCCTACTTGAATGGAATACTCTGGACTTGTTATAGAGTTAGGCGGCAAACCTATTGATTCGCTTGATTGCATGATGTCGAGGTAACGCCCACCACTCTCCTGCATAGTAAGAGCCATGATGATATTCAATTGATCGTAAACACCTTCTTTACGGGCATACTTCTCAAATACGTGACGCAGCCTTTCAATTTCTGGAGCAATACCATTTGTTACAAACTCTTCATCTCCACCCCCAATTTCTTCTTTTTGATTACTTCCACCAAAAATCAACACAACCACAATCAACATTCCTCCAAAAAAGATAATTGGAAGAGAAGTAAAAAAAGCCGTCAATAGCTTTTTCATGTTCGATTACCTCGATCACTTTTGCTTTGACGGCTCTCTATTTGGTCTAACTCAATTTTTACGTGTTTCGGTTGCTGAATAACTCTTTTAGTTTTTGGTTGTGTATCTGACGTCTTAACTGTTTCATTTTCAGTTTTTGGAACAGATGAACTTACTTTTATTTGTTCATTTCTTGCTACGTTAGGAACAGCATTCAAAGGCTTTTGATTACTTACGTTTGTTAACGTTTTTTCATTAAAACCTTGATCGCTTCTTTCAACATCAACCTTAGGAACTGATGTTGAAGCCTTTGGACTATTGGTCTTTTCTTCTTCGGCAATATGTTCTTTAATTTGATCACTTCTTTCAGCATCCACCATTGGTATTTTGCTTGATGCGCTTGAATTATTGTTCCCTTCTTCTGCTAGTTGATCTTTGGCTGCTTGATCGCTTCTTTCTACATCCACTTTCGACATAGGATTTGAAACGTTTGACATGTTATTACTTTCTTCTGCCAACTGATCTTTTGTTGCTTGTTCACCTCGTTCTATATCAACCTTTGGTAGTTGATTAGAAACATTTGTCTTATTATTACTTTCCTCCGCAAGTTGGTCTTTTGTTGCTTGTTCGCTTCTTTCAATATCCACTTTTGGTAATTGATTAGAAGCACTTGCACCTGTTTCCTTTTGATCTGTTCTTTCCACATCTTCTCCATCTGTCACATACAACGGTGGCTTATAATCATCTGCTTTAGAATCTATACTTGAACCATCAAGCTGCCGCCCTCTTTCAATTTCTTTTTTCGCAGACGCATCATTTTTCAAAGAATTATTTTGTGAAGTTCTATCAAATTTAGAATTTCCAGTAGTTGATTGATTTTGTGGCGCACTTCGTCTTTCTGCTAAATACTGTTGCTCTTCTTCTGCCTTTTTCTTTTCTTCAGCAGCTTTTTTGGCATCACGTTTCTTTTTCCATTCGCTAATACCACTACCGACTTTTTTCGCACCTTCCCATGAAGGCTGAACGACTGCCTTTCTAGTATTCTCTAATAAATTTGCGTCTACAGACTGGACTTTACCAGCCGTAACAAAATTGATGATCTTGTCACGTTTTAAAAATGCAAAGATCAGAATAGCCGACAATGCTGCCACATTTAAAAAATACATCCCTAAATTGGTAGGGGGGATGGTCTTATTAACAATTACGCAGACAGCATAAACAAATACAAGAACAAGAGTTAGCATTGCTTTCATAATAAACAAAGCGAACATCCTCCCAAGCGACACAAAGCCACTATAGGCAAATTGTGGAACATAAGAAAGAATAAACGCAAAAGGAAGAAAGAATGCGATCGCCAGAACGATAATTTGAATCAAGAAGTTAAGAAACGGAATCAAAAAGAACGGAACGCCTAGAGAAATTGCGGCAAGCATCCCTATAAATGAATAGCCTAACTGTGCATAAATACTTCCCTCTGCAATACTTTGGTTTTTATATTCTTTTACCTCTTTATCATTAATGAACTCTTTCTTTGCACTTCTACCCTCACTGGTCAATTTGAAAGACAGTAGCGTGTCTATGCGATCAAGACCACCTTTTCCATCCCCTTTCTTCAAAATTGTTTTTTCATTCGGTGTACCATAGTTAGTCACCAAATAAGGATTTTTCAAGGCAGCATTAAAATAAAAATTTCTAAGAACGGCTGTCGTCCCTTTAAGCTCTTGACCTTTTTTTACGTCATCCATGGTCAAAGAAGAATCACCTTTACTCGAAAACGAATCGGTCAACTTATTACCAACTGTGATTAATTTCCCTTGTGCTTCTATCGACAAAGCATTAAGAGATTCTATCCAATATCCAGCTTTACCGACCCACAGTCCTGCCACAATCATGACCATAAAAAATAAAACAAAACGTCTCATACCTTCTTTAAAACTTCCACGAATTAAAAATAGATAGACTACGAAGCCTATCATAAATACAAAGATTATTTCTCCGAAACTATTCTTTAGAACGCTGTACATTTTCTTTGAGACATCTGTCACAGCATCACTAAATCCTTCTATCGGTTCAGCACTCATAAATAAGTCCATCGCTTTATCAACGACAAGAACTATTATTTGCGTTGTGCCTAGCATTACATTAGACAAAGAAACAATCGCTCCCTTTATCATTCCATCCTCGGCTTGGTTGTGGGCTTGATAATGCTCCAATGGAAATCGACTTATTTCAAGCTCGACTCCCCCCACTTTCTCTACTTTCGGTTGTACTGTTTTATCACCATCTTTATCCTCCGCACTTGCAACAGCCATAATAGAAATTAATATTAAGAGGATTATAGAAACAATGATTAAATGCTTTTTCATCTCATCACTCCCATAAATTGAAATAAAAATAGCCGTCCATTTAAGGAACGGCTTAAAAATGACTATTTACTAGTCCATTTATATAACTTGAAGTTCAAAATTTACTTTTTGCATAAAAGCACCAAATCCTTGGTGATTTAATGTATAATTTAAAAAGAGTTTAGGCTATGGCAGTAGCCCAAACTCATTTCACCCCAAAGGAGGTGAAAAATTTGATGAAAATAAGCACAGCATTATTTTTGATCATTGCCTTTAGTAATCTGATCATTAATATGCTGCTATTAATCAAACACATTTGATTTTCATCAAGTAAACAAGCAAAGAATGGTCCATTGTTGGGCCATTTTTTGTTTTTCCTCCGCCTTCAAATTAGAAGACCTCATCGGATATATATGTTATTTGTTATTTATTAACGCCTTGCTTATGCTTTCTCTTCATCTTTTAGCTCCAAGAAAAAAAACTGGAAAGTCATCATTTTTTAATTATTTGTTGCGCCCCGTGTATAATCTTTCGTTTAATACCGCTGTGCTGCCGCCTTCTCTTCGTCCTTTATCGTTGAAAAATGTCCAGAAACACAAGGTGAGATATGTGTTATTTGTACTTTATTCAAAATGGAAACACATCATTTTGCAATTACTTGTTGCATCTCGTGTATAATCTCTCGTTTAATACCGCTGTGCTACCGTCTTCTCTTCGTCCTTTATCGTTGAAAAACGTCCAGAAAGACAAGATAAGATATGTGTTATTTGTACTTTATTCAAAATGGAAACACATCATTTTGCAATTATTTGTTGCATCTCATGTATAATCTTTCGTCTAATACCGCTGTGCTGCCGCCTTCTCTTCGCCCTTTATCGTTGAAAAATGTCCAGAAAGACAAGATAAGGTGTGTATTATTTGCAATTGTTTTATTTAATAAAAGTGTAGTGCAATACAGTGTAGTGTAGTTAAAGTCACTTAACATAACTTAAGTTAAGTTAACTTATGTTAAGTGACGTATATTTGAATTATAACATAATTACACATATCTATATACATGTAGATGGGTATGTGTAATTTTTTAATTAGGACAAGTTTAAGGTCATTAACTCAAGAATTACAAATACATCTCTTCAGCATACGCAACATCACTTTTATTAATTGTTTCAAATGCTCCCATCCACTCATCAAACAAACATTCAATTGAAATTTTTGCAGTACGCCCGTAAATATCCTTGAATAAGCATTGACCTTGAAACATGGATTCAAGCATTTTTTTGTTTTCCTCACTCGGTTCAAGATTCATCCATTTCAAGACTTCTTCACGTTCGTTCGGCTCATCGAAAGCAAATGCGACACCGAAGTTTCCTGTGTCATCCTCATGTAAAGCATCCTTTGTTGATTGTGAGATGAAGAATTCAGCATTGTTATAAGAACGTCCAATACGTCTCATTTGACGCTCTACTTTTTTACCCTGTGGTGAAGCTGTAAATATCCATGCTTCGTCTATGAACTCGGCTGTTTTTTCATCCGCATTCATACCGAACAATTCACAGAATTTACCGAGTGCAAACATGACCGCACTTGATTTCAATTGTGACTTCGTGAAATTTTCTATACGCTCTCCGAAGTCTGGTAAATCCATATTTTCAACTTCCAAGATAGTAATTCGTTCACTGAGGGATAGTGAAGGATTAGAACCATCATGAACTAACAGCTTCATGATAGAGTCCTGTACAACCTCATATAAATAGTCTCCAGCTTTTTGCACTACTTCTTCTTTATGTCTCTGCATTTCGTAAATAACATGCAGCGATCCTACTTGTTCACCTTGCTCTTTCATTTCGAGAACTTTTGTAATGGCTCTCAAAAAAGCAGTGCTCACATCATCTTTCCCTTTAAAATCATAGACCTGTTCAAATATAACTTCTAACAAGTCCTTAGCTTTAGTTGGCGGCATGAAGGTAATTGGGTCTAATGCGCCCCAGTTTTCTTCCTGTTCATGATCAAGCGTGATGAAATGATACTTTTTCAAATGATCAATATACAAAGGAAAGTTTTTTCGTGTTTGCGGATTATTGATAACTTTCTTAATCCACTTTCTCATTTCTTTTTTCGGATCAATATAAAGCGATTTTATATCCATGAAGGATATATACGTGTATATCAGTTTCGCTAAAAATGATTTTCCGTTACCAGTATCGCCTGTTATTAGGCAATGTGGCGATCTGGTTTTAGATCCTTTTATTTGCTGATTAGCAAGAAAAGGATGAAACAAAACAAAGTCTCGACTTGATCGTATAGCGCTTTCTAAATCTGTATGCTTATCAAAGCGATCACCCCAACCGAGGAAAAAACCGATCTTAGAACCAACAAAAGAATCAACACCTAGCAAACATTCTGCTAAGCCGTTTTGGGTTGTCTTCTGAACCCAATTTTTGTCCATCAAATCTAACTTTTCAGCAGGCAACATTTTATAAAACAAAGACAGTTGATCAGCGATTGGAATTCTGCATTTAATTCCTGCCCCTTTTAGATGTCTCACGACTAATCGAGCCTTTTCAGTGCATTCTTTTTTTGTTCGTCCATCAACAATCACAACCGCAAGCCAGTTAATCAAAGACACTTCCTCTTTTTTGATTTTATTTTGAAGGTCTTTGACGAGAAACGCACTTGTCATGGTTGACTGGTCGCTTTCGTCTCCAACACTATACTTTTCATTTTGTTCTTCTCTCAATTGCTGGTGCTTAATATTTAATGCTGTCTTTGTCATAGACTTACTTTCTACTTTTGCCTTTACCTCTACCTCCACTGGAAAAGGCAAAGACTGAACCTCATAAAATAGGTTACTGTTTGCCATATTGTCTAGAAATTCGTCAACAACAATCATTGAAATATGACCTTCATCTTGATCACTAACGAGTTTTAAAGAGCCTGGAATTGTTGGGTCTATAACAGTGTTTGTAATTGAATGAATATCTCCATTTTGGCTTTCTTCCTCAACATCGTGATAAAGCCCTCTTATAAAGTGATAACGATTGATATATTTAAGCTCGGCTTCTCTCAATCTCTCTCCAAACACAGATGTAACCGTACTCGCCAAATCATCCTCAATCTCTTTATATTGTTCAAAAAATTGGGATGATACATCTTGTTCCCACCCAAGCATATTTACAACGGTGTCTGTGACAGTGTTAAACATAGATACAACGTTATCTTTAATATCAGCATCCATACTAAGAAGGGTTTTGTTCAATTTAATACCTATAATAAAGTCGGGTCTGGTCAATCTCCCCAAGCGTTGCTGCAAAACACTCACTTTTTCCTGCATGTAATAAGAAGCAACTTCCATAGAGTCCTCATGTATATCCTTTTTCAATACATTCAAACGCCCTTCGAGATCAAAGCGACTCGGATACATCATCAAATGGAAATCTTCATACTCTGTTATTTCTTCATAAAAAGACGTCCACTTGCCTTTATAATCTTCTATCTCACTTTGATTTCTGCTTGGGATTGAGCTACTTTTGATCCGATAATACGCCCAAACGTCTCCCGTTTTCGTCAAGATCATGTTGTTTAATATACTCTTCATTGGTGTTTTCAAATTCACCACCATTTTTCCGCACCACCTTTACTAGAGACTTGAATTTTATTTCTTGATCATTTGCAAAGTCCATAATTTTATCATTACAATATTTTCTCTTTGGCAATTTGATTAGAACAAGATACTTTATCAAACCCCAAAAATACAGATAAATATTTTTTCCTTCTGGTTTAATCTTGGTTATTAAAATTGTTAAACCTAGTGGAATGCCAAAGATCACGATCACATAAGTATTTTCAAAGGCGCTAGGAAAAAACTTCCTAACACCTAAGAAAAAGCCAAAACTAATAGCGACAAAAATAAAATAGTTGATCATCGGGATCAACTCTATCGCAAATGGTAAACTATAATTTTCAGTTATCCTTTGAATTTTCTTTGGTTCCCTCATTGCTTTGCGATAGTTGAATACAAACCTCGACACACTATCACCTCTTACATCGTTTTAAGTAGTGCACCAACCCAACCTGTGACAGTAGACCAGTTTTGAATGCACCATACACCAGCACTTGTAAACACTATTGCACCCACCATTTTACCGATACTTACTTTCGCAAGATGCTTTGTAATCAAGTACATAGCTATAATTGCTATAACCTGCGCAACAATTTGCTTCCCCCAACTTTGTACACCGCCTATTGTTGGTAAGTCTGCTTTGGCTCCTAAGATCAGATAATCTAAAAACTCCATTTTCTCCACTCCTTATTGATGTTTTAGTTGATTTACATAATACTGACCACTGTTTTTGGTAACGAACAAAGTAAATCGTTCTTTTACCGGTATGCTCGTTTCTTTTTCTTTAAAAATGACAACAGAAGATATTTCAAAGCCATCATCATTTTTGTAAATGCTGAAGTTTTCGACATCACCAAATACCAGATGACCATTTAAAGTCTCTGGTGTTTTCATGATGTAAGTCATATCGTTCTTTGTTTCTTCGGCGTATTTCCGAAAGAAAGTATGCAAGAACTCCTTTACAGCTGCTGTTTGATCTCCGTCATACTCCTCACGATCCTCTTTCGAGTTCGCAATATCACCTTTGAGGTCATATATCTCTGAAATGTAGGGAGTTCCGCTGACTGCAAATTGATCTCCCTTGTTTTTTACTGGAATGTTCAGCAATGCTTGTTTTTTAATTTCATGTTCCTTCTTTTTCACCTTTACAATGTTTGAATACTCGATTTCATATTGAAATAGAGTCGCTTCTTTATCCTGTTTCACATTGAAAAGAGTGTAATTATTTAAAACTCGATCACCTTGCGCACCAGATATAGCAAATAATGTTTCTTGTTCTAATTCATCGCTTTCTTTAGCAAGATAAGTCATTAGTTTTTTATGTCGCTGTTCAATAGCATCATTTTCATTTTTCACATTGATGTACTGCTCAATGAATCCAGATAAAAAACGCTCACCAGCAACAATAGACACTTCTTCTTTTTGTTTGCTATTCTTCACTTGATTCCTTTCAATGTCGTTTACTACAGACCTAGTATTGATCGACAGCAACACAGACAAGAAAACAAAAATGACAAGCGTTCCAATCATTGTCCAGACTCCGACAGCAATCATTTTTGAACGATCTTTTGGAATTGATTTAGGTTTCTTTTCTGGCTTTTTAACAGCTTTCAACTTCTTCTTAAAAGCTGAAAGCATTGGATTGTTTTCGGTAGCCACCTTACTGTCATTCTTTTTCTTTTTCATTTTCCTCCTCCTTTGCATTGAATGACCACTTGAGCAAACGGATGCAGCAGTAAAGAGCTAGTAATATCAAGGGAAACCCCAAAGAATTAACAGAAAAGTGACGTATAACAATAGATTCATGAGTAAACAATCTATATAGAGAAACACCAGATGCAATAAGTATTATGAAAAACAATAAAGCAATTAAAAAATACCTAGCAATGCTGGCGATCCACTTCGGAAAAGACATAATAACCTACCTTTCTTTTAAGAAATCTCTTTCCTTTCAATAAATAAGAGCAAGCCCCGAAAGACTCGCCCCAGAAAATTACTTCTTAAAAATTCCGAGAAGTTGTGATTTCATTCCGTTTAAAATCTCTGGAATCAAATCTGGAAAGAATGCATGTACTGCTGCTCCCATAATCACAATTACACCTGCTCCAATAATTCCCCAACCAATTTCTGTAATATTTTGACCTGTCATTTTTTCATTCTCCTTTGATTAACTTTTTTAATACATACCTTCTGTGATGCTTTCAACAAATAATTGAACCCCTGTCATAAAATCAGGGTAATGACTTTTAAAAATATAAACACACGTTCCTAAGACCACAGCCCAACAGGATAGCATTCCTATCCTAATGATATTACCGGCCATTTACCTCCCTCCTCACCTAATTAAAGACAGCGCCCCTCCTTTTACCTCGATCACTTCTTTATGACCACCAAGCTGAAAGTTATACGTTGTGGTAATTTTATAAGTGACCTCGCTACCATATGGCAAAGTCTTGTTTAAAGAGTCGCTGTGAACTTGAAAACTGCCCCCATACGCTTCTTTGTTCTTCTTCTCAATTTCCTTAATAGCATTTGAATTTAACCCCCCATTCCTCTCTATTTGATAGTTAACTTGTTGCTTAAAATCATTGGTCTGATTCAATCGAATACAATATCCTGTCACATCAACAATTAAGGAGATTGACAGAAGAACAATATAGATTTTTAAAAACGTCATTTGAATGCCGTCTAACATTTAACCGCCCCCAAATTGAATAGCTTTTAGACTATCCACTAGAAGAGAAATGAAAAAGACAAGCACGACAGCAACTACAGGCATTGTTATTTTCATTGGAAAGTTTAAAAACTTTCCATGTTTGAATTCGATAATTTCATCCACCACTAAGAATAATTGTTCGCTAGTCATTTTCCCTAGCTGATAGATGATCGAATCGTCTTTTGAATTTTGATGATATTCAAAGAGCGTTATCATAAAGAGCTTTGACCTATCGCTGCCACTCGTTCTATTGGCAAAATCTATAAACGGCTGCACATCATCGGGACGTTCATGTAAGTCGATTAGTAAATCCTGCAAGGCATCTTTTAAAACGCCTTCCTGCTCCCTTTCTTTCATTTTTTCAAATGCAGAATAGATTGTTGTCTTGTTTTCCAACAAATAAATATAAATTTCTTTGGAAAACTCCAAGAAAACAAGCTCCTTTTGAAAGCGAGCTGCATTGAATTTTGACTTAACTCGCAGATACTCATAGAAATAAAAAGCAAACGCAAGCCCTAAAAATACTAATGAAATCATGGGTTTCAGAAAGAATACGGGAATACCCATCAGCAAAAATAAGCAAGCCTTAAACAAACGCTGCTTCTGAAAACTGTTCACATTAGTTTCATTTAAGTAATCAATCATGTTTTTCAAATCGCTTTCGGCGATTTTTTCCCAAAAAGAAAAGACCGTCATAGATTGACCGCCTAAATTTGTCTTCTTTTTATTTTTCACGATTTAAATCTTCACCTCCGTTATGGTGTCATCGAAGTACTTTTTGTTAAAAGAGTGGTACAGCCCAAATATAATAAGCAGGTACAAGGAACTCGTAATCATTCCCACCACAGTATGTGCATAGATGTTGATGAATTTTGGAATGGTGAACGAAAACATCAAAGCACCAATAAATGCTACTGAATAAAAAATCATCGTATTAAAGTCACGTCTACGAGCTTTTTTCATTTGAATAAATTTTTCCTGCTTCACTAGAATTTGATTGTGAAAGTTTTTAGTGTCTCGTAATGAATCAATAGATGTGCTCCCTTCGACTAACATAATTGCCAGTTGTTCCAAGAACTGATCGAATTGCACATCACTTTTATAAAAATCTCTCAACACACGAAACGCTTCAATTATTTCTTTTTCAGTTCCATCAACCAAGACAGCTCTTAAATCAATAAGCTTTTCTTTCAACTCCCCTTCTGCATAACCAGTACAGGTAGAGAAGGTTTCTAATAAAGTCATATTCTCATTGGTTAGCATCTGCGTCATATTGTTCAAGAACCTGTTTCTTTCTTCAAGGGCTGCTCTTTCATAGTCGTTCTTGACTTGTTTTTGCATTAGAAAGAACCACCCGTATAAGCTCCCTATAAATCCACCAGCCAAAGCCATCCACCAATAATGGAAAAGGAGATATGAAAACCCACCAAAGCAAAGAAAAGGGACTACAGCGAATTTAACATATGCCTTCTTTTTTAATGGTTGCCCAAATGCTTGAGCCATCGCATGAATTTCATTTAACCTATAGAGTTTCCTCTTACGTATTAACTTCATGCATAGTCAACCTTTCAGCTAGTTTTTCTTGCAACTCAATCGGGACCAGTTTTTCCATCATTCTTTTGACAAAGTTGCTGCTTATTCTTCCACCATCATGATATTTGAAACCATCATTTGTTAGATCACACCTAAAAACCGTCAAGACTTCACCACCTGGCAAAAACTCCACGATCTCTTTTAGATACCTAATTACTTTTCCATCTTTCCCAGTAATTTTTTCAAGATGCACTCCGAAATCTAAATAACGGTAAAGGTCTTCTTTCATTGATTCCTCATCAATTACATCCCCCATCTTCATCATATTGATAAGTCTTGATACAATAGCTCGCGCACTTTCTGAATGAAGTCCAGCAATCAATCTATGACCAGTCAGGGCAGCCTGTATCATTTCACTGGCTTCTTTACCTCTAACTTCCGCAGGAATCATCCAAACTGGATTATTTCTTAGTCCAGCTTTCACCAAATCTCCAATGCTTGTAGAAGCATTCGTAACCCATGATTTGATATCCTTATCAGGAAATAGAGTTTTTACGTGGCTCTCTGGTGTATCCTCGATCATAATAATATGATCTTTGTAGTCAATCATTGAGATCAGTAATTTTTGTAATTCTGTTTTACCAGTGCCAGTTTCTCCACTGATAATAACATTTGATTTTGAAGCAATAATTGCTTCAAAAATTGAGTAGACGTATTCTGGTGCAAAAGCAGTAAAATTTTCTTTAGTAAGCGCCAATCTGGGTCTTACAATTCGCAAGGCCATTGTAGTTCCATATTGAGCGATATTTTTGTGAACAGCATTTAAGCGCAAATTTCCATAGGTTGCATCTATAATTGGAGAATTGGGTGTAAACTCTTTTTTGCATGCATTTCCAAATTTTTTAATGATCTTCACAATATATTCTTCATCAATTTTCCCATATCGTATTTTTCCTGTGTTTGTTACAACATCAAGGTGTGTACCATTGAAGGAAATATCAGTAACGTCTTTATATTGCTCCATAATTTCTTCAATTACTCCGAATCCTACAATCTCCCTCATGGAATATTCCAATTCTTCATCACTCAAATGTGGGAAATCTTTTTTGAGTGTTTCTTTCATCTTCTGTCTCTCTTGTGAATCAACGTAAGCATTCAACAAGTCAGACTTGTGATGTCGTTTCAAATGCGCCCGAACCTTCTCTATCAATTGCTTTCGTTCATCAACCGCAACATTTGCAGCATTATTCATTTACGTTCTCCTTTCGGCTTATCGACGACTAATGTCGTCCGATAGGTTTTCTTTTTTTCGTCAGTCAAAGCAATTTTTACAGCTTTCATTTTCCCATCTATGTCTTTCAAATACTGATATTTGAAAGATGTTTTCCCAAGATTTACGTTGGATTTTTCTTTAAAAGAGCTTTCAAAATTCAATTCAAAAGCCCTTTCGGATAATTCAACCTTTCCTTCTTCTGTACGGATACTGTTATCAACATTCCGCATACTGGCTATACGAGCCGATTCATTCATAGTGTTGATAATGCTATGCTGCTTGTAATCAGTCGTATAGTAATAGACAAGAATACTAACAACAAATATCGCAAACGCCAGTAAGATCATTTTTAAGGGTAATTCTTTCAAATCCCCTCCCTCCCTTCAACGGATTTTTTCACCAATCAACTTCCGAGACATTGACACGTTCAAAAGACACTTCACATACCCCATCGTCATTCATATGAGCATTGAAAGAAACAGTCACAAGGCTTAATTTGTAATTCCCATTACTGTCCTTATCACCTAAAGTAATATTTCCTGTAAGATCAATTGCTCCAGTTTCTCCACCTTTTATACGTTCGACAAGTTGAATATACAAATCATCTGCTAAGGAAGAACAGCCGATTTCAGACATTTGTTTTTGATAAGTACCGTAATTTATAAAACTATGCTGCATAATCTTTAACCTCCTTTCCAGCTCCCTCACTCTCTTTTTTCTAGCACCAAATGATCAAATGACCACGATCGCCAAAACTGATCGCCTTTTCCTTCATTACGCACAAAAGTCACCGCAAGCCTATGGCGAATCCCTTCAATTTTGACAAATTCAACAACGACGGCTTTTTCATCTACTGGAAAATAATCGAGTTCCATCATTATGTTGTGATAGACTCCTAAACATCCGACTCTTTCTAACTCGTTTACCAAGTCATTTTGGTTCTTTAAGTCATAGCTCAATTTTCAATACCTCCTTATTTATCTTTAATCTTCATTCTTTTTTTCCAGCCACAAACAATCAAAGCGACAGACAGGTAAAGCAGCTATAGGCGTTTCAGCATTTTCATTCGAGCCATCAATTGTAAAGAAGACTCTCAAAATATAAGAGTCTTCTCCTTCTTCCAAATTTCCATGAACCTCAAAAGATTCAGCCCCACTTGCAACATTCTCTCGTAAAGCTCTCAAAAAAGAGCCACTAGGCGATTGAGACCCAACCCTTTGCAGCTCGTTTTGGAAAGTAGATATGTTTTCAAAAACAAATGACATTATTTATAATCTCCTTCCATTAATCTTGTACTTCAAAGCCAGCATAAATGTAAAATCAATGTTTTCCCTCCTTTATTTCAGAAAAGATTTCATTTTAAAAGTATGCTGTACCCCATATAGCACAATTCTATTAATTCCGAATGACTCTCGGATGGTATCACCCTAAATTCTAGTCGTATTAATTTTCCTTTTAGAAATTCATCCTCTATTATTTCTTCTCTATACGCATAAACTTCTGTCCTAACTATTTCTCCAAACGAATTAAGAGATTCTTCAAGGGCTTCCGAGTATATTGATTCTCCATCATCTAATAGACCATTATCCTCTAAATCAAGAATATATTGATCTCTGTTAGTAAGATAAAAAGCTTTAGTTTTTACAGTCTTTTGATCCTCACACATGGCATTACATTCACCTCCTTTTGAAACAAAAAAGGACAGTCTTTTGACTATCTTTTAAGAACTCTTCCCCCTATTCCCCCACTCATGGGGGACTCCCTCGCCGGTAGGCAGCTCAAAAGGTGTGATGACCTTTTGAGACATTAAAAGGGTTTGGGGGCGCTGATTGTTTCAACTCCTTATCCTCACTACGTTCCGGTACCGTTGACACAAGCAATATTCGCATCACTTAACTGTATCTTTTCTCCACCTTCAAATATAAAAAGTTCTTTTGAGAATGAGACATCTCTTCCACAGCACACTTTATTTGATCATCACTGGGATAGCTACCGAATGCACCAATCTCTTTCGTACTAACTCCATCCTCACATCCGAAAAAACCAACAATAACAAAATATATTTCTATTTCCTTTTTCATATCTTCATCTCTCCTTAATTGATACTGATACAGATGCAAAATTAATTAGACATGACCCAATCTAAGTCCTTTTTAGTCCATCCTTCTGGTAATCCATTAGGGAATGGATCACTAGCATAAACAGGTTTCAGCAACACTTCATCTTGATCTATGGTTTTACTGTCCATGTGAGCATACATGGACGCATAAAGCTCCAATTGTTCGGTGACTTCTGTCTTTATTAAATTGACACCCATTGGTTTTGACTTGATTTTCGTTTCGTAATTCCCCAAGTCTGACCAAATTGGCGTGTAAAATTTTCGCCCTCCGTCAATCAATTCATAAGAAATTCTTTTGTCTTTATCATTCACCTGTTGATCGCTGAACAGGTTGCCTGTGTGTCGCTCAACGTTTATATGCGGAAGCTCATACACAAGGTCATAGACTGACGTTTCTCCCTGTTTTTTGTTAGTCGCTTTCGTTTGTTCCATAGTAATCATCGAGTTATCGCCGCTTTTTTTATACGACAAATAACTATCGACTAAACGTGTGGGAACTTCAAAGTCAAATGATGGCTTAATGCTGCTGCCAATTTCATTTTCATAATGAAGATCAATTTCACGTTTCGTTCCATAGCCCGTTTTCTTCTTTTCAATTTTCGCTAATGGGAAAGTAAGTGTTTCATAATAAACCTTTCCTGCTGATGGCGTTTTTTCAGTCATCACAACGCCTTTGTATGACAATTCTTTTTGCTTTTCAGAAGTTGCCTTGATCGTTTTTTCGCTTGCTGCATATCCATCCGTACTTAATTCAGATACAGCAGCAGAAATTTTAAAATCATTTTTGTCGAAGCCTGTGAATTTCACAGTGTAAAGAGCCTTGTCATTAATCTTCAAATACTTTGAAGGAATTGTCATATTAATTTTCTTAGGCAATTCTTTTGCAGTATACGTTTTTGACGTGACTTTTGTCGTGCCACGATATAACGCCACTGTGATTTTTTTGTCATTCATATCTTTCAAGCTAGACTTGTAATTCAAATCCTTTGATAAATACACTTTGACAGGAAGACCCTTTTCCCATTGCGCTGTATAAATTTGCAGCTTATCAAACGATAGCTTTGCTAATGGCTTATCATAATGATAATTGATGACAATATTCTTGCCGCCAATCGTTCCACTTTCTTTGTCTCCTGTCGATTTCACATAACGGTATGTGTATTCACCTTCTTTTATTGTAGGATGTTTTTCTGAATAATTTTCACCACGCACTTTTTTATACTTTTTGGTTTCCTTGATCTTATCGCCTGTACGGTTATCATAATAATTAACCGTCACAGATCTCTCCAAAATGTAATAAAACTTTACCGTCACATCTTTGTTTCCTAATGTGCCCGTTTTCTTGTTGGTGTTCACAGGGATGAATTTTTCTTTCCCTTTTGCAATGGACGCTTTAGGCGTAAATGAATACGTTGAACCTATGTTTCTTGTATAGCTCTCCTTTTCCAAGACTTCTCCAGAATATTTATCAATGTGCTGCACATTGATTTTCTTCTGGCGCACTTTAAATACAGCAGTAAAAGATGTTGTATTGTTCGGGTCAGTATACCAATCCCCATAACCCAAAACCTGTGTATTCCCCCCACTAGGCTTCGTTATTAAAGGCTGAAATATTTTCATGTTGCTGCCTAATTCCCCAGTGCTGTAATTATATTTTTTATCTAAATCAGCTTCTAGATGTATTTTCTGTTCCCCATAAACTTTCATTTTGCCTTCAGTTACCTTCTTACCACTTGTTTCATTAACTAAAGTTATACCATTAGGAACAGAAATTGTAACATAATTCTCTTTGTCCGCATTAAGTTTCGTCGTTTCAGAAACTTGCTTGTTTCCCTTTACAGCTACAGTCAGTTTAGTATTTGTGAATCTTACTTTTCTATTTAAATCTTTTCCATTCAAGGTTAAATCCCACAATTTTTCATAGCCAGGGAGATTCTTTCCCGAATCACCATTTGAATACAGCCTATCGAGTATTAAAGAAGTAATTACAATCCCTTGTTTTCTATCCGTAAAAATATTACCTTGACCACCCCAACCATAATACAAAGCCCTTTGTACCTTTTCGTTGTCGTAAGGAACAGATTCTTTATACTTTGATCCCGTAGGGGGAGACGCTTTAGAATGCTGAAAACAAAATGCTTGTTTACCGTCTACTCTAAAATCCCCTACTACTGAGCCACGATACTTAATTGCACCTTTATATTCAATCTTGGGTGCTGCTGCCTTTACTTTACCAGTAGCAAAAAACGAGAATATAAAAGATAAAACTCCTTTATCATTCTCTTCAATATCGCTTTCTAATAATAGTTCTTGATCTTTGTCCCCCTTCTGGATTAATTCTTCTAGCGTTGCTTTCTCTCGTTTACCATCAACGGACATATACAGAACTTCACCATTCATTTCTAAATAGCCATCATAGTTTATACCGAAGGTTTTCACGCCTCCCTCAGTCGCTTCCGCTTTCGGAAAAACAGAAAACATAACCACAATCATGAGTAAGACTATACTTTTAAATGATCTCCTTCTAATCATTAAAAACTTTTCCCCCCCTAAAAATAAAAAGGTGCTCAAATTTTTGAACACCTTCAGTTAATTACTTATTCAATTCATCCCACGGGACACCATTTAAATCATTAGCATCAAACGTACCAGTTTCATAAGTTGAATCAGAATTTTTTATTTTCCCCCCGCCAGTTTTTTCACCTGTAGTAGATGTTCCACCAGAAGAACTAGGGGACTTTTTAGGAACAGCAGTTGATTTTTTAGGCGAACTGGATTTACTTTGGCGGTGATTTGAACCGCCATTACTCACGTATTTCTTTTTTGGCTGAACATGACTTTTTGAAGGACTAGAAGAACCAGTTGTATTTCTATATACTTTTGTTTGTTGTTTTTTCACAGGAGCATTACTAACACTACTATTGCTATTCTTTTTCGGTTCACTGACAGCAACAATTCTTTCTTTTTGTTGCGGCTGCTCACTAACGACCTGTTTTTGCTGCTTTTCGACTTTCTTTACCTTTTTAGGCTTTTCCTTCTTAACTTCTTTTATCTCTTTTACTTCCTTCTTCTTCACTTGTTCTTTTTTCGGTTTAAGTTTCTTAGTTTCCGCCTTTTCTTTAACAATAGCTGTTTTTGGTTGGTGTTTATCTTGTGTCTGCTGCTTTGCGTTTGCAGCAGAGAACCCCCAAATAGTTCCACCAACTAATGCGCCCGCCAACCCTAGACTAATTACAACTTTTTTCGCTTTCATAGTCTCCCCGACTCCTTCTTTTTTCGTTTTATTCTTAATACAATTATACCATTTTTTGTAGTATTTTACATCAAAAACTTTAGTTTTTTTCCAAATAATTGATGTAATTTAGCACCTTATTATACACCTGTCTCACACTGGTTCTTTCTATAAATACCTTGGTACTGGTCATCCTTCCATCTTTCATAAACTTAGTTTTATAAAAGGAGTATCTATATTCCGAAAATCCTTTTATACGTTCCCCCTCTACAATCAAAAACCACTCACGACTCAATTGCCTTTCATACACCAAAGAAGGAACACCAACCATAAAACCCAAATTATTCAGCCTATGATCTAACCCTTTCCATTGGCTCATGATGGTTCACCTATTCCACCAGTCAACAACAAAAGCAATTCCATTATGCAGGAGTAAAAAAACTAATAGAAACATGCCAACGATATAGAAGAAAGACATTTCTAAATCGCACATTTTCCTAATTAATCTTTTAAGCAAACTATCCTTTTTCACATAATGATATATATTCGTAAAGATCACACATAAAGGACCAAACACAAAAATAGTTATTCCTAATGCATTCATCAAATCACTTTGTTCAACATAAAGAAAAGACGCTAAAACAGCCACTAAAAGATAAAAACTCAACAACAAAGAAAGTATCGGAACTAATATTGAAAAGCAGTTAAAAGCGAATTTTTGATACCCTTCATACTTCATACGGCTTCATCCTTCTTAAAGGAGAGATCAACGTCCCTTGTTAATACTAAAACTGCTTCAGCAATGTTTTTATAGTTAGGCTCATTGGACTCAACAACAAGAATTTTTGTGTTTAATTTACTCGCCAAAGTCATCCCCCCATACTTACACAGCTTCATCCAATCGAAGCCTTTTGAAATTCAAAACAACATAATCACCTTTCTGTTCAAAGGAAGTTATGAAAGTGATCCTCCCCAAAACAAGCCTTCCTGTATACTGTCCTTCCTTATATTCACGTAAACGAACGATATCACCTACTTGAAAATCTCTGTCATTTTTGCGAATTTCAAAACCCTTTATCCCTGTTTTTAATGCCCAAAAAAACTGGTGCATTATTTTAAGGTCATGCACTGTTTCATTCAAAACAATCCCTTCCTTTCATCAAAACAAAAAGGACAGTCTTTTGACTATCCTTTAAGAACTCATCCCCCTATTCCCCCGATTCTTCGGGGGACTCCCTCGCCGGTAGGCAGCTCAAAAGGTGTGATGACCTTTTGAGACATTAAAAGGGTTTGGGGGCGCTGATTGTTTCAACTCCTTAATGCTCCCTACGGTGCGCTTACCGTTGACACAAACGATATACGCATCACCTGTGTTTATTAGCAGCAAGCACCTAAAATCAAACCACCATTTCATGAATTGGCGTTAAGAATGTTTCCAACATCTTTTCATGCTTATCTTGCAACTCTGCGTTTATTATCATGTCAGACAAATCATTTTGACCTGTTGCTCTATCAGCTTCTAAGATCATCTTCATTGTGGGTGCACAGCTATTTTTCAACCAGTTACGGGACTTTTCATAAAAGTCCTTTTCCGGCTTCATGTACAAACTCAGTTTACCCACATCACCGACAAATCTTGACCAAAATTCACTTGGTTCCCAAAATCGCCTGTCTCTTTCGTTAGGATCAACAAACTTTATATAATTGTTGATGATCTGCAATGCTATATAAGTTAAATCTCGTTCCTTGATCAACTCACACACAGCCGTTTGCGCTCTATCATTTTTCAAACGGATTTCATATCTATTCCAATCCTGAATTTCTTCATACGGAATATTAAATTTTTCAGCTTGTTCATGTCCCTTTTGATAGAAGCACAAATACGCTTCCGATTTTTTAGAACCGAAATACATAGTTGTTCCACCCAATAGCCCATCGTTTAAACTGAATGAACCATTATAGTCCGACTTTCTAAAACGAGAAATACATTCACCTTGTTGAGCTTTTTGTAATAGCTCGGGAATTGAAAAATATGTTTCTTTATCGTCAATGGCTAAGTCCAATCTTGTGAATTTACCTTTTCTATCAAGACACTCTTGAAAGAAATCAAACCATGTCTTTTTTCGGCAATCTAGGAAGGATTCGAACTGTCTGCATCCTTTACCAGAAAACTCTATCAAAGTTCCTCTGTCATCACCTTCGGTACTGTAGAACACTTTAATCATATCCATTTCCCAAGTGCCCACATAACCATAAAAGCCAGTTTGTTTCTCTGTCATGAAATCCTTATTGATGTGCAAAATATTTTCGATAATGTCATCTACATCATGTGTTTTAAAACTAACACGTATGTAGTCAACCATTGATACTAAAGGATTTTCAGCACTTTCTATTCTATTCATTTTACATTACTACCCCCCTGTTAGCGTGGGGGGGTTTCATTTTCCCCGTCATTCGCTGCGCTCACTCCTCCTAAGTCACTTCGGGCGCTTTCGCTGTCGCTTGCGGCTGTCGCCGCCTGCGCGCCCTGCGCTCCTTCCTTAGCAAGTCGGATTTCTTCAATAAAATCATAACCTTTTGGTATCAAAGGGCTATAAAATTCCATAATATTGTCCGATCCTGCATATGCATAGCCTCTTCCTTTAATATCTTTAGTTACAAATGCTTTATCTGTGTCACCGAAAAGCATCCCATAACCTGTATCAAACATTTTTCCTAAAGATACTCGGAAATTGAACTGGTCTCTTATTCCGTCAGCAAAATACTTCGCATCTGGACGTTGCGCTCCTGCAACGAGAAAAAAGCCTGCCTGTCTTCCAAGCATGACTATTTGCTTAATATCTTGAATCGCTTTATCACGCTCCTTAAAATCTAGCATATCCATAAACGCCACGTACTCATCAAATATGATAAAAACAGGCTTAAATCCATAATAAGCATAGTTTTCCCCAGTTCTATAATTCGGATGACTTTTCATATCCTCCATTCTCTGCATCATATCCTCAACAGAATTTTTCAAAGTCATCATAATACCGCCTTTACGAGAAAACACCTTCCTTTCAAAAATTCCTTCTAAATCAGCCAAATCGGCATTTTTAGGGTCTAATATACGTACATCCGCACCAAAAGCAACAAAAGACTTTACAAGGGTAAGAATGAAGTATGTTTTCCCCCCACCTGTGCCACCACTAATAAGCATGTGCGGTAACGAATCAAAATCCCATTTAATATGTTTCATTAGTGTCATAGAACCTTTTTCAACGACCGCTTCATCGATTGATATGCGGTTTCTTCCTGCATCAAATAGCAACTTATAGGTGTAATAACCTTCTTCCATATCAGTTGAGACCAAATCGCAAAATAACCCATTTTCAAATTCCTTGTTCAATTCCATAAACCTTTGTTGAAAGCGACTCATATCCATAGCAATTTTGATAATAATATAATGATTATCCTTGACCCTATAATAAAACCTAGGAAAATAGGAGATTTTTTGAATCATCCTATCAGTCACCTTACTCTTTACGTTTTTTGTTTCATAGAATTTATTAGAAAATATCATTCGTGCTATTTTCTGCCTATGATAAATTTTTTTGTAGTTATGATGAAAGATGAAATACCACACAAAAATTAAAGCCGCAGGTACTATGAGAGACACCAATAAACTCTTAATAATTAACGGCTTATTAAAGGTGAAGTTTTGAAATGTAGCCTCTAAACCCTTATCATATATAATCCAAAGATGATCTTTCCAAAAGAGTATCATGAGCAACAAAAAAACAGGTACACTTATTAATGCACCTGTTTTCACCACGTTATTTTTATGTCTAGGACGAATCTTTGTCCCTTTATACTTCCATAGCTTAGAAATGGTCATCCACCCCTAACACTATTACTTTTTATCATTTGTCGCTGGGGCTGATGGTGTTACTTTTGCAGCATTAGCATTTGAGCCTTTAAGAATAATATCATCAGCAACAACAGTCCACGACACATTAGCAAAGTTTCCATTGGCACGTGCTTGCGCTTTAATAATTGGATTTACTAATTCAACACTACTCATAAAATCAAACTCTTTAAGTTCGACCGTTGCGGGCAATGTAACTTCAATTTGACCACCTTGACAGCTAGACCCTAAGTTATAAGTTCTTGATTCCAATTGATCCGTTCTTTGGTTACGTACTCTATCAAAGACGAATCGATCACGATTTAAGCCCATAAATTTAACTTCGCCGAAAGTTTCTGAAATATTAGGTACAATAAATTTCAATTCCATTATAAATCTCCTCTTTTTACGTGTTCATCACGATTTTTATTTTTCAATAATTTTAACTAACTTTGGATTAGCAAAACCACGTTCTTTAAAATAGAGGCGAGTTCTTCCCTCACCTATGCTGACTATTCGATCTACAGTAAGAATCTTCTCTTCAACAGACTTCCAAAATGCATGAATAATTATCACTTTCGTTCCAATTGAACCTTTTTTACCTTCTGAATCTCTAAAATATTGGATGGTCATTTAATGCCCTCCAGATTTATATTTAAAAAAGAATCGCTCCGACTCTGAATCTGTCCTCATGGCGCTTATCAGTCGCTCACAGCATAGCCAGTCATGGCAACCTAGTAGATCATTTATGATCATCAAGCTGCTTACAGCTATTTCGCACGCTTCTTCTAGCCTGCTACAGTATTTGAAACATGATTACTGTTAATCGTCAAATACTCACGCATGACTTTTGATCAAAAATCACATATAATAAAATTGTCTAGGTTTTATTATGAGTGTTCTTGATACAGTCAAGGACGCTTTTTTTGTCTGTATGTATTTTTCAAGGAACATCATTCCTTTTTAAACAGATACTCCACTCACATATGGGCCATTCAAAAGAATAACTTTTGGTTTACCGCCGAATATGACTGGTGATTCGTCAACAAGAGGCACCCTAAAATAATGCGTCGGCTTCCCCTCTGAATAAAACGTTTGTCTAAACCATTGATCAAATTCCTCATATTCTTCGTGCAGTGACTCATCAATCTTTTTTTGAATTACTGCTGCTAGAGCAAATGTAATTGGTTCTTTTTCATTTTCAAACCTCTTTAAGGATTGATCGAAAAATTCTAAAAGGCTCAATTACTTCACAACCTCTCTTTTCTCTCACGCTTTATAGTGGTGTAAACTCACACTATTCATTTAGCGAGAAGAGAAGAAATTTCTTGCATTCCGACATTATAATGTTTTTTGATTCGTCGAAATGACATCCCTTTTAGTAACAACTTTTCAATTACTTCTCGTGTCAATGGCTGCGATAAATAATGCTCTATGTACACTTTATTAAGTGCCATCTTCATTCTCGCTGACCAATTCCCTTCAAGCTGCTTTGCTAATGATACAGCCTTTTTCATTGTGTCTTTTGTTTGAGAATAATTCATTAGCCTGTCACCTTTTCTCTACTATCTGAATAAAGGTAACTTTTTTCAAAATAACTTTTGTCCACTCTACCTCTAACAACTTGATACCCTTGCATTGTTAACTGCGCATTTAATTTTCTAATGACTTCGTATGCAGTTGCCTGTTTAACATTCAATATTCTCTGGACATCTTTGACGTTTAAAAAACTCATCATATCGCCTCCTGAAATATGCGTATAATCATTTCTTAACCTTATATTAAATGAGTATACGCATAAAGTCAACATAAAAAATGCATATTACGCATAAAAAACTGATGTTCATTGTTTATTTTATTACTATATGTAATATTATAAGAAAAAAAGAGGTCGGAAATATGAGTTTTGGTTATAAATTAAAAACTTTAAGAAAATCAAAAAAACTTACCCAAAAAGAACTTGCACATCTTTTATATTTAAGTCAAAGTTCTATTGCTCGCTTCGAGAATGAAGAGATACTTCCAACAAGTGACACATTAAATAAAATTGCTAACTTCTTTGATGTTTCCACTGACTATTTATTGGATCGCCCTAGTAAAGAAAGAAATAATTTAGAAAAGGCTATTAATGAAGCCATTGAAGAATTAAAAGAAGAAAAAACACTTATGTTCCTCAAAAATGGTGACATTGATGAGGAAACAGCCAATCTAATAAAAAAAGCTTTAAAAAATGGCATTGAGTATGCCGAGGCCATGAAAAAGAAAGAGTGATAAAGATTTATACAGACAAAAGAATCAAACACAAAGTACAACACTTATTAAAAGAGCATAATGGCAACGACATTTATAATATTTGCCAATCCTTAAATATACCAATTCTTAAAAACGACCTAGGCACCGTAAGAGGTTGTTTACAGTATCATGAAAATACAGATACCTATCTCATACACATAAACTCTAATTATGAATGGGAAAAATTCGGAATAGCTCACGAACTAGGACACTACTTTTTACACAAAGATTTAAACTCTTTTAAATTACACAATTGTTCAATTGAGTTAGAAAAGAAATTAGAAGATCAAGCAAACGTCTTCGCTGCTGAACTTTTATTACCCGACAACTTAATAAACACATTTACTTATCATCTAAATAAATGGAGAATACAACAAATTGCCTTTCTTAATGACTTACCAGAATTTATTGTAGAACAAAAAGCTGCTCAACTTAGGTTGTTTAATCCAACTCCTCAAAACTTTCAGAACGTTGGGAAAATAATTGTATAGAAAGGAGTTTAAGATATGCCTATAAAAAAAATGTCTAATGGAAAATATAAAGTGGATATAAGTGTAGGCTTCGATCCCATAACCGGAGCAAGACGAAGAAAAACTAAAATTGCCAGCACCAAAAAAGAAGCCGAAGAAATTTATTACCGCATTAAAAGTAAGTACCGAAATGGTGAATTAGATTATGAAAAGAATGCAAATTTTAAATATTTATTAGCTCTATATTTTAATCATATGGAACAAAATTTAAAAGAAGTTACTGTACATAACAGAACACTTTCGATTAATAAACATATCGTTCCATTCTTCAAAGATTCCCTTGTAAATAAAATCACTTACACAGAAGTAACAAATTTCAGGCAACATTTAATAAATAAAGATTTAAAAGTATCAACAATAAATCAAATTATGATAATTCTACACAACATTTTTTCAATAGGAATTAAAGAAGGAATTGTTAAAAAGAATCCTTGTGTTGATGTAAAAAATCTTCGAGACACTTCTAATAAAATAATCATCTGGACTCCTGAAGACTTCAAATTGTTTATAAACTTTCTGAAGCCAAAACAAAATTATTATAAGACACTATATACATTCGCATATTTGACAGGCACAAGAATAGGAGAAGCACAAGCAGTAACTTGGGAAGATTTAGATACAATAGAAGGAGTAATAAACATCAACAAAACATATCACAGATTAAACCAAAAAAATATTGTCACTACACCGAAAACACCCAACTCTATAAGATCAATCAGCATCAACAAAAAACTAACCGATATGTTACTAAAATGGAGAAAACAGCAAAAAAATAAGTATGATGAATTAGGTTTAATTCAAACACCACAGACTCCAATCTTTGAAAAAGATGGGAAAATCCCCAGCACTCATTATATCAACCAACTCATCAAAGAAACTTGCCACAAGATAAATGAATCAACAAGTCAATCTTTAAAAGTAATTAAATTTCATGGCTTTAGACATTCACATGTTTCACTACTAATACATCAAGGTGAAGAATTACTATTGATTTCCGAACGCTTAGGACACAAATCAGTAACCTTCACTTTAGATACCTATGGACATCTCTTCCCTAGCAGACAAAAGCAGCTTTCGAAGAAATTAGATTCTTTGTCGTTCCTTTAGAAATGAGTACAGCTCATTTCTTTTTTCTTTATTGAGAACAAAAAAATGGAGTATTGTACTCCACAAATACTCCATAACTAATAAAATACATATAATTTAAGGCATTTTTACATAATTAACATAGCTGAAATAAGCATTTCTATCAATAAAATCTTAATTAACAATAAGCATTGTAGTGTAATTGAAAATGATAGTCAACTGATAAGATAAATAGGGGAAAATCGTTGTATATTGACTTTGCTTTTGGTAAAAATTATTTCTTTCTTTATAAGAATTTGCTAACCATTTATTGATAAGATAATCTTATGAAAATGGTAAAAAAAATCGTATTTTATTTATAGAGACTTTTGTATTATAGTGAAGATAACAACATTTCACTTACTGAACAAACATATAGGAAGAAGGTTTACATGTGATGAAACAAGGAAACAGCCTTCGAACCGATCTCATTCTGATTGCGATAAGCGGTTTAGGTGGATTTCTTTTGTCTTTAACAGGAATGTCTATTGGCTGGATGGTTGGTACATTAATCACAGCAGCTTTTATTGCCATGCGCCGCCCCACCCTGTTTCAGCGTAAAGGAACTAGCACCTTACGTATTCACAGCAGATGGCTGCTCCTTGGTCAATTCATTCTCGGAATCGAACTCGGACAGAAAATGAATATGAAGGTCCTTCACATTTTCGCTGAAAATTGGCTCCCTGTGAGTTTCATGCTCGTCTTTTCTATTCTACTGGCGATGCTCTCAGGCTTTGTCTTATGGAAGCTGAGCAAAACAGATATGCTGACAAGCTTTGTCGGAACTGCCCCCGGCGGTTTATCCGCTATGCCGGGGATTGCCCAAGAGGTGGGAGCAAATACAGCTGTTGTGAGTCTCGTGCAAACGATACGTGTATTAATGGTTGTACTCACTATCCCTTTTACAGTGTTTTATTTAAATACAAAAAACGAAGCGGATGCGGTTGTAGCTACGCAAGGAAGTGCCTTTTCTTCGGGCGTTTTCACCCTGTCAAACATCTCTTGGACCGCTGCACTTATTTTAGGTGCCTGGCTCATGTCACGCCTGGCAGTTCGTCTTCATTTCCCTGCCCCTTGGCTGATCGGCAGCATGCTAGGCGTCGCAGCTCTTCAAGTTGGTGCGGGCGCACTCATAGGTTATGATTTGATTCCTTATTGGCCGGCACAAGCGAACATTGCGTCTCAAGTATTTCTAGGTGCAACCATCGGATCAAAAATGAATAAACAGATGTTTGTTGGACTAAAAAACACTCTCATTGTGGCTGTCGTCAGCTCAGCCGGGCTAATTGCTGCGACTGTCCTCAGCTCTATTGCCATTGCTGAGATTACAGGCATTTCTGTCATTACAGCCATTCTTGCCTTTTCGCCTGGCGGTATTGCAGAGATGGCAACAACAGCGGTCACACTTCACGAGGATTCTACCTTTGTTGTGGCTGTACAAGTCGTCAGAATTATTCTCGTCATTGCAATGCTGCCACCGTTTTTCCGGTTCTTACATCATGTCTGGGCAAAAAGGCAGCCTGATTATAAAGCCGCAAAATAAAAAAGAGACGCTTTGCATATGCAGAGCGCCTTTTTTATTCGCTGGTATTCCTTTTGACACCGACGACTTGATCCTTTGAAATGGTGCCAAAATGCCGGCTGTCAAAGCTATGTATTCGGTTATCTCCAACCACAAAGTAATGATTGTTTTTGATTTTATCGTCTCCTGTGATGGCTTTCAGCTGAAAATCTCCTGTCAGGACGTTCCCCATTTTATGTTTTTTCTGCTCTTTTAAATAAGGTTCCTTCTTTTTTTCACCATCGACAAATAACTGATCATCTTCATACTTGATCGTTTCTCCTGGGAGTCCAATGACCCGTTTGATCAAGATTTGATTTTTAGGTCCGTGAAATAACACATAATCAAACCGGCTAATTTTCGTGAGTTTTGGCGAGAACTTATTGATTAATAATTCTGTTCCATCTGTAAAAGTTGGGTCCATACTAACCCCTTCTACTTTGTACGTGACAAACATGAAATTCTTTACTTGGAACAATAAGACGATGCCTGTAATAATCATCAACCATAGCAATGGCTTCTTTTTCATTAAGAGCCTCCTTTGTCCTCACGCTTGCTCATTCGAATGTTCAACCTATTTTCTACTCTCTTTCCAACATACCATAATAACGCGATAACTAGAACCGCAAAAACACTTCTTAACGGATTCTTAACTAAAGCAGAAAGATCATAGCCAATAAAACTAATGATAAAAAGCATGACACACTTGCCAGATAAAGCAGCTAATGAGAATTGCCAAAAGCTAATTCTTGATAAACCCGCTACAACATTGACAGCAGCAGAGGGCGTGAAAGGAAAGCAAAGTAAAATAAATAACGGACCAAACCCTCGCTTCTCCACCCAAAGCATCAATTTTTTAATGGAAGGATGCCTACTGATAAAGTTGAGCATTCTCATCTGTCCAAATTTTCTGATCAGCAAAAAGACAAGAATAGACCCTGCACTTGCGCCAATCCAGGTCAATAAAAAGCCTTCCCAAAGGCCAAATGCATTTGCATTCGCTACAGCAAACGCAACGAGTGGTAAAAACGGAAGAAATGCTTCTATTAAGGGTAGCAATATGGCCACAATCGGTCCAAAGGCCTTGTAGCTTTCAAAAAATGATGTGATATTTTCATGAGTAAATAGGGAAAGAAATGATGTCAACTTCTTTGACTCCTTCAAGGTTTGTCTACTTTTCATTTTACATGGAAAACATAAAAATATACAAATGAATCCACCCTGCCCCCTTGAGATTGGTTGACTCATTCGATATAATAAATAAGAACAAGTGTTCTATACATATATAAAGAAAGCAGGCTTGGACATGACGAGACTATCAAGAATACAGCTTCAGATGATGGAACAGGCCATCTTTCTTCCAATGGTCATCTCCATCCTCAATCGTGATTTGACTCACTTAAAACAACATCAAACATTTAAACTAAATGAACCATACATTCAGCTTGTGACCTCTGCCTTAAAGGAAGCACAGAAAGCACTTTATGAACTGAAGCAGCATTTACGTAAAGAAAAAATGAAGGTACAGCAAATTGAACACGATGAAGGATTTACAACTTATCTATTTATCATAGATGGCTATGAAGAAAAGCATAAATACTTTAATCCACGTATACGCCACCGGGTAGAGGAACTGCTGACTCAGTATTTTCTTCATCAAGCGAACTGAATTTGCTTCATTGTCGCGCTTACCCATTCAAAGCAAAAAGCCTGCCACAGCGGCAGGCTCCTACTTATTTATGATAATTCAAGCTGTTCTCTCAGCTCTGTTCTCACTTCTTCTAATCCAGCGCCATCTAACTCAAAGTAATACACATTCCCAGGCTGATAATCATGGCCCTTCAGCTGAATGGTATCCACTGATTTCAATGAGCTCAATAACGGGAAAAGACCGATAAACTGCTTCATGGACAGATTGGTTGAAACATTATCACCAAGTGTATCAATGATGTTGTCATATGACGGGATCGAAGAAATGGATTTAGATTTTTCAAAGATGGCTTGAAGTGCTTCCATTTGGCGCTTTCCGCGCATGAGGTCACTGTCTGCCTTTCTCGTTCTCACAAAGGCTAATGCTTCTTCACCATTTAATGTATGGGCGCCTGTCTGCACATGAACTTTTCCCTTTGAATCCTTTTCCATTTGTTTTGCGATACCTTCATCTTCAATCGTGACGTCAATTCCATTTAACTCATCCACAATGTCTTGAAACGCCTTAAAGTTCCCTGAAATCACATAATCTACAGGAATGTTCAGCAAGTTTTCGACCGTTTTGACTGACAAATCTGCACTCCCAAACGCATGGGCGTGGGCGATTTTATCATATCCTCTTCCCGGTATATCAACATAAGAATCACGAGGAATACTGAGGAGCTTGATGGTTTTCTCTGTTCGGTTCACCGCCGCCAGTAAGACCGCATCACTTCTTGCTTCGTCTACCGTTTCACCTGGACGGCTGTCAATTCCAAGCAGCAGCACCGAGAAGCTGTCTTTTCCTGGATCAAAAGCTTTCACACGCTTTTGCGAGGTGTCTCCTCTTTCTAATGACACTTGCGCCTTATCCGACGCTTTTGAAATTTTATAGTAAGCATATCCTGTCACGGACACTGCCATCACCATGACAAAAGCCATGATAAACAGCACGGCTTTCACCCAAGGTCTCAGCCTTCTTTTTGATCTTGTTTTTTCCTTCATCCTTTCCGAACCCTCACTCTATCTTAGTCTATCAATGTAGGTTCCACTATAACATATTTTGATGAAAGTTTCCTGCACGCAACATATTTTTATGAATCCACAATAAAAAAAAGCCGCTCAGTATGAGCAGCTTTTCTTCCATTATTTTTGGTCAATTCCTTGTTTTACTTCATCAATCATGGCAGTCAATGATTCAAGGCCGCCGCCAGATAAATACCACATGTCAGAGTTCAAATACACCACATGGTTGTTTTTGACCGCTTTGACTGATTTCACATAATCATTTTCAACAAGCTGTTTCGCAGAAGTTTCTTCTCCGATCGCTGCGCCTCGATCAATGACAAATAAGTAATCCGGATTCGTTTTGACCATGTACTCATATGAAATGCTTTGTCCGTGTTTGTCAGATGGCTCAAGCTTTTGATCTGCCGGCGTGATACCAAACACATCATGGATGAGTCCGTATCTTGACTTAGCACCAAAGGCTGTCATTTTACTGTCGTTGGCCATGATCATTAAACCATTCTGTTTCAACTCTTTTGCCTGTTTCTTTAATGCATCTACTTTTTGATCAATGGCTGCTAGTTCTTTTTTGACTTCGTCTTCCTTATCAAAAATTTCCCCTAACGTCGTGGCATTCTTTTTAAATGATTCCATATAGTTGGCAGTGTCTACATCCATCAAAATCGTAGGAGCAATTTCAGAAAATTCATCGAATGCATCTGATTGACGGTTCTGGATAATGATCAAATCAGGATCTAACTCTGCAATTTTTTCGAAGTTCGGCTCTTTTAAACCGCCGACATTCTCATATTTGTCACCTTCATATTTGGATAAATATTTAGGCACGACTTGTTTTGGTAAAGCTGTCACATCCACACCTAGTTTGTCCAGCGTATCAAGACTTCCCATATCAAACACGACGACTTTTTTCGGGTTTTTCTTGATCTTCACGCCGTCTTTATTGAGCATGTCTTTTACCGTGACGGTTTCCTCTTTTGTTCCTTCTGTTTTTCCTTGGTTCCCGCAGGCAGCGAGTACAACAATCGCTGTTAATACAGTCATCATCCATTTCCATTTTTTCATACTTGATCACCTCTTCATTTTTTTAGGAAAAATATAAGCAAATACGCTCACCGTGAATGACTTCAATCGGTATGCGCATGTCATAAATTTGTTCAAGTGCATCTGTTTGAATCACTTCTTCTACTCCGCCTTCTTTGATCACCTGTCCATCTTTTAAAGCGACGATATGATCGGAATACACAGATGCAAAGTTAATATCATGGAGAACCACAACAATTGTTTTCCCAAGATCTTTGACGAGCTGCTGAAAGAGCTTCATCATCTCAACAGAATGATTCATATCCAAATTGTTTAAAGGCTCATCTAAGAAAATATAATCCGTATCCTGAGCCAGCACCATCGCAATAAAGGCTCTTTGCCTTTGTCCGCCGCTCAGTTCATCTACATATTGATGCTGGATATCGGCAAGCCTCATGTATTGAAGAGACACATCGATCATCTTCTCATCTTCTTTTGTCAGATAGCCCTGTGAGTAAGGAAAACGGCCAAAGCTGACAAGCTCCCGTACGGTCAGGCGCACACTCATGTGATTGGCCTGCTTTAAAATGCTCATCTTTTTCGCTAGCTCCTGCGGAGGATACGCGCTATATGGTTTGTCCTGTAAATAAGCTGCACCTGTGTCTGGCTGAATCAGGCGGCTCATGATGGACAAAAGCGTGCTCTTACCCGCACCATTTGGACCAATGAGAGAGGTCAGCTGTCCTTTTTTCACACTGACAGTTGTTTCGTGAAGCACTGTTTTTCCGTTATATGTCTTACTGACTCCCTTCATCACGACCATGAACGACTCTCCTTTAAAAGTAAGTAAATAAAATACAATCCGCCTACTAAATCAATCAGGACACTCAGCGGCGTTTGAAAAGTAAATACCTTTTCGACAAGAAACTCCCCGCCTACAAGGGCAATCACACTGATGAAAAAAGAGCCTAGCAGCAAGTACGTATGCCGGTATGTACGAAATAGCTCTCTTGCCACGTTCACGACGAGTAAGCCGAGGAACGTAATCGGTCCGACAAGTGCTGTTGCGATGGACACAAGAACGGCTATCACGATCAGCATCTTTTTTGTGATGCTGTCATAGTCAATTCCCAGATTCACCGCATGCTCCTTCCCAAGTGACATGACATCTAATTTGGAGCGGAATGTCCAAATGTAAAGGCACAGCGCCGCAAATAAAACAGAAGCAATGAGTAAGATATCTGTGTTCATGTGATTAAAGCTTGCAAAGGATTTATCTTGTACGACCTGGTATTCATTTGGATCAATCAGCATTTCCATAAAAGAAGAAAGGCTTTTGAACAATGTCCCAAAGACAATACCAACAAGCAGAAGCAAGAAAATGTGTTTATTTTTGCGTTTGAACATCACCGTATATAACAGCACAGAAAATAGAATCATCAGCCCAACGCAAAGGAAAAAATTCAGGTTTTTATTGACGATCATAAAATTGGCCGAGCCAAACAGATAAATAATCGCTGTCTGCAAAAACAAGTACAGTGCGTCTAAACCCAGTATGCTCGGCGTTAAGATTCGATTGTTGGTCAAGGTTTGGAAGACAACAGATGAAAAGGCAATCGCGCCTCCCGTCAATGTCATCGCCAGCACTTTCTTTAAACGACTTGGCACTGTGTACGGCCAGTACCCCATTTGAAAGGTAATGAAAATCACGATCAGCACGGCTGCAATGGCTGCAATCAGGCATAATGTACGTTTCTTATGCATAGCGTTTCCTCCTTAATAACATGTACAGGAAGATCGCACTTCCGACGATGCCTACCATGAGCCCAACTGAAATTTCATATGGATAAATGATCACCCTTCCGAGCACATCACAAATCAGAACAAAAATGGCTCCTAGTAAGGCTGTATGCGGAAGGCTCTTTTTCAAGTGATCGCCGCGGTAGATCGATACAATATTCGGAATGATTAAGCCTAGGAATGGCAACATTCCGACAGTTAATATGGTGACAGATGTAATCATCGAAACGATCACCAAACCAACCGCCATCACACGTTTATACGTTAAACCTAAGTTGATGGCAAAGCTCTCACCCATACCCGCCACTGTAAAGCGGTCAGCATATAAATACGCGATGATCAATAGTGGAACACTCACATAGAGCAGTTCATAACGCCCCTGAACAATAAGAGAAAAATCCCCTTGAAGCCATGCAGATACGTTTTGGATCAGATCATATTTATAGGCTATAAACGTAGATATTGAACTGACAATCCCGCCAAACATTAAGCCGACTAACGGTACATAGATCGTATCGTTCACCTTAATATGCCGCAGGATTTTTAAGAAAAGAAGATTCCCAGCTAAAGTAAATAGAAACGCGATTCCCATTTTCATGAGCGGGCTCGCATGTGTAAAAACAAGCATTGCTGCTAAAATACCAAGCTTCGCCCAATCCATCGTTCCTGCAGTGGTTGGTGAAACAAATTTATTCCTCGTCATGCTTTGCATAATAAAGCCGCATAAACTAAGGCTCATGCCAGCAAGCACAATACTCATGAGACGCGGGATGCGACTTGAAACTAACGTATGTAATTGTTCATCTGTTAAATGAAACATCTGTAAAATGGACAGATCCTGTACACCGACAAACAGTGATACACATGCCAAACATACAAATAATAAACTTAATTGATACAACTTCATACTGGTTTCTCTCTTTCTATCAAGCTCTTTCCGCTAAAAATGATTATCATTATCAATTAAGCGACAGTTCATATATTATCATATCTAGTAAAATATTCAATAGCAGATTGAGAAAGACGGAAACTCATGAAAAAACAGCCTGCGGCAGCGGCTGCTTTTTCACCATTATTGAATGCTCACTTGAAATTGTCCTTTCAATTCCTCTTCTGCTTCTTGAAATAACTGCCTTACGCTTTCTGCATACTCGCCAAGAGCGTCTTTGCTCGTTTCAAAATTTACCCATGTCAGCTCTATTGGAAGATTTACTTCTCCTGTCAAACAGTCCCATAGGGCATCAAGATTTTTCCCGTAATAGTCAGGAAGGTGTAAAACTGTTTTTAGTTGGTCATGAAGCTCTTCTTGCGACCTGCACGATGCGCCGTCCAGCTGCAATTTTTTCATGTCATCTTCCCCTCTCATGCCTTTATTTTAAACGAACAGAAGGAAAAAGAGAAAGCGGGACTCCTCACTTTTGTTTCTGTCTGACACTTGAGATCAAAAGGATGAGACAAGCAGCCAAAACGACCAAGAAAAAGACGGTTAACACCATCTGGGTCCCGTACAGATCAGCAAAAAGACCGATAAAAACACTCGGAATACCCAGGCCTAAATAGGCAAACAAGTAAAACCCTGCAACGGCTCTAGCTGCCTCCTTTTTCCCCCGTTCGACAATAAGCTGAAGACCACCTAAATAAGTAAATCCATAGCAGGCAGTACCCGCAAGCATCGTTCCGGCAAGCACAAGAAGGATGGACCCGCTATTTGCTCCAAATAGCAAAAGGCCGTATCCGCATGGAAGACAGATAAACCCGGCAAAGAGCGCTACTGTGCTATTCATCTTTCGAACAAAAGGCTGCATCAGGACACCTGCCATATTAATCAAAAAGAGTGCCGGCCCTACCCATAATTCATATCCATTCAATTTAAGCTGTGCTGGCAAAACCGAAATGACGAGGCCGCACACCGACCACGCGATGGCAATCGCTGCATTCGCCGGCATTGTTCCTTTTGGAAATGTTGGCATGTTCATCATCGGTTTACCTGAATCTCCTTGTACAGGCGGAACGAAAAAGAAGACACCCACGATGGTTAGGATTAAAAGGCCCAGCACAATCCAATAGCTAAGAGGCGCAAGCGACATACGCTGAAAAGAAAGCAGTGCCGTAAAAAGAGCACCGCCCCCAAAGCCAACCGAACTGCATAACGCAATAAAAGTTGGAATCCAGCTTGATTTTTCTGGATATAAAGCAATCAAATAAGCGGTGCATGTGCCAACACTCAGGCCAAGCCCCACCCCTTGCAGTAGCCGGGCCGCAAAGAGCATTTGTATGGTAGGGTGCACGATCATCAATAGGGTAGCACATAACGAAAAGCTTAGCGCGACCAATAAAACCGGTTTGCGTCCAGCCCGATCAGATATGCCGCCAATAAAAAGCAAGACTGGAATCAGTCCGAACACATATGCAGCAAATACAAGTGCTGTAGCCGCCTTTCCGTACCCTGCTTGTTCGGCATACAACGTATAAAGGGGCACTTGCAGATTCACTGCGGTCGTAATCATAAAAAGACCAAATAAAACGAATATAAATGGAATGATGGATAGGTGTGCTGTTTCTTCTTTAGATGCAGGGATCATTTGACTCTCTCCTCTAGTCATAAGCATATGAGAACAGTGTACACACCTTTTGGCTTACTTCCTATATCCAAAAATGATGCTATTGACCACTCCATAATTCCGTGTCATCATCATGTTATATGTGACAATGAGAGAAGGTGTCCGATGTATATTTATTTAGACCGCTCAAGTACAACCCCGCTCTGGCAGCAAATCGTGACTGGGATCATTCAACAAATTCATTCACAAAAACTGAATCCTGACGATCAGTTAACACCAACACGGGTATTAGCACAGGAGCTCAATGTATCAAGATCAACTATACAGCTTGCCTATGATGAACTGCTGGCAAGAGGATATGTCAGCACATCTAGAAGAGGCGGTACAAAGGTCATTTCGAGTGACCACTATGCAGCCTCCACTCCCCATCAAAGTGAGCCGCCTTTCCCTCTTCCGGTAAGACCACACTTTCAAGAGGCGGAGAAACAAATGGACCACTGGCTGTCGGCCAATCAATTTCATGAGAAACTCGATATTGATTTTCGACATCAGGAGCCAGCCATCGATGAACATTTTCAAAATATATGGAAACGGTCGCTCACGAAAGCATTACAGCGATTAGATATGAAAGATTGGGGCTATTCCTCCCCGCACGGATTATGGGAAGTACGTTCAGAAATACGCCAATACTTATCTGTAGAACGCGGAATCGATGTAGAAGAAGATCAAATGGTGTTAACAGGTGGCACGCAGCAAGCCATTGATTTGATTTCACAGGTATTGCTTAAAAAAGGCGATACAGTAGCTGTTGAAGATCCAGGCTTTCCTGGGGCAAGGCTTTCATTTATGCATCGTGAAATGAACATTTATCCCGCACCCGTCGATGAAGAAGGAATCATGGTGAATACAGTGCCACGGCAAACAAAGCTGATTGCGGTGACGCCCTCCCATCAGCGTCCAACCGGTGTATGTATGAGTGTCAACAGAAGGCAGCAGCTGCTGAAATTTGCTGTCAGCCATCAGTCTTATATACTAGAGGATGATTTTGATGGAGATTATCGTTATCATGGCGGACCGCTTCCTTCATTATTTTCAGAAGCACCCGACCATGTGATTTACATCTTAAGCTTCTCCAAGGTGCTGACACCCGGCATCCGCCTTGCTGCCATTATCGGCTCCAAAGCGGTCATAAAAGAAATCGCTTCCCTGCAATCACTCATTCAAAGACAGCTGCCCATTATGGAACAGATCACACTCGCTTCTTTTTTCAGAGAAGGAGAATTCACGCGATATGTCAGGCGAATGAGACAGCTGTATAAAAAAAGACAGGCTGCTATGATGGATGCCCTTTTGACACAACACTTTGACAAGCACTTTCATATCTATGGAACCGATACGGGTCTTCATGTCTTTTTAGAAGGAGCGCCAGACTTTGACGAAAAAGGCAGTATTGAAGCAGCCAAAGCAGCGGGCGTTGGCATTTATCCATTAAGTCCTTATTGTTTTGAGAGCAATCGAAAGGGATTACTGCTAGGCTTCGCCTGTACGGACGAAAACATGATTCAAGAGGGTGTCCGCCGCTTAAAGCAAATACTTTATATGTAAAAAAAGCCTGGAAGTCGGGACTGACCCCCGTTTTTGAGACAGGGATCAAAACACCTTTATACAGCCAATTGCCGATAGTTTATCGGTGATTGGTTGTTTAGTTTCGTTTGAATACGAATGTTGTTATAATAATAAATGTATTC